>CAVTNA010000045.1:0-37935 GCA_963735835.1 uncultured Alphaproteobacteria bacterium | reverse complement strand
TCCCGCGGATGACTGCCTTCCGAGACCGCGCTACATGGAAATTGTTTGAGGCTGATCGCTTGACTGAGCCTGATATCTGGTATGTTTCCTATCGTTCGAACATCACGCCGAAGCGCGAAAGCGGCGGGCACAGGCGCGTCCGCGCCACCCGCAAGTTCAAGGCGGAGGCCGATGCGAAGCAATTCGCCCGGGAGATCATCGAGAACGGCTGGAGTGCGATTGCCGGGACCTTGAATCCCCATGCGCCGAAGAAAACGGTAGCATCCACGGAAATTCTCGACTGGATCGCCAGCAAGAACTGAGCAAAATGGGGCGGGCGAAGGCAGATGCCCGCAACGGTTCACCGCGCGCGGAACCATTCCTGCTGTCAGCGGTTGGGCTGCCGTCCAGAGGGCTGGCCCGTACTTTCTGATTTCCTGGAATTGCGATGTCATGCGGCAACGCAATCACGGCAGCCAGATCGCCGATCCGTTGCACTGCGTTCATCCGCCATTCACCTTGCCGCATCAAAAGAAGTCGCTATTCATCGCTCATTGGCGCTTGAACAGCCGGGTTATTCGAGCAACTATGTTGATCGAGATCAAATCTTTCGCATGAAAATTCGCATAGGTATTTTCGAGTTCGTTCCCATCAACGGAGATGAAAGATGAATGTTAAAGTCCTTGGAGCTGTTGTCGCGGCGTTGGCAGTTGGCGGAGCGCTGACGATCGCCGTTCCCAAACCTGCGGCCGCATTGCCGGCGTACGCTGCGTCGACCGGGAAGGCCTGCGGTGCGTGCCATACCAATCCGGCCGGCGGCGGCCCCCGCAATGCCTATGGTGAGGCATTTGCGGCGAACGGCCACAAGCTGCCGGGCAAAAAATAAACATCAGGTTTCACAGACAAGAGGGATTTGCGCAGTGTGAGTCCCTTGATCTGTGCTTGCGTTTGCATGCTCCGGTGCAGCCGATTTGGATCATTGCACTAACAGGCGCGCCAGCAGGGTGGGATGGGATGCAAGGATCAATCGACGCAACTTCTCCGAACGGTGCGAAGCACGCGTCCGGGTTCTTCGGCAGATGAGCGCTTGCTTTCGTCGCCCGTCCCTGACTGCGGCGGGAGCCATTGCCGGCGCGTTTCTTGCCGGAGCCTGTTTCGACGGCGCGTTCGCCCAACCGAGAACAAATTCCGAAGACGGTCCGGAGCTGCGAACCCTATATGCGAACTCGCAAGATATCGCGGAAGGCAAGCGCATCGCGGAATCTTCCTGCGCCGGCTGTCATGGCGCGAATGGCGTCAGTGAAAGTCCCGGTGTGCCACACCTTGCCGGTCAGCGCCCGGCTTACCTGTACCTCGAGCTGAAGGCCTACCAGGCTGGCGTTCGCGGTGAAAGCGCAATGAACAACGTGGTCAGGCCGCTAAGCGACGATGCGCTGTTCAAGGCAGCCGCCTACTTTGCCAGCCTGGACCCGCCCCAAAACAGTGCTGCGAACAATGCAAGCGTTGCCGCACCCGATCCGGTTCAACTGGGCAAGACCGCGGCGGCCGGCTGCGCCGGCTGCCACGGCGACGGCGGAATCGAGCAAGACTCCGGGCATGCCGAGTCTGGTCGGGCTGGATCCGAAATACCTTGTTGCCGCGATGAAGGCCTACAAGAGCGGGCAGCGCAAGAACGACACCATGAAGGCGATGCTGGCAAGCGTCACCGATGCAAGCATGAACAACATCGCGCTCTATTATGGGCTGCAAAAGCCCGCGCGAGCCGAAACTCCGGTTGCCGGCGACAAGGCTACCGGCGAGACGGCGTCAGCTTCCTGCGCGGGATGCCACGGGGCGGACGGCGTGAGCACAACTCCGGCGACACCGAGCCTGGCCGGACAGGATGCGACGTATCTCGCGAGCGCGCTGCAGGGTTACAAGCAGGCAACCCGCAGCGATGAAACCATGAAAGGCTTGGCGGCATCCCTCGACGACAGCGGCGTCAAGAATATCGCGGCCTTCTACGCGGGGCTCGAGCCGAAGCCGCCGAACGTGCGCAAGCCTCTGAGCGCCGAGGAATGGGCGCAGAGATGCGATCGTTGTCACGGCGTCAACGGCAACAGCGTGGATCCACGGTTGCCGGCCCTGGCGGGGCAACGGCTGGACTATCTGGAAAAGGTCTTGCAGGCCTATCGGACGGGCGCGCGCAAGAGTCCCCAGATGGCGGCAATGTCCGACGTGCTGACGGATCAGGATATCAGCAACGTTGCGGCCTACTATACGCGCCAGAAGGCTCGCGGGGTGGTATTTGTGATATTGCCGTCCAAACCGGGCACCAAATGAGCAGGACAACAAGTCTTGGGGCTTTGGTGCGCTTCTTCATGCTGCGGCGACCGTCGCCTCATTTATGGCCCGCAAGAATCAGGGGAATAGATCATGTCTGAGCAGCCACCACTCCACCGGCTTTATCGTCATTATTCGGAGCTGCCATACAGCCAGCGCGTCTTGTATACGATGACACTGCTGGTGCTCGGGTTAGGCTACATGTTTGCCCTGATCTATGTCTTTCACACCTACGCCGGACGGGGCATCGGCAACAAAATGATGCTCTCCTACGATGATCTTGTCGTCGCATACAGCGGCAGCGGGCATGGCTCGCGTCTCGAATCGGCATTGCAAGGACCGATGTCGAACATGCTGCCGTCCGACGAAACCAAGGCCATCATCGCCTGGGTGCAACAAGGTTCGGACCGCGCGGTCTACGAAAAGACCATCAAGCCAATTCTGGACAAGCGCTGCATGGGTTGTCACGACGGCAGCAACCCGCATCTTCCGAATTTGAGCAACTACGACAATATCCAAAAGGTGACGGAGCAGGATACTGGAACGGATGTCTTCACGCTGGTTCGCGTGTCTCATATTCATTTGTTCGGACTGACCTTCATCTTCTTCATCATGGGCCTGATGTTTACCCACGCCTATGTGCGGCCGGTCTGGCTCAAATGTTTGATCGTCGCGCTACCCTATTGCGCCATCGTAATGGATGTCAGCTCGTGGTATTTCACCAAGCTGTTTCACCCATTCGCCTGGATCGTATTGTTCGCCGGTGCCTTGATGGGGGGATGCTTTGCCTTCATGTGGCTGGTCACCATGTATCAGCTGTGGTTCTCGCGGCCGCCTGCAATGGTTGCCGACAGAATAGGTGGCGATACGGCCATCATTGGCTGACGCCGTAAGGCGGCTGGGGACGCGCCCGACGACGACGAGGCGCGCGTCCCAACGTTCTGCACTGACAGCGCAAGCGAGACCGATCCGGGGTCGGCGCGGAGCCCCGGCGATCGCGCTTATGCGCTCGCCTGGGCCCTGCGCGATCGGCTGCCACGGCGCCCCCGTTTGATCAGCGCGATCCTTCCTTCACCAACGCCAGCCAAAGGATTTTTCCGATTGGCTCGAGACCTTTTATTGCGGGAAGACGGGTGAATTTGATTTGCGTCAATTACTCGAACTCGCTTTTCGCTAATTTAATTTCGGGGAAACGTCCCCGCGCCCTCCCGACAGAAGGGGGAGTCCGATGAACAATTTGCAGCACATCCGATGCCGTGAACTTGGCCGACGACATTCCGGCAGCGCGGCGAATTCGATCACTCACATCTTGATCTTGATAATGACCGGATAGCCCCACGAAACGGGAACGCCATGCCGCGACATATTTTCAGACTGATTTTGGTAATCCTGGCGTGTGCCGTGGCGGGATATGGCGCGAAGAGATTTTTCACCGTCAATTCGTTTTATGAATACGGTCACTACAGGGGTGACTCGGTAGCGGAGATCGCCTCGGACAAACCGAAATTCAAGGGGGTGGGATATTGCGCGTCGTGCCACGCGAAGCAAATCGCGGAATGGTCCAATGGCGTGCACAACAGCTCCGACATCGGAAAGATTGTTAGATGCGAGGTGTGTCACGGCGCCGGCGGCGAGCGCGATGTTCTCGGACCGTTCAAGGCTTCGGCGACCGGTGCGGATCACCCGAAGAATCTCAAGCTGGTCGTTCCGACCGACACGAGAAAGCTTTGCACGCTGTGCCATGAAAGGCTGACGGGGAGACCGCTTCAGCAACGTCAAATCGTGGTCGCCGACCACGCGGGGACGCAGCAATGCACGGTTTGTCACAATCCGCATTCGCCGAAGCTCAGTCTGGCGCCGGTTGAAACGGCGGCTCAGGCGGGCGATCCCGTCGTCGGCAAAGCCAAGGCTGCGGCCTGTGCGGGCTGTCACGGCGCGGAGGGCGTCAGCAAAAATCTCCCTGGCCCGAGCCTCGCCGGACAGAACGCCACATATTTCAGCGAAGCCCTCAAGGCATACGGTGCGGGCGGTCGCAACAATCCGATGATGAGCCCCGCGGCTCAGGCGATGAACGCTGAAGATGCCGGCGATCTCGCCGCCTATTTCGCGGGACTGAAATGCGAAGCGGCGCCGGCGCCGGATGTGCAGGCCGTATCGGCAGGCCAGGCGGTCGCATCGAAGTGCACCGCTTGTCACGGCGCCGACGGACACGCCAGCAACGCAGCCTGGCCGAACCTTGCCGGGCAATCGAAGGATTATCTGGTCAACGCCATCAAAGCTTACAAGGGCGGGGCCCGTAACAACGGCATGATGACCGGAATCGTAAGGGACTTGAGCGACGCGGATGCCGAAAACGTGGCGGCCTACTACGCCGGCGCGGCATGCAGATAGAACTTGGCCGAACAACAGTTGTCCAGGAGCACACGCAAATGAAAGACCAGCAAGAGCTCGAAGGCCAGCAGAAGGCACGGCGGGAATTTCTGAGCTGTTTCGGAAGCGCTCTTGCCTGCAGCGCGGCAGCCGTGGCGGCGGGTGCGGTCGCGTCGGGAACCGTCACCGCGACGGCCGAAGCGGCGGCAACCGAGGTGACGCCGATCCCGGCGATCCCGGGATATGACTGGACCCAGCACCGATGGGCGTTCGGCGTCGATGCCACCAAATGCATCGGCTGCCTGCGTTGCGTCGAGGCATGCAAGAAGGAAAACAATGTTCCGCCGGACGCCCATCACTTCCGCACCTGGGTCGAGCGATACGTGACCCTGGAGGGCGAGGAGACCGCCCGCGTCGACTGTCAGGCCGATCCGGTGAACATCGCGGCCTCCGGCTCGGAAGGCGAATATCGCTTCGCCGATCGCTACCGGGAAGCGAAAGTGGAACAGGCGTTCTTCGTGCCCAAGCTGTGCAACCACTGCACCCATCCGGCTTGCGTTCAGGTATGTCCAACCGGCGCGACCTATAAGACCGAGGATGGCGTTGTTGTTATCGACCACACCTATTGCATCGGATGTCAGTATTGCGTGCAGGCGTGCCCTTATGGCGCGCGCTATTTCAACGAGGACAAGGGCGTCACCGACAAGTGCACCTGGTGTTACCATCGCATTACCAAGGGGCTGCAGCCGGCCTGCGTCGAAGTTTGCCCGGTCGGCGCGCGCATCTTCGGCGATCGCAATGACAAGCAGAGCGCGATCAGCCAATTCATCCAGAATAATCGCGTTTCCGTGTTGAGACCGGAAACCGGCAACGCGCCGAATGTCTTCTATATCGGCATCGACAAGGACGTGGGCTGATGGAAACCTTGGTGCACTCCTCTCAATTCACCGGCTACGTTTATCCCAACGAGACGTTGATCCCGTGGACCGTACTGATCGTGGTTTATCCCTACCTGACCGGACTGGTCGCCGGCGCCTTCACGATTTCGAGCCTGTATCAGGTATTCGGTTTCCAACAATTGAAGCCGGTGGCGCATTTCGCGCTGCTGGTTTCGCTGTGCTGCATGGTTGTGGTGCCGATACCGCTGTTGCTGCACCTCGGTCATCCGGAGCGGGCCTTCAACGCCATGATCACGCCGCATACGACATCCGCATTCGCCATCTTTGCTTACGCTGCCGCCTTCTACGTCATTCTGTTGATGCTGGAGACATGGTTCGTGTTCCGGCCCTATATCGTGCACGCGGCCAGGGAGACGAAAGGGCCGGTGGGATGGGTCTATCGCGTGGCGACGCTTGGCTCGGACGACCTCTCCGACAAGTCCATGGGTTACGATCGAAAGTGGCTGTTCGCGCTGGCGATCATCGGCATACCCGGTGCTCACGGATTGCATGGTTATGTCGGATTCGTATTCGGTTCGCTCAAGTCGCGCGAATGGTGGTCTTCCGATCTCATGCCGGCCATCTTTCTGTTCTCCGCGATCATCTCCGGTACGGCGCTGGTAATCCTGCTCTATGTTGTGTCGTGCAAGCTGCGCAAGGTTCCGGTCGACCTGGCGTGCCTGAAAGTCATGGCCTATTCGCTCTGGGGTTTCATGATGTTCACCCTTTTGCTGGAAGGGTTGGAATTTGCCAGCATGGTCTATCGCGGCCGCGAAGGGATCGACGTGATCATGGAGTTTGTTAAGGGTCCTCTTCTTGTTCCGTTCTTCATCCTTCAATTCGGGCTTGGGTCGGTGCTGCCGCTCGCGGTGATCACCTTCCTCATTTGGCGTGGCACCAGCGGACCGGCGCTGGTCATAGCCATCACCACGAGCGCGTGCCTGGTCCTGCTCGCGGTCTTGATGATGCGCTATAATGTGGTGATCGGCGGGCAGGAAATTGCCAAGACCGGCAAGGGATTGCTGGATTATCAGCCGCCGGTTTTGGGCAGGGAGGGTTTACTCGCTGCGGGCTGCGTGCTGATCCTGCCATTCGTATTGCTGTCGATCCTGGTTCGTTTTCTGCCGCCATGGCAAGAAGCTGACACCGCTTTGGGGAAGGTGGCTGTGTGAAGACGATGGCGCGCTGGCCCAAAGGTCCGGAAAGTGATTTCCCAGGTAATAGTCGTTTGCCGCCGACTTCGCCGTGGTGCGCTGTTCGGCCGCAGGGGCGAGGCGCGGTCTGATGCATGCGGATTGCGGACCTTTGGCGATGTTCGCCGGAGCGCTTGATTTTTGCTTCATTGGCTGAGCAAAGCGCCAGTATCCGATGGATCCTGACAAATCTGAAAAAGGTAGGCGGCATTTGGTCTTTTCGGTCGAAATGTTCGCAGTGTGTCTTTTTAGCAATATCAAGCGTCGAGGCAACGGCTCACAGTCTCTCACAATCGGGTGATGATATTGCCGACGGTTGAGCGCGGGGGCGTTTTTGATGAGCAGGTCAGGCGGTCTTCACGGATGCCTCGACAGCGGCGCGCAATATGCGAGCGCATGTTACGCGCAGCCTCTGACCAAGCTTCTCTCGCTTCTGAAGTCGGCGTTGGTGGGTGGCGCGGTGCTCGGGCTTATTCAGCCCGCCTTCGCGGTCGGCGATCTCTCCTTCGGCCAGGGTTCCTCAAGCAGATCATCTTCCCGACCTCGGGCCAGGGCATCTACGCCGCGTTGCTCGATCTCGACGGAGCCAAGGCCAAGCCTGCGGCTGCCCAGCGCGGCGATGACGCGCTTTCCGCGCTCGCGGGCTTTGCGCAAACGGTCGCTGCGAATTGAAGGCGCCCCGCGCAGAAGGCGGCGGCGTCCCGGCAGGACGACGCGATCTATTCCGAACTCGCTGAATTCGCCAAGCGCGTCGGCGCCAAGCCGTCGGTCTCGCAAGAACCCCGCGTGAAACTCGCCGAAGCCGACAACGCGGTCGACGCGCTGAAGGATTTCCTTCGCGGCAACGGAACGCCCGCGCCGGCGCCGCCAGCGCCCGTGGCGAGGCCTGCCGGCCCGGTCGGTCGAAGCGCACTTCGTCGGCGAGAAGGTCTGCGTGACCTGTCACGCCGGCCATGCCGAATCGTTCTCGAAGACCCTGATGGGTCGCATCGGCAAGACCCAGCCCGGCAAGTTCGCCTGCGAGAACTGCCATGGCGCGGGTTCGCAGCACGTGAAACTGGGCGGCGGCCGCGGCGTCGGCGGCATCATTTCGTTCCGCGCCGACGACCTGTCGCGCAGCGTCCAGGAAAACAACGCCATCTGCCTCGCCTGCCACGAAAAGGGCGACCGCACCTATTGGTCCGGCAGCATCCACGAAGTGCGCAACGTGGCCTGCACCAATTGCCACACGATCATGCGGAGCGTGTCGGCCAAATTCCAGCTCAAGACGGTGTACGAGCCCGAGACCTGCTTCCAGTGCCACAAGGATAAACGCGCACAAATGGCGCGCTCGTCACACATGCCGATGCGCGAAGGCAAGATGATCTGCACCGATTGCCATAACCCGCACGGCACCGCGAATGAAAGTCTGCTGAGGACGGCGACGATCAACGACACTTGCTACAAGTGTCATGCCGAGAAGCGCGGACCGTTCCTGTTCGAACACGAGCCGGTTCGTGCGAACTGCCTGAACTGTCATGAAGCTCACGGCTCGATCAACGAGTTCATGCTGAAGATTTCGCGGCCCCGGCTGTGCGCGGAGTGCCACGGATTTGGTCACGCTCTGACCAGTGGTCCGAACAGCTATCAGATCATGGGGCGTGCCTGTATGAACTGTCACACCCAGATTCACGGAACCAACAGCCCGTCGGGAGCGCTCCTCCACCGGTAAATGAATGTCAAATGAACGAACCGACCGTTCGACTCGAAACTAACTGCCCATGGGGGGCTAAAATGAAATCGCGATCTGGCGTACTTCTTTCATGTGCAACTGGGGCCCTATTGCTCGGCATGGCGCCAGTGATGCCCGGCGCGCTGGCGGCCGACGCCGATATCCGGTCAAAGCCGCGGCCCCGGTCGAAGCCCCCTGGTGGACGCACGGTTTCGTCGAAGTCGGCGGACGCGGTTTCCTCAACGATCCGACCTATGGCGGGCACATCTTCCAGGGCCAGGGCAGCCTCGCGAAGTTCTACGAATACCGGGATCTGAAGCCGGGGCCGATCGGCGACTTCTACGTTGCCACCGGCAGCAAGGATGGCCTCTACGAAATCGACGCCTGGGGCAAGAACGTCGGCTACAGCGATCAGCGTTACGACGCCTATCTGTCAAAGGCCGGCGAGCAGTATTTCAACTTCATGTGGGACCAGACGCCCCACGTCTACAGCACCAGCGCCAGCACGCTGTTCAATACCAACGGAAACGCGCTGACGCTGATCAATCCGAATATCGGCGCCCAGATGTTCTGCTGCGGGAGGTCGCGGGTTTTCCAACGATTCCAGCCGGCGGCCGCCAACCGCCAAAACCAACGCGATCAGCACCATCATCAACCAGAATGTTGTCCCGACCGATGTCGGCATTCGGCGCGATACGGCGGCTGTCGATTATCGCTACACGCCGACCGACAACTGGGACATCAGGGCCAACTACTCCAACATGCGCAGGACCGGAAGCCAGGTCGACGGCGTGCTTTTCACGGGCACCAACAACGGTTCCCGCGTCGATGTCGCCAAGCCGGTCGCCGATACGACGCAGAACTTCGGCGTCAACGGCGAATACTCGGGCACGTCCGCCTGGGGGCAGAAGTTCAACGCGATGGTCGGCTATAACGGCTCGCGTCTATCAGGACGATTTCAATAACTACACCGTGCAGAATCCGTTCTGTGTCGGCACTACATGCGCCAGGCATGTGCGGGCAACGGTACGCAACCGCGTCCGCTTGCGATGATGTCGACGCCGCCGAACAACCAGATGAACGGCGTCACCGGCACGCTCGGTGCGGATTTGCCGCTCAACAGCCGCTACATGGGAACGGTCGCCTACAGCGGGATGCGGCAGAACGATGCGTTCCTGCCATTTTCCATCAACCGCTGTGGCTTGGCCGTGCCAAGCGGGCTGCCGGCGGCTGCGCTGTCGACCATTCCGGCGTTGATCCGCACTCAAGGCGGGGTCGGGGTGACAAGCCTGAACGGGTCGATCAATACGCTGCTGGTCAACAACGTCGTCACCACCCAGATCACCCCCGATCTGAAAACCAAGCTGAGCTACCGCTATTACGATTACGACAACCAGACGCCTGAGCTGAATATCTCCGACTGGGTCATCGCCGATGCCGCTCGGCTGCTGACGGCGGCTCACCGGCAGTCTATACGCACGGTGAATTCCCTGTCGCTCGGCTATATCAAGCAGAATGCCGGCGCCGAGGCGACCTGGCGGCCGGTCAATTCGGTGAATATCGGCGCCGCCTATGGTTATGAGCACTACGACTGGACGCGCGCCGATGCCAGCTCCACCGACGAAAACTCCGGCAAGGTCTACGCCGACTGGAAACCCACCTCATGGATCACGACGCGTGCAAGTGCCCTCTGTCGGAGCGGCGCGCAGAAAACTATGACTACCTCGGCAATGTCGGCATGTTCCAATGGCCGGGCAAACCGACTCCGATACCATCGCAACGGGGATGCCCAACGGCACCACGAATTACTCGCCCTACTACCGGCAACTCTACCTCGATGATCGCGACCGCGCCCAGGCCAAGTTCGCCGTCGACGTCAAGGTGCTGAGCAATCTGACGGTCACGCCGACCTTCAATCTGCAAGAACGATACGTACATCTTCTCGACAAAACCAGGAAGGTCTGACCAGCGATCGATCCTACGCCGCCGGGCGTCGAGACGGCCTATGCCGCCACTCCCGACGTGATATTCCTGTTTTCGTACATGAACGAACAGCGCAGCCAGAACGTCCTGTCGGCAAGCAACACGCTATGTTTGCCCCGTACACGGCGACGGCGGCCGCCTGCGTGCCTCACTATACCGCTGCGCAACTTACGGCGACGAATGTTCGCGATAACGTGAATACCTTCGTCATTGGCGTGAACTATGCGGTCATACCGCAAAAGTTCGATCTGCACCTGGGCTACACCTTGTCGATGGGGAGCAATAGCCAGCCGCTGTTCTTTGCCAACGGCACCGGACCGGCATCGGGTGGCTACCCATCAATCGTCGGCGGCGCCAACAATCCCGGCCAGTTCCCGAATGTGAACACCACGTTCCAGCGGGTGGACTTGACTGGAAAATACGTCGTCGACAGGGATTTCGTCACCAGCCTTGGCCTGAAGGGCGAGGTCGCACTCAAGCTCCGCTACGCCTGGGAGCGCAACAGCGTGACCAACTGGAATAACGACACGATGCAGCCTTACATGTACACCGCGATGATGAACCAGCCTCAGGCCGCCTACGTTCAATGGATGGCCGGCAACAATCCGAACTACAACGTCCATCTGCTCGGTGGTTCCGTCAGCTTTGCCTGGTAATCCCTGGTATCTGGCAGAAATGGTATGGAAGTGCTCTAGCTGACGGCGCGCCGGTTTCGATCCGGCGCGCCGTCGTCGTTTGACCATCGATCCCGGCCTGCATCTGATATATGTCAAGGTTGGCCTCTGCCCACCTTGGTATCAGGACGGCAAGTTGGTGCAAACAAGGCTGCTCAGGCAGCGCCCGGTAAAGTGACTAGATGATTCTCTGGCCGATTTTCGCGTTGATGACGCTTGCGGCGGTGCTCGCGGTCTGGTGGCCGCTGGCACGGCGTCAGAAGGCCGTCCGCTCGGGAAGCGATATCGCCGTCTATCGCGACCAGCTGGACGAGATCGACCGCGACGAGGCTGCGAGCCTGATCGGCAGCGTCGAGGCCGAAGCGGCGCGGGTCGAAGTATCGCGCCGCCTGATCGCGGCCGCGGAGACCGCCAAAGCCGCAAGCGCGCGTCGCGGCGCCGGTTCCGGCGCGGCCGCTACCGCTGGGCGACGCTCGCCGCCGCCATCGTTCTGCTCCCGCTCGGCGCAGGCGTCACTTATCTTTCGCTGGGATCGCCCAATCTCGTTCCGGTCTCGATGAACGCGGAGGCCGGCGGGCAACAGCTTCCGGAGGGGATCGAGCAGACCGTCGCCGAGGTCGAGACCTATCTCGAGAGCCAATCCCAAGAACGGGCGCGGCTGGGAACTGCTGGCGCCGGTCTATCTTCGTCTCGGACGCTTCGATGACGCCGTCAGGGCGCGGCGCAACGCGCTGGAGATCTTCGGTCCGGACGCCGCGCGGCTCGGCGATCTCGGCGAAGCCATCGTCATGGCGTCCAACGGCGTGGTGACGCCGGAGGCCAAGGGCCTGTTCGAGCGCGCCAACGCCGCCGATCCCGAAGACGTGATGGCGCAATATTATCTCGGGCTCAGCGCCAAGCAGGAAGGCCGCCGCGACGAGGCGTTGAAGCGGTGGAACGCGCTGGTCGTCGGCAGCCCGCGAGGGCGCCGAATGGCTGCCGCTGGTCAAGAATGCGCATCGCCCGGATCGACGAGAAGGGCCCGTCGGTCGTCGCCGCCGCCTGCACGGCCGGCCGCGGTCGCGCCGCCCGAACATAATGGCGTGCCATCGAGGCGATGGTCGAGCGGCTGGCCGAACGGCTGAAGAAGGACGGCTCCGACGTCCCGGGCTGGATCCAGCTCGTGCGCTCCTATCGGGTGCTGGGAAAGCCCGACAAGGCCAAGGCGGCGATCGCCGATGCGCATGCCGCGCTGGCCAGCAATCAGGAAGCCCTGCAGCGCCTGGACCAGGGTCTTGCAGGCGCTCGAAGCCGGGGCTGCCGCCGGCGCTCCGCGTCCCGCCGCGGCCGGACCGGCCTCGTCGGCGGCAGCGGTCGCGCCGCCGGGCCCGAACGCGAACCAGGTCGCCGCCGCCGCGCAGATGGCGCCGGCCGAGCGCAACGGAATGATCGAGGGCATGGTCGCGCGCCTTGCCCAGCGCATGGCCGAGAACGGCTCCGACGTCGACGGATGGCTTCGCCTGATCAAGGCCTATTCGGTGCTCGGCGAGCGCGACAAGGCGCTGACGGCTGCCGCCAATGCCCGCACCGCGCTGGCCGGCAACAGTGACAATCTGCGCCGCATCGGCGAACTGACGAAAGAGCTCGGACTGGAAGGCTCATGACACGGAAACAACGGCGCCTCATCTTGATCGGCTCAAGTCTCGGCGTGCTCGCCTTCGCGGTGGCGCTGATCCTCAGCTTCGCTGCGCGAATCGATCGTGTTCTTCAATTCGCCGACCGACATCGCCGATAACAAGGCCGCTCCGGGAAAGCGCGTTCGCCTTGGCGGCATGGTGAAGATGGGCAGCCTGGAGCGCGGCGACAATCTGCAGGTCCGCTTCGAGGTGACCGACGGCAACAAGGACATCCCGGTCAGCTACCGGGGCATCGTGCCCGACCTGTTCCGCGAAGGGCAGGGCGTCATCGCCGAGGGCCACGTCGAGCCCGGCGGCACGTTCAAGGCCGACACCGTGCTCGCCAAGCACGACGAGAACTACATGCCGCGCGAGATTGTCGAGACCCTGAAGAAGCAGGGGCACTGGCAGGAGACCGCGGCGCCGAACGCTGCCCCGTCAAGCAAAGCGCAAGGTGAACCGGGAGCCATCGCCATGATCGCCGAACTCGGTCACTACGCGCTCGTGCTGGCGCTCGCCCTGGCGCTGATCCAGTCGTGGTCGCCCGTCGTCGGCGCGCGCAAGGGCGATGTCGCGCTGATGAAACTCGCCGACTCCACCGCGCTGGCGCAATTCGCCTTCGTCGCGCTGTCCTTCGGCGCGCTCACCTATCTGCTACGTGACGTCGGACTTCTCGGTCGCCAATGTCTACGAGAATTCGCACTCGCAGATGCCGCTGATCTACAAGTTCACCAGCGTCTGGGGCAACCACGAAGGCTCGATGCTGCTGTGGGTGCTGATCCTGGCGCTGTTCGGCGCGCTGGTCGCGCTGTTCGGCGTCAATCTGCCGGCGACGCTGAAGGCCAACGTGCTGGCGGTGCAGTCCTGGATCGCGTCCGCCTTCTACCTTTTCATCCTCTTCACCTCGAACCCGTTCCGGCGGCTGGCCGAGGTGCCGGTCGAGGGCCGCGATCTCAATCCGATCCTGCAGGATTTCGGTCTCGCGGTGCATCCGCCGATGCTCTATCTCGGCTATGTCGGCTTCTCCATCGCGTTCTCCTTTGCCGTCGCGGCCCTGATCGAAGGCCGCATCGATGCGGCGTGGGCGCGCTGGGTGCGGCCGTGGACGCTGCTGGCCTGGATGTGCCTGACGCTCGGCATCGCGATGGGCTCCTATTGGGCCTATTACGAACTCGGCTGGGGCGGCTGGTGGTTCTGGGATCCGGTGGAGAACGCCTCGCTGATGCCCTGGCTCGCCGGCACCGCGCTGTTGCATTCGGCCGTGGTGATGGAAAAGCGCAATTCGCTCAAGGTGTGGACCATCCTGCTGGCGATCCTCACCTTCTCGCTGTCGCTGATCGGCACGTTCCTGGTGCGCTCGGGGGTGCTGACGTCGGTCCACACCTTCTCGACCGATCCGGCGCGCGGGCCTGTTCATCCTGCGTGATCCTGATGGTGTTCATCGGCGGCAGCCTCGCGCTGTTTGCCTGGCGCGCGCCGCTGCTCAAGCAGGGCGGCCTGTTTGCGCCGATCTCGCGCGAAAGCGCGCTGGTGTTCAACAACCTGTTTCTCGCCACCGCCTGCGCCACCGTGTTCGTCGGCACGCTCTATCCGCTGGTGCTCGAGATGCTCACCGGCGACAAGATCTCGGTCGGCGCGCCGTTCTTCAATCTCACCTTCGGACCGCTGTTCGTGCCGTTGCTGATCGCGGTGCCGTTCGGGCCGCTGCTGGCATGGAAGCGCGGCGATCTCTACGGGGTCGCGCAGCGCCTGCTCGCGGCCTGCGCGGTGGCGATGGTCGGGCTCGCCGCGACCTTCGCATTCGACGGCACCAAGGCCGTGCTTGCGCCGTTCGGCATCGGCCTTGCGCTGTTCGTGATGGCCGGCGCCGTCACCGACATCGCCGAACGCGTCGATCTGCGCAGCCTGTCGCTCGAGACGATCGGGCGGCGCGCGGCGGGACTGCCGCGCTCGGCCTGGGGAACGGCGGTGGCGCATTTCGCGCTCGGCATCACGCTGCTCGGAATTGTCAGCGCAAGCACCTGGGGCAGCGAGCGCATCATCGCGCTGAAACCGACGCAGACGGTCTCCATCAGCGGCTACGATCTGAGTTTCGACGGCATGGTGAGCCGGGACGGATCGAACTACCGCGAGATCGCCGCGCACTTCACGGTGCGCAAGGCGGCTCCGTGATCGGCATCATGGAGCCGTCGAAACGTACCTTTCCGTCACGCGATGGCATGTCGACCACCGAGGCCGCGCTGCTGACGCGCGGCGTCAGCCAGCTCTATCTGTCGCTCGGCGACAGCAATGCCGACGGCTCGATCGCGGTGCGGCTGTATCACAAGCCGCTGGTGCTGCTGATCTGGCTCGGCGCGCTGGTGATGGCGCTGGGCGGCGCGCTGTCGTTGTCGGACCGCAGATTGCGGATCGGCGCGCCGAAGCCGGCGGCGAGGATTGTGGCGCAGCCGCGAAGCCAGCGGAGTGAGCGCGACGCCTGCGAATGAGTCGATCCGGAGCGTTCGGTTTCTTCTGGTGGTGCTGGCGCTTCTCGGCGCGACGCCGCTGCATGCCGTCCAGGTGGACGAGATTCTTCCCGACCCGGCGCTGGAGGCCCGCGCCCGCGAGATCTCGCACGACCTGCGCTGCATGGTGTGCCAGAACCAGTCGATCGACGATTCCGAGGCGCCGCTGGCGCGCGATTTGCGGCTCCTGGTGCGCGAGCGGCTCAAGGCCGGCGACAGCGACACCCAGGTGGTCGATTATCATGGTGGCGCGCTATGGCGAGTTCGTGCTGCTGAAGCCCCGGATGAGCTGGCATACGGCGATCCTGTGGGGGGCGCCGCTGACGATCTTGATCGATAGGCCTGTTTGCGATCGGCTTCTCGGTCCTGCGCCGGTCCGCCGGAGCGCGCACTCCCCGAGGTGGCGGCGCTCAGCGAAGCGGAACGGCGCAAGCTGAACGCCATCGAGCGGTCGCAATTGGACGGCGCCTAGGCGGACGGGAACCTGATGGCCTGATCTGGATCAAGGTAATGGCCGGGGATCCCGGCTCTAATGCGCGACTTGACGGCGTGTAGGCTTGTAAAGCGATACCGAGGGGCGAACATCATGGACTACAACGTCTTTTTCGATCGGGCCTTGAACCAGCTTCGGGACGAGCGGCGCTACCGGGTTTTTGCCGATCTCGAGCGTCTGGCGGGCAGGTTTCCGCATGCGATCTGGCATTCGCCGGATGGTCCGCGCGACGTGGTGATCTGGTGCTCGAACGATTACCTCGGCATGGCCCAGCATCCGAAAGTCGTGGGCGCGATGGTCGAGACCGCCGCGCGGATGGGCACCGGGGCCGGCGGCACGCGCAATATCGCCGGCACCAATCATCCGCTGATCGAGCTCGAGCGCGAACTCGCCGCAGCTGCACGGCAAGCAGGCCGCGCTGGTCTTTACCTCGGGCTATGTCTCCAACGAGACCGGCATCTCCACGATCGCAAAACTGTTGCCGAACTGCCTGCTGCTCTCCGACGCGCTCAACCACAATTCCATGATCGAGGGCGTGCGCAAATCCGGCACCGAAAAGCAGGTATGGCGCCACAACGATATCGAGCATCTCGAGCAGTTGCTGCGCGCGGCGGACCCCGACCGGCCGAAGCTGATCCTGTGCGAAAGCCTGTACTCGATGGACGGCGACGTCGCGCCGCTGCATCGCATCTGCGATCTCGCCGAGCGCTACGGCGCATTGACCTATGTCGACGAGGTTCACGCGGTCGGCATGTACGGGCCGCATGGCGGCGGGATCGCCGAGCGGGACGGCGTCGATGGCGCGTATCGATATCATCGAAGGCACGCTGGCCAAGGCGTTCGGCTGTCTCGGCGGCTATATCGCGGCGAACGCCAATCTGATCGATGCGGTGCGCTCCTATGCGCCCGGCTTCATCTTCACGACGGCGCTGCCGCCGGCGGTCTGCGCGGCGGCGACGGCCGCCATCCGGCATCTGAAGTCGTCGCAATGGGAGCGCGACCGCCACCAGGACCGCGCCGCCCGCCTGAAAGTCGTGCTCAACGCCGCGCGCCTGCCGGTGATGCCGAGCGACACCCACATCGTTCCCCTGCATGTCGGCGATCCCGAGAAGTGCAAGATGGCGTGCGATCTCCTGCTGTCGGAACACGGCATCTATATCCAGCCGATCAACTATCCGACGGTGCCGCGCGGCCTGGAGCGGCTGCGGATCACGCCGTCGCCGTATCACGACGATGCGCTGATCGATCGCCTCGCCGAGGCCCTGGTGGACGTCTGGGATCAGCTCAAGCTGCCGCGCCAGCCGCAAGTCCTCGCCGCGGAATAGGTCCTGCGCCGCCGGTCCATGGCCAGCGCCGCAGGCTGCTCGCGGCTGACGCCGAAACCGGTCCGGCCGGCCGCCGGATCAGCACTACCAAGGTAGGATAGGCTCGCGATGACGAATAATTTGACTGTTGCCCAAATGGGACAGGTTTGGCTGCCATCGAGAGTTTAAAGTTCCCGACAGCTGCTTTTAATCCTACGTACTTCGAAGGGCGAAATCATGAAACGAATTTTGATTGCAAGCGTGGCCTTCGCCTCACTGCTCGCTGCAACAAGTGCATATGCCGCCGATCTCCCGGCTTAAAGCGCCCGCTGCGGTGGTGGCAGTCTATGACTGGACCGGGTCCTATATCGGCACCAACCTTGGCTACAGCTGGGGTCGTGGCAGCACTGATGGCACCGCGACGGGAACACAGACTGTTACCAGCAATCTGGCACCCACCACTGTGACGCCGGTCTCGGGATTGCTTGTCTGGTCGCGCGGACGTCAACGGGTTCATCGGTGGCGGACAGTTGGGCTACAACTGGCAGGCCGGAAGCTTGGCTGTACGGTCTCGAAGGCGACATTCAGTTCAGCAATGAGCGCGGGTCCGGTGACGTTGTTTGTACGCCTTGGTGTGCCCGCGGGTCGTACGTTTACCAGGGACTACAAGCTGGACTGGTTTGGCACCGCGCGCGGCGCCTTGGTTACCTTCCGGCGGAACGCCTTTTGCTCTACGTCACCGGCGGTCTGGCCTACGGCGAGTTTCAGCGGCTCTCATTAATGGACCGCGGTACCAACCGCTGGACTTCGGCCAATGGTCTCTCCTGCAGCGCCGGCTGGACCGTTGGCGCGGGCGTGGAGGCGGCGCTCGGCAGCAACTGGTCGGTCAAGTTTGAATATCTCTACATGGATCTCGGCAACGTGGGTGGCAGCTACCGCGACGAACATCATCAGCTGCATCACGTGCGCGGTACCACTACAACCACGACGCTCGCATACGTCTTCAATACGAAATTCACCGACAACATCGTGCGCGTGGGCCTGAACTACAAGTTCGGCGGCCCCGATCCGGTTGTCGCAAGGTATTGATCGCGAGACAGACTTGTCATGCCACTGCAGGTTGGCGTCCTGAGAACTCGGGATGACGACCTGCTGCATCGGGCTGCGGCGTGCCGCGAGGCTATGAGCGGCGCCGGATCACGCCGTCGCCAATTGCTGCCGCCAATTGCTGCCGCCACATCATGTCGATGCGCTGAACGCTCGGCTCGCGAGGCCCTCTGACCATGAAAAGATTGATTTTCTCGGCCCTTTGCTTGGCCCTGTTCGCCTCGAACCTGCAGGCCGCCGGTGTCGCCGATCTCAAAGCCGCGCAGGCAGCGGCCGAGAAGGGCGCCGGCGACGAAGCCATCCAGCTGTTCACCCAGGCGCTGGCCGCGGGCGATCTCTCGCCAGAGGATCAATTGATCGCGCGCAAGGGCCGTGGACGTGAATATTCCGCCAGGAGCCTGGTCGCAGACGCCTTCAACCGGCGCGACGACGGGCGTCGTCTGCGCGACAACGCGATCGCCGACTTCTCGGCGGTGATCAGCCTGAAAGCCGATGACGCCGCCATTCTCGTCGAGCGTGGTCAGGACTACCATATGAACCAGCAGTTCGATCCTGCGATCGCCGATTTCAGCGCCGCGTTGAAGCTCAATGCTTCGCCCTCCACGCTGTTGCAGCGCGCCGCCAGCCAGCGCGCGAAGGGTGCCTATGATGAGGCGGTCGCGGACTGCACCGCGGCGCTTGCCAGCGAGACCAGGGACGCCGGGCTCGATGTCTGGGATATCCACAACGAACGAGGCTACGCCGAATTCCTGGCCGGCCGTTTCGACGCCGCCGCCGCCGACTTCGACAAGGCGCTTACGCTGGGGGCGAGTTCACGGGCCGACGACGTGTTGTGGCTTCCCTACCAGGTCGCCTGGCTGCACCTCGCACACGCGCGGGCGGGCCGCGACGATGCAAGAGAACTCGAAGGCCTTGCCGGCAAGATCAACTTGAAGCAATGGCCGGGAACGCTGATCGCGTATTTCATGGGCCAGATAAAGCTGGACGAGGTGTCGGCTGCATCGAACCATGGCGCGATGGGACGCGGTCGCGAATGCAATCTCTCTCTCTTCGCGGGCGAGGACGCTCTGGCAAAGGGTAATCGCGAGCAGGCCCGGCAGCCGATGCTGCGCGCCCGCGAGGTGTGCAACGTTCACACCTTGCAGTACCTCGTCGCGGGTGCCGAACTGGACCGGATGAAAAAGTGAAAGGGCTGACGTTGAGCGTTACACCGGCAGAGCGGCTTTAGCCTCGAGATCGAGAGTCCGATCTGCTCGCGACGGCGCCTTGAACCGCCCTGGGGCTCCGGATTAGTCGAGCCGCCGCCGCTCATATTTCAGCAGAGCCTTTCGATCTCTGCCAAATCCTTGAGGGTACCGGCAACCGCCAGTACTCTCAGCCGTTCGCTTCATATCGAGAAAGTCGGCGATATCCTGACGCCCGCATTGGCAGCTGCCGTTTCCGAAAATGCGGTGATGCGCGCCAACCAGTTGCGCCAGCTAACGAGAAACATAGCGACTTTTTCCTCGGCGGACCGTTGCCGAGCAGCTGCAACCCTCGCCCAATCCGGTTTGGACCCGGGTCAACCGACTGGCCTTTCAGGCCAAATGCTTGCGCGGTCCAGCGCAAAGGACTGGCGGAGGGCGAACCGAACCGCCTGTGCCGCAGGGGAGAGACACCGGGGGATTATTGATCTAGCGCAATGCCCGGCATCGACCTTGCGCTATGCTTTCAAACAGGCGGCGATTGGGCGAGGTCGGTCGATGCCGAAGATTATTGATCTTTTGCTGGAAGAGCATCAAAACATCGAAAAACTGCTTCTGGTTCTGGAGCACGAGCTCGAGATATTCGACCGCAGCGGCCGGCCGGACTATGAAATCCTGCAGACGATCATCCAGTACTTCCAGGATTATCCCGAAAGCTGCCATCACCCCAAGGAGGAGATGATCTTCGAGAAGCTGAAGGCGCGGGACGCCGTCGCGGCAAAGCGCTTCGGCGACGTCGAGGCCGAGCATGAGGTGGAGACCCGGCGTCTGCGCAGCTTCGCCCGCGCCGTCGACTCCATCCTGGCGGATCAGGAATTCCTGCGCGAGAGCTTCCATCTCGCCGTACACGACTTCATCGAGCATCAACGCCAGCACTTGCAAAAGGAGGAGCGGCTATTGTTTCCGGCCGCGATAAAGGCTTTGCGCCGGGAAGACTGGGCGGCAATAGACGCGCGGCTGGATGACAGGAAGGATCCCTTGTTCAACAGCGTGGTCGAAGAGAAATTTCATGACCTGCAGAAGACGATACTGCGCTGGGAGCAGGAGACCGAGGAAGCCCGCGCCGCCCTGACCCGAATTCAGCCCTAAGGGCAACGCCGCCCTTTGGGCGGTCCGGCGGGGTTTGTGCCTGCAGCGTGCAGAGAAGAACGGGAACCATATCCAAAATATCCAAGCCGGCGGCGGCTAAATTGATTCCGATCAATTCGGTGGGGCTGGTTCAGCTCTATAAAGAGTGCCGTCGTGTCGCGTCAATTCCGGGATGCGAGGGAGCTGTCCATGACTACTTCCCAGATGGAACGAGTATCTGCTGAATTTCCGCAAAAGAAAGCTGTGATCGCCGACTGCGGTGCCCAGGGTCCGATGTCGCAGCAAAACGCCGGCTCTCACGGCCATGAGATGCATCCGCAAAAATTTGTCCGGCTGGTCGGCTGTCACGAATCGAATGTCGGACAACACGAGGGCGCGCATCGTCCGCGCTAGTTCCGCGCGGACGCCCGTCCCAAGCTGGCTGATTTGCTCCTCGGTAACGACGCGCTCGACCTTCTCGGTCTTGCTCTTGATCCGGTACCGGGGGCGTCCGTCCGCCTCGATCGGCATGCGCGCGGTGATTGTATAGACGTTTTGCTGCTTTGGGACATCGCGGCCCTGCGGCCCCTGAAACTGGAAAAGCACGTCGTCATCGATCGCGTAGTTGTAGGCCATGGTGTGCGCTCATTTTTTCGGTTTAGGCAGGTCGATGCGCTCATCGGAGAATTCCGGTGGGCCCTCTGTGAGCCTGCGGATGCGGCGTTCGCGTTCCGTGGCGGGAAGCGATGGATCGAGCAACTGGCCGATCTGCTTGACCGCCAAATCTTCAATCGCGACGGGATCACGCCTGGCTGAGCCAGACTTGGCGGCTGACGGCGCAACGCTCAGGCCGAGTTCGACCAGTTGACGAATGGCGTCGGAGCGGACCATGTCGTGCGCTTCCGCCCAGGCATCGATATCCGCAGTCAGTCCTTCCGATAATTTCACCGCACTGATGGCGTCGCGACCCGCACTCGGACGGCGGATCGGGTGGTCGGAACTCTTTTTGGTAAAGTCGGGCACCCTCAAATCCGCCGATCGACACTGTGAATATCTAACCGCTTTTGGAGCCGGGTGATTTGACCTCGATCAATGCCAATCGCGCTTTCCGGCGAGCGCCGTTCCGGCGCGCGCCGCGCAGTTTGATACGCTGCCGTATTGTCGCGGTGTTCGTCATGCAGGATGATCACGATTACTTCGACAATGACGAGGCGACCGACGAGATCATCACCTTTCCTCCCGATCATTTCATGCTGGAGCTAGCCCGCGCCACACGGCAACTCTATTATCCCGAATATTCTGCCGGACCCTAATCGCGCGCCCGGGCTTCCGGCGCATCGGCGCTCGACCGGCCACCCGGCGTTGCCGAAGCGTTCGGCACGCTGCGTTCGGAAAGCTCGCGGAGATCCTGCTGTACGACGTCCGCCGCTCCCAGACCCTGAACGGGCCGAGCGCGGTTTTCGTCGACCGGACGGTCGAGAACTGGCTCAAGGCCCGGATGGCCGATCGCGAGGTGGTCCACGTCGTGAACATGCCATCAAATCGCTGGGAGCGAGCGCGGGCAAACGGCGCGAATGGTATCCGGACGTTTGGGCAAAGACCTCAAGCTGACGACCGCCATCGCCAAGCTCTACTGGCAGAGCGGCTGGCTCAGGCAGCACGACCGGCTGGATCGAGCGCGGCCCGATGCCGGGTAATCCGCATCGGCAGCGCCGGCATGCCGCGCCGACCGGGAATCGGTTCTTCGGCTTCCTTGGCGACCTGTATTTTCGCCCACTCTTCTTCGGCAGGCGTGATCCTGCCATAGGTGCGAGCGCTCAATCTCTGCGAGAAACTCCGCCTCCTCGCGGCCGACAGGCCGATGAACACCGCAACGCCGTAGCGGAACAGCACCGCCAATCCGTTGGTCCCGACGCGCACCGCAAGCGGAGAGCTCGACAGGACCTGGCCTTCGAAGCCGGCCGTATTGATGCGATCGCCGATCAGGAGGGCGTGCGCGGTCAGCTGCTGGGCGGCGGTTGGATTTGAATTCGTCATCCCTTACAATTATCAGACGACAAGGGATTTTCGATGACGCTCGTCGAGCCGACATGCCGTCCAGACCTTGCCCGGTCTGAAAGGTCTTTGTTCTTGGCTCTGATATATCGGTCGACTGAAACCGAAATCAAAGACCCGGCCGTATCTGGTTGACGATTCCCGAACTCCGGACCATCCGCACCCCATGACCACGCCCAGCGGCAGCGAGACGTTCTACGGCAGCATTCCGGTCTTTCGCGGCTTCGGCAGCCTGATGGACCCGGCGCTGTATTCGCCGTTGCCGGACGACTGGAGCATCGGGGTTGCCGATATCGTGGAATCGACCAGGGCGATTGCGCAAGCGCGCTACAAGGCGGTCAACATGGCCGGCGCCGCCGTGATTGCGGCGGTCACCAATGCGCTGGAGGGACGCGAGTTTCCGTTCGTGTTCGGCGGCGACGGCGCGAGCTTTGCGGTGTCGCCCGACGATCTCGAGCGCGCCCGCGATGCGCTGGCGGCGACCGCGACCTGGGTCAAGGACGATCTCGACCTGGTGATGCGGGTGGCGCTGGTGCCGGTCGCGGCGGTCCGGGCGCGGGGCCTGGATGTTCGCGTGGCCCGGTTCGGCCCGTCGCCGAATTTGTCCTATGCGATGTTTTCCGGCGGCGGCCTCGGCTGGGCCGAGGCCGCGATGAAGCGCGGCGAGTTCGCGGTAGAGGTCGCGCCGTCGGGCACGCAGCCCGATCTCACCGGGCTGTCCTGCCGGTTCGAGGAAATTCCCTCGGTGCGCGGTCTCATTCTCTCGGTGCTGGTGGTGCCGGCGCGCGGCGCCGATCCGGCCGCCTTTCGGAAATTGATCGAAGACGTCATCGCGCTGGTCGAGCGCAGTCCGGATGCGGGGCGGCCGGTGCCGCCGGGAGGCCCGCCGCTGCGATGGCCGCCGGCCGGCGTCGAATTCGAGGCGCGAACGCACCGCTGGGGGCCGCTGTTCATGCGCCGCGCCGCCGTGCTCGCCCTTACGCTGTATGTCTATGTCATCATGCGTTTCGGCATCAGCGTCGCCGGCTTCGTGCCGAAAACCTATGTGCGGCAGGTGGTGGAGAATTCCGACTTCCGCAAATACGACGACGGATTGCGCATGATCCTCGACTGCACGAGCGAGCTGGAGCGTGCGCTGACGCAGCGCCTCGCCTTGGCCGCCTCCGCAGGGATAGTGCGATACGGCCTGCACCGGCAGGATGCGGCGATGATGACCTGCTTTACGCCCTCGGCGCTGCGCAGCGATCATGTGCATTTCATCGACGGCGCGCGCGGCGGTTATGCCTCGGCCGCGACCGCGCTGAAGGCGACGCCGGATTGATGCCGCTCAATCCTTTAGGATGAGGTAGGCCCATGGGCGCGAGGATCATTAGCCCCAGCGCGTCACGCCAATCGAGGCGGCCTGCGCCGGCGCCATCCCCCGACCACGCAGGGGTCACCAGGGCAGGCCGCACAGGTCGATGGTACCCTGCCGCGGCGCGCGCCTGAGATCGTAGACATAGGGCGCGATGGCGTCGAAACGAACGCGCCCCTGCGGTTGTTCGCAAAAGATCTCGCCTTCGAACGGCTTCCAGCCGCGCCTGACGTAAAACGGCGCGTTGTGCGGTTCGCAAAACAACAGTGCGAAATCGGTTGCGCCTTCATCTTTCAGGGTTTGAACGGCGGCATTGAGCGCGATGCTGGCGTAGCCCTTGCGGCGGCTGTCCTCGCGGGTCGCAACCCCGCCGATGCCGCCGGCCCGAAACTTGCGACCGTTCCATGTGACCTCGCGGCGATAGATGCCGACATGGCAGACAACGCCCTCCGGTTCGGCCTGCACCAGCACGCGCAGATCGGCATGGGCAAAGACGACGCCGGCCCAGGGCAGCTTCTCGACGACATCGGGCGGCCAGACCGCGTTGAACAGCGGTTCTGCCATCGGCCACGATGTGTCACCGTTCAGGACGTCGATCTCGATGCTCATCTTGCTCCTGTCTCCGCGTCACTTCCGGCTACGGCGCGCGCTGCCCTTATATGCGATATGCGCCGCGCGGTGATTTGGTCTGAACCCTGGGCGCGGTGGAATAAAATTCCAGTCTACGCAAAAGCGCGTTGGCCAGAGCCGCCGCGTTCTCCCAAATTGGGTGTTTAAGATCGATGGAACCTTCTATAAGGGTTCTCGTTAAGCCAACGTCTCCCATCATTGCGGACATCACCCCATGACCTTTACGCTTCCCAATCTGCCTTACGCCTATGACGCCCTTGCGCCCCATATGTCCAAGGAAACGCTGGAATATCATCACGACAAGCATCATCAGGCCTATGTGACCAACGGCAATAATCTGCTGAAAGGCACGGAATTCGAGGGCAAGTCGCTCGAGGAGATCGTCAAGGGCTCGTTCGGCAAGAATGCGCCGCTCTTCAACAACGCCGGCCAGCACTACAACCATCTGCATTTCTGGAACTGGATGAAGCCCAATGGCGGCGGCAGCAAATTGCCGGGCCGGCTGGAAAAGAAGATCACCGAGGACCTCGGCGGGCTGGAGAAATTCAAGACCGATTTCGCCGCCGCCGGCGTTGGCCAGTTCGGTTCGGGCTGGGCATGGCTGTCGGTCAAGAACGGCAAGCTCGAAATCTCCAAGACGCCCAACGGCGAAAATCCGCTGGTGCACGGCGCCACGCCGATCCTCGGCGTCGACGTCTGGGAGCATTCCTATTACATCGATTATCGCAATCGCCGTCCGGACTATCTCAAGGCGTTCGTCGATCATCTCGTGAACTGGGAATATGTCGACCAGCTGTTCTCGAAGGCCTGATATCGATTGGCAACAAATTCCGGGGCGGCAGCATCCAGCTGCCGCCCTTTCGTTTGCCCGGCACCGTTTCCTGGGTTCACTGACATTCCCGATCGCGGGCCTGTTCGCAGGCCTCGCGCTGGTTGGCCATCCCCGCCAGAACCGTGGCAAACCCGCATGGGCATCCCTCGGGCGCGCATGGGTCTTGTCCCTCTTCCGTTTGCTTCGCCAGGCCTGCGAGACTAAGCAGGCTCAGCCCCACAGCGCGCCAGACCCATCGCCTTGTCAGAACTCCCCTTAAAAGATCCGGCGCCTGCCGACGACGCCGCGGACGCCGAACCGCGTCCCGGGCACATCCGAAAACCCGTCGGCTGGTCGATGATCGTGATTGCCGTGCTGGTCGCGGTCAGCGTGGTCCTGGTCTGGCGGCGCGACGGCATCGGCGGCGTCCTGGAAATCCTGACCCACGACCTCGCGCTGTTCGGCGGCATCCTGCCGCGCGTGCTGGCCGGCTGCCTGCTCGGCGCGTTCGTCGCGGAGATCCTGCCGCATGAGAAGGTGTCGCGATCGCTCGGGCCGCAATCGGGCTTGAAGGGTTTGCTGATCGGAACGGCGTTCGGGGCGATCCTGCCGGGCGGGCCGTTTACCGCCTATCCGGTGGCGAGCGCGCTGCTTGCGGTCGGCGCGGATTTCGGCGCCACCATCGCCATGGTGGTGAGCTGGACGCTGATCGGCTACGGCCGTGCGGTCGCCTGGGAGTTGCCGATCATGGGCACCGACTTCACGCTGTGGCGCCTCGTGATCTCGCTGCCGCTGCCGGTGCTGGCCGGCGCGCTCGGCCGTTTTGTCTATGTCCGGATGTATCCGAAGGTGCGAGCGTCATGAGCGCCGCCCTCATCATCGACATCATCCTGTGGGGCTCGGTGGCCGCGGTCGGATTTATCGCGCTCCAGCGCGGCCGGCTGGTCCTGACGACGTCGCTGCGCGAAGGCAGCATGGACTTCATCAATATCGTGCCGCGCATCGCGCTCGGCGTGATCGGCTCCGGCTATATCGCCGCCGTCATTCCGCAGGAAATCATCACCGGCTGGCTGGGGCCGGACTCGGGCTGGCTCGGCGTCCTCGCCGCCGTGGTCGCGGGCGCCGCGACCCCGGGAGGGCCGGTGGTCGGCTTTTCCATCGGCGCGGTGGCGCTGAAGGCCGGCGGCGGCGCGCCGCAGCTCGTCGCCTATGTGATCGCCTGGGCGCTGTTCGCCTTCCAGCGGCTGCTGCTATGGGAAATTCCCTTCATGCCGGCGCGGTTTGTCTGGTTCCGGGCGGCGGTGTCGCTGCCGTTCCCGTTTCTGGCGGCCGCCATCGCGATGGCGATCGGGAGGCCCTAGGGGCCACCCCAGCGGGCGTTG
Source organism: uncultured Alphaproteobacteria bacterium (assembly GCA_963735835.1). Classification (GTDB taxonomy): domain Bacteria; phylum Pseudomonadota; class Alphaproteobacteria; order Rhizobiales; family Xanthobacteraceae; genus Bradyrhizobium. The sequence goes on along the minus strand of CAVTNA010000045.1, from coordinate 11,158 downwards.
GTGGACACCCCCTATGTTATAATATAACATTTTTCCATGGTCCCACCCGATCCCCACAGCCACGGTCACAGCCATGACCACGCGCCACAGCCATGGCCCGGCCTCGCCGCATCCGGCGCAGGCGGCGCCGTGGTCGATCCTGCGCATGACCGTGGTCTCCCGGCTCGCTGCGGCGCTCGCGGTCAGCGCCGCGCTGTGGGCCATGGTCTGGCTGGCGATGAGGTGATCATGAGCGCGCAACTGCAATTCCGCGATGTCACGCTGGGTTACGACCGGCATCCGGCGGTGCATCACCTCGACGGCGAGGTTGCTTCCGGCGCGCTGCTCGCGGTGGTCGGCCCCAACGGCGCCGGCAAGTCGACGCTGTTTCGAGGGCTCGTCGGCATCCTCAAGCCGCTTGGCGGGCTCGATTCTGACCGGCGGTCTCGACGTCAGGGATATCGCCTATCTGCCGCAGACGGCGGACATCGACCGCAGCTTTCCGATCTCGGTGTACGATTTCGTCGGCACCGGGCTGTGGCGCTCGACCGGCTTTTTCGGCGGCATGGGCAAGGCCGCGCGCGACAAGATCGCGCAGGCGCTCGCGGCCGTCGGCCTCAACGGGTTTCGAAAACCGCGCCATCGGCACGCTGTCCGGCGGGCAGATGCAGCGCATGCTGTTTGCGCGGGTGCTGCTGCAGGACGCCCGCCTGATCGTGCTGGACGAACCCTTCAACGCCATCGACGCCAAAACCTCGGCCGATCTGCTCGCGCTGGTCAGGCGCTGGCACGCCGAGAAGCGCACGGTGCTGGCGGCGCTGCACGACATGGATCTGGTGCGCAGCCATTTCCCCGAAACCCTGCTGCTGGCGCGCGAGCCGGTCGCCTGGGGCGCAACCGCCGAGGTGCTGACGGCCGAAAACCTGTCGGAAGCCCGCCGGATGTGCGAGGCGTTCGACGACAGCGCCGCCGCCTGCGCCGTCGACGAACTGCCGTCGCAGGCCGCCTGACCGTGATGATCTATGATGCGCTGATCGCGCCCTTCACCGAATTCGAATTCATGCGCCGGGCGCTGGCGGCCGTGATCGCGCTTTCGCTGGGCGGCGCGCCGATCGGCGTGTTTCTGATGCTGCGGCGAATGAGCCTGGTCGGCGACGCCATGGCGCATGCCATCCTGCCGGGTGCGGCGATCGGCTTTCTGCTGTCGGGCCTCAATCTGTTTGCGATGACGACAGGCGGACTGATCGCGGGCTTCACCGTGGCGATACTCGCGGGCGTGGTCGCGCGCACCACCGAAATGAAAGAAGACGCTTCGCTCGCCACCTTCTATCTGGTGTCGCTGGCGCTTGGCGTCACCATCGTCTCGATCAAGGGCACCAATATCGATCTGTTGCACGTGCTGTTCGGCAACATCCTGGCGATGGACGACCCGACCCTGCTGGTGATCGCGTTCAACGCCACCATCACGCTAATGGTGCTGGCGGTGATCTTTCGTCCGCTGGTGATCGAGAGCGTCGATCCGGTGTTCCTGCGCACCGTGAGCCGTGCCGGCGCGCCGGCGCATCTGGCATTTCTCGCGCTGGTCGTCATCAACCTGGTCAACGGCTTTCAGGCGCTCGGCACCTTGCTGGCGGTGGGGCTGATGATATTGCCCGCCGGCATCGCCCGGTTCTGGTCGCGCGATATCACCGGCATGATCTGCATCGCGGTCGCGAGCGCCATTGTTTCGGGCTATGCCGGGCTGGTGCTGTCGTTCCAGACCAGGGTGCCGTCGGGGCCGGCGGTCATTCTGGCGGCGGCGCTGCTGTATGTGGCTTCCGTGCTGTTCGGCAGCGTCTCTGGCCTGTTCAGGCAGATGTTTCCCGGCCGTCATCTCGAGGCCTGACGTGATTTTCGAATTTGGAATTGTCGGTAGCCAGGCGCTCGGTGCCACCTCTCCCCCTGTGGGAGAGGTCGGATCGCATCGGAGATGCGATCCGGGTGAGGGGTTATGCTTCATCGATGGATCTGAACCCCTCACCCCATCCCTCTCCCACAAGGGGAGAGGGAGCTCACCTCCGTTGTTGCGGCATCGGGGCGATGCTTCAACTCGTTTGGGGCAGACTTTCGCGATATGGCATATTTGGTTCACTTGTCTGTTGCTGCTGACCTTGCCTTTTCCCGCGCGCGCGCAAAATCGCGTCAACGTCGTCGCCAGCTTTTCGATCCTCGGCGATTTCGTCAAAAATGTCGGCGGCGATCGCGTCGGCGTCACCACGCTGGTCGGCCGCGATGGCGACGTGCACGTCTATACGCCGGCGCCCGCGGACGCCAGCAAGATCGCCGATGCGAAACTCCTTGTCGTCAACGGCCTCGGCCTCGAGGGCTGGCTGCCGCGGCTGCTGCAATCCTCCGGCAGCAGGGCGCCGATCATCACAGCGACCAAAGGCATCGCGCCGCTCAAGTCAGGACTCCGGCGCCGATCCGCATGCGTGGCAGTCGGTGGTCAATGCGAAGATCTATGTGGCCAATATAGCCGACGCGCTGGTCGCCGCCGACCCCGCTGACGCCCCGACTTTTCGCGCCAATGCGCAAGCCTATCTGACCAAGCTCGACGCGCTCGACCGTGAGGTGCGGGATGCGGTGGCGCGGATCCCGCCGGCGCGGCGCAGGGTGATTTCCACCCATGATGCGTTCGGCTATTTCGCCGCCGCCTACGGCATCGAATTCGTGGCGCCCTTGGGCGTTTCCACCGAGTCCGATGCCAGCGCGCGCGACATCGCGGCCATTATCACAGAGATCAAAACCCATAAAATCCCGGCGGTGTTTCTTGAGAATATCAGCGATGACCGGATGATCCGGCGGATATCGGCCGAGACCGGCGCCAGGATCGGCGGAACGCTGTTTTCCGACAGTTTGACCGGCGAAAAGGGCGATGCCCCCACTTACATTGATATGGTCAGGCACAATATAAAGGCCCTGACCAGCGCGCTTGCCGATTAGGGCAGGGGCCTCCCTGCCGACGCCCGCATCAGATCCCGTTTTCGGAGTTATTATGCCAGAATTGACGTCCCAGAAAATTCCCGTGACCGTGCTGACCGGCTATCTCGGCGCCGGCAAGACCACCCTCCTCAACCGCATTCTGTCGGAGAACCACGGCAAGAAATACGCCGTCATCGTCAATGAATTCGGCGAGATCGGCATCGACAACGACCTGATCATCGGCGCCGACGAAGAAGTGTTCGAGATGAACAATGGCTGCGTGTGCTGCACCGTGCGCGGCGATCTCGTGCGCATCCTCGACGGCTTGATGAAGCGCAAGGGCAAGTTCGACGCCATCATCGTCGAGACCACCGGGCTTGCCGATCCGGCGCCGGTGGCGCAGACGTTTTTCGTCGACGAAGACGTGCAGAAGAACGCGCGGCTCGACGCGGTCGTGACGGTCGCCGACGCCAAATGGCTGAACGACCGGCTGAAGGACGCGCCGGAAGCCAAGAACCAGATCGCGTTCGCCGACGTCATCGTGCTCAACAAGACCGATCTGGTGAGCAAGGCGGAGCTTAACGAAGTCGAGGCGCGGATCCGAGCCATCAATCCTTACGCCAAACTGCACCGCACCGAGCGCTGCCAGGTCGCGCTGTCGGACGTGCTGGAGCGCGGAGCGTTCGATCTCGACCGCATCCTCGAGCTCGAGCCGGAATTTTTGGACGCCGGCGACGATCACGATCATGACCACGATCACCATCACCACGCAGACAGCCACAGCCACAGCCACAGCCATCACGGCCTGAAGCACTACCACGACGAGGACATGCAATCGCTGTCGCTGCGATCGGACAAGCCGCTCGACCCGACCAAATTCATGCCCTGGCTGCAGAACCTGATCGCCAGCGAGGGCCAGAAGATTCTGCGCTCGAAGGGAATTTTGGCCTTCAGCGACGACGACGACCGCTATGTCTTTCAGGGCGTGCACATGATGCTGGAAGGCGATCACCAGCGCGCCTGGAAAGAGGGCGAATCGCGCGAAAGCCGTCTCGTCTTCATCGGCCGCGAATTGCCGGAACAGACGATCCGGGACGGCTTCGAGGGCTGTATCACCACGTGATGAAAGAGTTCGATCCGGGCGGATCCGCCTCCATCATTTCCGTCACCGATCGGGTGCGCCCGGTCAGGATCGGCGCGCCCGTCACCTCCTTGCATTTTCTCGGCGACAATGCGGGCTTTGTCGGCGCCGAGGAAAACGTCTTTCTGGTGAGCGGCAAGGGCGAAATTTCGCAAATTCCCGTCCATAGCGGCGGCATCCTGTGCGCGATCGCCGACGGGACCCGTATCGTCATGGGCGGCGATGACGGCAAGCTGGTTGCGCTCAACACCAAAGGCGAGGTCGCGCTGCTCGCCACCGATGCAAAACGGCGCTGGATCGACAATGTCGCTATTCATCCGGATGGCGCCTTCGCGTGGTCCGTCGGCAAGACCGCCTTTGTCCGCAGCGGCAGGGGCGAGGAGAAATCGCTCGACGTGCCCTCGACCGTCGGCGGGCTTGCGTTTGCGCCGAAGGGCCTGCGGCTTGCGGTCGCGCATTATAACGGCGTGACCTTGTGGTTTCCCAACATGGCGGCCAAGCCCGAAGTTCTGGAATGGGCGGGCTCGCATCTCGGCGTCGTCTTCAGCCCGGACAACAAGTTTCTGGTGACCGCGATGCACGAGCCGGCGCTGCATGGCTGGCGGATCGCGGATAGCAGGCATATGCGCATGACCGGATATCCCGGCCGTGTGCGGTCGATGTCGTGGACCGCCGGCGGCAAGGCGCTGGCGACCTCGGGCGCCGATGCGGTGATCCTGTGGCCGTTCGCCAGCAAGGACGGCCCGATGGGCAAGGAGCCCGCGATGCTGGCGCCGCTGCAGGCGCGCGTCGCCATGGTCGCCTGCCATCCCAGGCAGGATGTTCTCGCCGCCGGCTACAGCGACGGCACCATTCTGATGGTGCGGATGGACGACGGCGCGGAGATCCTGGTGCGCCGGAATGGCACCTCGCCGGTCGCGGCGCTGGGGTGGAACGCCAAGGGCACGCTCCTGGCGTTTGCAGGCGAGGATGGTGAGGCGGGGTTGCTCGACCTTTAGCGGGCCGCAACTGGCTTCCGCGGGAACCATGCGTCGCCGCGTCCGTTATTGCCGCTGAGTTGCTGGCGGTGAACGAGATGGCTCCGGACGACAGATAAACACGCTCTCGGTAGGGATATGCTGCTCGCCTCCGTCATGGTGGCGGCGGGGCTGGCCATCGCCGGCCTGGCGCTGGTGCAGCTCTCGATCCCCAGTCCCCTGATGGCGCAGGCGACGCAGCCGTTGCAGTCGTCGCCGACCCCAACGCCTCCGCAGGACAATCCGCCGGCCGAGTCAAAACCCGGCGGCGCGCGTCCGACCACGCCCGCGCCCGAACCTGCCCGCCCGGATGCACAGGCGCAAAAGGAAGGCGCGAAACCGGCGCTGCCGCCCGCGCCGGCGGAAAAGATGTCCGCGCCGATCCAGCAGAAATAGTTCTTAGAGTGTGGGTGTCATTCCGGGGCGCGCGTGAGCGCGAACCCGGAATCTCCGGATTGGCTTGCGTCCTTCTACCTGCATCCAATTCCCCGATGCGCAATTGCGCATCTGAGGTCTGGCCCTTCGGGCCATCCCGGAATGACGTCAGGCCTCAACGCACCAGCACGTTCCTGAACTGCCAGGGATCCGACGTGTCGATATCCTCCGGGAACAATCCGGGCCGGTCCGACAGCGGGGTCCAGTCGGTGTAATAACCCTTCACCGGGCCGAGATACGGCCGCTGGATTTCGAGGCAGCGGTGGAAATCCATCTCGTCGGCCTCGACGATCCCCGCGTTGGGATTTTCCAGCGCCCACACCATGCCGGCGAGCACCGCCGACGACACCTGCATGCCGGTGGCGTTCTGGTAGGGCGCGACTTCGCGGGTTTCCTCGATCGAGAGCTGCGAGCCGTACCAGTAGGCGTTCCTGGCATGGCCGTAGAGCAGTACGCCGAGCTCGTCGACGCCGTCCTCGATCTCGTTCTCATCCAGAATGTGCCACTTCGGCTGCATCTTGCCGGTGGCGCCGAACATCTCGTGCAACGACAGCACCGCGTCGTTGGCGGGGTGATAGGCATAGTGGCAGGTCGGGCGATAGACCACCTTGCTGCCGTCGCGCACGGTGAAATAATCCGCGATCGAGATCGACTCATTGTGGGTAACGAGGAAGCCGTATTGCGCGCCCGGCGTCGGGCACCATGAGCGAACGCGGGTGTTGGCGCCGGGCTGCAGCAGATAGATCGCAGCACCGCAGCCTTCGGTATGGGCGCGGCCATTGTCCGGCATCCACTTCTCATGGGTGCCCCAGCCGAGTTCGGCCGGCTGCATGCCCTCGGACACAAACCCTTCCACCGACCAGGTGTTGACGAACACGTTCATCGGCTTCGGTCTCTTCGAGCGCTGGGTGTCGCGTTCGGCGATATGGATGCCCTTGACGCCGAGCTTGCGGGCGAGTTGGCCCCAGCCCTCCCGGCTTTTCGGCTCGTCAATCGGGGTATTGGTATCGCGGGCGATGTCGAGCAGCGCCTGCTTGACGAACCACGACACCATGCCGGGATTGGCGCCGCAGGTGGAGACGGCGGTGGTGCGGCCCGGGCTCTTGTGCTTGGCCGCCAGCAGCGTCTCGCGCAACGCATAGTTCGAGCGCTTTTCGGGGCCGATATCCTTGTCGAAGTAAAAGCCGAGCCACGGCTCCACGACAGTATCGATGTAAAGCGCGCCGATCTCGCGGCACATGGTCATGATATCGACCGAGGAAGTGTCCACCGACAGATTGACGCAAAAGCCCTGGCCGCCGCCGGCGGTGAGCAGCGGCACCAGCACCTCGCGATAATTATCCCGGGTGACGGCCTGTTTGATGAAGCGCACGCCGTGCTGCTTTGCCAGTTCGCCGTCCTCATGCGGATCGATGATCACAAAGCGCGATTTGTCATAGGCAAAATGCCGTTCGATCAGCGGCAGGGTGCCTTTGCCGATCGAGCCGAAGCCGATCATGACAATGGGGCCGGAAATTTTCGCATGGATCGGCTGATCGGGCGGGCTCATCTAGCTTGTCTCCGGAAAATGGATGCGCTTGGGCGAAGCTGGGTTCAGGCGGTGCGCCGCTTGGCGGTGACTTCGATCTCGATCTTCATCTCGGGCTTGTAGAGCCCGGCGACGACGAGCATGGTTGCGGCGGGCCGGATATCGCCGAGCCTTTCGCCGCAGACCGCGAGCACGGCGTCGGCATCTCCGGCGTCGGTGACGTAGTAGGTCGCACGCACGATATCGGCCATGGCAAAGCCGCCATCCTTCAGCGCCGCCTCAATGGTCTTGAAGCAGTTCCGGGTCTGGCTGGTGACATCACCGGGCATGGTCATGTCGGCGTAATCGTAACCGGTGGTGCCGGCGACGAAGGCGAAATCGCCGTCAATGACGGCGCGGCTGTAGCCGGCGGTCTTTTCGAACGGCGAACCGGTGGAAATCAGGCGGCGGGGCATTCTGGACACCTCGGGGCGTAACTTGGGCGTAGCCGTGGGCTGGACCACGCAATGCCGCGTCTTCACCGTCAAATCAAGCCGGGTGAGGCGCCAATTTCCGCAACCGCGCCGCGATTGGCGGCTTGCCTTGCGCCGCCGGCATGCCGGTTGGCGCGACCATTCCCCAGGCGCCGTTGAGCGCGCCCGCGCGCAGTTCGAGACCAAGCAGGCGGTCGCGGTCGAACGGACCGGGCAGCGACAATTCGCCGGTCTTGAGATCAGAGAAGCCGAAGCGGGCATAATAAGGGGCGTCGCCGAGCAGGATCACCGCGCTATGGCCACGCGCGGTGGCGGCCGCCAGCGCGCGATCCATCAGCGCTCGCCCGACGCCGAGATTGCGGCACATCGGGTCGACCGCCAGCGGGCCCAGCAGCAGCGCGCGCACGCCCCCGGCGCTGACGTGCCACAACCTGATGGTCCCGACCAGCCGGCCTGCACGCACGGCCGAAAACGCGAGGCCGCGGGCGGGCGCGCGTGCGTCGCGCAACGGCTGGCAGGTGCGCTTTTCGCGGTTGGCGCCAAAGCAGGCATCGAGCAGCGCTTCACGCGCGACGACGTCCGAGGCCCGCTCGCGGCGGATCGTGAACGGAACGGCGGCGGGAGTGAAGGCAATTTGGGTCTTCCGCATAGTGGCCATGGCACGTCAGTCCTCACTCCAGCCGGCCGTGAGCCCGCGGGAGCGTTGTCGGTAAATTGGCGGATGAGGGAAAAGGAGCCGGCGGGCCGGCTCCCGAATTATCCTGGCCTCCGAGACGCTGTCTCAGATGTGGTAGGTCCGCAGCGGCGGGAAGCCGTTGAAGGCCACCGACGAGTAGGTCGACGTATACGCGCCGGTGCCTTCGATCAGCACCTTGTCGCCGATCTCGAGCGTCACCGGTAGCGGGTAGGGCATCTTCTCGTACATCACGTCGGCGGAATCGCAGGTCGGGCCCGCAAGCACGCACGGCGTCATTTCCGCGCCGTCATGCGGCGTGCGGATGGCGTAGCGGATCGACTCGTCCATGGTCTCGGTGAGCCCGCCGAACTTGCCGATGTCGAGATACACCCAGCGCACATCGTCCTCGTCGCTCTTCTTGGAGATCAGAACGACTTCGGTCTCGATGATGCCGGCATTGCCGACCATGCCGCGGCCCGGCTCGATGATGGTCTCCGGGATCTGGTTGCCGAAATGCTTGCGCAGGGCGCGGAAGATCGACCGGCCGTACTGCACGACCGGCGGCACGTCCTTGAGGTACTTGGTCGGGAATCCGCCGCCCATGTTGACCATGGACAGGTTGATGCCGCGCTCGGCGCAGTCGCGGAACACCGTCGAGGCCATCGCCAGCGCGCGGTCCCATGCCTTCACCTTGCGCTGCTGCGAGCCGACATGGAACGAGATGCCGCAGGGCTCCAGCCCGAGACGCTTGGCGAGATCGAGCACCTCGACCGCCATCTCCGGATCGCAGCCGAACTTGCGCGACAGCGGCCATTCGGCGCCGGCGCAGTCATAGAGGATGCGGCAGAACACCTTGGCGCCGGGGGCGGCCCGGGCGATCTTCTCGACCTCGGCGGTGCAGTCGACCGCGAACAGCCGAATGCCGAGCGCGAAGGCGCGCGCGATGTCACGCTCCTTCTTGATCGTGTTGCCGTAGGAGATCCGCTCCGGGGAGGCACCGGCGGCCAGCGCCATCTGGATCTCGGGCATCGACGCGCAGTCGAAGCACGAGCCCATCGAGGCCAAGAGCGACAGCACTTCGGGCGCCGGGTTTGCCTTCACCGCGTAGAACACGCGGCTGTCTGGCAGCGCCTTGGCGAAGGTCTGGTAATTGTCGCGCACGACTTCGAGGTCGACGACGAGACACGGCTCGACGTCCTGGCCCTCGTTCCGGCGGTTGCGCAGGAATTCCTGGATACGTTCAGTCATAGCACCCTCCCAAACGCCCCAGCGACGGGGAACGTTCAAAAATGATCTCGGTCGGAGCGCTCCGGCCACATCGCGCGATGGAGGCGCGGCGAGGCCAAAAAACTCGAACCGAACTGTGCTGCCGTGGATTGGTTGGGAATGATCCCGCCCGCACACCTGGCAATGAAGGACAAGCCTCTTCGGTATTCGCGCCGGCTGGTGGAAAGCCGGCAGAGACCAAAAAAGCCCGATCCGTCGTTGCTTTAAGTCGCGTCCCCCGTTGAGAACGAGGTGCGCCGGTTCGCCTCCGGCTGCCAGTCACGGTTGCAAGGAGCGAAGAGACCTTCAGCGGCATCTCTTGAGAGGGATGCTGGCCGCTCGAACAGAACGACCCTCGGTTCTTCGTCCCTTGGCGGCTGTCCGGCCTCTTGTCCGGATACCTACCGACTGACACACGACCACAGGCACGTGCGAAATTGGGCAACACGGGAAATAGGTTATTTGAGTCTGCTTCGCAACATTTTTTTTCGCCTGTGGGCAAATTTCCCTAACAGGTGCTTGCGATGCGGCTCCCGACGCGCGCAGGCGGCGTTGAAAGTGAACAGACGTTAAGTTTCTTTAAGAAAGCGTAAGCATCCGCCATGGAGCCGCTCTGTAACGCAGCCGACTTAGGCGCGCCGCGTAAACGGCTCGACGCGCTGCGCGGCGCGGATGAAGGCCGCCATGACCAGCACGCCGAGCGCGAACAGCACGGCCTGCAGGATGTGCGCGCCGGTGTCGTCGAGACCGAACAGGATCGCGAGCGCCCAGCCGCCGGCGAACGCCGCGCCGAACACCTCGGCGCCGATCAGGATCGCGGCGCTGATGACGGTGATGACGCTCGGCCAGATGATCTGGCGGGTGCCGGTCGGAGAGGCCTGAGAACTCATGCGCGAGGATCCTGTTGGGAGCCGCAATCTCTATGAAAAGGCCCGCCCTATCAAGCGTAAAAGGCCCAAAAAAGCCCCATCGCGTGATATAGCCTGTTCGATGGATGTGGGACGTAAACGGGAATTGCGATGTCAGAAATCCAGCAAATAACGGCCGCCTCGCAGGCTCCGGTAAACCCGCTTCTGAAGGCGTGGCAGACGCCGTTCGAGACGCCGCCGTTTGCGGAGATCGCGCCGGAACATTTCCTGCCTGCCTTCAAGCAGGCCTTCGCCGACCACTCAGCCGAGATCGCCGCGATCGAGCACGACCCGGCGACGCCGGATTTTGCCAATACCATCACGGAGCTGGAGCGCTCCGGAAAACTGCTCGCCAGGGTGTCGGCGGTGTTCCACGACCTGGTGTCGGCTCACTCCAGCCCGGCGCTGCTGGAGATCGACAAGGAGGTGTCGTTGCGGATGGCGCGGCACTGGAACCCGATCATGATGAACGCGGTGCTGTTCGGCCGGATCGCGATGCTGCACGACAACCGCGCCGCGCTCGCCCTGACCGCGGGAGCAACTGCGGCTTTTGGAGCGTACCTATACCCGCTTCCATCGCGCCGGCGCTGGCCTCGACGAAGTGGCGAAGAAGCGGATGGCCGAGATCAACGAGCGGCTGGCCCATCTCGGCACGGCGTTCAGCCATCATCTGCTAGGCGACGAACAGGACTGGTTCATGGAACTCGGCCCGGCCGACTGCGACGGTCTTTCGGACAGCTTTATCGCGGCGGCGAAGGCTGCGGCCGAAGAGCGC
>CAVTNA010000044.1:0-154606 GCA_963735835.1 uncultured Alphaproteobacteria bacterium | reverse complement strand
CGATTTGACCTTGGTACGGCGGCGGGCGGATGGAGCGGCAGAACCGAGATCACTCATGAAGTCCCCCTGGAGCGGCAACGGCCGCGCGTCTCCCCCGAGTCGTATTATATTATTCCTGCAGCATCAAATCGTGCGAAGTATGGCGAGACAAGAGAAATACCCAAGTAATTACAATTGCTTAGGTTCCACACTCGGAATCAACGGAAATAATTCCGTCGCGTAACGTTTGTTCCACGCCGGACCAAAATATTTTTTCTTGCCGGAAGTTTGCGCATCCCGCCCCCGATGCCCGCTGGCGGAACCACCGGCTTGGGTCTCGCATCTCGCCGGTCAGAGGTTCCCGCCAGCCGGACCGGGCGGCGCTTGCGGTGCAACCTCGGGGGTCGCCGGAGCCTTCACTGCCGCTTCTGGTTCGGCCTTCTCGGCGGCCGCGGACTTTCGCCGCTCACGGCTTGCGGGTCGAATTTGCGGGTCACCTTGATGGCTGCCTGGCTGATGTCGAGCAGCGAGCGGCGGCCTTCCTCCATCACGCGCCCGGATTCTTGTTGAAAGTCTCGGCCAGTTCGCGAATCGACTTCACCTTCTCGAACAGTTCATCGACCTTGCCGTCCGAAAGACCTGGCAGGACGTTGTCGATCTTGGCCAGGCGCTGTCGAAGCCCGCGAAGGCACGTGTCGGCCTTGCGCATGACGGCATCGATCGCCTCACCCTTGCTCGCCAGCGTCGCCGTATAGGTCTCGAAGATTAGCATCGCATCTTTGATCGTCGTCCTGATTGCCGACGAGAAGCCGGTCGACATTGTGCAGGTAGTCGCGGATCGATCTCGATCTCGCTCAGATCGGCGTTCAGGATCGGAACGCCATCCGCGTCCAGCGGCACCGGAGGCGCGGTCGCCGCGCCACCGGTCAGCGATATCGCCGCTACGCCGGTCAGTCCCTGGAATTCCAGGCCGACCATCGTGTCCTTGCGGATCGGGGCGCTGTTGTCCACCATGACGAGACGCGACAATCTTGCGAGGGTTCTCCAGCTTGAGAGACTTTATCTCTCCGACCTGAACGCCGTCGAAATTGACGCTGCCGCCCTTGTGCAGGCCGCTGGCGGAACCTTCGAAAACGATGCGCAAGCGGAGCTTGCTGCTGGACGCTGTGGATTTTCCGGAATCCGAGCAGGCCGACGAACGCCGCGGCGATGACCGCAAGCGTCGTGGTTCCGATCATCGAGATTGCTCGCACGTGTTTTCATTCCGCAATTCCGGCTGCGATATGCCGGGTCGAGAAGGTCAGCGCAGTTCGCCATTTGCCGATTGTAAGGGCAAAGCACAGCCAGCGAAAGATCGATGCCGCGGGCGTCGCCGCCGGTCCCGCGCGCGATTATCTAGGTCAGCGTCCATTCCTCGGCGCTGGCGCCGGCGAGCGCCCGGACCCGCGCTTCGTCGGCGGCGAGTTCGCGGGCCGATCCCGAATAGACGACGATCCCGTCATCCAGCACATAGGCGTCGTCGGCGATTTCGAGGCTCATCCGCGCATTCTGTTCGACCAGCAGAACGGAAATGCCCTCGGCCTTCATCTGCTGGACGATGCGAAACACCTCGCGCACGATCAGCGGCGCCAGTCCTTGCGAAGGCTCGTCGAGAATCAGCAGCCTCGGATTCAACAGCAGCGCGCGGCCGATCGACAGCATCTCCTGTTCGCCGCCGGAAAGCTGTCGGCCGCGATTGAGCTTGCGCTCCTCGAGGCGCGGGAACAGCCGGTAAATTCGCTCGATGGTCCACGGCCCGCCTCGCTCCAGCGGAACCTTCAGATTTTCCTCGACGCTGAGATTGGCAAAGATGCGCCGGCCCTCGGGCACATAGCCCACCCCGCCGCGGCGATGCGGAAGGTCGGCCAACGCGTGGTATCCTCGCCGAAGATCGTGATCTTGCCTTCGCGCGCCGGCGTCAGGCCCATCAGGCTTCGCAGCGTCGTGGTCTTGCCGGCGCCATTGCGCCCGAGCAGCGCGGTGATCTTGCCCTCGGCGACCTCAAGGCTGACGCCATGCAGGATGTGGCTCTTGCCGTAATAGGTGTGGAGGCCTTCGGCTGTCAGTGCTGCGGTCATGCGGCGTTGCCCAGATAGGCGGCCTGAACGGTCTCGTTGGCGGCGATCTCCTGCGGCGTGCCCTGCGCCAGCATGCGCCCCTGGTCGAGCACGCAGATGCGGTCGGCGAGATGAAACACGACGCGCATATCGTGTTCGATCAGCACGATGGTGTAGTTGTTGTCGCGGTGCAGCCGGCGGATGAGCTGGGTGATCTGGTAGGTTTCCTGGTCGCCCATCCCGGCGGTCGGCTCGTCGAGCAGCAGCAGATGCGGCTTCAACGCCAGCGCCATCGCGATCTCGGCGGCGCGCTGATCGCCATGGGCGAGTTCGCCGACCAATCGGTCGGTCTTGGTTTCCAGCGAAACCAGTTTGAGCGTCTCTTCGACGTCGCTGATGGATTTGCGCCTTTTCCGAACGGTTGATCCAGGGCCGCAAGCGATATCCGCCGGCGACTTCCGCGGCGATGCGGACGTTTTCGAACACGGTGAGTTCCGGAAAGATTTCGGTGATCTGGAAGGTCCGGGCCATGCCGAGGGTGACGCGCTCATGCGTGGAAAGCCTGGTGATGTCGCGGCCGTCGAAGCTGATGGTGCCCGAGGTCGGCGGGAAAAATCCGCTGATCAGGTTGAAGAACGTGGTCTTGCCCGCGCCATTCGGCCCGATGATCGCGCACAACTCGCCCTTCGCCACGGTCAGCGACACGTCGCGCACCGCCACGAGATTGCCGAATCGCTTGGTGACGTTGTTGATTTCGAGCACGTTCATGCCTTGCTCCGCTGAATGAAGCCAAGCAGTCCACGCGGGAAAAACAGCACCACGAGGACGAACAGCAGCCCGACGAACGACATCCAGTTGACCGTGACGCTCGACAGATAATCCTGCAGCACCACGAACACGGCGGCGCCGAGCAGCGGGCCCCAGAAGCTGCGCATGCCGCCCATCACGGCCATCATGACGAAATCGCCGGACTGGCTGTAGTGCAGGCCCCTCGGATCGGCGAAGTTGTTGACGAGCGCATAGAGCGCGCCGGCAAATCCCATGAAGAAGCAGGACAAGGTGAACGCGATCCAGATGTGCCGCTCCACGGGGATGCCGAGGAAGCGGGAGCGGCGCTCGTTCTCGCGGATCGCGATCATGGTGCGGCCGAACGGCGAACGCAGAATAAACCCCATGGCGCCGACCGCGAGCGCAAAGCAGAACAAGACGAAGTAATAGAAATTGTTGGCGTCGGACAGAATGTCGAGCTTGAACAGGCCGAAATCGATCGGCTGGCGCGAGAAGCCGCGCAAGCCGTCGTCGCCACCGGTCAGCGAACTCCATTGAAACGCGATGTAGTAGAACACCTGGCCGAACGCGATCGTCACCATGGCGAAATAGACGCCGCGCCGCCGCACGATCAGCGTGCCGAGAATGGCGCCGCAGAGGCCGCCCAGCAGCATTCCCGCGATAAGCGCGAGCGGCGTGCTTGGCGCCAGAAATTTCAGCGTCAGCCCGGCGCCATAGGCGCCAAGACCGAAATAGGCGGCATGACCGAACGACAGAACGCCGGTAAATCCCAGCAGGAAATTCACCGACATCGCCGCCAGTCCGAGCACCAGGACGCGGGTCGCGAGCGCGGTATAGCCGCCGAGCGGCGCCATCCAGTAGGGGGCGAGCAGCAAGGCTGCCCAGATCGCCGCCAGCGCGATCAGCTTGCGGGTTTGCTCGGCGCTCAACTCATCATTCCTTCTTCGCCGAACAATCCGCGCGGACGCAGCAGCAGCACCACCGCCATCATGACGTAGATCACCGCCTCGCTGGCGGCCGGGAGAAACACCGCCGTCAATCCCGACGCCACCCCGATCAACAAGCCGCCGACCAGCGTTCCCGGCAGGCTGCCGATTCCGCCGACGATGATGGCGATGAAGCTCGGCATCAACAGGCCGGTGCCCATGGTCGGCTCAAGGCCCAGTTGTCCGGCCGCCAGAACGCCGCTGAGGCCCGCCAGAAAAATGCCGACCGCGAAATTGAGCGAGCGCAGCATCTGCACGTTGATTCCGAGCGCCGCGACGGTCTCGAGATCGAGCGTGCCGGCGCGGATGCGGACGCCGAGACGGGTGTAGCGCAGCAGCAGGAACAGCAGTGCCACCGCGATCATCACCACCGCCACCATGAACAGGCGATAGCCGGTGATGAAAAACAGTTCGTTGCTCAGCGGCTGCGCCAGAAATGCCGGAATGGTGACCGGCTTGCCCTGCGGGCCCCAGATGAAGCGGGTGCCGTCCTCGATGATGAACGCCAGGCCGAAGGTGAGCAGCAGGCTATAGAGCGGATCGCGCCCATAGAGCGGCCGGATCAGCACGCGTTCGACGGCGAGCCCGATGATGGCGGTCAACGGCGGCGCCAGCAGCAACGCGCCCCAGAAGCCGATATAGGGCGTGATCGTATAGGCGATGTAGCCGCCGATGACGAGAAATCCGCCATGGGCGAAATTGATGACGTTGCTCAAATTGAGAATGAGCGAAAGGCCGAGCGCCATCAGCACGTAGAAGGCGCCGATGATGAGCCCGTTGGTGACGTTAAACAGGAGAAGTTGCGTCATAATTCACCGGATGAGAACTCATGCATCGCGGCCGGGAGGCGGACGCCTCCCGGAGCTCCAGGGAAACAGCGGACTTCTTGTCACGACGGCCACTGCACATGTGCAGCCGGTTTCGCCGACGGCGGGCGCCGTCTTGTCGCCCGGGACGACTTCGTCGACGCGGAACAGATCTTCCGGGTCGTCCTTGCCCTTTGACTGCGCCTCGCCGACGAAAGCCGATGTCATCAGCTGATGATCGCCCTTGCGGTAGTAGCACTTGTTCGGCTGCAGCTTGACATCGTCGGGCAGCTCGAAATTCTCCAGCGCCGCGGCGAGCTTGACCGCGTCGGTCGTTTTCTGCTGGTTCGCGACCAGCGCGAAGGTCATGGCCGAGGTGTAGCCGAACCAGTGCCGCGCGGTCGGCACGTTGCCGTTGTTGACCTTGCGGATATCGGCGACGAACTTGTCGACGCCGGGAACGCCCGGCTGCTTCCAGTACCATTCGAACATCCAGACGCCGATCCGCGCTTCCGGCGGCAGCGCGGCCAGCGATTCCAGCTCCTGCTGCGTCCCCGCCACGTGGATCTGCTTGTTGAGGCCGAACTGCACGACCTGCTTGAGGCAGTTGATCATGTCGGAGCCCTGCACCAGCAGGATCAGTCACGTCCGGATTGGCCGCCCGCGCCTTGATCAGATAGGCGGAGAAATCCGTGGTGCCGAGCGGCGTCAGCTCGTTGCCGGTAACGGTGCCGCCGAGCTTCTTCAGATCGTCGGTGCAGGCGTCATAAAGCGTGTGGCCGAAGGCGTAGTCGGGCGTGATGAAGTGCCATTTCTTGCCGTACTTGCTGAACAGCACGCTCGAGACCGAATTGGCTTCCATCCGCGTGGTGTTGCAGACGCGGAACACGTTCCACTTGCAATCCTTGCCGGTGATCGAATCGGTGTGGCCGCCGGAAACGATGTGCAGGATCTTCTTTTCAGCGGTGACCTGGGCGATCGCGGCCGCGATGCCCGAATTGACGTCGCCGATCATGAAGTTGACCTGGTCCCGCTCGATCAGCTTGCGCGCCTTTTGCACGCCGGTGCCGACGTCATTGGCGGAATCCTCCACCAGCAACTCGACCTGGCGTCCGAGAATGCCGCCCTTGGCGTTCATCTGCTCGACGGCGAGCCTGGCTCCCATCACCTCGTTGCCGGCCGGCGCCGCGTAGACACCGGTGAGCGGATCGACCATGCCGATCCGGATCGGCGTTTCGCCGCGTGCCTGGATGATGAAGGGCGAAGCCACCTGAAAGGCGCCGAGCGCGGCGGCGCCCTTGATCAGCGTGCGGCGATCGAATTTCGGGTTGAAAATCTGCGATGTCATGAGTTCTCCCTCGGATGATTCGTTGAGTTTCTTGTTCGATGGTTCGCTTCGCCCGGTGCGCTGAAGCACCGGGCGCTGTGTCGTCTTATATCAGGCTAGGCCGGCCATTGTATCTTGCAGCCGGTGTTCTCGGCCGGTCCGGCGGCTTTTTCGCCGGGCACGGGGTTGCGTACCGTGAACATGTTGTCCGGATCGCCCTTGGGCGGGTGGGCCTCGCCGACAAACACGGTGCTCATCAATTCGTGGTCTCCGGCGCGAAACGCAGGCGCGCCTGGCTGCAGAGCGACCTCCGGCGGCAGCTTGAATCCGGACAGCGCATGCGCCAGCTTCGGCGCGTCGAGCGTCTTCTCCTGGTTCGCGATCAGCGCCAGCGTCTGCACCGACGCATAGCCGAACCAGTTGCGCGCGGTGGCCGCGGCGCCCGTGATCTTCTTGATCGCGGCATTGAATTCCGCGACATGCGGCACGCCCGGCTGGTCCCACCACCATTCCATGGTCCACCATCCGACGCGCGCGCCATCGGGCACGGCGCGGATGCTCTCGAGCTCGAACAGCGTGCCGCCGACGGCCATCTGCTTGTCGAGACCGAACTGGACGAATTGCTTGAGGCTCGAGACCTGGTCGCCGCCGCCCATGACGTTGATCAGCACCTGCGGGCCATAGGCCTTGGCCTGGATCAGGTAAGCCGAATAATCCGGCGTGCCCAGCGGGACGAGCGAGCCGGCGGAGGTGCCGCCCGCGGCTTTCAGGAGCTTTTCGAAGCCGGCCTGCACCGAATGGCCATAGGCGTAGTCCGGCGTCAGGAAGTACCACTTCTTGCCGAACTTCTCGATCAGCGTCTGGGCGATGGCATTGGCGTCCATGGTGGTGGAGTTGCAGACCCTGAACACGTTCCACGAACAGTTCGCGCCGGTGATCGGATCGGTGTGACCGCCCGAGACGATATGGAGCACCTTCTTTTCGCTGGTGACCTGCGCCATCGCGATCGCGATGCCGGAATTCACGTCGCCGATGATGAAGCTCACCTGATCGCGTTCGATCAGCTTGCGCGTCTTCTGCACGCCGGTGCCGACATCGTTGGCCGAGTCCTCGATCAGGAGTTCGACCGGCCGGCCCAGAATGCCGCCCTTCTTGTTGATCTCCTCGGCGGCGAATTTTGCGCCCACCACCTCGCCCTGCGCGATCGCGGCATAAACGCCGGTCAGCGGATCGACCATTCCGATCCGTACCGGCGTTTCGCCGCGGGCCTTGATGATGAAGGGGGATGAGAATTGCACCGCAGCAAGTGCGGCGCTTGTTTTCAGAATAGTCCGCCGATCGACCGACCAGGATCGTTGCGAAGTACCCATGCTGTCCTCCCAGACAATGTTATTGTAGTCTTATGGCCGGCATTCTTCGATGCCTTTGTCGGTCGCGAGCGTAACCCGTCCGGCCTGTTTTTGCCAATAATTTGCCGGTGAAGTCCTGCAACCTTCGGCCTAGACATGTGCCCATAAATAAGCCGTCCTTACGATACCCGCCAGCGCGGCAAGTCTTGGTCGATTGCGGATCAATGCCCGGCGGCGCTTTTGGCCGCGGCGTTGTTGAGAACGATCAGGGCATCGACGGCGACGCCGGTCTTCGTATTGATCAGGAACGGATTGACGTCGATCGAGGCGATGCGGGTGCCGGCATCCGCCATCAGGTTGGACAGGCCGACCAGCGCCTTCACGGCGGAGGCCTCGTGCAGCGCGGGCTTGCCGCGATAGCCCCTCAGCTTCACGCCGGCCTTGGTGCGGCCGATCAGTTCTTTTGCCTCCGCCGCGTCGAGCGGTGCGCCGGCCAGAGCGACATCCTTCATCAGTTCGATATCGACGCCGCCGGTTCCGAACAGCACCACCGGGCCCATCTCGGCATCGAGCGCGCTGCCGATGACGAGCTCAAGTTCGGCCTTGACCTGCTGCGCGATCAGGATGCCCTCGAGTTTCGGCTTGTTCTTCAGTTTCTTCACCCGGGCGGTGATGTCGTTGAAGGCTTTTCTGACTTCGGCCGCGCTGTTGAGGTTCAGCACCACGCCGCCGATGTCGGATTTGTGCAGGATCTCCGCGCTGACCACCTTGGCGACGACGGGAAAGCCGATCTTCCTGGCGACCTTCACGGCGTCCGCGGCGGTCTGCACGATCTCTTCCTTCGACACCGGAATGCCGTATGCCTTGAGCAACTTCTTTGACGCGACCTCGTCGAGGGCGGCACCGCTGGCGTTCTTCAGCGTCCTCTCCAGCGTCGCGCGCGCCGAAGCGCTGGAGCTCGATACGATGTCCGGCACCACCTTGCGCAAGCCGGCGTAATCGATCAGCGCCTTGATCGCGCCGACCGCCCGATCCAGTCCCTGCATGACCGCGATATGCGGCAGCGACTTGCGCAAGCCCTTGGTGAATTCGGTGAAGCCGATCGACATCGTCGAGATATAGACGACGGGCTTGGAGGCGGCGCCGGCCATTTCGTTGACGATGCGCAAATTCCGCTCGCGCAGTTCGTGCGGCGCCTTCGGCAACTCGGCGTCGATGATGACGATGTCGGTGTCGGGATCGTCGATCATGATCTTGATCGACTGCATGTAGACGGAGGGATCGACCACCGCGGCGAAGCCGGCGTCGAGCGGATTGCCGACGATGGAGCCCGGGCCGAGCATCTTTGCGAGCTTGTCGCTGGCATTGCTGCTCAACGCCGCGAAATTCAGGCCGGCCGACGAGAAGGCGTCGATCAGAAGCCCGCGCTTGCCGCCCGACAGCGTAACCGCGGCAAGGCGATTGCCCTTCGGCGGATCGGCATGAACGAAGCATTCGGTGGTTTCGATCAATTCGTCGAGACCGCGTGCGCGGATCACGCCTTCGCGGGTCGAAATGGCGTCGAAGGTCTCGATCGAGCCGGCCAGCGCGCCGGTGTGCGCCATGGCGGCGGCGCGTCCGCCCTCGGACGCCCCGAGTTTGAGCGCGATCACCGGCTTGCCGGCCGCGCGCGCGGCCTTGCAGGCCTCGCGGAACACCTTGGTGTTGCGCACGCCTTCGAGATAAACCACGATCACGCGGATCGAGGGATCGGCCGCGAAATAGCTCATCAGGTCCGGCGTCTCGAGTCCGGCCTCGTTTCCGGTCGTGACCATGTAGCCGACGCCGACGCCGCGATCCTCCAGCGCCTGGCGGATCGCCATCACGATCGCGCCGGATTGACCGGCGATCGCGACCGGCCCGGCTTCCATGGTGACGATGCGGTCGTCGATATTGGTGAACATTTTTTCGCCGGCGCTCAGATTGCCGAGACAATTCGGGCCGGTGACCGCAAGGCCGGTCTCCTGGATGGCCTGCTGCAGTTCGGCGGCGAGCCTCTGGCTTTCATCGTCCTGCAATTCGCTGAAGCCGGAGGTGACGATGGTGGCCGAGCGGGCGCCGGCGGCGGCGGCGTCGCGGATCACCTGAACCGCGAAGCGGGCCGGCACCAGCACCAGCACGTGATCGGGCTTGTCCGGCAGGCTGGCAAAATCCTTGTAGCAGGGCACGCCCCAGATCGTTTCGCGCCTGGCGTTGACGGGATAAAGACCGCCTTCGAACTTGTACTTGATCAGATTGTTCCAGATGCGCTCGGCGTAATTGCCCGGCTTGTCGGTCGCCCCGACCAGCACGATGTTGCGCGGATGCAGCATCGCATGAATGCTTTTGACGATGTCGCTGGCATCGGGCGAGGGCGACCATTTGCCGGCCGGATGCAGATGCCGCGCTGTACCTGAGCTTCCATAGGCGTAACCCTCACCCTTCGTTTCTTGTCCGGAAGATGGCGATCTGATCGCCACTCCCGACGGCTTTTGCTGTCTTATTATGGGGAGTTGAGGGGTGTGGCAACTCGGGCGGCAGCCGGCCCAATGTCCGCCGCCGCGGGATTTCGGCGCTACCAGGCCGGTCGCGGGCGCGACGGCGAGGCGATGCCGGCGAGCAGCACGGCGAGAATCCCGGTCAGGAAGATGCCGTCGAAGGTGCCGGCGCCGCCGATCGAGGCGACCGGCGCGCCAAGGCCGGCGATCCTGTCGAGATTGAGAAGATCGGCGCCAATCAGCGTTCCCATCGAGCCGCCGATATAGGCGAGCGGCGCGGCGTATTCGCGGGAGAGGATGAAGGCGAGGATGGCGGTGGCGACGACCGGCGCAAACACCGGCACGGCGATGCCGATCCCCGGCACCGGCGTGGCCATCGTGTGGATGATGAAGGCGATGACGGCGATGGCGATCGCCGCCTTGAGCCAGAGCTGATAGCGGATCACGAGATAGGTGGACATCAACGTCGGAATCACAGCGCCGCCGACATTGACCGCCAGCACCGTGCCGGGCCACGACGCCACCACCGGCACGACATACTGCATGCCGAAGAAGTCGACGATCTGTCCCGAGTCCTGACCGGCGGTCCGGGCAGGACCGTGATCGGAATATTGAAATAGCTGCCGATCAGCGAGCCGAACAGCAGACAGCAGCGCCGCGCCCGGACCCACCCCGAGCCGCATATAGGCGTAGCGGAGAATGCGAAGCTGGATCAGGATGATCAGCCCGACAACCAGAAAGACCAGGATCGAGAACAATCCCGGCGTCAGCGGCAAATAGTGAACCTGGGAACCCATGATCGTCGATGGTCCGGTATCGGTTGGTTCGGTCGTCTATCTAGGTGGTGGATGTCTCACCTTGGCACAAGACCGCAATGTCCGAACCGGGCCCCGGACGGGAGCAGGAAGCCATGAGCGAGCAAAGCCGTCGGAGCCATTGGGAGAACGTCTACGCCGGCAAGGGCGAAGACCAGGTGAGCTGGTTTCAGGAAACGCCCGCGCTCTCGCTCGAGCTGATCGAGCTTGCCGGCGCGAGGCCCGACTTCGGCATCATCGACATCGGCGGCGGCGCCTCCCGGCTTGTCGATCATCTCGTTGCCCGGGGTTATGCCGATGTGACCGTGCTCGATCTGTCCGCCGCGGCGCTGGCTGCCGCACGATCGCGCATGGGCGAGGCGGCCGACCGGGTAACGTGGATCGCGGCCGATGTGACGCAATGGGAGCCGTCGCGGAGCTACGATGTCTGGCACGACCGGGCGGCGTTTCACTTTCTCAATGCGCCGGAAGATCAGCCGGCCTATGTCGCCCGGCTCTCGCGCGCCTTGCGGCCGGGTGGGCATGCCATCATTGGCACGTTCGCCCTGGATGGTCCGGAACGCTGCAGCGGCCTTGCCGTCAGCCGTTACGACGCGGAGCGTCTTGGCCGCAACGCTGGGCCGCGGCTTTGAGCTGGTCGACAGCAGGCGGCATGAGCACACGACGCCGTGGGGCGCCGTCGCAGAAGTTTCAATTCAGCACGTTCCGCCGCGAGCGCGAGTGAGGCCGCCGCTGGAAATGCTTCTGATTGATTGCTCGCTAACGTCATCGGAGCGCGCCCCCTCTCCCATCGGCGAAGGGTCGGCCTCCAGCGTTCACGATCTCTGGATGGTCCGAACGCCTCCTCAGCCTGATTTGCTTCGCCAACCGATCTCTCCCCGCCTGGGAGAGGTGTACTGAGGCCGCGGTCAGGCCGAGCTCGATCGCGAGATTCTTCAGCTAGGAGCTGTCCGCTTGCTCCGCGCGCGTCACGAGGCGGCTTTGGCGTGATCGGTCGCAGCCGGCGCGGCGAAATTCTTGCGCAGGGTCGGCTTGTGGATCTTGCCGGTGGCGTTGCGCGGCAGGGCATCGACGAACTTGATCACGTGCGGGCGCTTGAAGCGCGCGAGGTTGGCGGCGCAGTGCGCGTTGATCTCGGCCTCGGTGATGGCTGCCCCGGTTTCACGGCGATGATCGCCATGCCGGTCTCGCCCCATTGCTCGCTTGCGATGCCGATCACGGCGGCTTCGGCGATCGCGCCGAGCTGGTGCAGCACGTTCTCGACCTCGGCCGGATAGACGTTCTCGCCGCCGGAAATGTACATGTCCTTCCAGCGGTCGACGATGTAGTAGAAGCCCTCTTCGTCGATGCCGCGCGGCGTCGCCGGTGTGCAGCCAGCCGTCGGTGAAGGAGGACGCGTTGGCGTCCGGCCGGTTCCAGTAGCCGGGCGTGACGTTCGGCCCCTTGACCCACAGCTCGCCGAGTTCGCCGACATCGGCGTCGCGCCCGTCGGGCGTGACGATCCGCACCTCGCGTGTGCAGCACCGGCTTGCCGGAGGAGCCGGCCTTGCGCGCGGCGTCCTCGCGATCGAGCGTCGATCACCGCCGGGCTGGTCTCGGTCATGCCGTAGCCCTGCTGCAGCGCGACGCCGCGCTCCTCCCACACCTTCAGCAGCGGCACCGGCATCGGCGCGCCGCCGACGCCGCCGATGACGAGCCGGCTGAAGTCGGCGTCGGCGAACGACGGATGCTGCGCCATGAACTGGTAGATCGACGGCACGCCGAAGAACTGCGTTGATGCGCTGGGCGGGATCGCTGATCAGTTGCAGCGCCAGGCCGGGATCGAAGGCGCGCATGATCAGCACGGTGCCGCCGGCATGCAGCACCGGGTTGGTGTAGCAATTGAGCCCGCCGGTATGGAACAGCGGCAGCACGGTCGAGCAGCACCGTCGACGGCGAGATATAGGCGGGGCCGCCGAGATTGACGCAGTTCCAGAACGTCATGCCGTGGGTGATGATGGCGCCCTTGGGCTGGCCCGTCGTGCCCGAGGTGTACATGATGGTCGAGATGTCATCGAGGGTGACGATCTCGGCCTGGTCGAGCGGCTTTGCGGCTGCGATCGCGGCCTCGTAGGAGCCGTCGGGCCCGAGCAGCAGCGCGGAAGCGACCTTGCACAGTTTGGCGACCGGCAGCGCGATCTCGGCGAGCTCGGCGTCGTGGATCATCAGCTTTGGCGCCGCGTCGCCGACGATGTACTGCAGCTCCGGCACGGTGAGGCGGGTGTTCAGCGGCAGGAACACCGCGCCGAGCCGGCCGCAGGCGAACTGCACCTCCAGCGTATCCGTGGTGTTCAGCGCCAGCACCGCGACCCGGTCGCCGCGCGCGATTCCGAGCCGGTCGCGCAGGTGGGGGGCGAGCCGCGAAATGCGCGCGTCGAACTGCGCGTAAGTAAGCCGCGGCCGCTGGCGAGGTCGATACGGCCGACTTTGTCCGGCGTGCGGCGGCCGAAATGGGCGATCCAGTCGTAATAGCGAACCGGCAAGCTCTCCTCCCGGGGCAGGCGGTCTTGCGCCGCCTGGCTCCTGACGATCCTACGCCATTTCGGCTAGTTGGAGCGATGGCTGCCGCGAACCCCGTCTTGCGTTCAGTCGCCGGCGTTCGGTCGCCTCGCCTCGCCTCGGAAGCGGGAGAAAGTGCAATACACGGTTCAGTTTTCAAACAGCCGGTGCCGTCGCAGAGACCGTCATTCCGGGAGCGCAGCGAAGCAATCCATGGCCCAACAAGCGAGAAGCTGGGTTGCTTCGCTTCGCTCGCAATGACGGCAAAGCCACGCTTCGCGATCTCGCCGCCGGTTTTCGCCCGAGGTTTGCTTTTAATTTCGGCTTCCCCTTAAACAGAGGGCGCAGGGAATGCCGGGCGCTCGATGCACCCGCAGCCTCGCGTGCAGTAAAAGACAAAACGCACACGAGCATATCAGGTACACCGGAATCACCCGGCATTCCCCGCGCAATGGTTTTACGGCTTACTTCGCGCTCTCCCCGGTGACCGGGCTTTTTTGCCACCGTCGCCTGCGGAAAATGCTTTCGCAAACTTGACGCCAGCGTCGGGATGTCAGGACCACACGACTTCGCCGTCCGCTTCAGCGCCGTTCGTCAAGAGCGCCATCCGCGTCCACCGCATCCCGCCCCGCGTCCGTGACGATCGCGAAACGCCCCTCTGGTGGGACGGGACGGCGGACGGATACGCCCGATTTGGGTCGGTCGTCAAGCGATATTTACGCAATTCGGAAAGTATTTTGACGCCTAAATTACAGTATCCGCCGCCCATCGCCGGGGCCGCCGAAGCCTCGTAGTCGAAGGCGGAGCCCGCGGCATGACCGGTGACTCGAATGCGCCGGAGTAGCACTGCGATCGGCCACATCGCAGATCACCGCTTCGGCCGCCTGTCGGGTAGATCCAGCGAGCGTCGGCTGTCATGCCGAAGTCCGCCGCTTGCGCAGGCGGTATTCGGTGGTGATCGGCCGGCGCTTCCGCCGCGGCGCTTGTGATCGCGGGCCCCGCGATGCGCGCGTACACCTATCGCATGCGCCAGCTCGTCAGACTGGTGATTCGCTCCGGTCGGGGGTTCGAGCGATATCGTCGGCCGGCCTCGGCCGGGAGCTGACCGAGGTCGGGTCAGCCTGCGGTCGTCGGAAACCGTTCCGGCGCGGGGGATAATCGACGCTGCGCCGTCGATCCCGCGCCGCCCGACGGCTACACGTCTGCTGCTTCTCGTCAATACGATCAGTCGACGACCCGACGATCCGAAGCCGCGCCATCTCGCCGATTCAACGCAGAGCCTTCATTGCCTCGTTGTTGCGAATGCTCGGTGAATTCCGCCCTGACTGATCGCCTGGCCGGCAAAGCCGGCCAGATCGGCTACGCCTCGGCCGGTCCCGGCAGCATCATCCAGACTGCGGCCGAACTCGTGCGTCGATGGCCAAGTAAGCTTCACGCTACCGGGGCGCGCGCCCGCTCAACGATCTCGTCACCGGAATGTCGACGTCCGTTAGCCGCCGCAGGTGGCTCCGCAAAAGATCAGGTCAAGCCGTTCGCTCGAGCGCGAGCGAACCCCGCTGCCGACGTCCATGACCAATAGGCGTCGCCGCCTGACGTGTGCGTCGTGGTGGAGGCATTGTCGGCCCGGCCGGCATGCCTCCGATGTCGTCGGCGCGCTCAAGCCGCGATCCATGACGCGAACTCGCCCGAACTCCGACTTGCGTCGACAAGGCGCGACGCCCCATGAAATTCGGCGACCTATTAGCCGGAAACCGAGCGCTGGCGCAAGATCGCGAACGCGAATCGATCTTGCGCCGCGGCGGGGAGCATGGCACGATGGGCGATTGCCGCGGCCAGCCACTCGACGCAAGTAGGGTGAGGCAGATTCGGGCCAGCTTGCGTTCCAAGGGAGGGCGATATGCTGGAGCGGACACGGACGCAAAGCCCATTCTACACGCCGGACCATGAGGCGTTCCGCGACGTGATGCGCCGCTTCGTGGCGCGCGAGATCGAGCCCTTCGCCAGCGAATGGGACGAGGCCGGCGAGTTTCCGCGCGCGCTCTATGTCAAGGCGGCCGAGATCGGGCTGCTGGGTCTCGGCTTTCCCGAAGAATATGGCGGCGTTGCCGCCGACCAGTTCATGAAGATCGTGGCCTCGCAGGAACTCGCCCGCGCCGGCGCGGGCGGGGTCAGCGCCAGCCTGATGAGCCACACCATCGGCTCGCCGCCGATCGCCCGCGCCGCGCGCCCCGAGATCAAGGCGCGGGTGCTGCCGGAGATCCTGTCCGGCAAGAAGATCTCGGCGCTGGCGATCACCGAGCCGAGCGGCGGCTCCGACGTCGCCAACCTGCGCACCAAGGCGCGGCGCGACGGCGATCATTACGTCGTCAACGGCGAGAAGACCTTCATCACCTCGGGCATGCGCGCCGATTATCTCACGGTCGCGGTGCGCACCGGCGGCGAGGGCGCCGGCGGCGTCAGCCTGCTCCTGATCGAAGGCGATACGCCCGGCCTGTCGCGCACCAAACTGAAGAAGATGGGCTGGTGGGCGTCGGATACCGC
This sequence comes from uncultured Alphaproteobacteria bacterium, assembly GCA_963735835.1. Lineage (GTDB taxonomy): Bacteria > Pseudomonadota > Alphaproteobacteria > Rhizobiales > Xanthobacteraceae > Bradyrhizobium. The sequence continues at coordinate 138,864 of CAVTNA010000044.1, read as the reverse complement.
GACCCTGCATTTCGACGATTGCCGCGTGCCGGTTGAAAACCTGATCGGCGAGGAAGGCCAGGGCTTCAGGATCATCATGCAGAATTTCAACAGCGAGCGCATGGGCATGGCGGCGGGCTGCACCGCCTATGCCCGCGTCTGCGTCGAGGAGGCGATCGCCTATGCCAGGGAGCGCAAGACGTTCGGCAAGCCGATCGCGCAGCACCAGGTGATCCGCCACAAGATCGTGGACATGACGCAAAAGGTGGCGGCGACGCAGGCGATGCTGGAAATGCTGGCGTGGCGGCTCGAGCAGGGCGAGAACCCGGTCGCCGAAATCTGCATGCTGAAGAACCAGGCGACGCAAACCATGGCGTTCTGCGCCTCCGAAGCGGTGCAGATTTTCGGCGGCGCCGGCTTCATGCGCGGCGTCAAGGTCGAGCGCATCTACCGCGAGGTCAAGGTCAACGCGATCGGCGGCGGCACCGAGGAGATCATGAAGGATCTGGCGCGCCGGCAGATGGGATTGTGAGGTTTAGTCATCTGCCGGGTCGCTCCCCTCCCCGCGCGCATCGCGCGGGCGGAGAGGGCGGGGGTGGGGCGGTCTCTCCCCTGAACCGCTGCGCGAGTGATTCGCCGCCCCGTCCCGCATCTGCGACGCGCCTCGCCCGCCGCCTCGCGGGGGGAGGGTGAGCAAAGAGCGCGAGCTCGAATGTCGACGCGCCCGGGAATGACAGGAGATGACAAAAATGCTCTTCACCGCCGACCACGACGAACCGCGCCGCATCTTGCAAAAATTCATCGCCGCCGAAATCAATCCGTTCGTCGACGAATGGGAGAAGGCGGATATTTTCCCCGCCCATGAGCTGTTCAAGAAGCTCGGCGATCTCGGCTTTCTCGGCCTCAACAAGCCGGTCGAGTTCGGCGGCCAGGGGCTCGATTACAGCTACGCGCTGATGATGGCGGAAGAACTCGGCGCCATCAAATGCGGCGGGGTGCCGATGGCGATCGGGGTGCAGACCGATATGGCGACGCCCGGCGCTGGCGCGGTTCGGCTCCGACGAGGTGCGCCGCGAGTTTCTCGCGCCCGCGATATCCGGCGATGCGGTGGCCTGCATCGGCGTGTCCGAGCCCGGCGCCGGCTCCGACGTCGCCTCGATCAAGACCAATGCGCGCGCCGACGGCGACGATTACGTCATCAACGGCGGCAAGATGTGGATCACCAACGGCGTGCAGGCCGACTGGATCTGCCTGCTGGCCAATACCAGCGACGGGCCAGGTCCATCGCAACAAGTCGCTGATCTGCGTGCCGATGAAGACCAAGGGCGTGCAGGTCGCCCGCAAACTCGACAAGATGGGCATGCGCTCCTCCGACACCGCGCAGATCTTCTTCGACGACGTGCGGGTGCCGAAGCGCAATCGCATCGGCGAGGAGGGCAAGGGTTTCACCTACCAGATGCTGCAATTCCAGGAGGAGCGGCTGTGGGCGGCGGCCGCCTGCCTCAAGGCGCATGAATTCATCATCAATGCGACGATCGAATATACCCGCAACCGCAAGGCGTTCGGCCAGAGCATCCTCGACAACCAGACCGTCCACTTCAAGCTGGCGGAAATGCAGACCGAGGTCGAACTGTTGCGCGCGCTGACCTATCGCGCCGGCGAGGCGCTGATCGCCGGCGAGGACGTGACAAGGCTCGCCACCATGGCCAAGCTGAAGGCGGGCCGGCTCGGGCGCGAACTCGACCGATGCCTGCCTGCAGTTCTGGGGCGGCATGGGTTTCATGAACGAGACGCCGGTCAGCCGCGCCTATCGCGACACCCGCCTGACCTCGATCGGCGGCGGCGCCGACGAGGTGATGCTGACGGTGCTGTGCAAGATGATGGGCACGCTGCCGGGGATGAATTCAGAAATAGAGGGAATGCCGATGATCACGCTTTATCACTGCCACGGGGCGCGCTCGTTCCGGCCGCTGTGGATGCTGGAAGAGATGGGCCTGCCCTACGAGCTGAAGATGCTGCCGTTCCCGCCGCGGGTGTTCGCCAAGGAATATCTCGCGCTCAATCCGCTCGGCACCATTCCCCTTCATGATCGACGGCGAAACCAAGATGACGGAATCCTCCGGCATCTGTCACTATCTCGGCACACGACTACGGCCCGACGCCGCTGATCGTCGGCCCCGACGAGCCGGCCTATGGCGCGTTCCTGAACTGGATGTATTTTTCCGACGCCACGCTGACCTTTCCGCAAACGCTGGTGCTGCGCTACACGCAGCTCGAGCCGGAAGAGCGGCGCAATCCGCAGGTCGCGACCGACTACGCCAAATGGTTTTTGGGCCGGCTGCGGGCGGTCGAGGCCGCCACCGCCAGTGCGGAGACGCTCGTCGCCGGCCGCTTCACCGCCGCCGATATCGTCATCGGCTATGCGTTGCGGCTTGCCGGAAACATCGGGCTGGCAAAAGATTTCGGACCCAACGTCGCCGCCTACTGGCAGCGCCTGCAGCAACGCGACGGCTACAAGAGGGCCGTTGCAGCCGAAACGTTGGCCGGCGAGCAGCAAAAGGTCGCCCGGCGCTTGTGAGGCGCGACCGCGGCTCCGGACGAAAGCGGAGGTATGTCGGTGACTTCCCCTTTGATTTCTGTATTCTGGCAGGGCTCCGTCAGAGAGCGCGCGGCATAGCGGCAAGAAGCAGGCGACCCCATGAGCGACAAGGCTGTCATCACCTGCGCGCTGAACGGCGTGCTGACCGATCCGAAGCAGCATCACGTCCCGGTGACGCCGGAGGAAATGGCGCGCGAGGCGAGGGCCGCGTTCAACGCCGGCGCCAGCGTCATGCACATCCATCTGCGCCAGCAGGCGCCGGGCAAGGGACATCTGCCGTCCTGGGAAGTCAGCGGTATCCCGCGAGATCCAGCAGGCGATCCGCGAGGCCTGTCCGGGCGTGATCATCAACCACACCACCGGCACGTCGGGTCCGAACTATCAGGGCGCGCTCGATTGCGTGCGCGAGACCAGACCGGAGATGGCGGCCTGCAACGCCGGCTCGCTGAATTATCTCAAGGTGAAGGCCGACAACACCTGGGCCTGGCCGCCGATGATGTTCGATAACGCGGTCGAGAAGGTGCAGGACTATCTCGACGTGATGAAGCAGGCCGACACCATTCCCGAATTCGAATGTTTCGACGTCGGCATCGTGCGCTGCGTCGGCATGTACCGGCAGACCGGCATGTATTCCGGCCCGCTGGAATATAATTTCGTGATGGGCGTCGCCTCCGGCATGCCGGCCGATCCGGAACTGCTGCCGATCCTGTTGAAGCTGAAGGCGCCGGAAGCGCATTGGCAGGTCACCGCGATCGGCCGCGCGGAAATCTGGCCGCTGCACCAGCGCTGCGCCGATCTCGGCGGCCATCTGCGCACCGGGCTGGAGGATACCTTCTATCTCGGCGACGGCACCAAGGTGACCTCGAACGGGCAATTGATCGAGGCGCATCGCCGCCTGCGCGCGCAACGCGGGGCGCGAGATCGCGAGCCCGGCCGAGGCGCGGCAGATTTTCGGGATCAGGCATTGAGCCACCGCATCCGTCATTGCCGGGCGAAGCGAAGCAATCCATGCGACCGCAGGAAGTACTCGGATTCGGGTTCGTCGCTTCGCACCTCCTCGGAATGACGGAGTCAGCAGGAATGCATCGGAGTTCATGGCCATCATCGAATCCACCATCGCCCCCTCCAGCGCCGCCTACAAAGCCAACCGCGACGGCATGCTGGCGCTGATCGCGCGGATGCGCGCGCTGGAGGAGCGCACGCGCGCCGCATCGGCCGCCGCCAAGGACCGCTTCCACAAGCGCGGGCAGTTGCTGCCGCGCGAACGCGTGGCGCTGGTGCTCGATCCCGGCGCGCCCTTCATCGAACTGTCGACGCTCGCGGGCTACATGTTCGACGTTCCCGACGCCGACAAGAGCGTGCCCGGCGGCGGGCGTGATCGCCGGCATCGGCTTCGTCGCCGGCATCCGCTGCATGGTCAGCGCCAACGATGCCGGCATCGACGCCGGCGCGCTGCAGCCGTTCGGCCTCGACAAGACGCTGCGGGTGCAGGAACTGGCGCTGGAGAACAAGCTGCCTTACGTGCAGCTGGTCGAAAGCGCCGGCGCCAACCTGCTGCGCTACCGCGTCGAGGATTTTGTCCGCGGCGGCAACATCTTTCGCAATCTGGCGCGGCTGTCGGCGGCCGGCCTGCCGGTGGTCACCGTGACGCACGGCTCGTCGACGGCCGGCGGCGCCTACCAGACCGGGCTGTCCGATTACATCGTGATGGTGCGCGGCCGCACCCGCGCGTTTCTCGCCGGTCCGCCGCTGCTGAAGGCCGCGACCGGCGAAATCGCCACCGAAGAGGAACTCGGCGGCGCCGAGATGCACACCACCATTTCCGGTCTCGGCGACTATCTCGCCGAGGACGACCGCGACGCGCTGCGGATCGCGCGCGACATCATGGCCAATCTGGAATGGGACCGGCCGGGTACGCGCGAGACCTCGTATCCGCCGCCGCGCCATGATCCGGAGGAACTGCTCGGCATCATGCCGATGGACCACAAGCGCCCCGTCGACATGCGCCAGGCGATCGCGCGCTTCATCGACGATTCCGATTTCACCGAGTTCGGCGCCAATTACGGCCCCGCCACCGTGTGCGGCCATGCCCGCATCGAGGGCCAGGCGATCGGCATCATCACCAATAACGGCCCGCTCGACGTGCCCGGCGCCAACAAGGCGACGCATTTCATCCAGGCCTGCTGCCAGTCGCGCACGCCGCTGCTCTATCTGAACAACACCACCGGCTACATGGTGGGCAAGGCCTACGAAGAAGCCGGCATGATCAAGCACGGCTCCAAGATGATCCAGGCGGTGACCTCGGCCACCGTGCCGCAGATCACGATCTATTGCGGCGCCTCGTTCGGCGCCGGCAATTACGGCATGTGCGGGCGCGGCTTCCATCCGCGCTTCTGCTTCTCCTGGCCGAACGCCAAGACCGCCGTGATGGGCGGCGAGCAGGCCGCCGAAACCATGGCGATCGTGACCGAGGCCGCCGCGATCAGGCGCGGCAAGCCGATCGAGAAGGAAAAGCTCGACGCGATGAAGGCGCAGATCACCGGCGTGTTCGACGGCCAGATGGACGTGTTCTCGACCAGCGCGCGGGTGCTCGACGACGGCGTGATCGATCCGCGCGACACCCGCAGCGTTCTGAGCGAGGTGCTGGCGATCTGCCGCGAGGCCGAGGCGCGCACGCCGCAGCGCATGCAGTTCTCGGTCGCGCGGCCATGAGCGATCCGATCGAAGCGCGACGCCGTTCCGCAAGATCCTGATCGCCAACCGCGGCGAGATCGCGCTGCGGATCATGCGCACCGCGCGCCGGCTCGGCTATGGCGTGGTCGCCGTCTATTCCGATGCCGACCGCGACGCGCTGCATGTGCGCGAGGCGGACGAGGCCGTGCGGATCGGCGAGGCGCTGCCGGCGCAGTCCTATCTCCAGATCGATGCGATCATCGCGGCGGCCAAAGCCAGCGGCGCCGATGCGGTTCATCCCGGCTACGGCTTCCTCGCCGAGAACGAGGATTTTGCGCAAGCCTGCCGCGATGCCGGGCTGGTGTTCATCGGTCCGTCGCCGGAAGCCATCAGGGCGATGGGCAACAAGGCCGGCGCCAAGGAGATCATGCAGGAGGCCGGCGTGCCCTGCGTGCCCGGCTATCAGGGCGCGGACCAGAGCGACGCCGTGATGCTGGCGGAAGCCGGCAGGATCGGCTTTCCCGTCATGATCAAGGCGGTCGCCGGCGGCGGCGGGCGCGGCATGCGGCTGGTCGCGGACGCCGCCGCGTTTCCCGATGCGCTGCGCAGCGCGCGGTCGGAGGCGCAGGGCGCGTTCGGCGACGCCACCGTGATCCTGGAGCGCGCCATCGTCGATCCCCGCCACATCGAGATCCAGGTGTTCGGCGACCGCTTCGGCAACGCCATTCATCTCGGCGAGCGCGATTGCTCGGTGCAGCGGCGGCACCAGAAGCTGATCGAGGAAGCGCCGTCGCCGGCGGTGTCGCCGGAATTGCGGGCGCGGATGGGCGACATCGCGGTCGCCGCGATCAAATCGCTTCGCTATGAGGGCGCCGGCACGCTGGAATTCCTGCTCGACAGAACCGGCGAATTCTATTTCATGGAAATGAACACGCGGCTGCAGGTCGAGCATCCCGTCACCGAGGCGATCACCGGGCTCGATCTCGTCGAACTGCAGTTGCGTGTCGCCGCGGCGAGCCGCTCGGGCTTCGGCAGGAGGACATCAAATTCTCCGGCCACGCCATCGAGGTGCGGCTGTGCTCGGAGGATGCGGCGCACGATTTCATGCCGCAATCCGGCCGGATGGCGCTGTGGCAGATGCCGGATGGACTCCGCGTCGAGCACGCGCTGCAATCCGGCTCCGAGATCCCGCCGTTCTACGATTCGATGATCGCCAAGATCATCAGCCATGGCGCCGACCGCGACGAGGCGCGGGGCCGGCTTGATGCATGGCCTCGAACGCACGGTCGCGTTCGGCGTCACCACCAATCAGGCGTTTCTCGCCGCCTGCCTGCGGCATCCCGCCTTCGCCGCGGGCGAAGCGACCACGGCGTTCATCGGCAGGCATCGCGACGAGCTGCTGGCGCCGCGCGAGGATGCGGCGCGAGGCGGCGCTGGCGGCGCTGCTGCTCTATGTCACCAATCCGTCATGCGCCGCCGTGGCGGAGCGGGCGGTCGCTGGCGGCGACGTTTCCGTTCCCGCTCCGCATCGAGCTCGATCATGGCATCCACGAGGTCGACATCGTGCGCGAACGCGACGGCGGCTATGTCGCGAGCCGTCGATGGCGGCGAGCATCGGTTCGAGATCGACGAACTCGGTCGCGACAGCATCCGCTTCCGCACCGACGGCGTTGTGGAATCGGCAAGATTCTTCCGCGACGGCGATGGGCTCTATATCCTGCACCGGGGCGTCACGATTGCGGTCCGCGATCTGACGCTGGCCGCGCCGGCCGCCGCGGCGGCGACCGGCGGCGACGGCAAGGTGCGCGCCGCGATGAACGGCCGCGTCGTCGCGGTGCTGGTCAAGCCGGGCGAGCAGGTCGCCGCCGGCCAGCCGGTGATGACGCTGGAAGCCATGAAGATGGAGCATGTGCATTCGGCGCCGATCGCGGGCACGATTTCCGCGATCGATGTCGCCGAGGGCGAGCAGGTGACGACGGGGAAGATCGTGGTGGAGATCGAGGCGGAAGCGCGAGCGGCGTAGCGGCTCATCGTCCGTCATTGCGACGGGCCAACGGGTCGCGCGAGCTGGGCAGGCGGTGTAGGGTGGGCAAAGGCGCGCTTGCGCCGTGCCCACCATCTTCGCCGTACTCAAGTTGGTGGGCACGCTTCGCTTTGCCCACCCTACAGGTCAGCTGTGCTCGCCCCGTCCCCTCATTCAGCCAGCACGCCACCTGATGCTGCCCGCCGACGGCCAGCCAGCGCGGCCGCTCCGATCTTGCAGCGGTCCATCACATAGCGGCAGCGGGTGTGAAAGGCGCAGCCCGACGGCGGATTGATCGGGCTCGGCACGTCGCCATCGACCAGCGGCGTCAGGCGCTTTCTTCTGGGATCGGCGACCGGCACCGAGGCCAGCAGCGCCTGCGTATAGGGATGGCGCGGGTTGGCGAACAGCTCGGTCTTGTCGGCGATCTCGACGATGCGGCCGAGATACATCACGGCGACGCGGTGGCTGATATGGGCGACGACGGCGAGATCGTGCGCGATGAACAGATAGGAAAAATCGTGCTTGCGCTGCAGGTCGATCAACAGATTGATCACCTGGGCCTGGATCGAGACGTCGAGCGCCGATACCGGCTCGTCGCACACGATCAGGCTCGGCCCCAGCGACAGCGCGCGCGCGATGCAGATGCGCTGGCGCTGGCCGCCGGAGAACTGATGCGGATAGTTCTGCATCTGGTCCGGCCGCAAGCCGACCTGCTCGAACAGTTCGGCGACCCGCTCGCGCTGCTGGCTCGCCGGTGGCGAGGCCGTGCACGCTGAGCGGCTCGCCGACGATATCGCCCGCGGTCATGCGCGGATTGAGCGAGGCGAACGGGTCCTGGAACACGATCTGCATCGAGCGCCGATGCGGCCGCAGCTCGGCCTTGCCGAGATCGGTGATGTCGGGGCCATTGAGCCTGATGCTGCCGCAGGTCGGCTCGACCAGCCGCAGCACGCTGCGCGCCACCGTCGACTTGCCGCAGCCGGATTCGCCGACCAGCCCGAGCGTCTCGCCGATGCCGAGCGAAAAGCTGACGCCGTCGACGGCATGCACCGTGCCGACGGCGCGGCGCAGGATGCCGCTGCGCACCGGATAGTGCTTGTTCAGGTCGGTGACTTCGAGCAGCGGGCGTGGGTCGGTCATGAGCGGCCCCGTCAGTTCCGCCGCGCGCCAGCACGCCGCGAGATGGCCGGCGCTCCAGTCCTGCAGCGGCGGATATTCCTCGCGGCAGCGCTCGATCGCGAGCCCGCAGCGCGGCGCAAAGGCGCAGCCCGGCGGCAGGTTGGTCAGCGACGGCACCATGCCGGGAATCTCGATCAGCCGCGCATCGGTCTTGGCGCCGAGCGAGGGCACCGTCGGGATCGAGGCCATCAGCCCGCGGGTGTAGGGATGCCTCGGATTGGCGAACAGGGCCTCGACATCGGCTTCCTCGACCTTCTTGCCGGCATACATCACGATGACGCGCTGCGCGGTCTGCGCGACCACGCCGAGGTCGTGCGTGATCAGGATCAGCCCGGTGCCGAGCTCTTTTGCAGATCGACGATCAGCGCCAGGATCTGCGCCTGGATCGTGACGTCGAGCGCGGTGGTCGGCTCGTCCGCGATCAACAGCGCCGGCCGGCAGGCCAGCGCCATCGCGATCATCGCGCGCTGGCGCATGCCGCCGGACAGCTGGTGCGGATATTCGTGCGCGCGCCGTTCCGGTTCGGGAATCCGGACCAGGCGCAGCATCTCGACGGCCTGGTCCCATGCCTCCTTCTGGGTCATCTCCCGATGCAGGCGCACCGCCTCGGTGATCTGGTCGCCGATCCGCATCACCGGATTGAGCGAGGTCATCGGCTCCTGGAAGATCATCGAGATGCGGTTGCCCCGGACTTCCCGCATCTCGTCTTCGTCGAGCCCGAGCAGATCGGTGCCTTCGAGCGTGATCGAGCCGCCGACGATCCGGCCCGGCGGGTCCGGCACCAGCCGCATGATCGACAGCGCGGTCACGCTCTTGCCGCAGCCGGATTCGCCGACGATCGCCAGCGTCTCGCCGCGGCGGACGCTGAACGAAACGTCGTCGACCGCCTTGAACAGGCCGGAATTGGTGAAGAACACCGTCTGCAGGTCCTTCACGTCGAGAACCGTCGCTTCCGTCTGTGCCTCGCTCATCAGCCGCGCTGCCTCGGGTCGAGGATGTCGCGCAGCGCGTCGCCGAACAGATTGGTGCCGAACACCGCAAGGCTGATCGCGACGCCGGGAAAAATCACCAGCCACGGCGCGGTGCGGACATATTCCGCCGCCGATTCCGACAGCATGCGTCCCCAGGACGGATAGGGTTCGGGAATGCCGAGGCCGAGAAACGACAGCGAGGCTTCGGTGAGGATGGTGGAGCCGAGCTGCGCGGTCGCCAGCACGATCAGCGGCGCCAGCGTGTTGGGCAGCACGTGGCGGAGCGCGATGCGCGTCTCGCTCATGCCGATCGACTTGGCGGCCTCGACGAACGGCAGCTCGCGCAGCGCCAGCGTATTGGCGCGGATCACGCGGGCGACCGTCGGGATCAGCGGGATCGCGATCGCGATGATCACGTTCGGCAGCGACGGTCCGAGCGCCGCCGTCATCACCAGCGCCAGCACCAGCAGCGGCAGGGCCTGCAGAATGTCGGTGATGCGCTGGAACACCAGGTCGACCCAGCCCGACAGATAGCCGGAGGCGAGACCGATCGAGACGCCGAACAACGATCCCAGCGCGGTCGAGCCGATGCCGACCGCCAGCGAGATGCGCGCGCCGTGGACGATCCGGCTCCAGACGTCGCGGCCGAAGGAATCGGTCCCCATCCAGTGCACGGCGCTGGGGGCCGCCAGCGGGTGCGCGGAATCGACGGTGAGCGGATCGTAGCGGCAGATCAGGTCGGCAAAGATCGCCATCCAGACGAACATCACCATGATGAACAGGCCGATCGTGCCGAGCAGATAGCGCTGCGCGAGGAACGCCAGCCGGCGCCAGCCATGCGTCGAATTGGCGCCGGCGCGTCTTAGTTCGCTATCGTAGTTGATCGTGGCCAAAGAGCCTCCTAGTCCCCATACCGGATGCGCGGATCGATCGACCGCGTAAAGCATGTCGACGGTGAAGTTCGCGACCACCACGACCACGGCGATCAGCATCACCAGATTCTGCACGATCGGATAGTCGCGCCAGCGCATCGCCTCGACCAGGAAGCGGGCGACGCCGGGAATATTGAACACGGTCTCGGTGACGATCAGGCCGCCGATCAGGAACGCCGCCTCGATGCCGATCACGGTGATGACGGGGAGAATGGCGTTCTTCAGCGCGTGGCGAAAATTGACGGATGCCTCGGAGGCGCCCTTGGCGCGCGCGGTGCGGATGTAGTCCTGCCGCAGGATTTCCAGCATCGAGGAGCGCGTGATGCGCATCGTCAGCGCGGCGCTGCGAAAGCCGACCGCCATCGCCGGAACGCAGTAGATCGCGAACGCCTCGGTCCAGGTCTTCGGGTTCGGGTTGAAGATCGGCATGGTTCCGAACAGCGAGACCGACGCCATCAGGATCAACAGGCCGAGCCAGAACGACGGGCAGCGACAGGCCGCTCAGGCTGACGACGCGCAGGAAATAGTCGAGCCGCGTGCCCTGCTTGACCGCGCTGATGACGCCGAGCGGAATGCCGATCGAGGCGGAGAACCGCAGCGCCAGCCCGGCCAGCCGCGCGGTGATCGGAATCCGCGGCAGGATCTCGTCCAGCGCCGGCTTTCTCGGAGACGTAGGAATAGCCGAGATCGCCGTGCAGCAGCCCGCCGATCCAGTGCAGATACTGCACGACGATCGGCTGGTCGAGGCCGAGCTCCTTCTCGAGATTGGCCTTGTCGGTGGGGTCGACGAAGCCGGCGGCGTCGAACAGGATGTCGACGATATTGCCGGGCACGATCGCGCAGCAGCACGAAGATGATGACCGAGATCCCGAACAGGGTCACGAGCATCAAGACGAGGCGCCGCACGATATAAGCAAACACCTGGCTGCTCTCCCGAGCGCGTATGCCGCAAGATGGATACCGGTTTTGCGACCGGAATACGCGCAAATTCGTCAGGCCGCCGGCGGGCTGCCCTCGCTTCGTGGTGGACGTTACTTGTCCAGCCAGACGTCCTCGTAGCGATAGCCGTTGTAGGAGCTGTTCACCATGATGGTGATGCCCTTGACGTAGGGCTGCCAGCAGGTGCCCGGCGCGGCCGTGGAAGATGATCGGGCGCGCGACGTCCTCCTGCAGCTTCTTGTCGATTTCCCAGACCAGCTTCTTGCGCTTGGCGACGTCGGTCTCCTCGGACTGCTGGTCGAACAGCTTCTCGATCTCCTTGTTGCAGTAGTTGGTGTAGTTGCGCTCCGAGCCGCAGGAATAGTTCTCGTAGAACGACTGGTCGGGATCGTCGACGGCGTTGCCGGTGAGGTTGAGGCCGAGCGCGTAATCCTTGCGCGCGACCTTCGGGAACCATTGGCGGTATCGACCACGTCGAGTTCGCCGTCGATATAGATGCTCTTGAGCTGGTCGATCAGGATCACGGCGGGATCGCGGTAGACCGGGATGTTGCGGGTCGAGACCTTGACCGCGAGATGCTTGTCCGGGCCGTAGCCGGCCTTCTGCATCAGCTTGCGCGCCTCTTCGCGGTTGGCGTTGACGTCGGGGCCGTAGCCCGGGATCGTCTCCAGCATCTCCTTCGGCATCGCCCACAGCCCGCCCGGCGCCGGCAGCATGGTGCCGCCGATATCGGCCTGGCCTTCGAACAGGATCGAGACGAAGGCCTTGCGATCGAGCGCCAGCGCCAGCGCGCGGCGAATATCGAGATTGTCGAACGGCGGCGAGGACGAGTTGACGATGATGTTGGTGCGAGACGTTGATCGGCTCGACCACGCAGACCGCGTTCGGCGCCTGCGTCTTGACGTCCTTGAGCAGCGGGATCGACACCTCGGTCGGGAAGGTCATGTCGAACTTGCCGGAGACGAAGGCGAGGATCGCCGTCGAGCGGTTGGTGATGATGGTGAACTCGATGCCGTCGAGATGCGGCAGGCCCTTCTTCCAGTAGTCCGGATTGCTGGTCAGCTTGATCGATTCGTTGGCCTTGAACTCGACGAACTTGAACGGGCCGGTGCCGATCGGATGGGTGCGCATGTCCGCCGGGCGAAACGTGGCAGGGATAGACCGGCGTGTAGCCGGAGGCGAGCAGCGCCAGCAGCGCCGGCTGCGGCCGCTTCAGGTTGAACGAGGCCTCGAAGTCGCCGTTGTCGTGACGTCGTTGACCTGTCGTACCAGGACTTGCGCGGGTTCTGGCGGAACTTCTGCTGCGACTTGCCCATCAGCATGTCGAAGGTGCATTTGACGTCGGCGGACGTGAACGGCTTGCCGTCATGCCACTTGACGCCCTGCCGCAGCTTGAAGGTCAGCGTCTTGCTGTCGCCGCTCCAGGCCCAGCTCTCGGCGAGATCCGGCACGATCGAGTCCATGCTGTTCTGCGCCACGTCCTGCTTGTACATGACGAGGTTGTTGAACACCGGCATGAAGGGAATGTTGACCGAATAGGTCGCGCCCTCGTGGATCGAGGCGCTGCCCGGGCTGTCGCGGTGATAGATCCTGAGGATGCCGCCCTGCTTCGGCTCGGCCGCGAGCGCAACCTGCGAGACCGCCAGCAAAGACAACACCGCGGCGGCAAGCGCCTGCACGCTCCGCATGCATTCCCTCCCTCATATTTTCGGCCTCGTGGCGGGCCGATTGTGTCGAACGATAGCATGGCGGGGCGTCGGCGCAACCGGCAAGGCCGGCGTCAGCATTGGCAATTCGGACTAATGCAACGGCGCAATGCGACGGCGTTCTTGCGGCGCCAGTCGGTGCGGCCGATGTAGCGCAGCCGGGACCTGTCACACCTCCAGCTTGTCGCCGCCCTTCAGATCGAGAATTTCGCGGGCCTCGTCCGAGGTCGCGACCTGAAGGCCGAGACCCTCGATGATCTTGCGGGCGAGCGTGACCTGTTCGGCGTTCGATGCCGCCATCCGGCCGGGCGCCGCCCACAGCGAATCCTCGAGCCCGACGCGGACATTGCCGCCCATGGCGGCCGCCATCGCCGCGATCGGCAGCTGATTGCGGCCGGCGCCCAGCACCGACCACACCATCTTGTCGCCGAACAGGCGGTCGGCGGTGCGCTTCATGTGCAGCACGTCTTCGGGATGCGCGCCGGTGCCGCCCTGCAGGCCGAACACCGTCTGCACGAACAGCGGCGGCTTCACCATGCCCTGCTCGAGGAAATAGTTCAGGTTGTAGAGGTGGGCGGTGTCGTAGCATTCGAACTCGAAGCGGGTGCCGGTCTCCGACAGCGTCTTCAGCACGTATTCGATGTCCTGAAAGGTGTTGCGGAACACGATGTCCTTGTTCTGCAGATGCTTGCAGCTCCCAGTCGTGCTCGAATTTCTTGAAGCGGTTGAGCATGCCGAAAAAGGCAAAATTCATCGAGCCCATGTTCAGCGAGGCGACTTCCGGCTTGTAGACCGCGGCGGGGCGGACGCGCTCGTCCACCGTCATGGTCGGCGCGCCGCCGGTGGTGAGGTTGATCACGCAGTTCGAGCGCTGCTTGATGATCTTCAGGAACGGCGCGAAGGCTTCGGGGCTTTGGTCGGGCTGGCCGGTCTTCGGATTGCGCGCATGCAGATGCACGATCGCGGCGCCGGCCTCGGCGGCGTCGACCGCGGCGTCGGCGATTTCCTGCGGCGTCACCGGCAAGGCCTTCGACATCGAGGGGGTGTGGATCGCGCCGGTCACGGCGCAGGTGATGATGACTTTGCGGCTCATGGTGTGCTCACTTTCTCTGTCGTCTCGTCTTCGGAGTCGAAGACCAATCGAATTCGTCAGTTCCGAGTTCGTCGCTGTCGCGACGCCCCGGAATGACGTTTGGGCGGCCTTGTGCGCGGCGAGCGCGGCGAGACGTTCGTTGCGCCGCTGCGTCAGCGCGGCGATCCGTTCCGGCGTCGGCTGATGCGGCCAGGCCGCGATCACCCGGTCCACATTCGGGCTTTGGTAGACGTCAGGGCCGGCGGCGGCGGCGGCCAGCTCCTTGTAGAAGCCGGTATAGCGCGCGCAATAATCCGGAATGCCGCCGGGCGCATTGAGTTCGATGGTCTCGAACGGGCCGAGGAACGACCAGCGCAGGCCAAGTCCATCCTTCACCGTGTGATCGAGATCCTCCGCCGAGATAAAACCTTCGCCGACGAGGCGAAAGGCCTCGGCCAGCAGCGCGCCCTGCAGCCGGTTCAGCACAAAGCCGTTGATCTCGCGGTTGATCGTGACCGGCACCTGCCCGATCTCGCGATAGATGTTTCGCGCGCGATCGATCGCCTCGGGCGAGGTCCACGGCGCGCCGCACAGTTCCACCAGCGGCACCAGATGCGGCGGATTGACGGGATGGCCGACCAGGCAGCGCGCGCGGCCCGGCAGCGTTTCGGTGAAGCGCGACGCCGTGATGGCCGAGGTCGAGGACACCAACAGCGCGTCTGGCGGCGCCAGCCTGTCGAGCTGGGCAAAGATCGATCTGCTTGTCCTCGACTTTCTCCGGTCCGTTTTCCTGGACGAATTCGACGTCGATCACGGCCTCCTGCAGGCTTCCCGCGACCGAGACCCGCGCGACCGCGCCATCGGGATCGTCGGCGAGGCCATGGCGCGCCAGCGCGTGCAATTCGTCGCGGATCAGGCGCGGCGCTGCCTTCAGCGTCGGAATATGCGGATCGGTGAGCCGCACGTTCCACCCGGCGCGCGCAAAGATCGCGGCCCAGGCGCGTCCGATCAGGCCGGCGCCGACGATGGCGACGTTGCGTTCAGTAGCTGTCATTTTCTTTTTCTCACACTTGCCTCACAGCCAGAGCACCTTGCGGCGCAGATCGAGATCGTCGCGCAGGGCCCTGGATGGCCCCTGGTGGATCACCCGGCCGCGCTCCAGCGCCACCGTGGTGTCGGACAATGCCAGCGCCAGGTCGAGATGGTGATCGACGATGATGATGGCGATTTCCTTGCGCAGCCGGTCGAAGGTCTCGAACAATTGCTCGACCACGGTCGGCGCCAGGCCCTCGAAGGGTTCATCGAGCAGCAGCACCCGCACGTCGCCCGACAGCGCGCGGGCGACCGCCACCATCTGCTGCTCGCCGCCGGAGAGATAATCCGCCGGGCTGTCGAGCCGTTCGCGAATCCGCGGGAAATATTCGTAGATGCGCTCGCGCGTCCAGTGCACGCCGTTGCCGGTCTGGCGCTTCAGCCCGCCGAGCTCGAGATTCTGCTCGACGCTCATGCCCGCGAACAGGCCGCGGCCCTGCGGCACGTAACCGATGCCGAGACGGGCATCCTGCGCGGACGAAAGCCCGATCAGTTCGCTATCCGCAAGCCTGATCGATCCGTTCGACGCCGGCGCGATCCCGATCAGCGTCTTCAGCAGCGTCGACTTGCCGGCGCCGTTGCGGCCGAGCAGCGCGATGATCTCGTTTTCGTGCAGCGTGAAGCTGACGTCGTTGAGAATGTGGCTCTTGCCGTAGAACGTATCGACATTGGTTGCCGTCAGCAGCGCGTTGACGCGGGCGGCGGTTTCGCGCGGCCGCGCGGCCACTGCCGTCGCGCCGGAGCCGATATAGACTTCCTGCACCTTGGGGCTGGCGCGCGCGTCCTCGACCGTGCCGTCGAGCAGCACCCGGCCCTCATTCATGACCGTGACATGATCGGCGAGCTGAAACACCCGGTCGATGTCGTGCTCGACCAGCAGCACCGGCAGGTCGGCCGAGATGCGCTTGATGACGGCGCCGATGCGCTCGCGCTCCGCCGCGGCAAGGCCTGCGAGCGGCTCGTCCAGCAACAGGATGCGCGGCGCGGTGGCGAGCGCCACGCCCATGTCGAGCAGGCGCTGGCCGCCATAGGACAGCATGCCGGCTTCGGCCTTTTCGATGCCGGCAAGGCCGAGATAGCGGATGGTGGCGTCGGTCTCGGCGTTGATCGCCTCGATCGACAGCGCGTTGGTCGAGGGGATCGAAGCGGCGGGGATGCCGCGCCTGCACGGCAAGCCGAATGTTCTCGGCCACGCTCAGCGCCGGAAACAGATTGGTGATCTGGAACGAGCGGCCGATGCCGGCGCGCGCGATTTCCTCCGGCGTCTCGCCCGGCGATCGGCTGGCCCAGCAGCGACACCGCGCCCTCGTCCGGCGGATACATGCCGGACAGCAGGTTGAACGCCGTGGTCTTGCCGGCGCCGTTGGGGCCGATCAGCGCGTGCAGCGTGCGGTCGGCGACCGCAGATGTCGATACCCTGCACCGCCTTGATGCCGCCGAAGCTCTTGACGATGTGGCGGGCGGAAAGCACCGCGCCGTCGACGTGGGATTTGGGCCGCAGGAATTCCGGCAGCGGCAGCACTTCGATGCGGCGCGCCGACATCGCGGCGTCTTCGATCGTCTTCTTGCGGAACGGCGCGATCAGCCGCTCGCCGACGCCGACCAGCCCGGTCGGCGAAAACACGATGAAGGCGACGAACACCAGGCCGAACCAGAACAGCCAGTTCTCGGTGTAGATGCCGAGAAATTCGCGAAACAGGATGAAGAACAGCGCGCCGAGCGCCGGGCCCAGGAAACTGCGCATGCCGCCGATCACGACCATCGCCAGCAAGTCGCCGGAGAACGAAACCGAGATCGGATCGGCCGAGGTCATGCGGTTCTGGTAAAGCAGGAGGATGCCGGCGAGACCGGTGATGGCCGCGGACAGCACGAAGGCGACGAGCTTGTAGCGGTTGGTCGGATAGCCGAGGAAACGCGCGCGCTGCTCGTTCTCGCGGATCGCGACCAGCACGGTGCCGACGGTCGAATTATGGAAGCGCCATAGCAGGATCAGCACGGCAATGCGATGGCCGCAACAAGCCAGTAATAGTCGGTCGAGGATTCCAGGTTGAAGCCGAGCAGCGTCGGCCGCGTGATGCCGCCGAGGCCGTTCTCGCCGCCGGTGACTTCGGTCCAGCGAAACGACACCGCATAGAGCATGGCCGACAGCGCCAGCGTCAGCAACGAGAAATACACGCCGCGCCGTCGCAGGATCAGAAATCCGAACGCGAAGGCCACCGCCGCCACGATCAGAACGCCTGCGATGGTCGGGCCGAAAAACGAATCCGGCATCAGGTTGCGCTGGAGCAGCGCCGCCGCATAGGCGGCGAGGCCGAACCAGGCGCCGTGGCCGAACGACACCAGGCCGGTATGGCCGACCAGAATGTTCAGCGCCATGCAGGCCATGGCGTAAGATCACGACTTCGGTGGCCGAGGTCATGGTGAGGCCGAGCGCAAGCAGTATCGGCGGCAGCACGAGCAGCGCCGAATGCGGCAATCAGCAGCGGAATGGGCAGGCGCTTCACCATCTCCGGGCGCCTCACTCGAACCGCATGATGCGTTCGCCGAACAGGCCGCGCGGCCGGAACAGCAATACCAGCAGCATCAGCAGATAGATCGCGGCGGTGGAGGCCGCGGAATAGCCGATGCCGACCATGACGCCCTTGACGAGGCCGACCAGCAGCGCCGCGGCCACCACGCCCCAGAACGAGCCGAGGCCGCCGATCACCACGACGACGAAGGCCGGCGTGATGATCTCCTGGCCCATCGCCGGATGGATGGAATAGATCGGCGCCAGCAGCACGCCGGCGAGGCCCGCAAGCCCGATGCCGAGCGCGGCCACCGCCGACATATAAGGCTGCAGCGAAATGCCGAGCGCGCCGACCATGTCCGGGTTCTGCACGCCGGCGCGCACCACGCGGCCGAACGAGGTCCGTTGCAGCAGCAGCCACAGGCCGGCGATGCAGGTCGCGGCGATGCCGAGCAGCACCACGCGATAGAACGAATAGATGAAGCTGCCGAGCGCGACCTGTCCGCGCAGCCATGGCGGTATCGAATAGGACAAGGGCGGCGCGCCGAAAATCATCCGCAAGCGCCTGCTCCGCCACCATGGCGAGGCCGAATGTCATCAGCAAAGAGAGGATCGGATCGGAGCGATAGAAGCGGCGGAACAGCATCGCTCGATCAGCATGCCGAGCAGGGCGACCGCGACCGGCGCGGCCACGAAGGAGCCGCCGAAACCGAGATAAGGCGACAGCACCAACGTGAGATAGGCGCCGATCGCATAGAACGCGCCGTGGGCGAGATTGACGATGCCGCCGAGCGAGAAGATCAGCGACAGCCCAAGCGCGATCAGGAGATAATAGACGCCGTCAAGCAGCCCGTTGAGGATTTGCTGCGCGATCAACATGGCGGACATGGCTTGAGTCTCATTACCGGAGGCGGCGCCTTTGAGCGGGGGCGTTCTTCTGACCCTCCCCTGGAGGGAGTCGCCGCATCGGAGATGCGAGACGGGGTGGGGTGACGATTCAGCTCGGGCACTGTTCGAGACGAGAAACTGTCACCCCACCCCGCCGCTCATTTCATTCGCGTCGACCCAGAGAGCGAGCTTCGCTCGTCTCGACCCTCCGGGGAGGGTAAGCGAGCATCAGCCGGTCAGGTCGGGAAGGTGCAGCTGTTCTCTTCCTTGGTGGCGGCGATCACTTCCAGATCTTCGTTGGGACCCGGTACCGCCGGGCTCGAGGTGAAGATGTCCCACTGGTTCTTGATCTGGTCGGCGGGCAGCGCGGTGACCGCATACATTTCGTGCATCAACTGGTGATCCGAGGCGCGGAAGTAGCCCGGCCGCGTCTTCAGCAGATCGAACTTCGCGCCCTTCTCGAAATGCTCGATGATCTTGGTCGAGTTCCGTCGTTTTCAGTTCGTTGACGGTCTGCGCCACGATCTTGGTGGCGATGTAGTCGCCCCAGGCCTGGTTCTCCGGCGGCTTGGAGTATTTCTTGGTGAAGGTCGCGACGAACGTCTTGGTGCCGGGCGTGTCGATCAGATGATGCCAGACCACCGGCCAGGTGCCGACGAAATTGCCCTTGCCGGCGGCCCAGGCCAGCGCGGTGTCGAAACCGAAGCCGCCGACCGGAAATTTCAGACCGAACTCGGCATATTGCTTGAGGAAGTTGGTGATCTGGTTGCCGGCGAGATTGATCACGACCAGGTCGGGCTTGGCCTCGCGGATTTTCAGCAAGTAGGCGGAGAAATCGGCGGCATCGGTCGGCACCAGATCGTCGCCGGCGAAATTGCCGCCATTGGCTTCCATGAAGCGCTTGGAGACCTTCAACAGGTCATGGCCGAAGGCGTAGTCGGCCGTCAGCGAATACCACTTCTTGCCCTTGACCAGTCCGTCGCGCAGGAGCGAGCGGCCGACGGTCTTCACATACATCGAATTCTGCGATTCGACGTGGAACATGTAGCGCTTGCAATCCGAGCCGCGCAGCGCATCCGAATTGCCGCCGGAGTTGATGTACAAGATCTTGTTGCGTTGCGCGACCTGCGCGATGGTCAGGCACGAGGCGGAGGAAATCTCGCCGATGATGCAGGCGACCTTGTCGCGCTCGATCATGCGCTCGGCCTTGGTCGAGGCGGTCTGCGGATTGACCGAATCCTCCTTCAGCAGCTCGACCTTGCGTCCCATCATGCCGCCTGACGGCGTTGATCTCTTCCACCGCGAGATCGACCGCCATGACGGCATATTCGCCGAGCGGCCCGAGAAAGCCGGTGCGCGGGGTCAGATGGCCGATCTTGATGACGTCGGCGGTCTGGGCGCGCAGAATCGCCGGCGCGGAAATTCCCGACACCAGCGCGATGCCGCCGGCGGTCTTCAACAGGCGGCGGCGCGTGAATTGACGATTTTCTGACATCAGCCTTGGTCTCCCTGGTGCGGCCGCGTGAACTGCGGCTTTGTCGTTCTTTCGGCAGGTGCAGCGCTGTTCTCGAGAGGCGCTTGGTCTCGCTTGCCGTGATCTGTGATCACAGTTAGACTTGCAAAAGAAAAGGCCGTTGTCGAGTCCTCTCGCCGAAATTTCGCAGCTGTATGGAGACCCCCCGTTGAATTTGCCCGCCGCGCTCAATCTGGTGGAGCCGCTCGACCGTCAGACGCTGGGCGAGCGCGCCTACGCGAAACTGGCCGATCTCCTGATTTCCGGCCGGCTGGCGCCGGGCGAAAAACTGTCGCTGCGGGCGGCCGCCGATGTGCTCGGCGTCTCCATCATGCCGGTGCGCGAGGCGGTGTCGCGGCTGGTCGCCGACAAGGCGCTGGAGGTGACGCCGAACCGCGCGGTGCGCGTGCCCCTGATGTCGGCCGCGCAGTTTCGCGACCTCACCAAGGTGCGCATCGCCATCGAGGGCCATGCGGCCGCGCAGGCAACCCAGCATCGCGACAACAACGATCTGTTGTCGATCGCGCGCGCGGAGGAAGCGATGCGGGCGGAGAGCCAGTCCGCCACGCCGGACCTGCCGCGCGCGGTCGAGCTCAACAAGACCTTTCACTTTGCGGTCTATGAAGCGGCGCACTCGCCGATCCTGGTGGAAATCATCCGCGCGCTGTGGCTGAAGGCGGGGCCGGTGATCAATCTCGATCTGCGCGCCAATCCCGACCGGCTGGCGAAGGGCGATGCGATCAGGTTTCATGCCGATGTGCGCAACGCCATTGCCGCCGGCGATGGCGCCGCGGCGCGCGAGGGAATAGCCGCTGACATCAGCGGTGCGGCCGATTTTATTCTCTCGCGCGGCGGTCTTGCCGGCTGACGCTTTCCCAACCACATCCCGGAGCGATCATGGATCTCGAACTCAAAGGTTTGCGCGTGCTGGTCACCGCCGGGCGGCAACGGCATCGGGCTTGCGATCGCGCGCCGCTTCGCCGGCGAAGGCGCCAAGGTTCACACCTGCGACGTCGATGAAATGGCGTTGTCCGCGCTCGCCAGGAGCGATCCCGCGATCACCGTCGACGCCGTGCGACGTCTCCGACCGATCGGCGGTGAAGAGCGCTGTTCGCGGACGCGGTCGCAAAACTCGGCGGCCTCGACGTGCTCGTCAACAATGCCGGCATCGCCGGGCCGACCTCCCGGATCGAGGAAATGAATCCGGAGGACTGGGACCGCTGCCTGGAGATCTGCCTGACCGGGCAATTCAACTGCGTCAGGCTTGCGGTGCCGCATTTGCGCAACAGCAAGAACGCCTCGATCGTCAATATCTCCTCGGCCGCGGGCCGGCTCGGCTTTGCGATGCGCACGCCCTACGCGGCCGCCAAATGGGGCGTGATCGGACTGACAAAATCGCTGTCGATCGAACTCGGGCCGGACAACATCCGCGTCAATGCGATCCTGCCCGGCCTCGTCGCCGGCGACCGGCAGCGCCGCGTGCTGGAAGCCAAGGCGCAGCAGCGCGGAATCTCCTACGCCGAGATGGAGCGCACGGCGTTTTCCTACACCTCGATCAAGGACTACGTGACGCCGGAGCAGATCGCCGACCAGATCCTGTTCATGTGCAGCCCGCGCGGCAGGACGATCTCGGGGCAGGCGATCTCGATCTGCGGCGATACGCAGATGCTGGGATAGGCGGGCGCGAAACGGCATAGAAGCATCGCATGATTCCGTGGCTGCAGATCGATACCGCACGCGTGCCCGGCGCCGACGTCGAACTTCGCCTGATGCGAAGGGGCGACGAGTTCTCGATGATGCTGGGTCCGAACGAGCTGATGAACAGCCGCCTCAGCGGATCGGAGGAGGCGCTTGCCACGCTCGTCTGCAGACGAATCGAAGCGGTCAGGGCGCCGCATTTGCTGATCGGCGGATTGGGCATGGGTTTCACGCTCCGCGCCGCGCTTGCCGTGCTGGGATCCGAGGCACGGATCGTCGTTGCCGAGCTTGTGCCCGCCGTGATCGCCTGGGCGCGAGGTCCGATGGCCGGCATCTTCGGCAACAGCCTGAGCCGATCCGCGCGCGCGCCTTGTGAGCGCCGACGTCATGGAGGTGATTTGATCGCATGCGTCGGCATTCGATGCGATCCTGCTCGATGTCGACAACGGCCCCGAGGGCCTGGTTCGCGAGGCCAACGATGCGCTGTACAATCTGAAGGGATTGAAAGCGATCCGGCGGGCATTGCGTCCGGGCGGCGTTCTCGCCGTCTGGTCGTCGGGGCCGAACCCGTCATTTTCCAGGCGGCTTGGCGATGCCGGCTTCGATGTCAACGAAGTTGCCGTGCGCGCCACGACAAAACGTAAAGGCGCGCGCCATGTCATCTGGTTTGCGACCAGACCCGAGCGGCGCGCACTAGTCAGTCAGCGGATTGGCCGCCGGCCCGCGCCTGTCAGCGGGGGCTGCTCTGGGCCACGGCTCCGACCATCGACGCCGCCATATCCCATTCGCCGGATGCGAGCTTGCCGGCAACCAATATCAGCGTTGCGGCCAGCAGCAGCCGCAGCGCGGTTTCCGGCACGCGGGTCGCGAAAGTAGCTGCCGATAACAATGCCGGGAAGCGAGCCCGTCAGCAGCATGCCCATCAGGTGCCAATCGATCGCGCCCATCGCCCAGTGCCCGATGCCGGCGACCAGCGTCAGCGGCACCGCGTGCGCGATGTCGGAGCCGACGATGCGCGCCATCGGCAGTTGCGGGTAAAGCAGCAGCAGCGCGGTAACGCCGACCGCGCCGGCCCCGACCGACGATATCGAAACCAGCACGCCGAGGAACGACGCCGACAAGCACGGTCGCGCGCGCGATCGTGCCGGCGTCGAACCGCGCCATACGCCCGCGAAGCGACTCCAGAATGGCCCTGCGGAATATCAGCGACGCCGCGGTAAGCATCAGCGCAAAGCAGAGCACCACATTGACGAGGCTGCGTCCCGGTTTCGCCCTTGAGGTCGAGCTGCCACAGCACAACCATCGTCAGGATGCTGGCCGGAATGCTGCCGGAGGCGAGCCGCATCACCGCCGGCCAGTGGATGCTGCGCGCCCAGCTGTGGACGGCACTGCCTCCGACCTTGGTCGCTGCCGCGTAGAGCAGATCGGTGCCGACCGCCGTCGAGGGGTGAATGCCAAACAGCAGGATCAGCAGCGGCGTCATCAGCGATCCGCCGCCCACCCCGGTCATGCCGACCAGCAGGCCGACGCCGAACCCCGAAAGGACATAGAGGGGATCGATCACCGGCGTGGACCGCGCCGGTGCACGATCAGCCGATCGCCATGTAGCCCGCCATTGGTCATCGCCACGATTCCTTCGCTCTCCGCCCGGCGCGCCCCGCGCCGCGGTCCTGAGTGTTCAACATCCAATCAGGTAGGATCAGCCTTTTCGATGGCGGCAATAGCGCGGGCAAAAAAAGAATGATTCGTGCGTCGATCGGGATATTGGTGGGATTTTTCCCATCCGCCCGACAAGCGGCGAAATCGGCCCCCTGTCCAAACCGTCGCCTGCCGGTTTTGCCGACCTGACGATCGATGACACCCGGCTTGCCTCGCCGCTTTTTCGCCGGATTGCGGTCGATCGCGCAGCCTGATCGGCGGCCGGCGCCATTCTTGGCATCATTCAAAAAGAGACAGCGCGGCGGTTATAACCGTCGCGCTGCTGTTGTCTTGCCGGTCTGCAACGGCGCATTTCCGCGCCGGCTGCGTGGCGAACGGACTTGACGTTCAGCTATAGATTTCGAACAGGCCGGCGCCGCCCTGGCCGCCGCCGATGCACATCGTCACCACGCCCTACTTCGCCTTGCGCCGACGGCCCTCCTGCAGGATGTGGCCGGTCAGCCGCGCGCCGGTCATGCCGAAGGGGTGGCCGATGGCGATCGAGCCGCCATTGACGTTGTACTTCTCGGGATCGATGCCGAGCTGGTCGCGGGAATAGAGGCACTGGCTGGCGAAGGCCTCGTTGAGCTCCCACAGATCGATGTCGTCGACCTTGAGGCCGTGGCGCTTCAAGCAGCTTCGGCACCGCGAACACCGGGCCGATGCCCATCTCGTCCGGCTCGCAGCCGGCCGCCGCCCAGCCGACGAAGCGCGCCCAGCGGCTGCAAGGCCGCGCTTTTCGGCGTCCTTGGCTTCCATCAGCACGACGGCCGCCGCGCCGTCCGACAGCTGGCTGGCGTTGCCCGCGGTGACGAATTTGCCCGGACCCTTGACCGGCTCGAGCTTGGCCAGGCCTTCGATCGTCGTGTCCGGACGATTGCACTCGTCGCGGTCGACGACGTAGTCGACGATGCTCTCTTCCTTGGTCTGCCTTGTCGACCACCTTCATCTTGGTCTTCATCGGGACGATTTCGTCCTTGAACTTGTTGGCCTGCTGGGCGGCGGCCATGCGGCGCTGCGATTCCAGCGAGTACTCGTCCTGGTATTCGCGGCTGACCTTGTAGCGCTCGGCGACGATGTCGGCGGTGTCGATCATCGCCATGAAGATGTCGGGCGCGGCCTTGAGCAGCTCCGGATCGATCGCTTCCTTCGGCGAGCCGCCGCCGGCGATCGAGATGCTTTCGACGCCGCCGGCGACGATGCAGTCGGCGCCGTCCGAGCGGATCGAGTTCGCCGCCATCGCAATCGTCTGCAGGCCCGACGAGCAGAACCGGTTGACCGTCACGCCGGCGGTCGACTTCGGCATGCCCGCGAGCAGCGCGGCCTGGCGGCCGATGTTGGACGCGCCATGGGCGCAATTGCCGAGGTAGCAATCCTCGACATAGTCCTTGTCGACGCCGGCGCGCTCGACGGCGTGCTTGATGGCATGGGCGGCCATCGACATCGGCGGGGTGATGTTGAACCCGCCGCGGCCGGATTTGGCGAGCCCGGTGCGGGCATAGGAAACGATCACGGCTTCACGCATTTCTTTGATCTCCCTTTGACTGGCCGATGATGTCTCGCGAAAAGCTGTAATCGTACATAATCCCCGCCGGGGCAATGAAAATAGCCCTGGCCTTGGCGTTCCGGCTGACGGAATTACGCCGGCTCTCCGCCGAAAATCCAAATTCGGGCGGAGCCGCAATGCGGTTCGTCATGAATGGCGGCGACCTTCACACGATCCGCGATGTCTTGTCGCCCCAATAACGGTCGCGCAACAGCCGCTTGTAGAGCTTTCCGGTCGGCAGCCGCGGCAGCTGGTCCTCGAAGTCGATCGAGCGCGGCACCTTCTGGCGCGACAGCGACTGGCTGCAGAACGTGATCAGCTCCTCGCGAGTGCCGCACACGGCTCAGAATTCCCGGCATCGGCTGCACCACCGCTTTCACTTCCTCGCCGAGATCGGCGTTGGGAACGCCGAACACCGCGGCGTCGGCGATCTTGGGATGGGTGATCAGAAGGTTCTCGCATTCCTGCGGATAGATGTTGACGCCTCCGGAGATGATCATGAAGGTCGCGCGATCGGTCAGATAGAGAAAGCCGTCGCTGTCGACATAGCCGACGTCGCCGACCGTGCTCATGCTGCCGTCCGGCGAGCGCGCCTCCCGGGTCTTGTTCGGATCGTTGAAATATTCGAACGGCGTGGCGGTCTTGAACCAGACCGTGCCCGGCGTGCCGACCGGGCACGGCTTCATGTTTTCATCGAGAATATGAAGATCGCCGAGCAGGACCTTGCCGACCGTGCCGCGGTGGGCCAGCCATTCCGCGCTGTTGCAGGCGGTAAAGCCGAGGCCTTCGGTGGCGCCGTAATATTCGTGGATGATCGGTCCCCACCATTTGATCATGTCTTCCTTCACCGCCGCCGGGCAGGGCGCCGCGGCGTGGATCGCGATCTCGAGGGATGACAGGTCATAACGCGTCCGCACCGCCTCCGGCAGCTTCAGCATGCGCGAGAACATGGTCGGCACCAGCTGGCTGTGGGTGACGCCCCATTTTTCGACCAGCTCGAGATAACGCTCGGGATCGAAGCTTTCCATGATGATGACGGTGCCGCCGTTGCGGATCGTGAGATTGACCGCGGCCTGCGGCGCCGAATGATAGAGCGGCGCCGGCGACAGATAGATCATGCCTTCGCGGTACTGCCAGAGCTTTTGCAGGAAGTCGAAGATCGGCAACTGCTGCGTCGGCGGCTGCTCCGGCAGCGGCCGCAGGATGCCCTTCGGCCGTCCGGTCGTGCCCGACGAATAGAGCATGGCGGTGCCGATGCATTCGTCCGATATCGGCGTCCTGGGCAGCCCGGCGTGGCTTGCTGCAGCCCGACGATGCGTTCGCTCTCGCCGTCGCCGTCGGCGACGATACAGAGCTCGACCTTCGGGCATTCCTTGAGGGCCTCGCGCGCGACGTCGAGCTTTGCGACCGACGTGATGAGGATGCGGGATTCGCTGTTGTCGACGATGTAGGCGAGCTCGCTCCGGCGTCAGATACGAATTGACGCAGGTATAATATAATCCCGACCGCTCGCCCGCGCCGCAGGCCTCGAGGTAGCGGCTGTTGTTCTCCATGAAGATCGCATAGTGGTCGAGCCGCTTCAGACCGCGATTGCGAAGCAGATGCGCCAGCCGATTGCTGCGCGCCTCCAGTTCGGCATAGGTCACGGCCTCGCCGGAGTTCGCCATGATGAAGGCGGGCTGAAGCGGACGGAGATGAGCATGCTTGCCGGTGTACATCGTGTCTCCCGTGTCGTTATGCGGCCAGTAGAAGGATCTCGCGCACCTGCGCCGGCGTATCGATCTTGCGCGGATTGCGCGGAATCCAGGGCGTCGCCATCGCCTGTTCCGCGATGCGGTCGAAATGCTCCGGCCCTATCCTGACATCCTGCAGGCTGCGCGGCATCCCGAGGTCGCGGATGAAATCGTCCAGCACGTCGGCGGCGTCCTCGCCGGGGTGTCCCATCGCCGCGGACACCAGCGCCTGCCGGTCTGCGTTGACGGATTTGTTCCAGCGCATCACCGACGGCAGCATCACGCAGGAGGTAAATCCGTGCGGCACGTCGTACGCGGCGCCGAGCACATAGCCGATGCCGTGGCTCGCGCCCATCGGCACGCCCGAGGACAGCGGGCCCATCGAGAGCCAGGTGCCGATCTGGCAATCCATCCTTGCATCGAGATCGCCGGCATTCGCCTTCACGCGCGGCAGTGCCCGGGCCAGCATCGACAGCCCCTTCAGCGCCTGGGCGTCGGCGTAAGGATGCGCCTCACGCGAGCACAGGCCTTCGACGCAATGATCGACGGCGCGGATGCCGGTCGAAAGCCACAGCCATTCCGGCGTGTGCACGGTTACGGCGGGATCGAGAATGGCCGCGCGCGGCATGACCAGCGGATGGCGCAGCGTTTCCTTGACCCTGGTGCGCGCGTTGGTGACGCCGGCCATGGCGCTGAACTCGCCGCCGGCAATGGTCGTCGGCACGCTGATCTGGCGCACCAGGGGTGCATTCATGGCCGGCGCGGCGCCCTTGACCGCCCGAATCCTGTCGATGTCCTCGACGCTGCTGATATCATTGGCGAGGCAAAGCTGCACGGCCTTGGCGCCGTCGGTGATCGAGCCGCCGCCTACCGTGACGATCAGATCGGCCCTGGCGGCGCGGGCCTGTTCGGCGGCGGCGACGACGGCCTCGCGCGGCGTGTGCGGCGGCATCGCATCGAAGGTCCCGACGCAGCGGGCCCCGAGGCGTTTTCGAATCTTCTCGATCTCGTCGGTGTCTCGATTGAGCGTGCCGCTGACCATCAGGAACGCGCGGGCGCTGCGCAGCCGGTCCATCTGCCCGACGATCGCCTCGGCGGCCGGGCGGCCGAAAACAACCTCGTCCATGGCGCCGAAAACGACACGCCCCTTGTGCACGACGATTGTCCTCCCCGGACGCGTTGGTTTTGTTGTAGCGTCGGAAACAATTTAGCGGAGTAAGCGCGGAGAAGGGAACCACAAAATGGATGCAGCTCGATGGCTCGGCGGCGATGCCACACGCTATGCGCGAAATCTGCACCGGACCCGGGGACGCTGACCAGCAAGTTCGCTTGACTTACACCGTCATTCCGGGGCGCGCGTTAGCGCGAACCCGGAATCTCTGAGGTGTAATGTGTCATCGGGATTCCGGGTTCGCTCGCTCCGGAACTGAGACGGGCTAGACTAAAAGCTCGGCAATCTCGCCGATCGCAACCGACCGCTCCGAAAACAAGATCTCCGCAGCTTCGCGTTCCCAATCGCCGGCGGCGGGCGCGAGCGGATCCTGCGCGCTCAGTCGATGTTCGAGCACAAACCTCGCATACAGCGCCCGGCGCGCATCGGCTCCCGGCTGGGCCGCCTCCCGCGTCATCAGGATGGCGCTGGTGATGTGATAGAGGCCGCTGGCCACTTGCCGCGCGCTTGCTTCGAGCGCCGGATCGGCGGCGACGCGCTCGGCGAAAGCCAGCGTCCGCTCGAGCGCCAGGCGCAGGCGATCCCGGAAAGCCGACGGGATCGGCGTGGCTTCGTCAAGCAGTTCTTGCGAGCGCCTCCCGCAGCGTCCGGTGCGCGCGGCTCTTGCCGACGGCGCGGGTGACGATATCGAGCGCGTTGATGTTGCTGGTGCCTTCCCAGAGCACGCCGACATGGGCATCGCGGATCAGCCGCGCATGCACCCATTCCTCGATGTAGCCGTTGCCGCCGCGCACTTCCATGGCGCCGGTCGCCACCGGAATGTTGTCGCGGCAGGCGCGGAATTTCAGCAGCGGCGTGAGGATTCGCAGCAAGCTCTCGGCTTCCTTCGAGCCGGCATTGGCGCGATCCATCGCGCTTGCGGTAAACAGGAACATCGACAGCGACTGTTCCGACGGCACCGCGATCTTGAGAAGCTGGCGGCGCAGCAGCGGATATTCGATAATCGCCTTGCCGAAGGCCACGCGGCTGCGCGCGCAAACCATGCGCCTCGTTGACGCAGCGCCGCATCATCGCGGCTGCGCGCACGCCGTGCGAGAGCCGCGACAGGTTGACCTGCTCCATCATCTGCTTCAGGCCGCGCTCGGCGTCGCCGACCAGATAGGCCACCGCGCCCTCGAGCAGGATCTCGCCCGATGCCATCGAGCGGGTGCCCAGCTTGTCCTTGAGACGGACGATGCGGTAGGCGTTGCGGCGGCCGTCCTTCAGCCGGCGCGGCAAGGCAAACAGCGCAAGCCCCCTGGTGCCGGCGGCGCGCCTTCCGGGCCGCGCCAGCAGCAGCGCGACATCGGCGTCGGCGTGCGAGCAAAACCATTTGTCGCCGGAGAGCCGCCACACGCCGTCCTCGCAGCGCGCAACGGTTTCGATCGCGCCGACGTCGGAGCCGCCGGACCGCTCGGTCATGAACTGCGTGCCCTTCCACTGGGTCGCCAGGTCGTCCGACAGCATTTTCGGCAGCAGATAGTCCTTGAGCTCGGCGCTGGCGAATTTCCGAATCAGATGGATCGAGGTGTCGGTCACGCTGATCGGACACATCAGCCCGAACTCGGCCTGCACGAACAGATATTGCAGCGCGTATTTGGCGACCGCAGGCAGCGGTCGATCCATCCCCAGCGTGCCGGCGCGATGGCTCATGGCGTGAAACTGGAAATCACCGAACGCGATTCTCTCCATTTCGCGGTAGGACGAATGGTAGTCGATCCAGTCCTCGTCGCGGCCAAGACGGTCCCGTGCATTCAGGACCGGCGGATGCTTGTCGGCGACCCTCGCCAGTTCATCGAGCCGGCCGCCCGCGAGTGCGCCGAGGCGATCGAAATGAGGTTCCAGCCGCTGAAAATCGTCCGGCTCCAGATAAAGCCGGAGCAGATCGCGCAGGCCGCGATCGACGGCATAGAAATTCTGCCCCGCGCAATCCGGCGCGACGTGGTCGGGGCCGCGCTCGCGATCCTGCGCTTTGGCCTTGTCGAGCGATTTTTGCGATGGAGGCGCGTGCATGTCTGACCTCGTTCCGGGTCGTGCGCATCTGGGCCCGACCCGCTGACCCCTGATATCGCTTCTGGCAGATTATTCCAACACTAACGGCCGATTCGGTATGGCTGGGATGCCAGCATCGCCGATGCATAACAATTTTGCTTGATCCCGGCCGGTTCTTGAACAGACTGGGCACGCGATCTCATCTTGATCCTGCTGCGGATGATCGGGGCGGTCGCCTCGATTGATTGCGGCGAAAGTGAAGAGGAGATGGAATTGAGCGCGACTGAGAAATCGGAGCGTTTGGCTCAAGCGGAAAATCTCAATTTCCACTCCCTGCGCGACCTCGGGCCGCTGATCGTTCTGCTGGCGGTCACCTTGTCCGGCTGCGGCGACAAGCCGCCGCAGCAGGCCGCGGCCGGTCCGCCGCCGGTCACGGTGGCGCAGCCGACCAAACGCACCGTCACCGATTGGGACGAATTCACCGGACGGTTCGAGGCGGTGGAAGAGGTTCAGGTTCGCGCCCGGGTCGGCGGCTTCGTCACCAATGTCGAGTTCCGCGACGGCGCCTTCGTCCATGCCGGCGACCTGCTCTATGTCATCGATTCCCGTCCCTTCGAAGCGGTCGCCGAGCAGGCCGACGGTCAGCTCGCGGATGCGCGCGCCAAGGCGGAACTCGCCAAGCGCGAACTCGATCGCGCGCTGACCCTGGTCCAGACCAGGCCGTCTCCGAATCCATCGTCGACCAGCGCCGCCAGACCTTGCAGGCGGCGCATGCGGCGGAGATGCAGGCCGAAGGCGCGCTGAAGGCGGCCCAGCTCAATATCGAGTTCACCCACGTGATGGCGCCGATCACCGGCCGGGTCAGCCGCCATCTCGTCAGCGTCGGCAATCTCGTGCAGGGCAGCGAGGGCGGTGCGACGCTGCTGACCTCGATCGTCTCGCTCGATCCGATCTACATCTATTTCGACATGGATGAGGCGACCTACTTACAGAACAACCGGCTCTAGTTCGAAGGCAAGCGCCCGAGTTCGCGCGACACTCCGAATCCCGTGCAGGTGACGCTGACCGGCGAAACCAAGCCGTCGCATGACGGCAAGATGGATTTCCTCGACAACCGGCTGGATGTCTCGACCGGCACGCTGCGCGGGCGCGCGGTGGTCCCGAACAAGGATCTTTCGATCCTGCCCGGGCAGTTCGGCCGCGTGCGGCTGATCGGAAGCGCGCCTTACGAAGCGTTGCTGCTGCCGGATACCGCGATCGCCACCGACCAGTCGCGCAAGATCGTGTTCGTGGTCAAGGACGACGACACCGTGGAGGCGAGGCCGGTCACCCTCGGGCCGCTCGACGACGGCCTGCGCGTGATCCGCGAGGGCCTGAAGCCGGAAGACCGCGTCATCGTCGACGGCCTGCAGCGCGCCCGCGTCGGCGCGAAGGTGAGCCCGCACCCGCCAATGCCGCCGGCCGGTAGCAAGACATGAATCTCGGACGGCTTTCCATCAATCAGCCGATCCTGGCGATGGTGCTGTCCATCGTGCTCCTGATCGTCGGCGCCATCGCCTACACCACGCTGCCGGTCGCGGAATATCCGCAAGTCGTGCCGCCGACCGTCGTGGTCACCACGCAATATCCGGGCGCCTCCGCGCAGACCGTGTCCGACACCGTCGCAGCGCCGATCGAGCAGGAGATCAACGGCGTCGAGGACATGCTGTATCTCTACAGCCAGGCGACCTCGAACGGCCAGCTCACCATCACGGTCACCTTCAAGCTCGGCACCGATCTCGACAAGGCCCAGGTGCTGGTGCAGAACCGCGTCGCGATCGCGCAGCCGCGGCTGCCGGAGGAGGTGCAGCGCAACGGCGTCGTCACGCGCAAGAACAGCCCGGACATCCTGATGGTCGTGTTCATGCTGTCGCCCGACGACACCTTCGACCAGCTCTATATCAGCAACTATGCGCTGCTGCAGGTCCGCGACCAGTTGCTCCGGCTCGACGGCATCGGCGACATCCAGATTTTCGGCGCGCGCGACTATTCGATGCGGCTGTGGCTCGATCCGGACAAGATCGCCGACCTCGGCATGACCGCGGGCGACGTGCTGGCGGCGATCCGGGCGCAGAACCTGCAGATCACCGGCGGCCAGATCGCGGAGCCGCCGATCGCCGACCGCGCATTCCAGCCCAACCTCACCTTCACCGGCCGCCTGAAGGACGTCCGAGCAGTTCGAGGACATCGTCGTCAAGGCCGGCGCCGACGGCCGCACGGTGCGGCTGCGCGACGTGGCGCGGATCGAACTGGGCGCGCTGGACTACACCACCAACAGCTTCCTGCTGCGGAAAACCGCGGTGGCGATGCTGGTGACCCAGCGTCCCGGCTCGAACGCGCTCGCCACCGCGAAGAACATTTCCGACACCATGGTCGAGGCTCAAGGCCGATTTCCCCAGGGGGCTCGACTACAATATCGGCTACAACCCGACCGAGTTCATCGCGCAATCCGTCAGCGAGCTGATCAAGACGATCTACGAGGCGATGGCTGCTCGTCGTCATCGTCGTGCTGGTGTTCCTGCAGGGATGGCGTCCGGCGATCATCCCGATCGTGGCGATCCCGGTGTCGCTGGTCGGCACCTTCGCCGCGATGGCGGCGCTCGGCTTTTCGATCAACAATCTGACCTTGTTCGGCCTCGTGCTCGCGGTCGGCATCGTGGTCGACGACGCGATCGTGGTGGTCGAAAACGTCGAGCGGCATCTTCGCGACGGCATGAGCCGGCGCGACGCGGCGCTCAAGACCATGGAGGAGGTCGGCGGCGCGCTGGTCTCGATCGCGCTGGTGCTGTGCGCGGTGTTCGTGCCGACCGCGTTTCTCGGCGGCATCTCCGGGCAGTTCTTTCAGCAATTCGCCGATCACCATCGCGGTCGCGACCGCGATCTCCTGCTTCTGTTCGCTGACGCTTTCGCCGGCGCTGGCCTCGCAGATCCTGCAGCCGCATGAAGAGAAGCGGCCGCCGGCGAGCTGGAATTTCATCGCGCGCGGCTGGGACAAGTTCACCGGCCTTTTCAACCGCGGCTTCGACCGGCTGTCGCATGGCTATGCCGGTGCCGCCGATTTCGTGATCCGGCATTCGGCGGTGATGCTGCTGGTCTATGTCGTGCTGATCGGCAGCGCCGGATGGCTGCTGGCCACCACGCCGCAAGGCTTCATTCCGGCGCAGGATCGCGGCTACGTCATCGTCTCCGTGCAATTGCCGGGCGCGGCCTCGCTGGCGCGCACCACCGAGATCGTCCGCGAGATCGAGAGGATCGCGCTCGATACGCCGGGCATCATCCGCGTCGCGGCGTTCGCCGGCCTGTCCGGCGCGACCCGCACCCAGGCCAGCAATGCCGCGGCGCTGTTTCCGGTGTTCGAAGAGCCGGAAGTGCGCCTGAAAAAGGGCCTGTCGGCGGCGGTGATCACCGGCGATCTGCGCAAGCGGCTGTCCGCGATCGAGGGCGCGTTCATCATCGTCATTCCGCCGCCCGCGGTCCCCGGCATCGGCACCGGCGGCGGCTTCACCATGCGCATCCAGGATCGCCAGGGCCGCGGCCCGGAACTGCTGGCGGCGGCCACCGACGAACTGGTCGCCGCGGCGCGCAAGGCGCCGGGGCTGACCTCGGTGTTCTCGCCGTTCACCGCGAACACGCCGCAGGTGTTCGTCGATATCGACCGCGTCAAGGCGCAGAAGCTCGGCGTGCCGATCGCAGAACGTCGACCGAAGCGATCGAGACCTATTTCGGCTCGGCCTATGTCAACGACTTCAATATCCTCGGCCGCACCTATCACGTCACCGCGCAGGCCGACCTGCCGTTCCGCAAGGAGACCGCCGATCTCGCGCGCCTGCGCACCCGCAATGCCGCCGGCGACATGGTGATGCTCGGCAGCGTGGTGGATTTCCGCGACATTTCCGGACCCGATCGCGTCGCGCGCTACAATCTCTATCCGGCGTCCGAGCTGCAGGGCGACACCGCCGCCGGGCACCAGTTCGGCGACCGCGATCGACACCATGAAGCGGCTGGCCGACGAAACGCTGCCGAGCGGCTTCTCCTTTGAATGGACCGACCTGTCCTATCAGCAGGTCACCGGCGGCAATTCCGGTCTCTACGTATTTCCGATCTGCGTGCTGTTCGTGTTCCTGGTGCTGGCCGCGCAATATGGCAGCTGGAGCCTGCCGTTTGCCGTCATCCTGATCGTGCCGATGTGCCTGCTGGCCGCGACCATCGGCGTGCGGATCATGGGGCAGGACGTCAACATCCTGACCCAGATCGGCTTTGTGGTGCTGGTCGGGCTGGCCGCGAAGAACGCCATCCTGATCGTGGAATTTGCCCGCGACATCGAGCTCGAGGGCCGCGATCGTCTGGAGGCCGTCATCGAGGCCTGCCGCTTGCGGCTGCGGCCGATCCTGATGACGTCGTTTGCCTTCATTCTCGGCGTGCTGCCGCTGGTGGTCTCGATCCGGCTCGGGATCGGAAATGCGCCAGGCGGTCGGCGTCGCCGTGTTCTTCGGCATGCTCGGCGTGACGCTGTTCGGGCTGATCTTCACGCCGATCTTCTACGTGATCGTCCGCAATCTGGCCGATTCGTCGCGCCGGAAAGCGCCGCCGTCGATAGCGGGTCGCCGTGCAGCGGTCGTCCGGTCTTCGGAACCTGTCAATACTATTGGCTTACTTGAAATAGATGGGCAGCCGCAGGGTTATAAAATATCATGCGCGAAATCTGAGAACAGAAACGTTGGGGAGACGCATATGAAATCGGGATTATTGACGGCGGCCGTTGCGGCCTGCGGCCTGTTGCTTGCCGCGCCGGCGTCGGCGCAGGGCGTCAAGATCGGCATTCTGAACGATCAGTCCGGCGTCTATGCCGACTACGGCGGCAAATGGTCGTTCGAGGCCGCCAAGATGGCGGTCGAGGATTTCGGCGGCAGCGTGCTCGGCCAGAAGATCGAGGTGATCTCCGCCGACCATCAGAACAAGCCCGATCTCGCCACCGCATCGCGCGGCGCTGGTATGAGGTCGAGAGGCGTCGACATGATCACCGAGCTGACGACGTCCTCGGTCGCGCTCGCGATCCACGAGCTGTCGAAGCAGATGAAGAAGATCGACATCGTCGTCGGTGCGGCGACCTCGCGCCTGACCGGCGACGCCTGCCAGCCCTACGGCTTCCACTGGGCCTACGACACCCACGCGCTCGCGGTCGGCACCGGCGGCGCGCTGGTCGAAGCCGGGCGGCGATACCTGGTTCTTCATGACCGCCGACTACGCCTTCGGCTATGCGCTGGAAAAGGACACCGGCGACTCGTCAAGGCAAAGGGCGGCAAGGTGCTGGGTTCGGTCCGCATTCCCCTGAACTCCTCGGACTTCTCGTCCTTCCTGCTGCAGGCGCAAAGCTCGAAGGCGAAGATCATCGGGCTCGCCAATGCCGGTCTCGACACCACCAACTCGATCAAGCAGGCGGCGGAATTCGGCATCGTCAAGGGCGGCCAGAAGCTCGCCGGCCTGCTGCTGACGCTGGCCGAAGTTCACGGCCTCGGTCTCGAAGCCGCGCAGGGCTGGTGCTGACCGAAGGCTACTACTGGGATCGCGACGACAAGAGCCGCGAGTTCGCCAATCGCTTCTTCAAGCGCACCGGCCGGATGCCGAACATGATCCAGGCCGGCACCTATTCGGCGACGCTGCAGTATCTGAAGGCCGTCAAGGCCGCCGGCACCAAGGACACCGAAGCGGTCGCCAAGAAGCTGAAGGAGCTGCCGGTCGACGACATCTTCGCGCAGGGCGGCAAGGTCCTGCCGAACGGCCGCATGGTGCACGACCTCTATCTGTTCGAGGTCAAGAAGCCGTCCGAATCCAAGAAGCCCTGGGACTACTACAAGCAGCTCGCCGTGGTGCCCGGCGACAAGGCGTTCCTCACCGCCAAGGACAGCGGCTGCCCGCTGACGAAGTGAGTAGCGCGGCGATCGTTCGTTCAATCGCACGGTCCCATCGGCGTCGTCCCCGCGAAAGCGCGGGACCCATAACCACAGATGTCTGTTGTCTGCGTCCTGGCAGTTGCTCCAGCGATCGCGAATGCTGCTCATCGGTGGTTATGGGTCCCTGGCTCGCGCGGAGCCTGTCATCGGGCGCGCATTCGCGCGACCCGTTTGCTTGGCCGCACGACTTGCTGAATGGCCTATCCCCCGGCGCACGCTGGCGCCGCCGTCGACCGGCAGCGTCACCCCGGTGATGAAGTTGGCCTCATCCGAGGCCAGAAACAGCGCGGCGTTGGCGACGTCCCAGCCGGTGCCCATCTTCCGGCGCAGCGGCACCTTGGCGTCGCGCTCGGCCTCGACCTCGGCGCGGCTCTTCCTGAATTCGCGGGCGCGGGTGTCGACCGCCATCGGCGTGTTCATCAGGCCGGGCAGGATGACGTTGGCGCGGATGCCGTATTCGGCGTTCTGGTAGGCGAGCTGTTCGGTGAAGGCGATCATCGCCGCTTTGGTCGCCTTGTAGGCGACGTAGGGGTAGGTGGTGATGGCCGCCATCGACGAGATGTTGATGATCGCGCCGCTTTGTTGTTGGCGCATGATCGGGATCACGTGCTTGGCGGCGAAAATGCAGCTCTTGAGATTGATCGCCACGCAGCGCTCGAGCGCCTCCTCGGTGAAGTCGAGCAGCTCGGCGTCGCCGCCGGAAAGGCTGACGCCGACATTGTTGTGCAGGATGTCGATGCGGCCCCAGCGGGCGCGCGCGTCCTCGACCATGGCCTTGAGCTCGGCATTTTTGGTGACGTCGGCCTTGAAGGCCACGGCAGTGCCGCCCTTGGCGCCGATCATGTCGACCGTCTCCTGCGCGGATGCGAGATTGTGATCCACGCACATGACCTTGGCGCCTTCGCGCGCGAAGGTGAGCGCGGTGGCCCGGCCGTTGCCCATGCCTTCGCCGGGGCTTTGGCCGGCGCCGACGACGATGGCGACGCGATCTTTCAGGCGCATGTCAGTTCACTCCCGGGATCGGGTACTGCATCAGTACCTCTTTATAATAAGGCTCGTTGTCGATCTTCATGGTGGCGAGCACGCGCACCACGGCGCAGTAGAACGCGATGGTGAGCACGAGATCGGTCATGTGCTCGTCGGAGAGCTGCTTTTTGATCTCGGCGAAGGTGGCCTCCGACATCGCCAGTTCCCGCACCATCTCGCGCGCGCCCTTCAGGATGGCGCGGGCCAGCGGCTCGAGGCGAGAGGGCTTGCCCTCGGTCTCGGCCATCAGACCGGCGATATCCTCGTCGGTGACGCCGAACTCCCTGCCGATCTTCACATGGTGAGTGAATTCATATTCCGACCTTTCCAGCCAGCCGACCTGCAGAATCGCCAGCTCGCGCAGCCGCGGGTCGAGCTTGCTCTTGAAGCGGATATGGTTGCCGACACCGTTGAAGGCGCGCGCCATGTCGGGGGAGTTGACCAGGAGCTTGTGCAGGTTGGTGTTGCGCTTGAGCATGTCGCGATATTCGGGCGCGACCTGATCGGCCTCGAGGTAGGGCAGGCGGGCCATCTTGTGCGTGCTCCCTTGAGTCTATTCGTGATCCTGCGGGGCGGGGGATGGTGCCGCCTCGCAGGGCGTCGTGGCCGCCTCTCGGGCATTCCGGCGCATCAGCGGGATATCCGGCGGCGGTTGGTAGCGGACGACAGAATTAGAGGTGGCTGGTTTTGGTTCTGCCCATCATGGATATTGACGTCAATATCCTGATAGGTATCAATGAACGCCCGTCAATCGAAGAATTTTTTGGCTGACGGTTTTGTCGGCTGTGAACTGTGAATGCAGTGATCGTTTGGCGGCGCCGGCCGCAGGTCTTCCGGTCGCGCCCGTTTATCTCTGGCGCGATACCTAACAGGATAAAATGGATCAGGCATGATAGCCCATCAGGATACGGTATCTCACTTGCATGTCGTCGAGCGCGACCTCCGGCTCGATCTCTTCCGCGGCATGGGGCTGTGGATGATCTTCCTCGATCACATTCCGGACGATTTCGTTGCCTGGCTGACCCTGCGCAATTACGGCTTCAGCGATGCCGCCGAGTTCTTCGTGTTCATTTCCGGCTATCTGGCCGGCTACATCTACGGCCCGATCATCCGCGGCGGTAATTTTCTCGCCGCCCTCAAGCGGCTGTGGACGCGCGTCTGGCAGATGTACGTTGCCCACATCATGCTGTTCCTGCTCTTCACGGCGCAGATCGCGCGCACGGTCAGGAAATTCGACAACCCGATGTATGAGGACGAATTCAACGTTCACAATTTTCTCGCAGCACCCCGACGTGCTGATCGGGCAGGCGCTGACGCTGCGCTACAAGCCGGTCGACCTCGACGTGCTGCCGCTCTACATATCGCTGGTGGCGGCTTCGCCGCTGGTCCTGTGGTGCCTGTTGCGCCGCCCGAACTGGACCTTGCTCGGCTCGATCCTGCTGTACATCGGGGCGCGCGTGTTCGACTGGAATTTCGCTTCCTATCCGCCCGGGACCACCTGGTACTTCAATCCGTTTGCCTGGCAATTGATGTTTGTATTCGCGGCATGGTGCGGCGTTGGAGGCGTCGCCCAACTGCAGTCCCTGATCCGGTCTCGCGCGGCGCTGATCGTGGCCTTTGCGTGGATTGCCTTCGCATTCCTGATCGTCATGACCTGGCACGTCCCGTTCCTGGATGCCATGGTGCCGAAATGGATGATCAAGGCGATCTATCCGATCGACAAGACCGACCTCGATATGCTGCGTTTCACGCACTTCCTCGCTTTGGCGCTGGTGGTCGCCCGATATTTTCCGCGCAAGTCGGAGATACTCACGTCCAAATGGCTGCGTCCGATGGTGCTGTGCGGTCAGCATTCGCTTCCGCTCTTTTGCTTCGGCGTATTCCTGTCCTTTGGAGCGCACTGGATCCTGGTTCAGTACTCCCATGGCGTCTTCGGCGCAGCTGCTCGTCAGCGTCGGCGGCATCCTGATCATGGTTGCGCTTGCGTGGTTTCTGGATCGGGCCAGAAAGGTCCCCAATCTGTTCGTCGATACGAGCGGGGTCGAAGTGCCGGATTGCGGCGGTCGAGCCCGCGAAAGCCTGATTACAGTTTGTGCCCTTTCTGGCGCAGCGCCTCGGTGAGGCGCGCGCGCAGATCGTCGGCCGCCTTGCGGCTCGAATCCTGGCCGACCTGGTTGCTCTGCTGCGCCAGCGCCGGCGCCTTTTCGAGCAGCTTTTGCCCGACCGGCTGGCGATAGAACGCCTCGATTTCCCGCAGCTCGCCGGCCGTGAAATTGTTGGCATAGATGGTGGCGATGTGGTCGACCATCGTATTATAGTAGGGCGTGTACGCATCCACGATCGTCGGCATCATCGCATCGTAGTCGCGTTCGACCTCCGGCCGCTCTTGAGTCAGCGTGCGTCTAAGGCCCAGCAGGATGGCCGGCAGCAGCGCCTTGTACTGATCGGACAGCTTCATGGTGGTCACCAGGCTGCGCGCCGCGGTCATGGCGTCGGGTGACGGCGTTTGCGCCGGTGAGGCGCAGATCGAAAACAGAAGCAGGCCGGCGATGATCAACAGGCGTCTGGACATGGGTACCTCCAATGACAGCACGCGATGATATTCGAAAATTGAGTTTCCCCAATAAGCAGATCTCCGCGTCAATATGCGCCTTTGCGCGCGGACCAATCCCGCGAAGGTGCCAGCGGGGACTCGGTTTGTCCAGACAGGAGCCATCCAAACCGAGGCCCGGCCAGGCCTTCGCGCTTTTCCGCCTTCGGCAATTGTTCAAGCCAGGAATGTAAGGCGCAAAGCGGACGTCGCTCAATGTCGCTCCGGCTTTTTGGATCTGAGCGCGCGGTCGGGCCTTCAGCCGTGAACGAGGCGTCCGACGATCGCGCCCAGCGCGCCCAGCCAAAGAACGCCCGCAGCCAGCGCCTGAATGCGAAAACCTCGCCTCGCGCTTTTCGGCGGCCTGCGAGTAGCCGGTCATGTAGAGGGTGCGGCCGGCGATCCAGACGAGGCCAATGGCGGCGGCGATGGGATCGCTGATATAGATTGCAAACAGCCAGAGCGAGGGCAGGAAAATCGGCATCCATTCCAGCGTGTTCATCTGCACGCGAAACACCCGCTCGAAGTCGGGATTGCCTGATGATGGCCGGCGCCTTGATGCCGAATGCGGCGCGCGCCCGCGCCACCCGAATGGAGGTGAAGAAATAAAGCAGGATGGCCAGGCAGGTGACGAGTGCCGTGAAATGCAACATCGCGATAATCCTTTTTAAGGACGTAGAAAAACGTCGTTACGGGTTGGCGCCGGGCACGCGCCCGGAATGACGCCGCCTTTGGCCTCAATAGCCGGTCATCTCGAGATATCCAACCCCGCGATGGCTGCCGCTAAAGCTGATCGGCCCTTCCCAATAGGGAAAGCTCGTTCCCATCCAGCTCTTCGCATTCAGCGGGGCACATTTCGATCCTCAGACCGTGCGCGGGAATGACGACGCGCCAACCCGTCGGCACCTTGCGGCCTTCGATCTCGGTCAGGGTGGTCGGCGTTATGCTGTTGTCGGCCGATGCGATTTCGGCGGAACGGCCGTTTGGCTCGATCCAGTTGCCCAAGAGATTGTTGCGGCCATCTTTCTGGCGCAGCCGATACAGCATCAGTTTTTCACCCGAGTTCGAGATGCAGCGAAAACCAGTCCCAACCGGTTTGATCCGAAGCGAGCGGCTGGCTGCTCCATTCCCGGTCCATCCAGGCCTGGCCGGTGACTTCGACAGGCTTGTCGTCGATGATGATACTGCCTGCCGCCCTGAAATAAGGCTGGCTGTAATAATACGAAGCCTGTCCACGTTCCGATTTTCGGCTGTAGCCGGCATCGCCCTGCAGCACCAGCGCGCGATCGGCGTCGAGCCGCAGCGTATAGCTGAAATCCGCGCCCGACGCGTTAAGCTCAAGCGGCGCAATGGTGTCGCCGCGCATCGCTTCGTCTCCGCGCATTTCCCATGAATCGATCCAGGCCTTGAAACGGCTTGGCCTCGACACCGGCCTGGCCGATTCCGCCACGGGCGAATTTTTCGCTGAAGCGGTGAGTGTCGGCGCGGGTGACAGCCGCGTGGCCCATCCAGATCTGCTGGTTGGCCCAGCCTTCCGCCTGCGGGCCCGGCCGCGATGCCTGACGAAACAAGGTCCACTGTGCGCCCAGGGCCGCGCCGGTTGCATCGACAAGATTCGCCGTCACGTACCACCACTCGATGCGGTAGTCGGGATGCGGGCCGTGATCGGCCGGAAACGCAAATGCCTTGCCGGGAATGACAGGCGCAAATCCTTCCGCGCTCTCGCCAAGTCCGGCAAAGCCCTGCGCGAGCGCGTCCTTGCCGCCGAGGCCCGAGAACAAACGCGCTAGCCGCGAAGGCGCGGCGCGATATCAGGACATTATCGCTCATCGGCAAAAATCTTGATCAGGCGCGCCGGCTGCATCCACGCCAGTTTCAGAACGGGAAGCGTTGCTGCCAGCAGCGAAGCCGCCATCGCGACGCCCAGCAGCTGCGAGCAGTTGCAGGGGAAAGACCTGAAACGGCAGTCGCCAGCCGAACGCCTTCACATTCACCACCGCGATCAGGCACCACGCCACCAGCAAGCCCAGCGGCAGCGCGAGCAGGGTCGTGATCAGCGCAACCGACATGGTCTTCAAGAGCTCGATCGCGGCAAGTTGTCGCCGCGTGATGCCGATCGCCCACAACGGCGCAAGCTGCGGCAGGCGGGAATTGCTCAGCGTCAACAGACTGGTCAGCAAAGCGACGCCGGCCACGCCGAGGGTGAAGGCGTTCAGGGCCGCCGTCACGGCAAAGGTCCGGTTGAAGATCCGCGTCGATTCCGCCTTCAGCGTCGCCTGATCAAGCAGGTTCCGGCTATCGAGACCGAATTTGTCCCGCAGCGATGACATCAGCGCCGGCACTGCCGCGGGGGCGACGCGCAGGCCTATTCGCGTCAGCGGGATTTCGGGGAAGCGGCGCGTCGAGCGCGGCGATATTGACGGCAATCTGTCCCTTCGGGTTGCCGTAATCGGCATAGATGCCGACGATCTCGAGTTTCCAGTTTCCGCCTGGCGCGGGGACCTCGACGGAATCGCCGATCGCGAGTTTCAAACGCCGGGCCAGTTGTTCGCTGACGAGGCCGGCATCGCCAAGACGAAGCCGGACCCACGCGTTTGCGGCTGATTGCAGCAGCGGCCAGTGATCCCGGTAGGTGGCGTGGTCGGCGATACCGAGAATTTCGATCGGCGCTCCCGCCAGTTGCACCTCGGCCCGGCCGCCGGGCAGGATCGCCTCGACTTCGGGACGCTCGCGGAGCCACGTCTTGATGGCCGTGGCCTGCGCAGAGTCGGATGCGTTGATGTAGACGTCCGCCGCCAACCGTCCATCCAGCCAACTGACGAATGTCCGGCTGAAGGTTTCCACCATGGTGCCGACACCGACATTGACCGCGAGCGCGAGCAGGAGCGCCATCAACGCCAGCGACAATCCCGAAAGCTGCTGACGGCTGTCGGCCCAGAACCAGACCGCGAGCGGGCGATGTGCCCGTCGCTGGCCGATAAAAAGCACGAATTCCAGAATCGAAGGCAGCCCGAGCGCCGCGCCAAGCAGCAGGCCTGCGAGCACGGCAAATCCCGAAACGAGCGTATCGCCGTACCACAGAAGGCTCCCTGCCGCGGCGAGCACGGCGAGCGCCAGCGCGCTTTGGAGGATCAGCCAGCGGTGCTGCGCCTGTTGCCAGGCATGGGGCTGGGCTGCGGCCAGTATCGGAAGGCGGATCGCTTTCAACAGGCTTGTGGTCGCAGCCAGCAGCGCTCCGGCCACGCTGATGATGATGCCGGCGATCCACCATTCGCGCTTGAGCGTCAACTGACCGGGAATTTGCGCGCCGTAGAGTCCGCGCAGGGAAGCGGCGACATCGGGCAGCAGCGACGCTGCGATCAAATAGCCGCAGACCAGACCGACCAGGCCGGCGACCAGCGCCAGCGATACCAGTTCGACCACCAGCACCGCGTTCAGCATGCGTCCGGATACCCCGCAGGCGCGCAAGGTCCGCAGCATCGGCAGGCGCTGCTCGAAGGCAAGTCCGGTAGCGGAATTGACGATGAACAGCCCGACGACAAATGAAAGCAGGCCGAAGGCCGTCAGGTTCAGGTGAAAGCTGTCGGTGAGGCGCTCGAGGTCGCTCTCCGCATTCGGCTGGACCAGGCGGAGTTGGTCGCCGGCGACGCTTTCGAGCGGCGCGCGCCTGCCCCTGGCCTTGCCGACCAACAGCCGGGAAATCTGTTCGGGCATGTTGAGAAGCCGCTGGGCAATGCCGATATCGACCACCAGCACACCCGGCACCAGTTGCGCCTGCGCGCGCAGCGGCGGCAGCGACGTGCCGTCGCCTGAGCGCGGCGATGCGCCTTCCGGCAAATTGAGATCGGAAAGCACCTCCGGCGCCACCAGCGTTTCCCCCGGCGGCGTCAGGAACGACTGCAAGCCCGGCCGTCCGATCGCCG
The DNA here is from genome assembly GCA_963735835.1 of uncultured Alphaproteobacteria bacterium. Lineage (GTDB taxonomy): Bacteria > Pseudomonadota > Alphaproteobacteria > Rhizobiales > Xanthobacteraceae > Bradyrhizobium. The sequence goes on along the minus strand of CAVTNA010000044.1, from coordinate 95,380 downwards.
GCGCATTTCCGACTTCCGCCGGGAGCGTGATCGGCTCGATGCCTAACAGCCGGAACGAGCGCCCGCCGATCTGAAGGCGGCCTTCGAGCACGGGAGACACCGGCCAGCCGGCGCGGCGCAGCTCGACAAAGAGTTTTTGCGGGAATGTCGCGCCGTTGCGGGCGACCAGCGACAGCGGTTCGCGCGCCGCCGAACGTCGCGGCCGCGCGGTCGTAACTGTCGCGCGCCTGCGCGTTCAGCGCCTGCACGCCGCTCCACAAGGCGGTCGCGGAAATCAGCCCGATCAGCAGCGTCGCAAGCTGCATCGGGTGCCGCCGCCAGTGGCTCAATAAGACCGCGAGAATCCACAGCATGCGGTTCATGCGATCAGCCCCGCGTGGAGATTGATCTGCCGGTCGAGCGTGGCGGCGAGCCGCGTGGAGTGGGTCACCATCAGGAAGCCGCAGCCGCTTCGCTTGACCAGATCGCGCGCGAGCGCGAGAACCTCGTCCGCCGTGGCCTCGTCGAGATTGCCGGTGGGTTCGTCGGCGAGCAGCAGCAGCGGCTTTACCGCCAACGCGCGGCCGATCGCGACCCGCTGCTGCTGGCCGCCGGATAATTGCTCGGGATAGCGCTTGAGCAAGGCGCCGAGCCCCAGCCGCTCCACCAGTTCGTCATGCCAGCCGGCATCGTGGCGGCCGGCAATGCGCGACTGGAACTTGAGATTGTCTTCGACGCTGAGGCTCGGAATCAGATTGAATTGCTGAAAAACCAGTCCCAGCCGATCCCTCCGCAATGCCGCGCGGCCGGCATCGGTGAGATCGGACACGGAGGTGTCGGCAAGCCTGATCTCGCCGCCGTCGGGGCGATCGAGGCCCGCGATCAGATGCAACAGCGTGCTCTTGCCGCTGCCGGATTCGCCGGTCAGCGCGACGCGCTCGCCCGCCGCGATATCAAGCTTGACGCCGCGGAGCACGACGACGTCTTCTCCCGCGGAGCGATAGGTCTTGGTCAGTTGGCGGACGCTCAGCACGATGGGGTTGCCGGTTGTCATGCGAAGCGTATGCGAAGTCTCACAGCGGCTTCTGATATTTCAGGACGAACTCATCGACCGGAACTTGCGGACGGAACACCGCCGCGTCGCGCGGATCTTCGGGATGCCGCAGGAAATCGGCTGCGCCGACGAACTTGAATCCGGCCGCCTCGATCTCCTGGCGCAGCGTGCTTTCCTCGATGCGATGGAACGTCTTCGCAACATTGATTCCATCGCCGGCACGCGCGGAATGATCGGCGATGACAAGCAGACCGCCGGGTTTCAGTGCCGCGAACATCTTCTTGTTCATCTCGGCGCGATCGGCCGGCATATAGGTCACGTCGTGATAGGCAAAGAAGAACGTGATCAGATCGAGCCCGCCGACGCCGGGCGGGATCGGATCGTCGTAATTCCGGATGACGTGGACGACGTTTTTCATCGCCGGGTTCTGGGCGCGAATATCGAACTTGTCTTTCACCCGTTCCATGACCGCGGCCGATTCCTGCGCGTAGACGCCGCCGCCGCCCGCGCCGACGGCGCGCGCCAGCAGTTCGGTGCTGTAGCCGGCGCCGGCACCCATATCCAGCACCTTCATACCGGCCTTGATGCCGGTGAAGGCGAGCAGTTTGGCGGGTTGGCGGCGCTGATCGGTTTGCCGGTCGGCGTCGCTGCGGTCCGGCGCGGCGATGATGGCCTCAAAGTCCGGCGCCTTGGCGTCCTGCGCGCTCGCCCCGCCCCATGCGGCGAGCATCGAAAGCGAAGACAAGCGCGCCGACGACGCTCGCGCGGCAATAGATCGATTTGAGCATGAAAAATCCCTCTGTTGTCGCGCAACATAGCAAGACCATGGCGGGAGATCACGGCCTCAATCGTGACCGCGACGCGATCGTGATCGGGTTGCAGAATGCCGCCGGAACAGCGTCAGGCGGCATCCGGAGCTGAATGTTCAGTTGCAACGCACGCGGGCCCGATCAAAATGCCCGGTTGCCATGCCTGACACCCCACGGGTAGCATTGGCCGAGCCTGGATTGACTGGGCCGGAAAACGACACCGGGAAGAGACCATGACCGCGCAACCGACGCCCAAAGGCGCCTGGAAAATCACGTTTCTCCTGTTCCTGTTCATGCTGGTCAATTTCGCGGACAAGATCGTGGTCGGGCTTGCCGGTGTGCCGATCATGACCGAGCTGAAACTTGAGCCTGAACAGTTCGGTCTGCTCGGTTCCTCGTTCTTCTTCCTGTTTTCGATCTCGGCCATTGTCGTCGGCTTCATCGTCAACCGCATCGCCACGCGCTGGGTCCTGCTGACGCTGGCGACGATATGGGCGCTGGCGCAGTTTCCGATGGTGGGCACGGTCAGTTTCACCACGCTGCTGATCTGCCGCGTTATCCTCGGCGCCGGCGAGGGGCCGGCATTTTCGGTGGCGGCCCACTCGGTCTACAAATGGTTTCCCGACGAGAAGCGGACCCTGCCCACCGCGATACTGTCGCAGGGATCGGCGTTCGGCGTGATCCTCGCGGTGCCGGCGCTGAACTGGGTGATCGTCAACCATACCTGGCACTATGCCTTCGGCGCGCTCGGCGTCGTCGGCCTGATGTGGGTGGTGGCGTGGCTGATCCTGGGCAAGGAGGGGCCGCTGGTTCAAACCGTCGCCCAGGCGGTGGCCGATCCCCGCGTGCCCTATTCCCGGCTTCTGATGTCGCGAACCTTCATCGGCTGCTGCGCTGCGACCTTCGGCGCCTACTGGGCGCTGTCGCTCGGCCTGACCTGGTTCACGCCCTTCATTGTCAAGGGTCTCGGCTTCTCGCAAAAGGACGCCGGCTGGATTTCGATCCTGCCATGGGTGTTCGGCGCCGCCATCGTGTTGCTGACCGGGTGGATTTCGCAGGTGCTGATGGCGCGCGGCTATCTCGACCCGCGGCGCGCGCGGCGTGCTCGGCTCGGTGCCGCTGATCGTCGGCGGATTGATCCTGGCGACGCTGCCGCATATCGATGGCGCGGGGCTGCAGATCGCGATGCTGGTGATCGGCTCCGGGCTTTGCGGATCGATCTATGTGGTCTGTCCGCCGATGCTCGGCGAATTCACGCCGGTGTCGCAGCGCGGCGCCGTGATCGCGATCTACGGCGCGATCTACACGCTGGCCGGAATTTTGGCCCCATCGGTGATGGGCAGCGTGATCCAGCATGCCGGCGGGACGCTCGAGGGCTACATGACCGGCTTCACCATCAACGCCGTCATTCTGGTCGCGTCCGGATTGCTCGGCCTGCTGCTGCTCTGGCCCAATACCGAGCGCGTGCGCCTGATGGGCCAGGTGCCGCAGCCGAAGTTCGCGTAAGAATTGTCGTCCCGGCCAAGCCAACGGGTCGCGCGAATGCGCGCCCGATGACAGGCTCCGCGCGAGCCGGGACCCATACGCCGCGGCGGTTATGAGTAGAGGAAGTGCAGTTGCCTTTCCTTCACGCGTCGCATCAACGAACAGCTGTGGTTATGGGTCAGCCGCAGGCGAGGTTCAGGGCTGCATAAGCCTCGCGTCAGGCGCTTCGGAACGGACACCGGCCTGCGGGCTGCGGTCGGTCACAAGCGCGAGCACGACCGTGAGGATCATAAACACGACGGAAGCGCCGAACACCCAGTGCGGCGCGTTCTGGTCCATGATCCAGCCAAACAGCAATGGGCTGACGATGCCGCCGAGATTGAAGCCGGTGGAGACGATGCCGAATGCCCGCCCGGCCGCGCCCGCGGGCGCGGCGTTGCGGACCAGCATATCGCGCGATGGAGCGATCACGCCGCCGAGGAATCCCGCTGATGCCATCGCCGCCGTCAACGCCGGCGACGGCAAATTGACGGTCGCAATGACGAACACGATGGCGGCGTTAACTGCAAAACAGGCGGCGGCGACCTGGCCGTGACGCTCGGTGCGGTCGGCGAGAAAGCCGCCCGCCAGCACGCCGATGGCGCTGGCGCCGAGAAATGCCGTCAGCGCGATATTGGCGGTCGGGAATGACGCGCCATAGCCGCTCATCAGCGCAACCACGCCGAAATTGCCGATGCCGGCGTTGGACAGGCTGAGCAGCGTGAAGAAGATCGTCAGCACGATGAGCGCGGGCGTGATGACGTTTTGCCGCGGCGGATGCGCGCCGTCGATCTTGCGATCGGCGGCGCTGGCGTCGGGTATGCCGACGATGATGAGCAATAGCGCCACCAGAGGCCCCACCAGGCCTGCCACGATCAGGGTGCCATTGCCTCCGGTCATGGTAACCAGCGCAGCCACGATCGCGGGCGCGACCGCGCCGCCGAGAAAGCCGGCAAAGGTATGGATCGAAAATGCGCGGCCCATGCGGGCCACATCCATGTGGGCCGACAGGATCGCATAATCGGCCGGATGATAGACGCTGTTGGCTAGTCCCAGCAGCACCGCGCTGGCGATCAGCCAGCTGTAACTGAGATGCAGCCCAAGCATGATCAGCGCCAGGCCGCCCAACGTCAGCCCGATCAGCAGGACTTTGCGGGCGCCGATATGATCGGCAAGATAGCCCATCGGCGCCTGGGTCAGGCCGGATGTCACGGCGGACACGGTCAGCGCCAGGCCGAGTTCGATGTAGCCGACGCCGAGCTGCGCTTTCAGAAAGGGGAACAGCATCGGCAGCACGAACAAATAGAAATGACTGACCCAATGGGCCGTCGAAATCGCGGCGAGCGTACGCAGCGACGTATCCGTCTTCGATTGTTGCGGTGCGGCCAGAACGTCGACCATGCCCGATTCGAAACCCCGTTGAGATGCTATGGCCCGGCAGGGCCCGGCCAAAATTACCGGCTGCCGGTTATTTGTCCATGAATAGCGCTGCATGGCAGCCCTCAGCGACGGCGCCGGGATCGCGCGGTTGCGTCGCTAAATTCGCAAGACAAAGGCCAAAGGATGCGGGAATGATCGGATATGGCCGAATCCGCACAAGTTCCAAAGCCGCTCAGGGTGCTCGTTTCCGATGGAAACAGCACCTCGGCGCGGGAGGCGATCACGATTCTGGGATTGTCGGGGCATATCGTCGAGGTCTGCGATCCCTCGCCCTTTTGCCTGGCCAGGTTCTCGCGCTTTGTCAGAAAATTTCATCGCTGTCCGGGGCTGCGGGACGACCCGGCCGGGTTTCCTCGCCTTTGTCGAGGAATTGCTGGCGAGGCGGCATTTCGACGTGCTGCTGCCGATCCACGAACAGGGGTTTTTGTTTGCGCGCGTGCAGCCGCGACTACAGGGTCTTGTCGGGCTGGCGCTGCCGGGCTTTGAGAGTTATCGCGCCGCGCACAGCAAGGCCGGATTTAGCCGGCTGCTCGATCAACTGGGCTTGCCGCAGCCGGCCACGCGACTGGTCAAATCCGCCGACGAGCTGCGCGCCGCGATAAGGTTTCCCGCCGTCGTCAAGACCTCCGTCGGCACCGCCAGCCGCGGCATCTGGTTCGTACGCGACGACGGCGATCTGGATTGCGCCCTGCGCGCGCTCAGCGCGCGAGACCTCAGCGCAAACGGCGCGTTCGCCGACGAGGTGCTGGTGCAGGAATTCGTCGCGGGCACGACCGAGAAGGCGCAAGCCGTGTTTTGCCGCGGCAAGTTGACCGGATTCCACGCCTATCGGCAAATTGCCGCCGGCGCCGGCGGCGGCGAGGCGATCAAGCAAAGCGTCGACAGGGCCGAGCTGCGCGCGCTGCTCGCAACGATCGGCGAGAAGCTCGCCTGGCACGGCGCATTGTCGGTCGACTATATCATGCCCGATGACGGCGCCACGCCGCTCCTGATCGATTGCAATCCGCGACTGGTCGAACCGATGAGTGCCTACATTGCCGGCGTCGATCTTCTGGGCTTGCTGCTTCGCATCTCGCTCGGCGAAACGCCCGCGGTCGCGGGCGACAGGTCGCGCGGGCGTCCGGACACATCTGGCCATGCAGGTCCTGCTTGGATGCGCGGCGCGGGGCGGCACGCGGCGCGATATTGTCAGCGAGTGCCGGCGTTTGCTGGTTGGCAGCGGGCCCTACGCCGGCAGCACCGAGGAGCTGACGCCGGTGCGGCTGGACTGGATCAGCGCGGTGCCGCTTGCGATGGTCGCGACGGCCCTGCTGGTCGCTCCGAAGCTCGCGGCTAGGCTGGCAACAGGAGGCTGGGGCGCGCATCTGCTCGATCTCGGCAGCATCCGGCTGATCGAGCGCGAGGATTTTGGTCAGGACCGGTCTTCATAAGGCACCCCGGCCGCGGGTCCGCTCCATATCCGCTACAATCCGGGAAACGGGCGGTCTTTACGGCGGGCGGTAATTCGTCCGCCATGGCTACCCGAGGGCCGCAGCGTCTGGTATCGTTAGCGGCGTTCCCGGGTTCATCCGGGCCGCCGCGCGAAATCGCCGGGATGGGCGATCGCAAAGCAGATAATCCAAGAGGGAAACGTCATGAAACGTCGCGAATTTCTGAAGACGGCCGGCGTCGGGACTTGCCGCGTCGAGCGCTGTCGCAGCCCCCGCCATTGCGCAGTCGATGCCCGAGCTGAAATGGCGCTGCACCACGAGCTGGCCGAAGTCGCTTGACGTTCCCTTCAGCGCGTCGGAGACGATTTCGAAATACGTCGCGGAAGCCTCCGACAACAAATTTCAGATTCAGACTTTCGCCGGCGGCGAGATCGTTCCTGCCTTGCAGGCGCTCGATGCGGTCAGCAACTCCACCGTCGAGATGTGTCATACCGCCGCCTATTACTTCATCGGCAAGGATCCGACCTACGCGCTCTATCTGCTCGGTTCCGTTCGGGCTCAATTCGCGCCAGCAGAATGCCTGGTTCCAGGATCACGGCGGCCAGGACATGCTCAATGAGTTCGGCAAGAAGTCCAAACTATACGCCATTGCCGGCGGCAACACCGGCACCCAGATGGGCGGCTGGTTCCGCAAGGAGATCAACAGCGTCGCCGACCTCAATGGCCTCAAGATGCGGATCGGTGGATGGGCCGGCAAGACCCTTTCCAAGCTCGGCACCATCCCGCAGCAGATTGCGGGCGGCGATATCTATCCGGCCCTGGAAAAGGGCACGATCGATGCCACCGAATGGGTCGGTCCCTACGACGACGAGAAGCTCGGCTTCTACAAGATCGCCAAGTATTACTACTATCCCGGCTGGTGGGAGGGCGGCACGGCGCTGCACTTCTTCATCAACTCCGACAAGTGGGATGCCTTGCCGAAGGCTTATAAATCGCTGCTCACGGTTGCCTGCGGCTACGCCAACCTGGATGTTCAGGCGCGATATGACGCGCGCAATCCGCAGGCGATCAAGCGCCTGGTGGCGGCCGGGACCCAGCTGCGCCCCTTCAGCCAGCCGATCATGGAGGCCTGTCTGAAGGCATCGAACGAGGTCAATGCGGAGACCTCCGCAAGCAATCCGGACTTCAAGAAGATCCTGGATTCGCAGATGGCGTTCCGGGACGACGGGAATCTGTGGTGGCAGGTCGCGGAATACTCCTACGAAACCTTCATGATCCGCACGCGCCCGAAAGGCTGAAGCCGTTTCCGGTTGGGCGCAGCCAGGTTGCGTACCCCTCATGGTACGAGACGCGCGGCGTTGCCGCGCGCCTTGTATTGAACTGATCTGCTATCACGCGCATTGACCTCAATCTCACCGCCTTTGGCGGGCATATCAGTCACAGCCGGACAATCTTTCCTGCCTTTTTACGGTGTTCAGTGTAAAGGGAGGCGCAACCAGAGCATGATCCGGAAAAAGCGGGAACGGTTTTCCCTCGAGACGATCAATGCGTTCCGCGGAGATCATCCCAGACACGAGATCGTGATCCCTTCCAATCGGATCATGATCCAGGAGCCAAGCATGAAAAAGCCGAAGATCGAGACAGAAGAGCAGCAGCCACGCAAGGTCGTTCGCGCCGACAAGGCGCCGACGTCAGGCTACTCGCTGGTGGTGGACGGTCACTTCAAGTCGCACCACGAGACGGTCGAAGCCGCCGAAGAGGCGGCCATGGCTTTGAAGAACCAGTACCCGATGCTTCAGGTGCAGGTCTACGACGCCGCGACCAAGACGCGATCGATGATCGAATGGCCCGCGCCGGTTTAAGTCCGCCGTCCGCCGCTTTGCTGACCCGCCAGCCAATCCGACAGCGCCGGCGCCTTTTCTACCGGATTTCCTTCGGTGATTTGCCGCGCGGTTTTTTCACCGGGGTCGCGGCGCGGCGGCTCGGCTGGCTTCGCGCGCGAGCCGCAATGCCTTCAGCTTCGCCATGTTGTCGAGGACGGCCTTCGCGGCGACATCGCGATCGCTCTGGCCGGTCCTGGTCTGGCTCGCCTTGTTGAAACGCGCTTCAGCGCGGTTGCGATCTTCTTTTGTCATTTAAGCAGTTTTCTTTTTCCTGGGTTTGGCCTTGGCCTTGGGCTCCGGCGGCTTGTCGCGGTCGGCGGCTTCCCTCGCCAATCGGGCCTCGCGCAGCTTCGCGGTCCGCTTTCGAATCGCGATGTCGGCGGCCGCGATATCCGCCATGGCCTTGATGCCTTCGGCATCCTGGGCGCGCTTTCGGTTCAGCCTGATCTCTTTCAGTTCGGCGGGACTTTTCGGTTCGTCATTCATCACATGCCTCAAGATTCACGGCGCGCATCGTCGGGTGGCGGCCTCCAAGCCAATCCTATCATGCCTTGGACCGCCAAAGGGGCATCTTTAGGCCGCTTTGGCTGGAAAAGCGCCCCTTTTCAGGCTGAATCAGCCATCGTGGTGAAGGGATGGCTGGGCCTGCGCGAGCCGGTCAAGCCGGCGCGCGCAGGTCTCGAGCCGGTCAGAACGTCGCGCCGGCCTTCACCATGTAGGTCCGGCCGGGCAGCGGATAGGCGCTGAAGCGGCCGGGCGTGAACGAGCTGGCGATCGCGTAGTCGTAATACAGCGCATTGAAGAGGTTGTTGACGCTCAGCGACCAGAAGAAGCGGTCATATGCCCCGCTCAGCTTGAAATCGACCGTCGCGTTGGCCGGAATGCAGCCGCTGGGTATTGGGCTGGTCGTTGTCCATGAGGCGCTTGCTCCAGCCGCGCACCGTCGCATCGACGACGAGATATTTTTGCCAGATGTTCCAGGTCACGCCGGCATTGGCCGTGTAGCGCGACACCAGCGGAACGTCGTTGCCGGCGAACGGACCTTCGCGAAAGACCGCCCGGGTATAGGCGAAGCCGCCGCGCAGCAGCACGCTGTCGCTGACGCGGAACGACGCGCTGGTCTCGGAGCCGTAGCGGCGGGTCGGATCGAGGTTGACGTTGAAGAACAGTGACGGGATCGAAATGGATCTCGTTGTCGAGGTCCATGTTGTAGATGCTCGATTGCATCTGGAACTGGCCGGCCTTGATGCGAAAGCCGCCCTCGATGTCGTGCGAGGTCTGGGTCTTCAGCGTGAAGTTTCCGGGGATCGGATTGAAGAAGGCATCGAAGGAGGGGCCGGACGCACGCGCTCGTCGACGTCGGGCGTGCGGAACGCGCGCGCGGCGCGGCCGAACACCGAGAACACGTCGTTGAAGCGATGCTCGAGGCCGACATGCAGCGCGTATTGCGTCTCGTTGCTGTCGAGCGGGGTGGCCTGGGTGTCGAAGGCGCAACCGGCGCGTTGGGGTCGAACCGATCCCTGGCGCTCAGGCTGGTGTTCTGAACCCGGGCGCCATAGGAGAAATCGGTCGTCGGCAACAGGCCGATGGTCTGCTGCCAGTAGCCGGCCAGCGTCTGCTGCGACAGATCGTAGATGTGGATCGGCGGGAAGCCCTTGAATGCGCCGCGATCTGGTGTGATAGGTCGCATCGTAGTAATCGATGCCGGTCAGGATCTTGCGAGGGCATTCCGAACATCGAGTTCTTGATGCTCAGTCGCGGGGTGATCGACCAGGTCTGCAGTGTCGCATCGACGTAGGTTGAGGAGAAGCTCGGTCGTGGCGAGATCGGGCCGAAGAAGCCGCGCCTGCTGTTTCTTGTCCCGCACGCCGCCATCGACGATGAGGTCGACGCCGTTCCACAAGCGTCTTGGTGAAGCCGGCGGTGGCGCTGGCGCCCTGCTGGTTGCCGTAGTCGAACGGCGTGTTGGTGCCTCGGCGGTCGGTGACGAGTTCGTTGAGGCCGATCGAGGGATCGACGAGCCGGCCGCCGGGCAATCCGAGCTTCTGGTCGTCGCCGGTCACGGTCAGGAACGCCTTGAGATCGGGCGTGGTGTAATTGAGATTGCCGACGCCGTTGCGCTGGTCGAGCGCGTTGTTGTCGCGATAGCCGTCGGACTTGATGGCGTTGCCGTAGAACGACGTCGACCACGGTCCGGAATTGATCGCGGCCGAGACCGAGGCCAGGCGCTGGTTGAAGGAGCCGACGCCGGCCTCGGCGCGCATCGCGACCGGCGGGCCGCCGACGCCGTTCTTGAGGACGATGTTGATGACGCCGCCGACCGCGTTGTCGCCATAGAGCACCGCGCCGCTGTTGCCGCGGGTGATTTCGATGCGCTCGATCGAATTGCGCGGAATGGTCGAAAGATCGACGCCGGCCATGTCGATGTCATTGAGCCGGCGGCCGTTGACGAGCACCAGGCGTATTGGAGGTCGCGAACGCGCCGAAGCCGCGCAGGTCGACGGTGGTCTTGCGCGCCGTTGACGCCGCCGAACAAGCGTCGTCAGCTGCACGCCGGGCGTCTGCGCGATGATCTCCTGGCAGGGTTTGCGACGGCGAATGCGCGATATCCTCCGCGGTGATGACGGTCGAGGATGCGCCGACGATGCCGTTGAATTGCCGCCCGCCGGTGCCGTCGCGCCGTGCAGGCATCGAGCCGTTCGCCGGCGCGCCGTTCGGGTTGCCGGTCGCCGCGCGACGGCCGCCGGTGCGCGCGGCGCGGACGCCGATGCCTTCATCGGCTAGTCGGTTTGGCGCGGGTCCGGTTCGGGTCGGTCGGGCGGGCTGACCTCGACCGGCGGCAGCTGATCGGAAGCGGTCTGCTGCGCCTGCGCGCGGAAATGCCGAGCGAGACGACAGGCACAAGGAAACTGGAGGCGAGCAGAAGCGCGCGGCGCCGCTGCGCGGCTGTGATGATGGAAGACATGGTTCAGACCTCGGTATGACGTCAGTGGCACGTCACAGCGAACCAAGTCTCACCATGTGCTTCGCGCACCCTGGTGAAGCTAATGTCTGTACTCCCCGACCGACATCTTCGCGTGTGACCACGGCTGACGGCAGGTCTCCTGGCTCGCGGGTCGTTACCCTTCGTCGCCTTCCCAGGACCGAGATTCCCAGTGGCATATGACGAAGGATTCGCCGCTTACAGTTGCGGGGGCAGCCGCGGCATTGGGGAAGCTTCCCCGCACCGCATTCCCTTTTGATCCCCAAAACGGGAACCGTCGGCGAACTATGGTAGAAGTTTGTCAAAGCCGAGAGTCAATCCGCCGTTCGGGCGCGCGCGCGATCGCTCACTGGACGAGTGCGCTATTTTTGCCGCATGAGCGCGATCGCCTTGCCTGAGCATCTGTACCGGGGCGGCGGCTTAGCCTGCTTGAGGACGATCGATGAGTGTTCGAGGACGTACCCTGACCGACGAGCGATACCGCGGCGCGGCGGCGCGTCGGCGTGATGGCGGCGCTTGTCGCCCTCGTCGTGCTGCTGGTGCTGATCTCGCTCGGCATCGGGCCGGTGCGGCTGTCGCCGCTGGCGGTGGTCGAAGCGCTGTTCGGCGGCGGCAGCGACGTGGCGCAGGTGATCGTGCGCGAAATCCGCCTGCCGCGCACGCTGCTGGCGCTGGCGATCGGCGCCATTCTCGGGCTGTCGGGCGCGGCGCTGCAGGGCCTGCTGCGCAATCCGCTGGCCTCGCCCTCGCTGTTCGGCGCGCCGCAATCGGCCGCCTTCGGCGCGGTGCTGGTGATCGCGCTGGGTCTCGCCGACGTGCGCTCCTACGCGCTGCCGGTCGCGGCGATCGTGGCGGCGTTCGCGTCGGTGTTCGCGCTGCTCGCGATCGCCGGCCGCAATGCCGGGCTGCTGATTCTGATTCTCGCCGGGCTTGCGATCTCGAGCTTTGCGGGAGCCGCCACCGCGCTGGTGATGAACCTGTCCAGCAATCCCTTCGTGGTGCTGGAGATCGCGTTCTGGCTGCTCGGCTCGCTGGAGGACCGCAGCTTTCAGCCATGTCATGCTGGCGCTGCCGTTCATCGTCGCCGGCGCGATCATGCTGTTCAGCCAGCGCCATGCCTTTCGCGCGCTGAGCCTCGGCGAGGAAACCGCGCAAAGCCTCGGCGTCGATGTCGGACCGGCTGCGGCTGTTCGTGATCTCGGGCGTCGCGCTCGGCGTCGGCGGCGCGGTCGCGGTCACCGGCACCATCGGCTTCATCGGGCTGGTCGCGCCGCATCTGATGCGGCCGCTGATCGGCCACGATCCGGCGCGGCTATTGGTGCCGAGCGCGCTCACCGGCGCGGCGCTGCTGCTGGCGGCCGACATCGCGGTGCGCATCATTCCCTCGACCATCGCGACATCAAGGTCGGCGTGCTGACCTCGATCATCGGCGTGCCGTTCTTCCTCTATCTGATCATGCGCGAACGCCGCGCGCTCGGCGGAGGCGTCGCATGAGCGAGCTGCCTTCTGACCGCGCAGGGTGCTCGGCGTGCGGCTGGCCGGCCGCGTCGTGCTGAACGATGTCTCGCTGGCGCTGTCGCCGGGCCATCTGGTCGCGCTGGTCGGGCCGAACGGCGCCGGCAAGACCACGCTGCTGCGCGCGCTGGCGGGACTGATCCCGTCCGACGGCGAGATCGAGGTCGGCGGCGAGGCGCTGTCGTCGCTGCCGCTGCGCGAACGCGCAAGACGCTTCGCCTATCTGCCGCAGGGGCACGTCGTGCACTGGCCGCTGCCGGCGCGCGATATCGTGGCGCTCGGCCGCTATCCGCATGGCGCCACCGATCCGGCGCGGCTGTCGCCGAGGGACGCCGAGGCGGTGCTGCGGGCGATGCAGGCGGTCGACGTCATGGAATTCGCGAGCGCCGCGTCACCGAACTGTCCGGCGGCGAGCGCAGCCGCGTCGCGCTGGCGCGCGTGCTGGCGGTGGAGGCGCCGGTCATCCTGGCCGACGAGCCGACCGCCTCGCTCGATCCGCGGCACCAGATCGACGTCATGAAGAACTCTGCGCACCGCCGCCGACAAGGGCGTGCTGGTCATCGTGGTGACGCACGATCTCGGGCTTGCCGCGCGATTTGCCGATCACGTGCTGGTGCTGTCGGAAGGCCGCCTGGTGTCGCAGGGCGCGCCGGCGGAGGCGCTGTCCGAACAGGTGATGGCCGACGTGTTCCGGATCAGCGCCTATCGCGCGGAATTCCAGCGCGAGGCCGTGATCGTGCCGTGGGCGGAAATCTGAGGTGCCGATGCGCGGCGTGGCGATCTTGCTCGGTCGGATGCGGTCGCGGCGTTGCGCGGTCGCTCGGCTTGTCTGCGCCGGCGTCGCCGACGGCCTGCCGCGCATCGTCTCGATGAATGTCTGCACCGATCAATTGCTGCTGACGCTGGCCGACCCCGAGCAGATCCTGGGCTTGAGCCGGTTTTCGCGCGACGCCTGGCAATCCTAGGCGGCCGACGATGCAGCCGCTATCCGGTGCTGTCGGGCGGCGCCGAGGACGTGCTGGTGCTCAGGCCCGACATCGTCGTCGCCAGCGTGTTCGACAAGCGCTCGACGCGGGAGCTGTTGAAGGCGAAGGGGCTTCGTCTCGCCGAATTCCCGGTGCCGCGCACCCTCGACGAAGTGAAGGCACCAGATCCGCGAGATGGGCGACATCGCTCGGGCATCCGGATCGCGCCGCGGCGGAAATCGCCCGGCTCGATGCGGCGATGGCGCGGGCGCGTCAAGCCGTCTCCGACAGGCATTATCGCGTGCTGCCGCTGTCGCGGCGCGGCTGGGTCTCGGGCAGCGACAGCTTTGTCGGTTCGCTGCTCGCCGAAACCGGGCTGTTCAACGCGGCCGGCGATCTCGGCGTCGCCTTCGGCGGCTTCGCCTCGCTGGAGGCGATCGTGAACTGCGAGCCCGACTTCTTCTGGTGTCGGAGGCCGGCGACCTGGCCGAGGACGACGGCCGCGCCTTCCTGCTGCATCCCGCGCTGGAGCGCTTCTATCCGCCGGAAAAGCGCATCGTGATTCCGGAACGGATGACCGAATGCGGCGGCGTGATGCTGGCCGATGCGCTGGATGCGCTGGCGGCGGAGGTGAAGCGGGTGGGCGCTGAAGCGACGCCCCCTTCGGGAGGACAGAAGCCAAGCGGGAATCAGGAGTTCGACACTGACGTTTGGGGAAACGACATGCTATCGTCCAGCGAATGACCGGCCTCTGAAGTTTCCCTGGAGCGACCCTATGCCGGAAGACCGAGTGGATCGCAGGCTGGCAGCGATTTTTGCTGCGGACGTTGCCGGCTACAGTCGGTTGATGAGCGTTGATGAGGAAGGCACGCTGCGTCAGCTCAAGGCGCACCGTAAGGAACTGCTGGATCCCAAGATTACCGAGCATCGCGGCCGGATCGTCAAAACGACGGGCGATGGACTATTGGTGGAGTTCGTCAGTGTGGTCGACGCTGTCCGCTGCGCTGTCGACATTCAGCGCGGCATGGCCGAACGCAACTCCAGGTGAGCATGCTGACAAGCGCATTGAATTTCGCATCGGCATCAACGTCGGCGACATCATCAGCGACGATAATGATATCTACGGCGATGGCGTCAATGTGGCGGCTCGGCTGGAAGCGCTCGCCGAGCCAGGTGGCATTACTGTCTCACGCAACGTCCACGACCAGGTGTGCGATAAACTGAGCTTCGGATTTGAGGACATAGGCGAGCAAGTCGTCAAGAATATTGCGCGCCCGATCGGCGTCCACCGCGTCTCGCTCGCCGAAAATTCCTCTGCGTCCAAATCCATGGTCGCCGACCCTGCCAAACTCTCAAACGCCGAGAGGCCGTCTCTCGCGGTGCTGCCGTTCGTCAATATGAGCGGTGATCCCGAGCAAGACTATTTCGCTGAGGGCATTTCCGAAGACATTATCACCGGTCTATCAAAGCTACGCTGGTTCTTCGTGATCGCTCGCAATTCATCCTTTGCCTATGGCGGCAAGGCGGTGGACATAAAGCGCATCGCACGCGAATTGAACGTGCGTTACCTTCTGGAGGGCAGCGTCCGCAAGGGAGGAAGTCGCGTCCGCATAACCGCTCAGCTGATTGATGCCGCGACCGCAACCATATCTGGGCCGATCGCTACGACGGCGACTTGACCGACGTCTTCGCGCTCCAGGACGAAATCACCAAGAAAGTCGTTGCTGCAATTGAACCAAAACTCCTCGAAGCCGAAGGCATCCGCTCGCAAAGCCGGTCGGCGGAAGATCTTGGTGCGTGGGAAATTGTGATGCGCGCCAATTCCCTGTTCTGGCGAATGACCCAATCGGAAGGCGAGGCGGCAATCGGCTTGCTCAATGGTGCCGTTGAACGCTATCCCGACTATGCTCCGGCCCACAGCATGTTGGCCTTCATCCTGTTGGTATCCAGTCATTTAAACTTGAGCTACTCGAAGGGATCGCAGCTGAGCCGGGCGCAGGAGCTCGGGCGCGCGCAGCGGAGCTCGACGATAGTGATCCGTGGGCGCACCTCGCGCTGGGATATGTCGCTTTCATGTTGCGGCGTACCGCGGAATCGACCGCCGAATTCCAACGTGCCCTGGAGCTCAACCCGAACTTTGCCGCCGCTCACGGTTATCTTGGCTGGGCGCTGGCGTTCGATGGCCAGTCCGAAAAAGCGATTGTCCATTTACGAGAGGCAATTCGCATGAGTCCTCACGACCCGCAAAACTCAATATTTCATGTGGGGATCGCTATCGCACATTACCTCGCCGGTCACTATGCCGAAGCCATTGCCTCCTGCCGCAAGGCGTTTCAACAGCGCTCTGGTCTGGCTAGAGGTAGCCGCATTTACATCGCCAGCCTGGCGCAAGTGGGTCAGACCGATGATGCGCGCTCTGCGCTGGAGCGAATGAAGGAAACAAATCCTGATCTCTCGATCGCCTGGATCGAACAGAACGTTCCCTATACCTCCGCGCCCATGGCAAAGTTCGTCGAAGGAATGCGGAAGGCCGGACTTGAATAGGCCAAGCTTGGCTTAGCCTGGTTCGAATCGCAATGGCGCCTGGTATTGAGACCGGCGTTGTCGCTCACCCCGTCAGCACCGGGCCGCCGGCCTTCTTCCAGGCGTCGATGCCGCCGGCGATATGCGCGGTGTTGGCAAGTCCCGCCTCCTTGGCGGCGGCGACCGCCATCGCGGAGCGCTCGCCGAAGGCGCAGAAGAACACGATGCGGCGGCCGGTCGCGGCGGCGACCTCGCGCAGCATGCCGCCGGGCTGCAGGCTTTCGTCGATCGCGGGATAGGGCGCGTGCAGCGCGCCCGGCAGCGTGCCGTGCTTGGCGCGTTCGCTGTTTTCGCGCAAGTCGACCAGCAGGATATCGGGCCGGCCGAGGCTGTCGATCGCCTCGCGCGCGGTGAGCGCGAGCCCCTGCTTGGCGAGATCGTCCTGATGCAGGCCGACATGCATGTTGGCCGGCACCGCCACATCCATCATCTTCGGATTGGGCAGCTTCAGATTGCCCATCAGCTCGATATATTCATCGACCGAGCGCACCTGCAGCCGCGGATTGTAGCGCTTCTCCTCGCCGATGGTGGAGACGGTATCGCCCTTGTAGTCGTGGGCGGGAAACACCAGCGTCTCATCGGGCAGCTTCAGCAGCCGGTTGAAGATCGAATCGTATTGCGCCCGCGCGCTGCCGTTCTGGAAATCGGTGCGGCCGGTGCCGCGGATCAGGAGCGTATCGCCGGTGAAGACCCGATCGCCCATCAGGTAGCTGTAGGAATCGTCGGTGTGGCCGGGCGTGTACATGACGTCGAGGCTGAGGCCCTCGATCGTCACCTTGTCGCCGTCGGCGACCCGCATCGCCACCACGTCGGCCTTGCTCTGCTCGCCCATGATGGTGACGCAGTGGGTGCGGTCGCGCAGTTCGCCGAGGCCGGTGACGTGGTCGGCGTGCAGATGGGTATCGACCGCCTTGACCAGCCTCAGATCGAGTTCGCGCAGCAGCTGGCAGTAGCGGTCGACCTTCTCCAGCACGGGATCGAGGATCAGCGCCTCGCCGCCGGCGCGGCTGGCCAGCAGATAGCTGTAGGTGCCCGAAACGCTGTCGAACAGCTGGCGAAAGATCATGGGGATACCGCCTCGAATCGATTTCCGATAAAAGGGATACCGCCTCAATCGATTTCCGATAAAGTTCTAGGGCCGCACATAGCTCCAGCCCTGCTCCTGCAATTCCATCAGATGGACGACGCCGGAGGGCACGATTGACGCCTCGGGCAGAACGGAAATCGCGTGGCCTTCCGCCTTCTCCATGCCCTGCTTGGTGTTGTTGCAGGCCGAAAACTGGATCTTGCCGGGAAACGACCATGTCCTTGAGCCGCTTGATGCGGTCCTGCACCGGCGAGGTGTCGGCGCGCAGCATGTGCAGGCCGGGACCGTAGGCGACGATATCGACATCCACGTCTTCGTTCTTGGCGCGGTAATATTCGATCACGTTGGTGGCGTTGTTCAGCACCAGGTTCATGACCTGCGGATCGTTCTGGTCGACCTGGATGGCGATATGATGCGGCTTGCCGTCGCCGGCGAGGCTGACGGAAGCGAACAGCATCGACATCAAGGCGACCGCGACGCGAAAAAAGTTGCGCATACTAAGACTCCTCATCTCCCATTCCCCGATGATTCCGTCATTGCGAGGAGCCACGGTCGCGATCGCGCATACATCGCGACGAAGCAATCCATGACTCGCTCCGTTGTTCGGGTTGTGGATTGCTTCGCTTCGCTCGCAATGACTCTCATGGCCGAACCAATGTATAGCCGTTTTCGGTCAGCAACAGAATTTGCGCGACGCCGACCTGCACCGGCGTCGCCGCTGGAATGATCTCCGGCCGCTTGCCGGTCTCGCGCTCGATCGTATCGACGGTGTTGAGGCAGACGTCGAAACGCACGCCCTGCGCGACCAGGCTCTCGACCAGCTTGCGGTTGGCATTCTCCGGGCGCAGCAGATCGATGCCCGGACCGAACGTCACCACCTCGATCGCGACCTTGTCGGGATCGTAGTCCTTCAGCAGATTGTAGGCGACGCTGATCACGAGGCCCTGCTTCTTCGGATCATTGTCCGAGAGCTGCAACGCGATGCGGTGCTCGGCGAACGGCTTGTCCGGCAGCGGCGCCTGCTGGGCGCGGGCGAGGGAGAAGATTGTTGCCGCCATCAGCGCCGCGATCGCCGCGCCGCCGAAGGCGCGAACGATCGACCGTCGATGTCTCGAGAAATGCCTCATCCCTGTCCCGCAATGCCCGGATTGTCGTCGACGCCCTTCAGGGTGACGCCGGAGCCGCGATGGCCTGGCGGCTTGCCGGAGCGAGATGTCTGGCGAAGACATCCCACACCGGCGTGCCCTTCTGCTCGTTGACCGAAGCCCATCCCGCCACCTTGTAGCTCTTGCCGGCTTCGATGGCGCGGCCGTTGTCGAGCTTCAGTTCGAAATCCGCCGGCCGACGGTTTCGCCGGGCGTGCAGGTGTAGGCGAGGCCGCCGACGCGGACCATGTCGCCGCCCTGCTGATAATAGGGATCGGCATTGAAGAGATTGTCGCAGACGTCTTCGAGCACGTCCTTGATCTGGCCGCCGGTCATGCTCTGCAGTAGGTTTCCGGATAGGTGATGGCGGTCTCCGCCAGCACGTCCTCCATCGTCAGCGGCTGGCCCGGCAGCGCGCTGTTGCCCCAGCGGAAACCCGGCGACAGCGCGATCTCGGCATCGAATTCGGAGCGCAGCGCGTCGCAGATCAACTGATCCACGGTGCCGCCGAAATTGCCGCGGCGATAGAGCAGGCGATCGGCGGTCGCGATCTTCTCGGCATAGGCCGCCGCATGCGGCGCGCGCATCTTGTCGATCAGCGCCTGCATCGCCGCATCCGGCTTCAGCAATTCCGAAAACACCGGCAGCAGCCGGTAGCGCACGTCGGCTGACCCGGCCCTTGGCCAGTTCGAGATCGAGCACGCCGAGAAATTTTCCGTTCGAGCCGGCATTGGTGACGAGCGTGATGCCGCCGGCATTGGTCACCGGAATCGGCTGCGGCACGGCGTCATGGGTATGGCCGCCGAGGATGACGTCGATGCCGGTGACGCGGCTGGCGAGCTTGAGATCGACATCCATGCCGTTATGCGACAGCAGCACCACGGCATCGACCTTGTCGTTGTTGCGCAGTGCGTTGACCAGTTTCTGCAATTCGTCGTCGCGGATGCCGAAGGTCCAGTCCGGCGTAAAGCGCTTCGGGTGCGCGATCGGCACATAGGGAAAGGCCTGCCCGATCACGGCGACGCGATAGCCGCCGATTTCCTTGATGAGGTGCGGCTTGAACACGCGCCCCGACGCGGGATCGAACGCCTTGGCGTCGTTGAAGGCGGCTTCCTCGGTGAGGAAGACGTTCTGCGCCAGGAATTCGCCCTTGAAGCGCTCGAGGTTGGCGCGCAGCGCCTTTTCGCCATAGGTGAATTCCCAATGGCCGGTCATCGCCTCGATGCCGAGCAGGTTGGCGGCCTCCACCATGTCGGCGCCCTGCAGGGTGTTGGCGAGCCCGGTGCCCTGCCACAGATCGCCGCCGTCGAGCAGCAGCGAGCGCCCGGCCCGGCGTCGCTGCGCAGCCGGTCGATCAGCGTCTTCAGATGCGCGAAGCCGCCGAGCTTGCCGAAACGCGCGGCGGACTTCTCGAAATCGAGAAAGGTGAAGGCGTAGGCGTCGGCGCTGTCGGGCTTGATGCCGAAGCGGTCGAGAAAGGCGCGGCCGACCAGATGCGGCGGCTTTCCCCGCATCGTGCCGATCCCGAGATTGACGCTCGGCTCGCGAAAATACACCGGCAGCAGCTGCGCATGCGTGTCGGTCATGTGCAGGATGCGCGCATTGCCGAAGCGTTCGAGATCGTAGACGCCCGCGGTATCGGCGGCTCGCGCGCGACGCGGCAGGGCGGCGAGAGCGCGGCGGCGCCCGCGAGCGTCAGGAAATCCCGGCGGCGGATGGTCATGCGATGTCTCCGCGCGTCCAAGAGGTAGGTTTAGCGTATTTCGAGCGCCTTCCAGGCTTCTTTTTCGCTTGTCGCCTGGAAGATCGAAGCCTTGGCCAGCGCTTCGGCTTCCTTCGACGACGCGACCGCCTGGTCGAAATCGCCGCCGTCGGCCGCCTTTTTCGCCGCCGCCAGCGTCGCCGCCGTCGTGGTCCATTGATTGCGCAAGGTGGCCGCTTCCTTGTTGGCGGCTTCGGCCGCGGCGTAGGCCGCCTTGAAATCGGCCTCGGAGCTTGCGGCGAGCGCCGATGTCGCGCCTGCGATCAGCAGCGCCGCGGCCAGCGCGAGGGCGGAATTCACCCTGTGATTTTCCGGATCATGCTCATGGCCGCGCTCCCGGACCGGAAATCGGCAGTCCGTTGCTGACATAGGACAGATAATATTCGAGGTTGCGATATTCGTCGGCCTGCGGTTCGAGCGGCACGCCGCGGATCTGGCTGTTGCAGGTGGTGAAGCGCCGGCTGATCGTGCCCATGCCGCTCCATTCGGAGCGATAGATCGGCATCGCATTGAAGATGCCGAGCGCGGGCGCCAGGATTTCGGCGCGGATCCGCTCGCCCGGGCTCTGCACATGACAGGTGGCGCAGGAGAAATTGAGCTGGCCGCGCCGCGTGTAGAAATAGCGCTTGCCGTTCTGGTAGGCCTCGAGCGCGCGCGGATCGTTCGGGATCTTGATGTCGAACGGCTTGCCGCGCGAGGTGAACGCCATATAGGCGGTCAGCGCCGCCATCTCGTCCTTCACATAGGAGAACGGCGCCTCGCCATTGGCCTCGCGGCAGCGGTTCAACGCCAGTTCGAGCGTGACGACCTTGCCTTCCTTCTCGTCGAAATACGGATAGTTCTGGCGAATGCCGATGCCCTGGTTCGGGAAGCAGTCCGCGTAGCTCTTGCCGTTCTTGAACGGCTTTGAGAACATCTCCTTGCCCATATCGAGCGAGAACTCGTAGGGCGGGAATTGCTCCTTCTCCTCCCACTGCCGGTGCATGTCCTCGTTCATCGAATAGGGACCGTTGACGAAATCCTCCAGCTTCACCTTGGGAAATTTGTCGGTGAAGTATTTCTGGAACGCCTTGGCGTCGGCGACGGGATCGGGCGTGTCGGCGGCGACGGCCAGCTGCGCGGCGCCACACGACAGCGCCGCCAACACGAGCGCGGCCGAGGCAAAATGGATCGCGGATCGCACGTTCACTTCTCCACCCATGCATTTTCCGGCGAAAGCCGTCCCGCATCTGATGCGGGTTTATGAATCTTCGCCGTGGTGGTGTCGGTCGCGCCCTTGTTGTCGACCCAGCTGATCTTCAGGTCGTCGCCCTTCTTGCCGCCCTTGAAGCTGAACTTGACGTAGGGGTCCTTGGAGACCGCCGGTCCCCAGTCCGCGATGAACACGTTCTTGCCGTCATATTCGAAGGTCAGTTGCTGGATGAAATGCGGCGGAATGATCTCGCCCTTGGCGTCCTTGACGAAGCCGGAATCCATCGGGTGCTGGATCAGCGCCTGCACTTCGGTGATCTCGCCGCTCGAGGTCGCGCGCACGCGAATGGTCGATGCCATCAGAATTCTCCCTGGATCAAGATTTCGCGCATGCGCGTCAGCCGCCGCAGCCGCCGACGGTGACTTTGACTTCCTTGGTGGCGCTGTAGAGCTTGCCGCCGGCTTCCACGATCGCGATCACATTGCTGGTCTTCGCCATCTTGAGGCGGTTGGCCACGCTCGGCAGCGTGCCGGCCGGAATCCTGTAGGACGCCGCCAGCGCGTTCGGATTTTCCGCGACCAGGAACGAGATCGAGGTCACGTCCGCCAGCGTCGTAGTCACCGAGATCGGAACCACCGCGCCGTTCTCGGCGATCTCGGGCGCGTCGAGCTTGACCTTGTCCGACGGCTCCGCGGTCTTGCCGTAGAGCGCCTTGATGGCATCGGCGTCGCTCTTCTGCTTGAACGCGTCTTCCGGATATTTGTCGTTGGCCGCGGCGAGCGCCGGCGCGAGGCTGAACGGAAGGTTGCCGAGGCCGACCAGCGCGACCGTCCTCGCGCCTTTCAGGATCAGCCGCCGCGTGGCCGAAAATCCGTTGTGAGTGATGGTCATCTAAATCTCCTAAAGGGGCGGCGCGCCGTCACAGGGTCTGCAGGAAATCCACCACCGCGTTGATTTCCTTTTCGGTCAAAATCCGGTTTCGTCCGAACGGAGGCATCACGGTCTGCGGATTGCGCTTGGTTTCGTCGGTGAGGATGGCGACGAGATCGTTGCGATCGGGATATTTGCTCTTGATGTCCTTCAGCGCCGGCCCGATGGTGCCGGGAAGATCGCCGCCCTTGATGTCATGGCAGGTCAGGCAATTGCCCTTGCCGCGATCGAAGGCGAGCTTCTGGCCCTCGGACACGGCGGATTGCGCCAGCGCCGGGCTTGCGGACGCGCCGATCGCCAGCGCCAGCGTGAGCGCCGGGAGAAAGGCAGGCTTGGTCGAGGGTCGGTCGGTCAAGGGCGTTTCCCGCTTGTCTATTTCGGTTGCATCGTGTCGAGCGGTCCGGTCGTGCGCGGCGTCAGTCCGTTGCCCTCGGCCGTCGACATGATCTTGACGTCGGCGGGGTTGGCGCACGCGTTCATGCACGGCTTTGCCATCGTATCAGGTCTTGGGTCGGTCCAGATGAAATTGTCGCGATTGCGCATTTTGACTTTCGGCAAACTGTCGCGATCGGCAACGAATTCGCTGGGAACGAGGTCGTTCAGGTTCAGAATATAGGCGGTCAAAGCATAAACGTCATCCGCTGACAATGTGTGCGGCGCCGGCATCGGCATGGCGCGGTTAATATAGTCCCATAGTGTCGGCGCGAACGGCCAGTAGCTGCCGACCGTCAGCTCCGGACGGTCGTCCTTCAGCGTGCCGACGCCGCCCACCAGCTTCGGAAAGCGGCCTTCGCCTTCGCCGAAAGTTCCATGACAGGCGGCGCATTGCTCGGCGTAGACCTCCGTGCCCCGGTCAACCGTGCCCTTGCCCGGCGGCAGGCCCGCGCCGTCGTCGCCGCGCACGTCGATATCCCATCCGGCGATCTGCTCCGGCGTGGCGCTCTGGCCATAACCGAAATGCCCGGGCTCTGCCGCGTGTGCGAAGGCGCTTGCCGCGACCATCACGCCCACGCCGAGCATCAGCAAACGCTTACGCGAGCTGAACATCGAACACGCTCCCGTCCGGCTTGACCTGCCAGGTCTGGATCGAATTGTTGTGATAGACCGAATTCGAGCCGCGCTGCTTTCGCAGTTCCGCGATCGTCGGCTGCACATAGCCGGTCTCGTCGATCACGCGGGATTCCAGCAGCGCCGGCTGGCCGTCCCAGCGCCACGGCAGCGTGAATTTCGTCAGCGCCTTCGACAGCACCGGCTCATGCAGCCGCGCGCTCTGCCAGTTGACGCCGCCGTCGGTGGAGACGTCGACCCGCTTGACCTTGCCGTTGCCGGTCCACGCCAGTCCCCTGATCTCGTAGAGGCCGGGGCGATCGAGCGGCTTTTCCGGGCAGGGGAAGGTGATGACGGATTTGGCGTCGATCAGCCAGGTGAAGCCGCGCGAGGTGCCGTCCGGCATCAGGTCGGTGTATTTCGAGGTCTCCTCGCGCGAATACCATGGCTTGTCGCCGAGCTTGATCCGTCGCAGCCATTTGATGTTGACGTTGCCTTCCCAGCCCGGCACCACCAGCCGCAGCGGATAGCCCTGTTCGGGCCGCAGCGCCTCGCCGTTCTGCGCATAGACCACGAGGCAATCGTCGAGGCATTTGTCGAGCGGCAGGCTGCGGTTCATATGCGCGCCGTCGGCGCCCTCGACCATCGCCCATTTCGCCTCTTTCTTGACGCCGACCTCATCGAGCAGCGTCGACAGCCTGACGCCGGTCCATTCCGCGCAACTGATCATGCCGTGGTTGAACTGCAGCGAATTGATCTGCGCGGCGCGCCATTCCATGCCGCCATTGGCCGGGCATTCGATGAAATGGATGCGCGACACGGACGGAAAACGCACGATGTCCTTCATCGTGAGCAGCAGCGGGCGCTCGACCAGGCCATGGATCATCAGCCGGTGCTGATCCGGATCGACGTCGGGCCGTCCGGCATGATGGCGCTCGAAGAACAGGCCGTTCGGCGTGATGATGCCGTGCAGATCCTGCAGCGGCGAAAAGCTGACGGAGGATTCGGTGCCGGCGGTCAGCCACGGCACGTTGCGCCTGATGACGCCGGCCTCGGAGTCGGCGGGCCGGCCATAGGGCCGGTCGACCACGCCTGGCCCGATCGACTGCGACCAGGGTGCGTCCGCGGGCGGGGAAGCGGAGGTTCGGCATTGGCGGGCTTCGCGGAAAGCGCGAGGCTGCCGGTCAGCGCGGCGCCCAGTTTGAGAAAGCCGCGCCGGCCCAGCGGGTTACGCGGGCCCGCAAGCTTCGATATCAAGGGGTTGCTGCGCCAGGGATCGGGCCGCACGTTTCCTCGTTTCGCGGCCTCGCCGCATCATCTGTGTCGTTTCCGCAACTCGTATCGATATCTGCTAATTTAGTCAATGCTAAATTAGCGAAGGCGCGCTATTGTGATATGCGTGCTTCGTACACGAGAAAATCTGATTTGGAAATGAAGCCATGAGAGCAGTTGCAACCGCCGCCCGGATCGTCGCCGCCGATGCGGCCGACTTGAAGAAGCTGGCAAAGCAGGCCGGCGACGCCGCGCAGCTCCTGAAATTGCTCGGCAACGAGAAACGCCTGCTGATCCTCTGCTTTCTCGCCGCGCGCGGCGAGATGACGGTCGGCGAACTGGTCGGCGTCGTGAAGCTGAGCCAGTCGGCGCTGTCGCAGCATCTGGCCAAGTTGCGCGCGGACGGGCTGGTGGCATTCCGCAGAACGTCGCAGACGCTGCATTACCGCGTTGCCGACCAGCGGGCGTTGCGTGTGCTGCAGGTGCTGAAGGAAATCTACTGCGGAACCATCAAGTGAAGCGACTTGCTCGTCGCCGCGTTGATCGCCGCATGCACCGGCGTCACGTCCGGTGCCCAGACTCGTTTCGCCTTATCCGCCCCTGACGATTCCCCTGAAGATCGATCAGGTGCCGGGCAAGCCGGTCTGGTACTCCACCGGAAATCCCGGCATTCCCGGCAAGGACAATGAAGGCAATACCTCCAATGCCGGGTTTGTCGTCACCTCCGACGGCGTCGTGGTGTTCGATGCGCTGGGAACACCGAGCCTCGGCTGGGCGCTGCTGCAGGAAATTCGCAAGGTCACGGACCGGAAAATCCGTTACGTGGTGCTGAGCCACTATCACGCCGACCACATCTATGGATTGCAGGCGTTCCGCGATCATACCGACGCCATCATCGTCGCGCAGCAGCGCTCCGGCGAATACAGGGATAACGAGGAGACCGCCGACGAGAAGGCGAACCAGCGGCTCGATCAGCGGCGCGCTGCATTGTTTCCGTGGGTTGACGGCAATACCCGCGTGGTCCCGCCCGATATCACTTTCGGCGATCGGATGACGATTGCGCTTGGCGACCGGCGGCTGACGCTGCTCTATGCGGGCCTGCCCACTCCTCGAGCGACATCATGATGATGGTCGAGCCGGACGGCGTGCTGTTCGCCGGCGATATCGTGCAGAACGGCCGCATTCCCTTCATGAACAGCGACGACGTCAGTACCGTGCACTGGCTCCATGCGCTTGACGAAGTCGCAAAGCTCGACCCGAAATTCATCATTCCCGGTCATGGCCGGACGTCGACCGAGGCGAAGCAGGCGATCGCCTTTACCCGCGATTACATTCAGTATCTGCGGGACAAGATGGCCGCGGCAGTCCAGAACTGGACCGATTTCGACGTTGCCTATGACCAGACCGACTGGTCGAAATACCCGGAAATGCCGGCGTTTGGCAGCAACAACCGCGGCAACGCCTACCGGATCTATCTGGAACTGGAGCAATCCCAGTTCAAAGCTGATAAGCCTTGAATCGAAGACTGGTTCGAATCCGGCGAGGCTGGCATGGCTGAATATGTCGTGGAATTCGGCAAGGACGGCCGGCCGGTCGAACCCGACGGCCGGCTCGACGCGCCGGCGTTCCACCGCAACCATCAGGCGATCCGCGCGGTGCTGGAGAAATTCCTCGCCGGAAAATCCGGCGACGTGGTCGAGGCCGGCAGCGGCACCGGCCAGCACGTGGTCGATTTCGCCCGTCATACGCCTGAAATCACCTGGTGGCCGAGCGATCTCAACGAACAGCACCTCAAGAGCATCGCGGCGTGGCGGGCGCATGCGGCGCTTGCCGAATATCCGCCCGCCGCTGCGGATCGATCTGTCCGATCCCGCCTGGTGTGCGCAGATGCATGACGGCAGCGGGCCTGCAAAATTGCTGGCGGTGTTCTGCGCCAATGTGATCCACATCGCGCCGTGGCGCGTCGCCGAAGGGCTGTTCGCGGGCGCCGGGCGATATCTGCGCGCGGACGGCCGGCTGTTTCTGTACGGGCCGTTCAAGCGCGACGGCAAGCACACCGCCCTCAGCAATGCCGTGTTCGACACCAGTCTTCGCGAGAGCAATCCCGAATGGGGCGTGCGCGATATCGCGAGCCCTGCAGGAGCTGGCCGCGGGTGCCGGTCTCGCGCTGATCGAAATCGCCGAGATGCCCGCCAATAATCTGATTCTGGTGTTCGGGCGGCCGGAAACGGCCTGAATCCCCTTGCATAGCGCACGCCCGTTTGCGTCGGTTGATCGGACGGCAACCTGCCTTCATAGTACCCGACATCAATGAGGCCGACGGTATTCGGCCACGCGACGCCGCGTGGAAGGGACTGATGATCGACGTAACCGCTGCAGCTGACGAGATTTCCGGCGACGCCCGCGCGCGATCCAACGTGGGGCGGCTTGCGGCGGCGCAGGCGCTGACCGGCGCCAACTCGGCCGTGATCTTCGCCACCGGCTCGATCGTCGGCGCGACGCTGGCGCCGGATATCTCGCTCGCGACCGTGCCGCTCTCGATGTATGTGCTGGGGCTCGCCGCCGGCACCTTGCCGACGGGCGCCATCTCCCGCGCCTATGGCCGCCGCGTCGCCTTCATCATCGGCACCGGTTGCGGCGTGCTGACCGGGCTGCTCGGGTCGTTCGCCATCCTGCACGGTTCGTTTGCGCTGTTCTGCTGCGCGACCTTCATCGGCGGACTTTATGGCGCGGTGTCGCAATCCTATCGCTTCGCCGCCGCCGACGGCGCCAGCGCGGCGTATCGCCCCAAAGCGGTGTCGTGGGTGATGGCCGGCGGCGTGTTCGCCGGCGTGCTCGGCCCGCAACTCGTGCAGTGGACGATGGATATCTGGCCGCCCTATCTGTTCGCCTTCTCCTTCGTGGTGCAGGCGGCGGTGGCGCTGGTGGCGATGGCGATCCTGGCCGGCGTCGACGCGCCGAAGCCGGCGCCATCCGATCTTCACGGCGGCCGTCCGCTGTTGGATATCGTGCGGCAACCCCGCTTCATCGCGGCCGCCATCTGCGGCATCGTTTCCTATCCGATGATGAACCTGGTGATGACGTCGGCGCCGCTGGCGATGCAGATCTGCGGGCTCAGCGTCAGCGATTCGAACTTCGGCATCCAGTGGCACATCGTTGCGATGTACGGGCCGAGCTTTTTTACCGGCTCGCTGATCGCGCGCTTCGGCGCGCCAAAAATCGTCGCGACCGGCCTGTTGCTCGAGGCCGGCGCCGCGACCATCGGACTGTCCGGCATCACCGCGCTGCATTTCTGGGCCACCCTGATCGTGCTCGGGGTGGGCTGGAATTTCGGCTTCGTCGGCGCTTCCGCGCTGGTTCTGGAAACGCACCGGCCGCAGGAGCGCAACAAGGTTCAGGCCTTCAACGATTTCCTGGTGTTCGGGATGATGGCGGTCGGGTCGTTCACCTCCGGCCAGCTGCTGGCGAATTACGGCTGGTCGGCGGTCAACCTGGTGGTTATCCGCCGGTGCTGCTGGGACTGACGGTGCTGACCCTTGCGTCGTTCGCGAGGCGCCGGCGGGCGACGGTCGGCAGGCGGTGTCGGAATTTCCCGATCCGAGCATCTGACCGGTTGCGGCATGCAGGAATGGCGCGGCGACAAGATTTTTCGCGCGCTCTTTCTGGCGAGCTTCGAGGCCGGGAACCTGACGTGAGCGCTCTTTGACGCTTCGGCAGCGGTCGAAGCATTGGGCCTGCTAGTCTGCTACCTGCTGGCCTGGACGGGTCCGGCTCTGACGGATCAAAAACGAGACAGCATTGAACGGCTCTACGAATCCATTAGTCGACGAGACCTCGGTCCGTTACGACGGCTGGCGGATCGTCGCGGTCTGTTTCCTGGTGGCGACCTTCGGCTGGGGCTTCGGTTTCTACGGCCAAAGCGTCTATCTCGCCGAGTTGCATCGTCTGCATGGCTGGCCGGCTTCGTTGATTTCATCGGGCACCACGTTCTTCTATCTGTTCGGCGCGCTCCTCGTCGCCTTTGTCAGCGAGGCGGTGCGGTCGTTCGGTCCGCGCAACTGCCTGCTCGGCGGCATCTTGCGATGCGGCGGCCGCCGTCATGATGGGCCAGGTCACCTCGCCCCGGCAGCTTTACCTTGCTAACGCGCTGCTGGCGTTCGGCTGGGCCGGCACCAGCCTCGGCGCCATCACCAATACGCTTGGGCCTCTGGTTCGACAATAAGCGCGGCATGGCGATCAGCCTCGCGCTGAACGGCGCAAGTTTTGGCGGCATCGTCGGCGTGCCGCTGCTGGTTGCGGCCATCGGCAGTCTCGGGATTCCCCGCCGCCATGACGTCAGCCGCGGTCGCATGGTCGTGCTGATGGTCCCCGTCATCCTGATTTTTGTCGGGCGGCCGCCCGGCCGTGGCGGCGTGCGCCGGATCAGCGGCCGCGAGCGCGCCATCCCGGATCGCGCAGATGATCGCATGTCGCATTCCTGACGGTATGATCGCCTTCGCCCTGGTGCTGTTGGCGCAGGTCGGTTTCATCGTCCACTTGATTTCGTTCTCGATCCTGATCGGACGAAGCAGCGCTGCGACCGCGGTCGCGATGCTGACGGCGATGGCGGTGGTCGGGCGCGTGCTGTTCTCGACCGTGATCGACCGGCTCAACCAGCGGCTGGCATCGGCGATCTCGTTCGCAAGCCAGGCGGTGGCGCTCGGGATCGTCATCAATTCGCAAACCGGAATCTTGCTGATCGCGGCCTGCGCGCTGTTCGGATTTTCCGTCGGCAACCTGATCACGCTGCCATCCCTGATCGTGCAGCGCGAGTTCGACCCGCGCACGTTCGGCGTGCTGATCAGCCTGATCACGGCGATCCCTAAGGTCACCTATGCCTTCGGTCGTGGCGTCATCGGCCTGTGGAGCGAGCGTCGGGCAGCTACGTCTTGCCGTTTTACGGCTGCATCGGGCTCGAGCTGATCGCAGCGGTGCTGATCATGGTGCGCGGGCGGGGCGGGCGGGCGAGTTGAGACTGTCATTCCGCGGCGATGCGAAAGCATCGAGCCCGCGGGTCTCGTGATTCCCCGATGCGCACGCGCACTGACGTCTGGTCCTCACCACCCGGAATGACGATCAAAATCACGCCTCGCGCTGCCGCAGCAGATCCTCGAGGTCGAGCCGGTGCGTGAACATCGCCAGCGCTCCGTCGGGCTTGCGCGGCCAAAGCTCTTTCGGCCGGTCCCAATACAGCTCGACGCCGTTCTCGTCGGGGTCGCGCAGGTAAAGCGCTTCGCTGACGCCGTGATCGCTGGCGCCGTCAAGTGGGATGCCCGCCTGTATCAGGCGGTGCAGGGCGTCCGCCAGCGCGGGTCGGGTCGGATAAAGGATCGCGGTGTGAAACAGCCCCGTCGTTCCCGGTGGCGGCGGATGGCCGCCTTTGCTTTCCCAGGTGTTCAACCCGATATGATGGTGATAGCCGCCGGCCGAAATAAACGCCGCGCCGGAACTCAGGCGCTGCGTCAGCTCAAACCCCAGCACGCCGCAATAAAACCCGAGCGCACGATCGAGATCGGCCACCTTGAGATGAACATGACCGATCCGCGTTCCCGCGATGATGGGTGTATTTTCGGGCATATGTATTCTCCGCTTGTTCTGTGACCTCGCCCCGCTCGCGGGGAGAGGCGACAGCGAGCTTCATCACGCCAGCTCGGAAACTTCCCCTTCCGGCAGATCGAACTCAAACGTGTTCAGCGTCATCGACACCAGGGTGTAATAGCCGCACAGCCCGATGATCTCGACCAGCCCGCGCTCGCCGAGCGTTTTTATGGCCTCGTCGTACAGCGTCCTGGAGACGCCGTGGCCTTCATGCAGCGATTTGCTGACGTCGTAGATCATCTGACCCGTGGGATCGCCGAAACGCGGCGTGCGCCGATCCCTGATGTCGTCGATGATCCTGGGGTCCATGCCGGCCTTCAGTGCGAGCCGCTTGTGGGCGTACCATTCGTAATGCGAACCCCAGTGTCGTGCCGTCACCAGGATTGCGATTTCCGACAGCTCCGCCGGAAACTGCGTGTCGAACCGCAGCACGGCGCCCAGCCGCGTGGCGTGCCGCGCCATCTCCGGGCTGTTGAGCCAGGCCATCATCGGCGGCGGCGGCCTGCCGCGCTTGCCCGCGATCGAACTCATCGTAGGTTTGTTTCTGGTCCTCGCTCATTTCGCCAGGCGAAAGCAACTTCAGCCGCATCTCGGTTTCCTCTTGTTTTTCAATCGTTACCGGCTTTGCGAATACACCCGATTAGCGGTCATGACCACAGCCGCGGCGGCATGGGCCGCGCCAGAGACATATTGAATTCCGCAATGCGATGGCTAAGGTCGATCCAACACTTGAGGAAACGCGCATGACCGATCTGGAAAATTTTCGCCGCGAAACCCGCGCCTGGCTGGAGGCCAATTGCCCGCCGGAGATGCGGCGGCCCATGACCTCGGACGAAGATACCTTCTGGGGCGGCCGCAACACCAAATTCTCCTCCGAGCCGCAGCGCGTCTGGTTCGAGCGGATGCGCGACAAGGGCTGGACCGTCCCGCACTGGCCGAGGGAATATGGCGGCGGCGGCCTCGATCCGGAACAGACAAAGATCGTGCGCCAGGAGATGGCGGCGCTCGGCGCGCGCCAGCCGCTGACCTCGTTCGGCATTTCCATGCTCGGGCCGGCGCTGCTCAAATACGGCACCGACGCGCAGAAGAAGGAACATCTGCCGAAGATCGCGGCCGGCCTGATCCGCTGGTGCCAGGGTTATTCCGAGCCGAACGCCGGATCGGACCTCGCCTCCCTGCAGACCCGCGCCGAAAGCGACGGCGACGATTTCATCATCAACGGCCAGAAAATCTGGACGTCCTACGCCAACTATGCGGACTGGATTTTCTGCCTGGTGCGCACCGACTCCGCGCGCCAAGAAGCATGACGGCATCAGTTTTATTCTGTTCGACATGGCCTCGAAGGGCGTCTCGACCAAACCGATCCTGCTGATCTCGGGCCGCTCGCCGTTCTGCGAGACCTTTTTCGACAATGTCCGGGTGCCGAAGGCCAATGTGGTCGGCACCGTCAATCGCGGCTGGGACGTGGCAAAGTATCTGCTGCAGCACGAGCGCGCGATGATCTCCGGCATGGGCGAGCGCGGCGTCGGCCGGCCGCTCGGCCAGGTCGCCGCCGAACTCGGTCGGTACCGACGAGCAGGGCCGCCTCGAAGATCCGATGCTGCGCGGCCAGATCGCGAGTTTCGAGATCGACGAGGCGGCG
This sequence comes from uncultured Alphaproteobacteria bacterium, assembly GCA_963735835.1. GTDB lineage: Bacteria > Pseudomonadota > Alphaproteobacteria > Rhizobiales > Xanthobacteraceae > Bradyrhizobium. The sequence goes on along the minus strand of CAVTNA010000044.1, from coordinate 63,501 downwards.
CTGGCGGCAGCCGCCGAGCGCATGGTCGATCTCGCCAAGGCCGGGCAGGCGCATCCGGCGTTTTCCTCGGCGATGAAATATTACGGCACCGAGCTGAACAAGCGCCGCTACGAGATCCTGATGTCGGCGGGCGGCATCGACGCGCTGGAATGGGAAAGCGAGCGCTCGAAAGGCGGCGCCCGGCCGCGCGGCTGGCTGCGCACCAAGGCCAACTCGATCGAGGGCGGCACTTCCGAGGTCATGCTCGGCATCGTGGCAAAACGGATCCTCGATTTGCCGGGGGCGTAGAACGCTCCTCATCCTGAGGAGCGGCCTCTTGGCCGCGTCTCGAAGGATGAGCCGCTGGCCTCATGGTTCGAGACGGCGCAAGAGCGCCTCCTCACCATGAGGGATAGATACCGAGATCCAATCAACGCCGACACACTTTCACTTCAACGCGAGCACCGGAAACCTCTCACATGGCCCTCGTCCTTACCGAAGAACAGTCGATGCTGCGCGACAGCGCGCGCGGTCTCATCAGCGACAAGGCGCCGGTGTCGCATCTGCGGCAGCTGCGCGACAGCAAGGACGCCACCGGATTCTCCCGCGAGCTCTGGAAGACCTTCGCCGAGATGGGATTTTCCGGCCTGCTGGTGCCGGAAAACTTCGGCGGCAGCGGTCTCGGCTGCGTCGAAGCCGGCGTGGTGATGGAGGAAATCGGCCGCAACCTGATGCCGTCGCCGTTTCTTTCGACTGCGGTGCTCGCGGCTTCCGCTCTGTCGCGCGGCGGCAGTGCCGCGCAGAAATCCGAGTACCTGCCGAAGATAGCGACGGTTCGCTGCTGGCCGCCCTTGCCGTCGACGAGGGCGCGAAACATCGCCCGCTGATGACAAAAATGCAGGCGGTGCGTTCCGGCAATGGTTTCAGGCTTTCCGGCGACAAGGCCTTTGTGGTCGACGGCCACACCGCCGATCTGCTGATCGTGGCGGCCCGCACCGCGGGCACGGCCGGCGAGCGCGACGGGCTGACGCTGTTTCTGGTCGATCCCAAGGCGAAAGGCATCGAGACCGAGCGCACGGTGATGGTCGATTCGCACAACGCCGCCAGAATCAAGTTCGACAATGCCGAGGTCAACGCCGACGGCGTGCTCGGCGAGGTCGATCAGGGCCTTGCCAGCTGCTGCAAGGCGTGCTCAACATCGGCCGAGGTGCGGTGGCCTCCGAAATGGTCGGGCTCAGCGAGGAAGTGTTCGGCCGCACCGTTGGCTATCTCAAGGAGCGCAAGCAGTTCGGCAGGCTGATCGGCGAATTCCAGGCGCTGCAGCACCGCGCCGCGCAGCTCTATATCGAGATCGAGATCACCCGCGCCGCGGTGCTGAAGGCGCTGCAGACGCTGGATACGGATTTCGAAAATGCCGGCGCGGCGGTGGCGGTGGCGAAGGCGCGCGCCGGCTCGACCGCGACGCTGGCGGTGCAGGAAGGCGTGCAGATGCACGGCGGCATGGGCATGACCGACCAGTTCGACATCGGCTTCTTCATGAAGCGCGCGCGGGTCTGCCAGGAACTGTTCGGCGACAGCAATTTCCACGCCGACCAGCTGGCGCGGATGAAGAGTTATTGAGATCCAGTCTTACCGTCAGCGGCACGCAAAGGCGACCTCATCCGGTTGACCGGGAATCCAGTAGTCGCAGTGCGTCAGTCGCTTCTGGATCGCTCCGGTCAAGCCGGGCAATGACGGCATGAGATCTCACCTGATCGGCGGTGCGTACTGGATGCCGCCGGCGCTCCAGAGCTGATTGAGCCCGCGCGGAATCTTGAGCTTCGATCCTGCGCCGACATTGCGCTCGTAGACCTCGCCGTAATTGCCGACATGGCGGATGATGCGCACCGCCCAGTCCTTGGTCAGCCCGAGCTCCTCGCCGTAAGCGCCTTCGGTGCCGACCAGCCGCATCACGTCGGGCTTCTTCGATTTCAGCGCCTCGTCGATGTTCTTCGAGGTGACGCCGAGTTCTTCGGCGTTGATCATCGCATATAACGTCCACTTCACGATCATCATCCAGTCGTCGTCGCGCTGCCGCACCACCGGCGCGAGCGGTTCCTTGGAGATGACGTCCGGCAGGATGACGTGGTCGCCCGGCTTGGCGAGATTGAGCCGCAGCGCATAAAGCTGCGACACGTCGGCGGTGAAGGTGTCGCACTGGCCGGAATCATAGGCCTTGATGACATCCTCCAGCTTGCCGAATTTCATCTCCTCGTATTTCATGTTGTTGGCGCGGAAATAGTCGGCGAGGTTGAGCTGCGTCGTGGTGTTCCGACTGCACGCAGACCTTGCTGCCGTTGAGTTCGAGCGCGGAATCGATCTTGCGCGACCGCGGCAGCATGAATCCCTCGCCGTCATAATAGGCGACCGCCGGGAAATACAGGTCGTAATTGGTCTCGCGCGCCATGCTCCAGGTCGAGTTGCGCGAGAGGATATCGACCTTCCGGTTCTGCAACTCCTTGAAGCGCTCGTTGGCGTCGAGCGGAACGAATTTTGCCTTGTTCGGATCGTCGAAGATGGCGGCGGCGACGGCGCGGCAGAAGTCGACGTCGAAGCCGGTCCAGTTGCCCTTGTCGTCGGGAATCGAGAAGCCCGGCAGACCCTTATTGACGCCGCACAGCACTTCGCCGCGCCGGATCGTGCGTTTCAGGGTCCGCGTGTCATATCGTTCGTAGATGATGGCGGCAGCCGCGACCGCGACTGCGACCGCCAGCCCGATCAGGAGGCCGCCTCGGAATGTCCGCATGATTTTGTCTTTCGCCAATAATTCGGGAAAATGAGCCGGCGGGAGGGCGGTCGCCGCGGTTACAATTCCGGCTTCTGCCGCACGATCACCTTGGTGCCGACCGGAACGCGGTCGTAGAGGTCGGTCACGTCGGCATTGACCAGCCGGAAGCAGCCCGACGACACCGCGGTGCCGATCGTATCCGGCCGATTGGTGCCGTGGATGCGATAGACGGTGGTGCCGAGATACATCGCGCGCGCGCCGAGCGGATTGCCCGGCCCGCCGGCCATGAAGCGCGGCAGATAGGGCTGGCGCGCGATCATCTCCGGCGGCGGCGTCCAGTCCGGCCACTCCGCCTTGCGCGTAATGTTCAGCAGGCCCTGCCACTGGAATCCATCGCGGCCGACGCCGATGCCATAGCGCAGCGCGCGGCCGCCTCCCTGGATCAGATAGAGATGGCGCTCCGCGGTCGAGATGATGATGGTGCCCGGTGCCTCGGTGGTGCGGTAAAGCACCATCTGCTTTCGGTATTCCGGATCCAGTTCGTACGGAATCATCGGCCAGAAGTCCGGGCTGGTCGGCGTCGGGCTGCTGGGCAAAGCTGTGCGAGACCGAAAGCGTCAGGCCGACGGCGGCGATCATCATCCAGATCAGGTGCCGAAATCTTGTCATTCAGGACTCTCCTCGTGCGCCGCCGTCGAAGGTTGCCGTTGTGTATCACCGTTTGCCAAATCACTGCCGACATCAAATCTCAGGGACTGGCCCGATGGCAAGCAAGCCAAATATGTCGCTGGAATAGCTTCAATTTTCGCCGGTCAGGGATTGCCGATGAGCCTGAAAGCCTCATTTCGGCGCGAGCCAGAGCCGAAGCCCGTAGGCCACGATCGCGACCGTGCCGACGCCGCCGAGCCAGAGAGCCAGAAACCACAACAGGCGCTGCGCCAGCGGTCGCGGCTTTTGCTCGTCCGGCATCAATGATAGCCGCTTTCGCGGCTCACCTTGCCGCGGAATACCCAATAGGTCCACGCGGTATAGCCGAGAATCAGCGGCATCAGACCGGCAACGCCGAACAGCATGAAGACCTGGCTGTTCTCGGGCGATGCCGCCTGCCAGATGGTGATGCTCTGCGGCACGATATAGGGATACATGCTGATGCCGAGCCCGGCATAGGACAGCGCGAACAGCGCCAGCGACAAGAAGAACGGCTGGTAGTCCCATTTGTTGGCGAGGCTGCGCAGCAACAGCGCGGCGACGGCGGCAACCGCGATCGGCACCGGCGCGGTCAGGATGATGTTCGGCCAGCCAAACCAGCGCTGGGTATATTGGACGTGGAGAAACGGCGTGGCGATGCTGACCGCGCCGATGGCGCCCAGCATCGCGAACAACAAGAACCAGCTCAGGCGATAGGCCTTGTCGCGAAGCTCGCCCTCGGTCTTCAGCACCAGCCATGTCGCGCCCAACAGCGCATAGCCGATTGCCAGTGCAAGGCCGGTCAGGATGCTGAACGGCGTCAGCCAGTCCCACCAGCCGCCGGCATAATGCCGTCCCTCGACATGCACGCCCTGCAGGATCGCGCCGAGCGCGATTCCCTGCGCCAGCGCCGCCAGCCACGATCCGCCGGCAAACGCGATGTCCCAGCGATTTCGTTTGTCCCGCGTCGTCCGCCAGCGGAATTCGAAGGCGACGCCGCGAAAGATCAGGCCGATCAGCATCGCGATCATCGGCGTGTACAGCGCCGGCATCAGCACCGCGTAGGCCAGCGGAAACGCCGCCATCATGCCGCCGCCGCCGAGCACCAGCCAGGTTTCGTTGCCGTCCCAGACCGGGGCCACGCTGTTCATGATGACGTCGCGATCGGCTTTTTCGGGAAACAGCGGAAACAGAATGCCGAGGCCGAGGTCGAAGCCGTCCATCACGACATAGACAAAGACCGCGAACGCGATGATGAAGGCCCAGATGGTCGCGAAGTCGACGCTGGTGGTCATCGCGCGGCTCCTTTCGCTGCCGCGCCGACGGCGGGCGTGATGCCGGCGGCACGGGTCGGCATGTCGCCGCTTGGTCCCTGTTCGCCGTGATGCGGCGGGCGTCGCCATCAGCCGGAACAGGTAGGTCAAGCCTGCCGCATAGACGATGAAATAGACGACGACGAAGGCGATCAGCGATGAGCCGACCGCAGGCGCGGCCAGTGGCGAAGCGGAGTCGGCGGTGCGCAACAGGCCGTAGACCGTGAAGGGCTGCCGTCCGACCTCGGTGGTAAACCAGCCCGCCAGCACCGCGATAAAGCCTGCCGGCCCCATCGCCAGCGCGAACAGGTGCAACAGCCGGGATTGGTACAGGGTGCCGCGCCAGCGCGTCCACAGGCTGAACAGGCCGAGCGCCAGCATCAGAAATCCAAGCCCGACCATGATCCGGAACGACCAGAAGATGATCGGCACCGGCGGCCAGTTTTCTCGCGGCACGGTGTCGAGCCCGGCCAGCGGCGCGTCGAGCGAATGCTTGAGCATCAGAGACGATGCCTTCGGGATCTCGACGGCATATTTCATTTCGCCCGCGGCCTGATCGGGCCATCCGAACAGGATCAGCGGTGCACCGTCGGGATGGCTGGTGAAATGGCCTTCCATCGCCATGACTTTCGCCGGCTGGTGCTCGAGCGTATTGAGGCCGTGCTGATCGCCGGCGAGAATCTGGATCGGCGCCACCAACGTCGCCATCCACATCGCCATCGAAAACATCACCCGCGGACCCGGAAGATGCCGGTCGCGCGACAGGTGAAACGCGCCGACCGCGCCGACCACGCAGCGCGGTCGTAAGGTAAGCCGCCAGCACCATATGCACGAGACGGTAGGGAAACGACGGATTGAAAATCACCGTGAGCCAGTTGGCGGCGACGAACTGCCCATCGGCGTTGACGGCGTAGCCGGCCGGCGTCTGCATCCAGGAATTGGCGGAAAGAATCCAGAAGGCCGAGATCAGCGTGCCGATCGCGACCATCAGGGTGGCGAGGAAATGCAGCCGGTGGCCGACCCGCTCCAGGCCGAACAGCATCACGCCGAGGAAGCCCGCTTCGAGGAAGAACGCGGTCAGCACCTCATAGGCCATCAGCGGGCCGATCACCGGGCCGGCCTTGTCCGAAAATGCCGCCCAGTTGGTGCCGAACTGGTAGGACATCACGATGCCGGAGACCACGCCCATGCCGAACGCGATCGCGAAGATCTTCAGCCAGTAATTGAACAGGTTGATGAAGACCTCGCGCCCGGTCCACAGCCACAGCGCTTCGAGCACCGCAAGATAGCTGGCAAGCCCGATCGAGAAGGCCGGGAACACGATGTGAAACGACATCGTGAACGCGAACTGCGCCCGGGCCAACACCACGGCATCCAAGCCCTCGAACATCGCGGCCATCCGTCGTCATCAATCCCGCGCGGAGCTTACCACGCGGGGTGTGACGATGGTACCGCGCCGTTTGCGGAACCGCGCTTAGCTGGAGCCGTTCAGCAGGCGTGCGATGGTGCGGTCGATTTGCTCGTACTGACCTTCGCCGTCGTGCTGGAATACGATTTTTCCGCTTTGATCGATAATGTATTGCGCCGGCCAGTACCGGTTGCGCCAGGCGTTCCAGGTTTGCGAGTCGTTGTCCTGCGCGACCGGATAGGTGATGCCATGCCGCTTCAGCGCGGCCTGCACATTGGACGCCGATCGCTCGAACGGAAATTCCGGGGTGTGGACGCCGACGACAACAAGGCCGCGGTCCTTGTACTTGGCATGGAGTTCGGTGACGTGGGGCAGCGTGTTGACGCAGTTGACGCAGCCATAGGTCCAGAAATCCACCAGCACCACCTTGCCGCGCAGGTCCGCCATTTTGAGCGGCGCGGAATTGAACCAGTTGCCGATGCCGACGAAATCGGGCGCCGTGCTCTGCGCCGCGGCGATCGCGAACGGAGCCGTCCGGTCTCGGCGCGGCCTCGCCGCTGAAGCCGTAGCTGCCTGCACCGATCAGGCAAAGCGCGGCTACGGAAGCGGAAGTGGCGAGCGTTCGTATCGTCATGGGGTACTCCATCGTGAGGTTGAATTGATTACAGGCCGGTCTGGCCCGGCGGATAAAACGCGGTCAGCCACGCCACGATCAGCGTGTCGTATTGGAAGTAGGACGCGATCGCGAACGCGATGACGACGACGCCGAAGCCCTGCTGCAGCCTCGGCGAGATTCGCGCGATGCTGCGCACGCGGGTGGTGACGGCCTGGCCGCCATAGGCAATCGCCAGCATCGGGATCGCCGCGCCGATCGCGTAGGCCACCAGCAGGGCGCTCGCCCAGGCCGTATCCTTGGACGTCGCGACCACGGTCAGGATCGAGCCCAGCACCGGGCCGGCGCAGGGCGTCCAGACCAGACCGAGCGTGGTGCCGAGCACGAAGCCGCCGATATTGCCCTGGCGCGCCGCGGCGCCGCCGCTGTAAGCGAGCCCGCTGAGCCGGATCGACAGCCATTCGAACGGCGCCGGCCAGACCATCAGCACTCCAAACCCGAGCAGCAGGACTGCCGCGGCAGTGCGCAGGCTATTGGGGTCGAAGTCGAAAATATCCGTGATCGCGCTCAGCAGCAGGGCGGCGGCGGAAAACGAGACGACAAAACCGAGCGCGATCAGCGCCGGGCGCGCCTTGCCGGCCTGGCCCACCGATGCGCCAAGCAGGATCGGCAGCATCGGCAGCGTGCAGGGCGCCGCCACGGTGACCACGCCGGCGAGCAGGGCAAGAACGAGATTGAGCATTCGCGAGCATCCATCCAACGATCCCGGCGTGCCGTCTTGGCCACGCGTGGGCTCTGATGGTGCTTCGAGATGCCGAGGCGCAACGTTACGCCGCCCGCGTCACGTGTTCGTGAGGTTTCAGCGTCGAACAGCTCCAAATGCAGAGCGACCCGGAGGGGGGCATCCCATCCGGGTCGTTGGAGGTACTTGGGAGGTTAGAAACTAATTCAGCGGGCGCGGGTCTCGCTGTCGAAGGAGATCACGCAGACCTCCGTGGGATTCCTGTTGCTGCAATCGACCACCTGCTGGTGCACGAATCGGTCCGGTAGTCGCGCTGGGCGCGGGGTGCGGTGTTCTGAGCCGACAGCGAGGCCAGGGTGCAGATCGCGCCGAGCGGAATGATGAAGAAGCGGAAGGACGGCTTGATCATTTTCGAACCCCTCTTCTGCATGGCCCTGTTCGGCGTTGGTGATTGTCGTTGTAACCGGCGTATTTTTCCGCCTGATGTCGTCCATTGTTTCATTTGTTTCGCGGGCCACGCGTCTTCAGACCCGTATTCGAAGCCAAAAAGCGCGCAACGCATTGAATTTGCTGTGATTTATCTCACGCCGCCAGGCTGTCGACGCCGGCGCCCCGGAGCAGGTTGGCGAGCTGCTTGCGGGCATAGAACATCCGGGTCTTCACCGTGCTCTGCGGGATCCCGATGATCGCGCCGACCTCTTCCACCGACTTCTCGTGGTAGTAGACGAGGTTGATGATCTCGCGGTGCGCCGGCGACAGCTTGGCGACGCAGGCGCGTAAAATGGCGCTGGTGTTGCTGCGGTCGAGCGAGGCTTCGGGCGTCTCGGCCTCGTCGGCAATTTCGAGCATGTCCTCCTGCTCGATGTCCTCGTGCCGGCGCTGACGCAGCGCGGTCAGCGCCTTGAAGCGGGCGATCGACAACAGCCAGGTCGAAACCTGGGAACGGCCTTCGAACTGGCTCGCGGTGCGCCACACGTCCAGGAACACCTGGCTGATGAGGTCTTCGGCCATGGTGGTGTCGCGCACGATGCGAAGGACGAAGCGGTAAACCCGGACATTGTGACGGGAGTAGAGGATGTGCATCGCGGTCCTGCCGCCATCGGCGATACATTCCAGCAGCATTTCATCCGAGGTCGCCTGGGCGGCGATGATGCCTTGGCGGGCTGCGGCGTTGATGGCAATGACGTTCGACATGACAGGCTCCCCGTGTCGCCGCTTGTGCGGCGCTTTGTTGGGAAAATTGTTAACGAGCCAACGTTTCGGGACGTCTGCACGCCAAGGGGAAAATGGTTTCATGCGCAGAAGAATTGTTTCGTCGCGCGGTCGGCGACGAAACAATCCGGCATTGAATACCAGCAATTTCAATGACCGGAAGATGAAGCCGTGGGCCACAATCGGAGGTGGTTCCGCCTCGATCGGTCTGCAGCGACGGCTGCCCAGCCTCGCGCCGGAAGGGCGGGGCGAGCTCTCGCTCAGGGGCTGATCAGGGCCTCTCGCCGGCGGGCGAAAACAGGTAGCCGCCGCCCCGGATGGTGCGGATCACCGCGGGCTTGGTCGGATCGGTCTCGATCTTGCGCCGGATTCGCATGATTCGCAGATCGACGGCGCGGTCGAAGGCCTCGGCGTCGCGGGCATTGGCCAGTTCCAGCAGGCGCTCGCGCGACAGCACCCGCTTCGGATTGGCCGCGAAAACCTTGAGCAGGCCGAATTCGGAAGCGGTCAGCGGATGCTCGTTGCCCTCGTCGTCGCGCAGCGCCTGCGCCTCGAGATCGAGCCATTTGGTTCCGAACCGCACCAGCTGGTCCTTGGCCGCCTTTGCGCCCGCCGCCTCCGGCGCGGCCGCCGGTCCCCTGGCCGGCGCGCTTCGCCGCAGCACCGAGCGGATCCGCGCCATCAATTCGCGCAATTCGCAGGGCTTTGCGACGTAGTCGTCGGCGCCGAGTTCCAGCCCGACCACGCGGTCGATCGGGCTCGCGGTCGCCGTCAGCATGATGACCGGGACATTGATGCGGCTTTTCAGGTCGCGGATGATCGAAAGCCCGTCTTCCTCCGGCATATTCAGATCGAGCACGACGAGATCCGGCACCGAGGTTTCGATCGCGCCGCGCAGGCTCTTGCCGCCGTCGCACAGCGTCACGCTGAAGCCGTGCATCTTGAGGTAATCGCCGACCATCTCGCGGGCCGGCGCCTCGTCATCGACGATGATGATGTGCTGGACTCTGGCTCATGATATCTCTGTTGCGGGCAATGTGATCGTGAAGGTCGATCCCTGTCCGGGCCCGGCGCTGTCAGCCGTCACCCGGCCGCCATGCATGTCGATAATGCGCTTGACGATCGACAAGCCCAGCCCGGTCGAGCTTTCGCCGGCGGTGGGTTTCGCGGAGAGCCGCTGGAAGCGGCCGAACAATCGGCCGAGATCCTCGGGAGAGAGACCGGCACCTTCGTCGGCGACCCGGATGATGGTGTTGTCCTGCTCGTGCGTGACCACGACGACGATCTTGCCGCCGATCGGGCTGTATTTGATGGCGTTGCTGATCAGGTTGTCGATCGCCTCCCGCATCCGGTCGGCGTCGCACATGGTGACGAAATTCGGCGGCGCCGACACCGTGATGGTCTGCTGCTTGTTGACCGCCAACGGCTGGTTGGCGTCGGCGACTTCGCTGACCAGGCTGGCGATATCGACCGGCTCGCGGCGAATGGAGATGTCGAAGGCATCCGCCATCGCGTCCGAAATCAGATGATCGACCATCGAGGTCAGGCGCTTGGTGGCGTCGCGGATATGCTCGACCTGGGCCGTGACGCTCTCCTTGGAAGCAGCCGGCGCTGATCAGTTCGGTCAGCATTTCGGTGCGGCCGAGGATCACGCCGAGCGGATTCTTCAGATCGTGGGCGACGGTGCCGAGAATTTCGTTCTTGAAGCCGTTGGCGCGCTGCAGCCGCAACCATTGCGACGACAGCCGGCGGTTGGCCTGCATCAGCGCGCGGGTGCGCTGGGCGACGCGGTCCTCGAGCTGGGTGTTGGCCTCGTGCAGCTGCTCGTAGAGAATGACGTTGTCGAAGGCGATCGACAGCCGGCTGCAGAAAATCTCGACCAGCGCGCGGTCGGTATCGGACAGCGGGCGCTCCGCCTGCAGCACCACGACGACTTCGCGCCCGCTGCCGGTGCGCATGTAGAGCACGGTGCGGTGATCGGAGAACTCATTCTTGCGGCGCTGGAACGCGGCTTCCACCAGCTGGCGCACGTCCGGATCGAGCGATCTTGATCCGGACGTGCCGATGAAGCGGCTGTAGCAGCCGGAGCCGGCCAGCACCGAGAAATCGGTGCCGAGCGCCGCCATCGTCGCGCAGCACCAGGATGCCGGCGCAATCGACATTGAGCAGCGAGGCGAGCTGCGTCAGCACGCCTTCGGCGAGCCGCTGCATCGACTTGAAGTCGTACAGCGTCGAGGCGGCCTCGATGATGATTTCCAGCCCGCGCCGGGTCTGCACCATGCGCTCGAGCTGCTGATAGCTGCGCAGCGCCGCGGTCAGCGAGGTGAACAGCTTGTCGGCCGTCAGCTCGGTCTTCGCCTTGTAGTCGTTGATGTCGTACTGGACGATGACGCGGCGCTCCGGCGCCTGGCCGGGCTGCCCGGTGCGCAGGATGATGCGGACGGTCTCGTTCTTGAGCTCGTTGCGGATGTACTCGACCAGATCGAGGCCGGCGGCGTCGGTCTCCATGATGACGTCGAGCAGCACGGCGGCGATATCGGGATGCGCGCGCATCAGTTTGCGGCCCTCGGCCGCCGAATAGGCCGACAGGATTTCGAGCGTCTGGCCGTTCAGATTGTAGTCGCTGAGCGCAAAGCGCGTGCCGTCGTGCACGGCCGGGTCGTCGTCGATGACGGCGACCTTCCATTGCGCGCGGTCGAAGCCTCCGGAGCGGCTCCGGAATCGTCGATCAGGTGGACGACATCGTCCTGTTCGGCCATTGCGGGGTCCCGTCGCTTGCCTGTGTCTTCGGTTGCCGGAGCCGCCCTTGGCGGCCCGCGGCATGATAATGCGAAATGTGGTGCCTTGTCCCAGCCTTGAATCCAGCATCATCCGGCCGCCCAGCTGCTGGGTGACGAGATTGTAGACGATGTGCAGGCCGAGGCCGGTGCCGCCCTCGTTGCGGCGCGTGGTGAAGAACGGGTCGAACGCCTGCCGCTGCACGTCCGGCGTCATTCCGACCCCGTCGTCGGCAAAAATGATCTCGACGTCGTCGCGCGCCGCGCGGCCTTGCCGAAATCGAGATGGTCGCCGGCGCGCCCGTCGGCGAACGCGTGATTGACGGCGTTGAGGAACAGATTGGTCAGAATCTGGCCGTAGGAGCCCGGATAGCTGTCGATGATGAGGCCTTCCGGCACGTCGACCGACAGCGTGATCGGCGACTTCTTCAGCACCGGCCGCAGGCTGGCGATGATCTGGTCGGTCGCCTCGCTGAGAGCGAACTGCCGGCGCTCCGCGTGCGCAGCGGTCGACCGCGACCTGCTTGAAGGACTGGATCAGCTCGCCGGCGCGCTGCAGGTTGGCCACCAGCTGGTTGGCGGCGTCGCGCGAGGCCCGCGACGAATCTCCTCGAGCTGCGAGCGGCGCAGCGGCGCCGTCGGATTTCAGCTCGGCCTCGAACATTTCGCACGCGGCGCGCGAAGCTCGACGCCACCGTCAGGCTGATGCCGATCGGGTTGTTCACCTCATGGGCGACGCCGGCGACCAGGCCGCCGAGCGCGGCCAGCGTCTCGGCGTCGATCAGGTTCTGCTGGGCGGCGTTGCAGTTCGAGCAGCGCGCCCTCGGCCTTCTCCTTCGAAGCGCGCAACTCGTCCTCGGTCTTGCGCTTGGCGATGGCGTTCTCGCGGAACACCTCGACCGCGCGCGCCATCGCGCCGATCTCGTCGCGGGCGTTCGTGCCCTGGACCTGGCGGTCGTAATCGCCCGAGGTGATGGCGTGCATCGCCGCCATGATCTGCTGCAGCGGCAGGCGGATGCTGCAGCGCGATCAGGACGCCGACGGTGAGGATGATGCCGAGAAAGATCACGGCGATCGACAGCACCTTGCGAGAGATGTCGGCCAGCGTGTGGTCGAACGTCTGCCTGCGCCTTCTGCTCGCGCTGCCGCATCTTGACCGACAGTTCGTCGATCGCGCCGATGGCTCGGCCTGGTTGGCGTCGATGGTGTTGCGCAACAGCTCGGTCCGGGTCGCGAGCTGCTCGCGACAATTTCGTGAGGCCCTCGCGCAACGCCGCGGCCCGCGCGCTGCAGTCGCTGCAGCGCCATGCGCTGCAGGTCGTTGTCGGCGAGATCGACATGACCGGGATGGTCTGCTCGATCGTCTCGGTGTTGCGGCGGGCTTCGTCGGCGGCATGCGGTCGCGAGCGACAGATAATAGGCGTTGGCGGCGACCAGCATCGCGGTGAAGGCCTCGCGCGATTTTCCGAGCGACGGCCAGATCAGGGCGTCGCGCTGGCCGATCGCGCCCTCGATGATCGAATAGAGCCCGGCCATCTCCTTGGCCGGGGTCGAGCACCTCGTCCTCGTAGGTTTTCGAGATGGTGGTCTGCACGTCGCGCACCTCGCCGAAGCCGTTGAGGAAGCGCTCGGTGACGCGCGCGCAGCTCCTCGACCGAGCCCGACAGCATCGGGTCGATCGAGGCGCGCGTGCGTCAGCGTGCCGAGCACCGCGCTCGTGCAGCAGCAGTATCTCGGCGAACAGCTCCGGGCTCGGCTGGTTGATGTAGCGATGGATCAGGTTCTGCAGGCGGCTGGTCTCGCTCTCCAGCAGCGCCAGGATCTTGTCGGACTCCCGCACCTGGCGCACGTCGTCCCAGGCCGAGCTGAGCACCTTGGCGCCGTTCCAGATCATGGCGGCGAGCACCACCACGACCGCCGAGTTCAGCGCGGCGATCGACAGCATGCGCCAGCGGATCGGCACGGCGCGGACCAGCCCGACGATGCCGGCACGGCCGCGCGCGGCGAGGCTCGCGCCGCCGTTCCGCGGTCTGGTCCTGCCGGAGTGCTGCCAAGCCGAGTTCACTCCACCTTGCGAATTCGTTCGATCAATTGGCCGCGGTCGCGGGATCGTCGCTGCGCTTTCGCGTAGATTGCGGCCATCGCGGCCTCGAACGGCTTGCGATCGAAGTCGGTCGATGATGGTGTTGCCGTGCGGCCTGCGCCTGCTGGCGCGAACGCTCCTCGAGCGCCGTTCCACAGCTCGCGCATGAACTGGCTCGATTCGCGCGCGGCGTCGCGGAAGATCACCTCGATCCTCGGCCGACAGGCTCTCCCAGGCCTGCAGCGACATGACCAGCACTTCCGGCCCCATCGTGTGCTCGGTCAGGGTGTAGTAGCCGGCATATCTTGTAATGATCCGGTGGTGACGATAGGACGGCCAGTTGTTCTCCGCGCCGTCGATCAGCTTGGTCGGCAAGCCCGGTCAGCACCTGGCCGTAGGGCAGCTCGACCGGCTCGGCGCCGAGCGCCCTGATCATGTCGGACATCAGGTCGGATTGCTGCACGCGAATCCGCAGGCCCTTCATGTCCGCCAGCGAGCGGACCGGCCGCACGCTGTTGTAGATCGAGCGCGCGCCGGAATCGTAGAAGGTCAGCCCGACAAATCCGTGGCGCTCGAAGCTGCCAGGATCTCGTTGCCGATCTGGCCGATCGAGCACCTTGTGCAGATGGTCGATCGAGCGAAACAGGAACGGCAGCGCCAGCACGTTCATCGCCGGCACGAAGGTGCCGATCGGCGCCACATTGGTGCGGTTGAGATCGATGGCGCCGACGCGGGTCTGCTCGATGGTTTCCTTTTCCTCGCCGAGCTGGCGCGAATGAAAGACGCGGATCTGATGGCGGCCGCCGGTCCGCTCCGCGATCAGGCGGCCCATGTAGCGCAGCGCCTGGACGGTCGGATAGTCCTCGCTCTGGGTATCGGCGGCGCGAAATTCCCGCGCGGCCGCGCTCGTCGAGACCGCCGTCAAAAACAGCGCAACGACGAGTGCTACGCGTCCGCGAAAGGTCGGCGCGGCTGTACACAGGCAACTATCCCCTTATGATGATGTCGGTCGGCGGGAGAAAAGGTTCAATGTTGTTCTAGGCAGAAGCCGGCGATGGATGGCCATTCTCTGCCAGCCGCGCCGATGTCGTCAATTGTGCGCTGCGACTGCGGTCTTTGCGGATTGAAACCGCGGCGCGGGGTTTCATCAGGGCGCGTAAGCCCAGGATGGCGTTTCGCACCGCGGACTGGAATGGATTGACTTGTGAAATCGGCTTTGAGATTTTTGCAACTCGCTGCCGCTAGCCGCGGCGGCTCACCATCGACGTCTCCGGCGCTCGCGGTCACCGATATCATGTGGTGGCACGCGATGTCGGGCGAACTCGGGCGGCAGCTCGAGAAGCTGGCCGCGCGATTTCAACGCCTCGCAATCCGAATACCGGATCGTGCCGAGCTACAAGGGCAATTACACCGAAACCGTCACGGCGGCGATCTTCGCGTTTCGTTCGCGCAGCCAGCCCGCCATCGTCCAGGTCAACGAGATCGCGACCGCGACCATGATGGCGGCGAAGGGCGCGATCTATCCGGTGTTCGAACTGATGCGGGACCAGCAGGAGGCGTTTTCGCCGGCCGCCTATCTTCCGGCCGTTACCGGCTATTATGCCGATGTCGCCGGCAACATGCTGTCGTTCCCGTTCAACGCCTCGACGCCGATCCTGTATTACAACAAGGATATGTTCCGCGCCGCCGGCCTCGATCCCGAAGTCGCGCCGAAGACCTGGCCGGAGGTCGGTGCGGCGGCGAAGCGGCTGCGCGCCTCGGGCGCGGTTTGCGGCTTCACCACGTCGTGGCCGTCCTGGATCAATGTCGAGAATTTTTCCGCCTTCCACAATCTGCCGATCTCGACCGGGGCCAACGGCTTCGGCGGTCTCGACGCGGTGCTCAACTTCAACAATCCGGTGGTGGTGCGGCACATCGCGCAGCTGGCGGAATGGCAGACCACGAAAGTGTTCGACTATAGCGGCCGCGCCACGACGGCGGAGCCGCGGTTTCAGAACGGCGAATGCGGAATCTTCATCGGCTCGTCGGCGACGCGCGCCGACATCAAGGCCAATTCGAAATTCGAGGTGGGCTACGGCATGCTGCCGTACTGGCCCGACGTCGCCGGCGCGCCGCAGAACACCATCATCGGCGGCGCGACCTTGTGGGTGCTGCGCGACCGGCCGCGCGACGAATACAAGGGCGTGGCAAAATTCTTCGGCTTCCTGTCGAAGCCGGAGATCCAGGCCGCCTGGCACCAGAACACCGGCTACCTGCCGATTACCCGCGCCGCCTTCGATCTGACCCGCGCGCAGGGCTTTTACGACCGCAATCCCGGCACGGCGATCTCGATCGAGCAGATGACGCTGAAACCGCCGACCGAAAATTCGAGGGGCTTGCGGCTCGGATCGTTCGTCCTGATCCGCGACGTGATCGACGACGAGCTGGAGCAGGCCTTCTGCGGCAAGAAATCCGCGCAGGCCGCGATGGATTCCGCGGTCGAGCGCGGCAACCGGCTGCTGCGTCAGTTCGAGCGGGCCAACCCGGACCGGTAGAGGCCGCGAACCTCGCGTCGTCGGATCGACTTGAACTGGTAGTCGTTCATTTCGGCGATGACCTTTGGCTGCCACCGCTCGTCGTACAGCCCGAGCTTCTTGCCAAAGTTGATTGGTGCGTAATCCATGTCGCCCCTCGAATGATGGTCTGACTTTGCCGCATGACAGGGTCGGAGCCCGCCGCTCAAGAAAAGGCGCCTGAGTATTTGCCTCAGAATAGGCAAAGCTGTCTCTTTGTATGCAATGGGTGCCGGCGTTGCGATTCGCCGAGAAGCGCGATATTTCGAAACGTTCATCATGCAGTTAGGCTGGCGTTAAGCTTTCGTTAAGATTTGGCACGAACCTTGCGAAGTTGCTCCAAAAGCCGATTCCCACGTGCGTTGGAGCCGTCAATGAAGCGTCGCGATTTTCTGAAATCCGTCACCGGCGTAGCCGCCGGCGCGCTGGTGCCGGCGCCTGCGATCTGGTCCCCCGCCAAGGCCGACGCCCGCTCCGAGACGCTGCTGATCGTGTCGGAAAGCGGTCCCAACAATCTCGACATTCACGGCGTCGGCACCAACGTGCCCGGCTACGAGGTGTCGTGGAATTGCTACGACCGCCTGATCAGCCACGAGATGAAAAGCGGTCCCGGCGGCGTGCCGTATTACGACCGCGACAAGTTCAAGCCCGAACTCGCCGAAGACATGAATGTCGGCGACATGTCGGTGACCTTCAAACTGAAGAAGAACGCGAAATTTCACGACGGCGCGCCGGTGACGGCCAAGGACGTCAAGTGGTCGCTCGATCGCGCCGTCAGCGTCGGCGGCTTCCCGACCTTCCAGATGGGCGCGGGCTCGCTGACCAAGCCCGAGCAATTCGTCGTCGTCGACGACAACACGGTGCGGATCGATTTTGCCAGGAAGGACCGCCTGACCATTCCCGATCTCGCCGTGATCGTGCCCTGCGTGATCAATTCCGAACTGGTGAAGAAGAACGCCAGCGAGAAAGACCCGTGGGGCCTCGAGTACACAAAACAGCAGACCGCAGGCTCCGGCGCCTACAAGGTGACAAAATGGACCGCCGGCACCGAAGTGATCATGGAGCGCAACGACGAGTGGGTCGGCGGTCCCTTGCCCAAGGTCAAGCGCGTGATCTGGCGCATGGTGCCGCAGGCCGGCAACCGCCGCGCGCTGCTGGAGCGCGGCGATGCCGATATCTCCTACGATCTGCCGAACAAGGATTTCGTCGAGCTGAAGAGCGACGGCAAGCTCAACATCGTCTCGGTGCCGTATTCCAACGGCATCCAGTACATCGGCATGAACGTCAAGAACCCGCCGTTCGACAATATCAAGGTGCGGCAGGCCGTCGCCTGCGCGATTCCCTACCAGAAGATCATGGATGCGGTGCTGTTCGGACTGGCCAAGCCGATGTTCGGCGCGCCCGCCGGTCAGGCCGACCGAGGTGGCGTGGCCGCAGCCGACGAAATTCACCACCGACATCGACAAGGCCAAGGCGCTGCTGGCGGAGGCCGGTTATCCCAACGGTTTCGAGACCACGCTGTCGTTCGATCTCGGATTTGCCGGCGTCAACGAGCCGCTCTGCGTGCTGGTGCAGGAGAGCCTCGCGCAGATCGGAATCAAGACCACGATCAACAAGATTCCCGGCGCCAACTGGCGCACCGAACTCAACAAGAAGGTGCTGCCGCTCTACACCAACGTGTTCTCCGGCTGGCTCGATTATCCCGAATATTTCTTCATCTGGTGCTACGACGGCAAGAATTCGATCTTCAACACCATGAGCTATCAGTCGAAGGCGATGGACGACCTGATTCATGGCGCCGTCGACGCCGCCGCGATCGGCGACAAGCCGACCTACGAGAAGGACGTGAAGGGTTTCGTCGATCTGGCCTTCGCCGACATTCCGCGCATTCCGCTGTATCAGCCCTATGTCAACGTCGCGATGCAGAAGAACGTCTCGGGCTATCAATACTGGTTCCACCGCAGGCTCGATTACCGCGCGCTGGTGAAGGCGTAACGGCGTGATGCGCCCGCGCGACACCTCGGCTGGTATTGGTTTCGCTCCTCTGGGAGCGGAGTTCGCTCTTCCATTCCCTCTCCCCTTGCGGGGGAGGGCTAGGGAGGGGGGTGAGCCACGCGCGCCGGACTCGCGGCTACCCCCCTCGGCACGCGCCGCCGCGCAAATCGCCGGTGCGCCATGCTGACCATGATCGGCAAGCGGCTGATGTTCGCGATTCCCTCCCTGATCGGGGTGGTGATCGTCACCTTCCTGCTGACGCGCGCGCTGCCCGGCGATCCCGCGGCGTATTTCGCCGGGCCCGCGGCGACCAGGGAGGCGGTCGAGCAGATCCGCAAGAAACTCGGTCTCGACAAGCCGCTGATCGAGCAGTTCTTCCGCTACACCGCCGATCTCGCCCACGGCGATTTCGGCAACTCGCTCACCACGGGCCAGCCGGTCGCGACCGAAATCCGCAACCGCCTGCCGGCCTCTGCCGAGCTGACGCTGCTGGGGCTCGTCATCTCGATTGTGATCGCGCTGCCGCTCGGCGTGCTCGCCGCAACCCGGCCGGGCTCGTGGATCGACCATCTCTGCCGGGTGACGACGACCGCCGGCGTATCGCTGCCGGTGTTCTTCACCGGTCTGGTGCTGGTCTATGTCTTCTACTTCAGGCTCGGATGGTCGCCGGCGCCGCTCGGGCGGCTCGATGTGTTCTACAGCGCGCCGCCGGCGGTGACCGGCTTCTACCTGATCGACGCCCTGATCGCGCGCGATTTCGAAACCTTCCGCTCCGCGTTCAGCCAGCTGATCCTGCCGGCGCTGACGCTTGCGATCTTCTCGCTGGCGCCGATCGCGCGCATGACGCGGGCCTCGATGCTGGCGGTGCTGTCGTCGGATTTCGTCCGCACCGCGCGCGCCAGCGGCCTGTCGCCCGGCACGGTGATCGTCACCTACGCCTTCCGCAACGCGATGCTGCCGGTCATCACCACGCTCAGCATGGTGTTCTCGTTCCTGCTCGGCGCCAATGTGCTGGTGGAAAAGGTGTTCGCCTGGCCCGGCATCGGCTCCTACGCGGTGGAAGCCCTGATCTCGTCGGACTTCGCGCCGGTGCAGGGCTTCGTGCTGACCATGGCGGTCATGTACGTGCTGCTCAATCTGACGATCGACATTCTCTATGGCGTGATCGACCCGAGAGTGAGGCTTGAAGGGTGAGGTGAGCATGAGCAGCGTTGCGCCAGCCGTTGAACCCGTCACTCCCGCGCGCACCTCGGGGCTATCGGCGATCTTCGAGCACACCCGCTATGTGCTCGGCGAAAACCGCGTCACCGCCTTCGCGTTCGGCCTGTTGATCGTCATCGTCTTTGCCGCGCTGTTCGGCCCCTACATCGTTCCGCACGATCCGCTGGCGTCCGACACCGCGGCGGCGCTGAAGCCGCCGTCATCGGCGCACTGGTTCGGCACCGACCAGCTGGGCCGCGATATCTTCAGCCGCGTCATCGTGGCGACGCGGCTCGACACCTTCATCGCGGTGGCGTCGGTGGCGCTGGTGTTCCTGATGGGCGGCCTGGCCGGCATCGCCGCCGGCTATTTCGGCGGCTGGACCGACCGCATCGTCGGCCGCATCGCCGACACCATCATGGCGTTTCCGCTGTTCGTGCTGGCGATGGGCATCGTGGCGGCGCTCGGCAACACCGTGCAGAACATCATCATCGCGACCGCGATCGTGAATTTTCCGCTCTATGCACGGGTCGCCCGCGCCGAAGCCAATGTGCGGCGCGACGCCGGCTTCGTGCAGGCGGCGCGGTTGTCCGGCAATGGCGAATTCCGAATCCTGCTGGTGCACATCCTGCCCAATATCATGCCGATCATGATCGTGCAGATGTCGCTGACCATGGGCTACGCGATCCTCAACGCCGCCGGTCTGTCGTTCATCGGGCTCGGGGTGCGGCCGCCGACCGCCGAATGGGGCATCATGGTCGCGGAAGGCGCAGGCTTCATGGTGTCGGGCGAATGGTGGATCGCGCTGTTTCCGGGCCTCGCTTTGATGGTCGCGGTGTTCTGCTTCAACCTGCTCGGCGACGGCCTGCGCGACATCGTCGATCCGCAGCGAAGGACGTGAGGACAGGACCATGACCGCGCAGCCGCTGCTCGACGTCAGCGATCTCACGGTGGAATTCGCCACAAGGCGCGGCATCGTCAAAGCGGTGCAGCACGTCGATATCACCGTGGCCAAGGGCGAGACGCTCGGGATCGTCGGCGAATCCGGCTCCGGCAAGTCCGTCACCTCCTATGCGGTGATGCGGATTCTCGACCGCGCCGGCAAGATCGCCGAGGGCTCGGTGATGTTTTCCGGCATCGACGTCAGGACCGCCAGCGAAGACCAGATGCGCGACCTGCGCGGCCGCGAAATCTCGATGATCTTCCAGAATCCGCGCGCGGCGCTCAATCCGATCCGCAAGGTGGGCGACCAGATCGAGGACGTGCTGCGCCAGCACGTGCAGCAGTCGCAGGTCAGCGATCGCGGCGAAAAGGCGATCGAGGCGCTGGAGCAGGTCAAGATCGCGCGTCCCCGCGAGCGCTATCACGCCTATCCGTTCGAGCTGAGCGGCGGCATGTGCCAGCGCGTGGTGATCGCGCTGGCGCTGGCCTGCAATCCGCAGCTTCTGATCGCGGACGAACCGACGACCGGTCTCGACGTCACCACGCAAAAAGCGGTCATGGACCTGATCGTCGAACTGACCAAGACGCCGGGGCATGTCGACGATCCTGATCACCCACGATCTCGGCCTGGCGGCGGCCTATTGCGATCGCGTGGCGGTGATGGAGAAGGGCCGGGTGGTCGAGACCGCATTGTCGGCCGATATCTTCGCCAGGCCGCAACACGCCTATACCAGGAAGCTGATGCGCGCGACGCCGCGGCTCGGCGCCTCCTTGCGCGATCTCCTGCCGGAGGAAGATTTGGCGGCAAACTCGCTTCCTTCAACCTCGCCGCGCTTGCGGGGAGAGGTCGGATCGCGCAGCAATCCGGGTGAGGGGGCCTCTCCACGTGTCGCGCTTGCGGAGGGAGCCCCTCACCCCGACCCTCCCCCCAAGCGGGGAGAGGGCGAAGGATTCCAGCGGCGACGCTTCACAAAACCCCTGCTGCTTGTCGAAAAACTCGTGAAGGAATATCCGCGCCAGGATGCCGCCACGCCGCTGACAAAGCTGTTCGCGCGCAAGCCGCCGGTCGTGACGGAGCAATTCCGCGCGGTCGACGGCATCAGTTTCAGCGTCGGCCATGGCGAGAGCGTCGGTCTGGTCGGCGAATCCGGCTGCGGCAAGTCCACCACCTCGATGATGGTGATGCGGCTCCTGGACCAGACTTCAGGCCGCATCATGTTCGACGGCGACGAGATCGGCAGCATCATGCCCAATGCGTTTGCGCGGCTGCCGCTGCGCAAGAGCATCCAGATGGTCTTTCAGGATCCGACCGACAGCCTCAATCCACGCTTTACCGCCGCGCGTGCGATCGTCGATCCGATCATGCAGCTCGGCGACATCAGGGGACGCGACGCGTTGCGCGCGCGCTGCGAGGAACTGGCCGGTCTGGTCGGCCTGCCGGTCAACCTGCTCGATCGTTTCCCGCATCAATTGTCGGGCGGCCAGAAGGCCCGCGTCGGCATCGCGCGCGCCATTGCGCTGCACCCGAAGCTGGTCATTCTCGACGAGCCGACCGCGGCGCTCGATGTATCCGTGCAGGCGGTGGTGTTGAATCTGCTGCAGGATCTGAAGCAGTCGATGGGCATGAGCTATCTGTTCGTGTCGCACGATTTGAATGTGGTGCGGTTGCTGTGCGATCGTGTCATTGTGATGCGGGCGGGACGAATCGTGGAACAGGGTCCGTCCGAGCGCGTGTTGGGCGACCCGCAGGATGCCTATACGAGGGAACTGCTGACGGCGATTTCGCATCCGCCGTTGCCGGTTCACTGAACGCCGACCGAAGAGGGAACGATGGCCGCTGGTTCGCTTGATGATTATATCGACGCCGTCTCAAAAGCCCTGGGCCTGCCGGTCGAGGACGCCTGGAAGCCGGCGGTACGCGCCAATCTCGAGGTATCGCTGAGGCTGGCGCGGCTGGTCGATGAATTCGCGCTGCCAGACGAAACCGAGCCGGCCAGTGTCTTTACAGCCTGATCTCGCCATGACAGCAGACAGTGACGGGCTGTCGGCCGCGGAAATCGCGCAAGCCGTGGCGGCAGGAGGATGTCGGCGCTCGGCGTGACCGAGGCGGCGCTGGCGCGGATCGCCAGACACGATCACGTTCTGAATTCCTTCACCGACGTGACCGCCGATCGCGCGCGCGCGAAAGCGCGCGAGCATCGATGCCGCGATCGCTGCCGGGGAAAATCCCGGGCCGCTCGCCGGCGTGCCGTTCGCGGTCAAGAACCTGTTCGATGTGCAGGGCCTGCCGACCCGCGCCGGATCGAAGATCAATCGCGAACTCGCGCCGTCGCCGCGCGACGCCACCCTGATCGAGCGGATGGAGGCGGCCGGCGCGGTGCTGGTCGGCGCGCTCAACATGGGCGAATACGCCTACGACTTCACCGGCGAGAACGTGCATGACGGTCCGTCGCGCAATCCGCATGACGTGACGCGGATGACCGGCGGCTCCTCGGGCGGCTCCGGCGCCGCCGTCGGCGGCGGTCTGGTGCCGCTGGCGCTGGGGTCCGACACCAACGGCTCGATCCGGGTGCCGTCGTCGTTCTGCGGAATCTTCGGGCTGAAGCCGACCTACGGCCGGTTGTCGCGTGCCAGGTCGTTTCCGTTCGTCGCGAGCCTGGATCATCTCGGTCCGTTCGCGCGCAACGTCGGCGATCTCGCACTGGCCTATGACGCGATGCAGGGACCTGACCCGGACGACGCGGCATGTACCGCGCGCGCCGCCGAACCAGTGAGCGCCGCTGCTGGCGCAGGACATCGGCGATTTGCGGATTGCGATCGCCGGCGGATATTTTCAGAGCAACGTTTTCCCCGAAGCGACCGAGGCCGTCGCCCGCGTCGCCACGGCGCTCGGCACCACGCGCGTCGTCGAAATTCCCGAAGCCGCGCGCGCCCGCGCCGCCGCCTATGTCATCACCGACAGCCGAAGGTGCCTCGCTGCATCTCGATCGCCTGCGCAAGCGGCCGAACGATTTCGATCCGGCGGTGCGCGACCGGCTTGCTGGCGGGCGCGATGATCCCGGCGCCGCTGGTCGACCGCGCGCAGAAATTCCGCCGCTGGTATCGCGAGCGGGTGCTGGAGCTGTTCAAATCGGTCGATGTGATCATCGCGCCGGCGACTCCCTGCATCGCACCAAAACTCGGACAGGCGACGTTCGTGCTCGACGGCGTCGAATTGCCGGTGCGCGCCAACATCGGCATCCACACCCAGCCGATTTCCTTCATCGGGCTTCCCGTGGTCGCGGTGCCCGTTCCGCTGGAGCCGATGCCGATCGGCGTGCAGATCATCGCCGCGCCCTGGCGGGAAGATATCGCGCTGCGCGTGGCTTTCGCGCTGGAGCGCGCCGGCCTGGCCTCCGCGCCGCCACCGAGGGGATTATAGAGATGCAGGTCGATCTCCCCGACGTGCTTGCCGAGGTGACCGCACAGTTCGAGCGCTACGAGAAGGCGCTGGTGGCGAACGACGTCGCCGTGCTCGATGATTTGTTCCGCGCTGACGCCCGCACGCTTCGCTATGGCATCGGCGAAAATCTCTATGGCCATGACGCGATCACCGCGTTTCGCGCGGCGCGCTCGCCGGTGGGGCTGATGCGCAGGACCGCGAAGACGATCATCACGACCTATGGCCGCGACACGGCGGTCGCCTCGACACTGTTCTATCGCGATTCCGCGCCGGGCAGGGTTGGACGGCAGATGCAGACATGGGTGCGATTTCCGCAAGGCTGGAAAATCGTCGCCGCCCATGTCAGCATTATCGACGAACCGCGGGATCAAAAGACATGAGTCTTGACGATCTTCCGGCCGGCGCCGCCCCACGTCGAGCCGACGAGCCGGAGGCGGTGGTTCGCCGCGTCGACCGCGCCTCGCCCCATCCGGACAAGATCACGCGCGCGGAAGAACTGCGCCTGCAGCTGGCGGACGAAATCGTGCGCGGCGCGCTGCCGCCGGGAGCGGCGCTCGACGAGACCGACATCGCGCGGCGATTCAACGTGTCGCGGACGCCGGTGCGCGAGGCGCTGCGTCAGCTCGCGGCCTCCGGCCTGGTCGATGCAAGGGCGCATCGCGGCGCGGTGGTGGCGCGGCCCTCGATCGAACGGCTGACCGGGATGTTCGAGGCGATGGCGGAGCTGGAAGCGCTGTGCGCCGGTCTCGCCGCGGAGCGAATGCCGCCGGTGGAACGCCACCGGCTGGAGGCAATTCACGAGGAATTGCGGGTGTTGAGCTACGCCGGCAATCCGGACCGCTTTCACGAAATCAACGAACGCTTTCACAACGCGATCTATGCCGGTTCGCAGAACGCCTATGTCGCCGAAATGACGCTGGCGACGCGGGTCCGGGTGCAGCCGTTCCGGCGTGCGCAATTCCGCAATCTCGGCCGGCTGGCGAAATCGCACGCCGAGCACGACCGCGTGGTGGTGGCGATCATGCGCGGCGACCGCGTCGGCGCGGCGGCCGCGATGCGCGCGCATATCGATCTGGTGCGCGGCGAATACGAGCTCTACGCGGTGTCGGTGTAGGCTAAAACCCGGGGAACCCCTCCACGGCCGGCGCGTTTCTCCCGGTCCAGAAATGTGAGGGAGAAACCGCGATGACCTCAGCCTCCGACAAGAACCCGCAACATCACACCCAGAAAATGAAGAAGCGCCTTGAGGAAACCGTGACGC
The DNA here is from genome assembly GCA_963735835.1 of uncultured Alphaproteobacteria bacterium. Taxonomy (GTDB): domain Bacteria; phylum Pseudomonadota; class Alphaproteobacteria; order Rhizobiales; family Xanthobacteraceae; genus Bradyrhizobium. The sequence continues at coordinate 38,528 of CAVTNA010000044.1, read as the reverse complement.
ATTTGCGTCAGGATATCGGCAAGGTCGGCGAACCGCAGCTTGCCGCCATGTTCGAAACCTCCGCCGAGGTGCTGAACGGCCTGATCAAGGCGTTCGATGATTACGAGAAGAAGAACGAAGCGGCCTGGCGCAAGTCGGCGTGAGGCAACATTCTGTCAGGGAGGGCGCCATGGCGGCTCCGGTCGAAATCGGAAAACGTCACTTTCTGAAAGCCGCTTCTGTCGCGGCGATGGCGGGGGACTGATCCTCCCGCCGGCGTTCGCCGAGGCTCGCGACAAGCGGCATGGTTCCGAGAAGGAGGCGGAGGTTACCCCGCCCGAAGACCTCATGCGCGAGCACGGCGTGCTCGACCGCGTCCTCCTGATCTATGAGGCGGCCCTGCGGAAATTCGACGGCAACGAGGATTTCGACCCCGCGGTGCTGAACGGCGCCGCGCAGGTCGTGCGGGACTTCATCGAGAATTATCACGAGCAATCGGAGGAGCAGGCATTGTTCCCGCGCTTCAGGAAGGCGGGCAAGCTGGTCCCTCTGGTCGACATCCTGCTGGCGCAGCACAAAGCCGGCCGAAAGGTCACCGAGACGATCCTGCAATCCGCCGCCGGCAGCCGCAAGCGACGGCGAGGACCGGCGCAGGCTGGTGCCGGCGGTCAAAGCCTTCATCGCGATGTACCGGCCGCACGCGGCGCGTGAGGACACCGAGCTGTTTCCGCTGTTGCGGGAAATCGTCTCGCCGCACGAATACGGCGCGATGGCCGAAGATTTCGAACGCAAGGAACACCAGAAATTCGGCGGCGACGGATTCGAGATGATGGTGCGCCGGGTCGCCGCGCTGGAGCAGTCGATCGGCATCAACGATCTGGCGCAATTTACGCCGCCGTAGTGTCAACTCACTCCGCCGCGGCTTCCGCCACGAACGCCCGCCAGCCGCCGAAGGCGGAGATCTCGCGCGCGCCGGCGACGTCGGCGGCTTCGACGATAAAACCCTTGACGCCGCGGCCGTCGGCAAGCCGCACGGTGCCGATCGACAGCGGCGGCGGGATCGCGGCGACGAATTTTCCGAAGGCGGCCGCCGGCAGCGCCCAGATCTCGAGCTCGATCGATGATCCCGCTCCCGTCTCCACGCGCAGCATGCCCGGTTTCGGCGGAGTGGTGTCGAGCGCATAGAGCTTGTAGTCCGGCGCGGTTTGGGCGGCCTCCAGCAATCGTCCGCCGAGCGTCTTCAATTCGCCGTTGAGCGCCATGCCCGACAGATGCGCACCGACCACCGCGATAGCGATCTCGTCGCCGGCCACGCCCGCGGCCAGGGTCGCAAGCGGCGGCTGCGGCAGGTTTCTCGCGCCCATCGGCAGCCCGGTATCGGCGTGGAAGACGCGGCCGATGCTGGCGAGCTGGGCGTCCTGCCCGGCCGGCGCCAGCAGCGTAATGCCGAACGGGATGCCGTCAGGCCGTATCGCCGCGGGCAGCGCGAGGCCGCAGAGGTCGAGCAAATTGACGAAATTGGTGTAGGTGCCGAGCCGGCTATTGAGTTCGATCGGATCGGCCAGCACCTGCGCCGTGGAGTACACGGTCGGCGCGGTCGGCAGCAGCAGCGCGTCGATGCCGGCGAAGGCGCGCTCGGCCGTCTTGCGCAGGGATTGCAGCCGGTACAGCGCCGCGAAGGTGTCGGCGGCGGAAGGCCGCGCGCCGGCGATGGTGATCTCGCGTGTCACCGGATGAATGGCGTCCGGTGACGATGCCAGCAGATCGCGGATCACGAGATAACGCTCCGCCACCCACGGTCCTTCATACAGCAGCCGCGCGGTTTCATAGAGCGGTTCGAGATCGAACTCGACCAGTGTGGCGCCGAGCGCGCTCCAGCGTTTCAGCGCCTCGCCATAGGCCGCCTCCGCAGCCTTGTCGCCGAAGAAGATCAACTGGCCGTCGCGCGGCACGGCCAGCCTGAGATTGGCGGGAAACGCCGATGTCTGCGCCAGCGGCCGGCTGCGCGAATACGGATCGGCCGAATCGGTGCCCGCCATCGCCGATAGCGCCGTCATCGCGTCGTCGACGGTCAGCGAGAACACCGATACGCAATCGAGCGTGCGGCAGGCCGGCACCAGGCCTGCCGTGGAGACCAGCCCCAGGCTCGGCTTCAGCCCGACGATGTTGTTGAGCATCGCGGGCACGCGGCCGGAACCGGCCGTATCGGTGCCGAGCGAAAGCGGCACCAGACCGGCCGCCACCGCGACCGCCGACCCCGAACTCGATCCGCCCGGAATGAGGTCGCCGCGCAGGGGATTCTTGGGAATGCCGTAGGGCGAGCGCACGCCGACGAGGCCGGTGGCGAACTGATCGAGATTGGTCTTGCCGATGATGATGGCGCCGGCGGCGCGCAGCCGCGCCACCGCGGTCGCGTCGCGCGAGGGCGAATAGGCGAAGGCCGGGCAGCCGGCGGTGGTGGCAAGGCCTGCGACGTCGATATTGTCCTTCACCGCGACGGGAATGCCGTAGAGCGGAAGCCGCGACGCATCTTTCCCGGCGAGCGTTTCGGCTTCCTCCAGCGCCTGTCTTTCATCGCGCAGACTGATGAAGATCGCGGGGTCGTTACGATCGCGAATGCGCTGATAGCTGCGCGCCACGGTTTGCGCGGGCGACATGGTGCCGGCGCGATGCGCGGCGATGATCGCGGCGACGGTTTCAGTCACGCAAGACTCCGATTCCTGGAAATCGCCGGCTCAGGCTTTGCCGCGCCGGCTGCCCTCCGGGGCTCAAATTGCTTAACCGATCGAAGCAAGCGGTGTGCCATTGTGTACATCTGCGGGGCGAGGTCCAATCGCGGGAATGGTCGCACGTTATCATGGAGTTGGCTGATTTCCTGGATGCCGATCACAACACGTCGGCCAGGTCGCTCGATCAAGTTTGCTCATTTCTTAAGCAGGATCTTTAGTCGGCTGCCGGGCCAGCCACCTTGCTCGAGCCCTGCGTGATCAGCCGCGCGGCGCGCTGGTCGCGGGCGTGAATCCACAGCCAGCTAATTGCGACGCTGAGCCGGTTGCGCAGGCCGATCAGAAAATAGATGTGCGCGATGCCCCAGATCCACCATGCCAGTGCGCCGTGCAATTTGATGCGTCCGAAATCGATCACCGCCTTGCGCTTGCCGATCTGCGCCAGGCTGCCGGAATGTTTGTAGCGGAACGGTGCGGGCATTTCGCCGCGCAGCCGCGCCTTGATCGACGCGGCGACATAGCGTCCCTGCTGTTTCGCCGCGGGCGCAATCCCGGGTACCGGTTTTCCGTCAGGACCCGCGATCGTCACAGTGTCGCCGATGGCAAAAATATCGGGATGGCCCGGTACCGTGAGATCGGGCTCGACCTGCAGGCGGCCGGCGCGGTCGGCGGCGGCATTCAGCCATTCGGCGGCAGGCGAGGCGCGCACGCCCGCGGCCCAGATCAGGGTTTTGGCTTGCAGGCGCTGGCCGCCATACACGACGCCGTCGGCCGAGCATTCGGTGACCGCCTGCCCGAGCACGACTTCGACGCCGAGGCTTTGCAGCGAGCGTTGGGCGTAGGCCGAGAGATCGTCGGGAAAACCCGCCAGCACGCGTGGGCCCGCTTCGATCAGCACCACGCGCGCGCGGTGGGTGTCGATGTTGCGGAAGTCGGGCGGCAGCGTGTCCCGCGCCAGCTCCGCAATGGTGCCGGCAAGTTCAACGCCGGTCGGGCCGGCGCCGACAATGACGAAGGTCATCAACGCCGAGCGCCGCTCCTGATCGGTCTCGCGCTCGGCGCGCTCGAACGCCACCAGAATGCGCCGCCGCAAGGTGGTGGCGTCCTCCAGTGTCTTCAGTCCCGGCGCGAACGGCTCCCATTCGTCATGCCCGAAATAAGCGTGCCGCGCGCCGGTGGCGAGCACGAGGGTGTCATACGGCAAGGTGTCGCCATCATCGAGCAGCACGCGTTTGCCGGCTGCGTCGACGCCGCTCACCGTTGCGAACAGGGTCGTGACCTCCTGCCGTCCGCGCAGCAGATAGCGGATCGGCCAGGCGATCTCCGAGGTCGCCAGCGACGCGGTGGCGACCTGATACAACAGCGGCTGGAACAGGTGATGGTTACGCCGGTCGACCAGCGTGATTGAGACCGGCGCGCCTGCCAGCCGATGGGTCGTCTCCAGCCCGCCGAAGCCGGCGCCGACGATCACCACGCGATGGAGCTTTGACGGCGCTGCGGTCATGGGATTGCGGCTTTCGATTTCAGGCTGCTGCGGACGTCTATAAAGTACCATTCGGGCATCCGGTCCAAGGCCGGTTTGCTAATCGATCGATAGGCAAGGGACATCGCCGGCAATCGCCCCGGCCGGCTCAAACCTGTATGCGGGGGCGCCGCAAACAACCAGCACTATAATTCTTGCCATCCGCGGCTGATACGAATTATGATGCACAAACACTTGCAATGGGCCGAAGGTTCTAAGAGGGAGCCGCCGGTTCTGCTTGCTGCCAGCCCAAGACATCGCGCACAAATCACGGCACTTGAGAAACAGAGGCCCGGGACGGAGCCGAGCGCTTCCGGAATCGGGACAGGTCGACCGGCTGGCGGAAATAAGCAAAATCAAAATAACGAGGAGGGAGACGGTTATGAAAACGGCATTCTGGCTGGCGGGCGCGACGGCGCTGGCGCTGGCAAACCCGGCCTTGGCCGGGGATACCATCAAGATCGGGTTTGTCTCTACCTTCAGCGGCCCGACCGCGGTCATCGGCAACGACATGCGCAATTCGTTCGAGCTTGCGCTCGACCATTTGGGCCGCAAGATGGGCGGCAAGCCGGTCGAGGTGATCTACGAGGACGACACGTTCAAGCCGGATGTCGGCAAGCAGAAGACCGAGAAGCTGATCCTGTCCGACAAGGTCGACTTCATCACCGGCTATATCTGGTCGAACGTGCTGCTCGCCTCGCTGAAGCCGGTCGTGGATGCGAAGACCATGATGGTCGTCGCCAACGCCGGTCCCTCGCAACTCGCCGGCGAGCTTTGTTCGCCCTACGTGTTCTCGACCTCCTGGCAGAACGACCAGACGCCGCAGGCGATGGGCGAATACATGAACCAGAAAGGCGTCAAGTCGGTATTCCTGATCGGCCCGAATTATGCCGCCGGCAAGGACATGCTGGCCGGCGTCAAGAGCACCTTCAAGGGCGAGATCAAGGGCGAGGAATATACGGTGTGGCCGACCCAGCTCGACTTCTCGGCCGAATTGTCCAAGGCGCGCGCGTCCGGCGCCGCATCGATCTTCGTATTCTATCCGGGCGCGGCCGGCGTGCAGTTCCTCAATCAATATACGCAGGCCGGCCTCAAGGCGCAGATGCCGCTCTACACCGCCTTCACCATCGACGAGACGACGCTGCCGCTGCAGAAGGAAAACGCGCTCGGCGTGCCCGGGGCGCAGGAGTGGGTGAACGATCTGCCGAACGAGCAGAACAAGAAGTTCGTCGCCGACTACCTCAAGAAGTACCCCGGCCTGCGCCCGAGCTTTTACGGCGCGCAAGCCTATGATGCCGCGCAATTGATCAACAGCGCGGTGGCGGCGGTCAACGGCGACACCAGCAAGAAGGACGAGATGAAGGCGGCGATGGAGAAGGCGAATTTCAAATCGCTGCGCGGCCCGTTCAAATACGGCAACAACCACATGCCGATCCAGAATTTCTATCTGCAGGACGTGGTGAAGGGGGCCGACGGCCAGCTCTCGCTGAAAACCATGGCCACTATCGTCAAGGACAACCAGGACCAATTCCACGATAAATGCCCGATGAAGTAATGCGGGGATCTCGCCCAACACAGCGGCGGCGCCGGCGCGCTGCCGCTGTTTTCTTGAAGCATTATGAGATTAGATTGAGCTGTAACGGCAGCGGAAATGTGCTCCCTCTCCCGTTGGGAGAGGGATGGGGTGAGGGGTTACGGCCTATCGTTAGTTTCAGCATCCCTCACCCCGCCGGGGAGAGGTGAACTGAACCCGTGGACAAGACGCTTCAAACAATGCCAGCCGCTCCAGCTAATATTCAGTGCCCATGCTGCTGATCGTCGAACAATTCCTGAATGGATTGCAGTTCGGCCTGCTGCTGTTTTTGCTGGCGGCGGGACTGACACTCGTTTTCGGCATCATGGATTTCGTCAATCTGGCGCATGGATCGCTCTACATGATGGGCGCCTACTTCGCGGCGACTTTCGTGGCCTGGACCGGAAATTTCGTCATCGGCGTATTGCTTGCGCTCGGCGCGACGCTTTTGCTCGGGATCGTCCTGGAATTCGTCGCCTTGCGGCACCTTTACGGCCGCGATCATCTCGATCACGTACTGGCGACATTCGGGTTGATCCTGTTCTTCAATGACGCGGTGCGGCTGATCTGGGGCCCGGCGGGTCTTGCGCTGCCGCTGCCGGCCTGGCTGACGGTGCCGATCCGGATCATGCCCGGCGTGTTTTATCCGAGCTATCGCCTGGCAATCATCATCGTCTCGCTCCTGGTCGCGGCCTTTCTCTATCTCGTGGTGATGCGAACCCGAATCGGCATGCTGATCCGCGCCGGCGCGTCCAACCGGGAAATGATCGGGGCGCTCGGCATCAACATCAAGCTGCTCTACACGCTGGTGTTCGGGCTGGGGGCCGCGCTCGCCGGTCTCGCCGGGCTGATGCAGGCGCCGATCCTGACCGTCCAGATCGGGATGGGCGAGAACATCCTGATCCTCGGCCTTCGTGATCATCGTGATCGGCGGTATCGGCTCGATCCGCGGCGCATTCCTGGCCGCGATCTTTGTCGGGATGATCGACACGCTCGGCCGCGCCTTCCTGCCCGATTTGCTGCGCAAGATCCTGAGCGGCGCGGCGGCTTCGACCGCGGCGCCTGCGCTGTCCTCGATGCTGATCTATCTGCTGATGGCTGTGGTGCTGGTGGTGCGGCCGGAGGGGCTTTTTCCGGCCAACCGGCGATGAGCTTGCTCAATTCCCGAAATGCCGTCGCGGCGCTGGTGGTGATCGGGCTGTTATTGCTGCCGCTCTATACCTCGATGAGCGGAAACCTGTTCGTGCTGACGCTGTTTACCCGCATCGTGATTTTCGCGTTGGCCGCGGCAAGCCTCAATCTCGTCATGGGCTATGGTGGGATGATGAGCTTCGGCCACGCCGCCTATCTCGGGATCGGCGGATATGCGGTCGGCATGCTCGCGGCCGAAGGCATCGGCTCCGGTTTCATCCAGTGGCCGGTGGCGCTGGCTGCCTCGGCGCTGTTCGCGCTTGTCATCGGCGCGCTCTCCTTGCGCACCCGCGGCGTCTATTTCATCATGATCACGCTGGCGTTTGCGCAGATGGCCTACTACGTCGCCTCGGGGCTTGCCCGCTATGGCGGCGACGACGGCCTGACCATCAACAAGCGCAGCGATTTCGGCGGTCTGATAAATCTGTCGAACCGCGTGCAGTTCTATTATCTTTGCCTCGGTTGTCTGTTCGGCGGGATCTATCTGATCTGGCGCATCGTCAATTCGCGCTTCGGCATGGTGGTGCAGGGCCTGCGCTCCAACGAGCAGCGCATGCAGGCGATCGGGTTTCCCGCAACGCGCTACCGGCTGGTCTGCTTCGTCATATCAGGCACGATGTGCGGTCTGGCCGGAGCGTTGCTCGCCAACAACACCGACTTCGTCAGCCCGGCCGTGATGTACTGGACCCGCTCCGGCGATCTGATGGTGATGGTCATTCTCGGCGGCATGGGCTCGTTGTTCGGCCCGGTGATAGGGGCGGTCGTCTATCTGGTGCTGGAAGAATTCCTCTCGCAGGTCACGGAATACTGGGCGATGATCATGGGTCCGCTGCTGCTATTGATCGTGCTGTTCGGGCGCGGCGGCATCGACGGGCTGCTGGGGAGGCTCTCCCGTGGCTGAACCCCTGCTCCGCGTCGAGAAACTGGTCCGGCGGTTCGGCGGGATCGTGGCGACCGACAATGTCTCGCTCGATGTCGCGAGCGGCGAACTGCACGCGATCATCGGACCGAACGGCGCCGGCAAGACCACGCTGATCAGCCAGTTGACCGGGCAATTGCTGCCGCATTCCGGCAGCATTCATTTGGCGGGTCGGGACATCACCCGCGTGCCGGCCTGGCGCCGCAGTGCGCTCGGACTGGCGCGCTCGTTTCAGATCACCTCGCTGCTGCCCGACTTCACCGCATCGGACAATGTGGCGCTGGCAGCTCAAGCCCATGACGGTCACTCCTTCCACTTCTGGGACAATGCCCGCAAGGTAACCCATCTGCGCAAGGCGGCGCAGTCCGCGCTGGATCGGGTCGGCCTTGGACATCGCGGCGACGTCGTGGTTTCCCGCTTGAGCCATGGCGAGCAGCGCGAACTCGAACTGGCCGTCGCGCTCGCCACCCGGCCGCAATTGCTGCTGCTCGACGAGCCGATGGCGGGACTAGGCATCACCGAATCGGCGCGCATGGTGAAGCTGCTCGGGGAATTGCGGCGGGAAGTCTCCATCGTGCTGGTCGAGCATGACATGGACGCCGTGTTCGCGCTGGCCGACCGCATCAGCGTGCTGGTCTACGGGCGCATCATCGCTTCCGGTCGGCCCGGGGAGATCCGCCAGAATGAGGAGGTCAAGCGCGCCTATCTCGGCGAGCAGCACGCGGTGACCCGTCATGGCTGAGCCGGCGCCCCTGCTTGAAGTCGATGGGATCGAGACCTGTTATGGCCTGAGCCAGGTGCTGTTCGGCCTGTCGTTGTCGGTTCGCTCCGGCGAGATGGTGGCCATGATGGGCCGCAACGGCATGGGAAAAACCACGACCATCCGCTCCATCATGGGACTGACCCCGGCGCGCGCGGGCGCGATCCGTTTTGCCGGACAGGATGTCCGCAAGCTGCCCGCGTTCCGGATTGCGCAACTGGGCATTGGCCTCGTTCCCGAGGGGCGTCAGATCTTTCCGAACCTGACGGTGCGCGAGAATCTCGTGGCTGCTTCAGGCAACCGTCTCGACAGCCCCGATCCATGGGAAATCGAAAAGATCCACGCGCTGTTTCCGCAGCTCGCCAGGCGCGGCAACAATATGGGCAACACGCTGTCGGGCGGCGAGCAGCAGATGCTGGCGATCGGCCGCGCTTTGATGACCAATCCGCGCCTGCTGATTCTCGACGAGGCCACCGAGGGGCTGGCGCCGCTGATCCGCGACGAAATCTGGCACTGCCTGTCGATGCTGAAGGCGCGCGGTCAATCGGTCCTGGTCATCGACAAGAACATCGAGAATCTCACCCGCATTGCCGACCGCCACTACATCATCGAGCGGGGACGGGCGGTATGGAGCGGGACCTCGGAAGAGCTGATCGCCAAGCCGGAGCTGCAGCATCGGTATCTGGGGGTGTGAGCTGCTCACCTCGCCCCGCTTGCGGGGAGAGTTCGGCGCTCACTTGAGCGCCGGGTGAGGAGGACTATCCGCGAGTTCAAGCCCGTCGAGAGACCCCCACCCCCGACCCCTCCCCGCACGCGCTATGCGCGCGGGGGAGGGGAGCGCCCTGCCGTCGCGCTCTTCAAGACATCTCCGTGCAGGAACATCATCTTCATGCCTGTTGTGCCGGGCCGGAATCGGCCGTTTCGGTGGAGAGCCACCAGCCATCCCCCGCAAACCAGCAGCTATCGTCCTTTGCGTCATCGGTCCGGAAAGATCGCACCCGGTCCCAGTGACTGGAGAAGGCTTCCGTCAGACGCCGGCTGGCATCGGGATCCGATCGGCCTTCCAGGTTGATAAACTTCGCGCGCGAGACGAATTTTGCCGGCCAGCACGATCCATGATCCGGACGTTCGATCAGCAGCATGCCGCCGAATCCGCCTATCGGCGTCAGCGGAAACAGAAGGCGTCCGCGAGGGTGCAGCGCATCGAGCCATGTCCAGCTTGGTTGGGTGGTGCCTGCGCACACATAGATCGCATCGGCTTTTGGCAGGTCGTCCGCGACGCCGGATCGCGATTGCACGTCGACCTGCGACAGGCCTCTTAGGTTCTCGCTGGCGCAGGCCGCAAGCCCGGCATCGATTTCGTAGGCATGAACCCTCCCGCCGGCGCCGACCAGATGCGCGATGATCGCGGTGTAGTAACCGGTCCCTGCGCCTACCTGAAGAACGGTCTCGCCCTCCTTCAAATCGAGTGCCGCAAGCCAACAAGCATGCCAGCTTGGCTGACCGACGTTGATGCCTCGGGCGCTGTCCAATGCCACAAGCGTGTTCTGATATAGGAAGGCTATGTCATCATCGGGGGTCTTTACATAGTCGTGCCCGCCGAGGCTGATCGACCAGGGACCCGGTCCGACGAAAGATTCGCGCTTCACGGTAGCAAAGGCTTGCTCAATCCTGGGATTACGGATTCCGGCTGCGGCGCAGACCAGGCTGGCGAAAAATGATCGCAATTTCCTCGACCGGTCTTCCATGGTCATCCCAGCGCTCGCGGCGCTCGACCCTATTCGAGACCTTGCCTTGAAGGAAGCTTCGCATCCGGCCGCGAGGCCTCACCCCCGCGCGAACATTCGCGGTTCGCTCTGCAGCACCGGCGCCACCGCATCGATCAGACGCGCGGCGGCGGCGTCGACGGAAAGCCCCGCGGTATCGACCACCGCGGAGGCGCGGGCATAGAGCGGCTCGCGGCTCTTCAGGATGGTGCGCAATTCCGCCATCGCCGAGCGGTCGTCGGCCATCGGGCGCAGATCGCCTTGCCTGCGCACCCGCGCCATGTGCTCTTCCGGCTCCGCCTTCACCCAGATGGTGTAGAACGACGACAGGATCAGGTCGAAGGTCAGGGGCTCGGAGACGATGCCGCCGCCGGTCGCCAGCACCATCAGCTCCTTTCGCTTGAGCAATTGCCCGAGCGCGGCCTGCTCCATCCGCCTGAAACCTTCCTGGCCGTACAGCGCGATGATCTCGGCGACCGACAGACCGTTCTGCGCCTCGATCTCCTTGTTCAACTCGACAAAACTCCAGCCGATTTTCTTCGCCAGCATCTTGCCGAGGGTGGATTTGCCGGCGCCGCGCAAGCCGATCAGGGCGATGCCGGCAAACGACATCCGCCGCTGCGCCGCTGCGCTTTGGCCGGCGAGCACATCTTTGGCCTGCGCGATCTGGTTCGGTGTCGCCTGGCGCAGCAGGTCGCGAATGACCGGCCAGTCCGGCGCCGGTTCGGCTGCCGGGATGAGGTCCTCGAGATGCGCGCCCATCGCGTTCGACACCCGGCGCAACAGTACGATCGAGACGTTGCCCTTGCCGCTTTCGAGCTGGGCGATGTAGCGTTCGGAAATGCCGGAGACTTTCGCCAGTACCTTGCGCGACATGCCGCGCAGCGCGCGCATGGTGCGGACGCGTTGGCCGAGCTGTTCGAGAAAGCCGGTTTCGGGATCGGGATTTTCGGTCATATCCGCTGTTCGTTTCTACTTCCCGGTCAAACGAATTTCGCCAAATCGCCATCGATCGAGGTTCCCCGCCGATTCCAGCGTTCCGGCTTTGACGAGGGCTTTGATTCGGTCGGCGATGAAATCCACCGCTGTCCCCATCGGTTTTTCGCGCGCTTCGTCGATGAATAAGCGGTCGTCCAGGGGCTTCGGCACCTTGAGAGCTGTCGCGACGTCAACGATGATGCGGGCAACCTTGAGAAATTGCGGTTTGCAGCACGCCAGGATGGTTTGATCGACCAGTTCAGGGGACATCGTGCAATGCTGGGTAAGAGTGGGCGCTACCGGAAACATAATGCCGGCCGGGATTGACAGCAAGCGCACCTGGTGGCTTTCTATGAATTATAATTCAGAAAATCGGGGGGAGATGCGTGAGTGTCTACAACGCGGTGACCTGGCTGCTCGACCGCAATGTCGATGAAGGCCGCGGCGAAAAACTCGCCTTCACCGACACCGTTTCCGAGCTGACCTACGGGCAATTGCAGAAGCAAAGTTGCCGCGTCGCCAACATGCTGCGCCGGCTCGGCGTCCGCCGCGAGGAGCGGGTCGCCATGATCATGCTCGACACCGACGGACTTTCCGGCGGTGTTCCTCGGCGCCATCCGCGCCGGCATCGTGCCGGTGCCGCTCAACACGCTGCTGACCTCGGATCAATACGCCTATGTGCTGGCGGATTGCCGGGCGCGTGTGCTGTTCATTTCCGAAGCGCTGCTGCCTGTCGTCAAGGACATGGTCGGGCGGATGGCGGACCTCGATCACGTCATCGTTTCCGGTAGCGACGCGCATGGCTACAAGAAACTGTCCGACGAACTCGCGGGCGAGAGCGATTCATTTGTCACCGCCGCGACCCATGCCGACGAGCCGGCGTTCTGGCTGTATTCGTCGGGTTCGACCGGCATGCCCAAGGGCGTCCGGCATCTGCATGCCAGCCTGGCGGCGACGGCGGACACCTACGCCAAGCAGGTGCTGGGGATCCGCGAGGACGACGTCGTGCCTGTCGGCCGCAAAACTGTTTTTCGCCTATGGCCTCGGCAACGCCCTGACGTTTCCGATGTCGGTCGGCGCCACCACCATTCTCAATTCCGAGCGGCCGACGCCGGCTTTGATGTTTGAGCTGATGAACAAGTACAATCCCACCATCTTCTTCGGGGTGCCGACGCTGTTCTCCTCGATGCTGCACGATGAGGCGCTGAAGAACGAGCGCGGCGGCAGCGCCTTGCGCATCTGCACCTCCGCCGGCGAGGCGCTGCCGGAATCGGTCGGCAACGCCTGGAAGTCGCGCTTCGGCGTCGATATTCTCGACGGCGTCGGCTCGACCGAGCTGTTGCATATTTTTCTTTCGAATTCGCCCGGCGATATCAAATACGGCACCTCGGGCCGCCCGGTGCCGGGTTACAGGGTGCGGCTGGTGAACGAGGCCGGCGGCGAAGTGCCCGACGGCGAGGTCGGCGAGCTGCTGGTCGATGCGCCCTCCGCCGGCGAAGGCTACTGGAACCAGCGCAGCAAGAGCCGCCAGACGTTCGAAGGTCACTGGACCCGCACCGGCGACAAATACATTCGCGATGCCGACGGCCGCTATACCTTCTGCGGCCGCAGCGACGACATGTTCAAGGTGTCCGGCATCTGGGTGTCGCCGTTCGAGGTCGAGAGCGCGCTGATCACCCATCCGGCGGTGCTGGAAGCCGCCGTGGTGCCGGAGGCCGACCCGGAAGGATTGCTCAAGCCGAAAGCCTTCGTGGTGCTGCGAGCCGGCGCGAACACGGCCGGCCTGCAGGATGCCCTGAAGGATTACGTCAAGCAGAAGATCGGAGTGTGGAAATATCCGCGCTGGATCGACGTCGTCGACACCTTGCCGAAAACCGCGACCGGAAAAATCCAGCGGTTCAAATTGCGGGAAGGGGCGAGCAAATGATGTTTCGTCATTCCCCGATGTGCAATTGCACATCTGAGGGCGCGCGCAAGCGCGAACCCGGAATCTCGATCGGCAAAATCACCTCGAGAATTCCGGATCAGTTCACTTCGCGAACTGTCCGGAATGACGGAGCAGTGAAGCACGATGACGCTCTCTCCCGCCGGCTTTCTCCGCATCGGCGCGTCCGATCTCGAATACCGCATGATCGGCGCCGCGCCCGATCAGGCGCCGACCATCGTCATGCTGCACGAGGGCCTGGGATCGGCCGGGCTGTGGGGAGACTTTCCGGACCGGCTCGCCGCCGCAACCGGCACCGGCGTGCTGGTGTATTCGCGCGCGGGCTATGGTGCTTCGACGCCGGTGAAACTGCCGCGTCCGCTCGACTATATGCATATCGAGGCGCTCGACGTGCTGCCAAAACTACTCGATCGCATCGGCTTTCGCCGCGGCCTGCTGCTCGGGCATTCCGACGGCGCGTCGATCGCGGCGATCTATGCCGGCGGCGTGGCCGATCACCGCGTGCGCGGCGTGGCGATGATCGCGCCGCATTTTGTCGTTGAGGATATTTCGGTGACGTCGATCGCCGAGATCAAGAAGGCCTATGAGACCACAGGCCTCAAGGCAAGACTGGCGCGCTGGCACGGCGATGTCGACAACGCCTTCTACGGCTGGAACGGCGCCTGGCTCGATCCGAAATTCCGCAGCTGGGATATTTCGGAGTATCTTGCTTACATACGCGTCCCGGTTGCGATCGTGCAGGGCGCCGACGATCAATATGGGACTATCCGCCAGATCGAGATTGCCAGGGAAGAGTGCTATTGTCCGGTCGATGTGACGATCATCCCGGGCGCCGGGCATTCGCCGCATCGCGAAGCGCCGGAGGCGACGCTCAATGCGATCTCGGAATTTGCAGGATGCATTTTACACGTCCACGAAGGCTCGCAGGGGCGCGCGGCGTAATGCATTGGCTGGCGCGATGCCGGCATGAGCATCCCTCCCTCAAGTGCCGCCAAGCTGCCGCTGCCACGCTGGGCCTATGTCCCCGGTGAGGCCGACGCGGCCAACGCCGATTACGAAACGCTGGCTCAAGTCAAGCTATTGGTGCCCGCGCGCTTCCAGGGTTTTGTTCCGGCGCGGCACCCGGCCCTGCGCTACGGGCTGGCGCTCAACGACAACGGATATTTCTGGGAAGCGCAGGAGGTGCTGGAAGCGGTGTGGGCCGCGGCACCTCAGGGCGGCCGCGAGCGAACCCTGCTGCGGGCCTGCATCCAGATCGCCAACGCCAATCTCCGCTTGCGGATGGGCAAGCCTCATGCGGCCGCGCGACTGCTGGGCGATGCGCTGGGAGAACTCGATATGCTCGATAGCCGCAAGGCGATCGCCGGCGGCGATGGATTTGTCGATGGTTTTCCGCGGGCCGCGCTGGTGGCGCGGCTGCAAGTCAGACTGGGGCAGCCGGCGCTGTCCAAGGCCGATTGGGTGGAAATCGGCGCCACCGGCCGGATATGAAGCAAAATGCCGGATTTGGAACCTTGAAGGGTCTGGACGGCATCCAAAACATGAATTATTGTGCATATTAACCGAGACAATTCAGATCAGGTGAGGGTGGCCTATGGCCGGTGAAGATCGCGTCCTCGCTGGTGGCGCCAGCTGCATCGATTTTCAGACCGATCCGTCGCGCTACCGGCACTGGAAGCTTGCCGTCGACGGCGACGTCGCGACGCTGACCATGGATGTCGACGAGAATGGCGGGCTGTTCGAGGGCTATCAGCTCAAGCTGAATTCCTACGACCTCGGCGTCGACATCGAACTGGCCGACGCGGTGCAGCGGCTGCGCTTCGAACATCCCGGCGTCAAGGTGGTGATCCTGCGGTCGGGCAAGAACCGCGTGTTCTGCGCCGGCGCCAACATCCGCATGCTGGCCGGCGCCACCCACGCCCACAAGGTCAATTTCTGCAAATTCACCAACGAGACCCGCAACGGTCTGGAGGATTCATCGGAGAATTCCGGCCAGCGTTTTGTCACCGTCATCAACGGCACGGCGGCCGGCGGCGGCTATGAGCTGGCGCTGGCGACCGATCACATCATTCTCGCCGACGATGGTGCGGCGGCGGTCGCGCTGCCCGAAGTGCCGCTGCTGGCGGTGTTGCCGGGCACCGGCGGACTGACCCGCGTAGTCGACAAGCGCAAGGTTCGCCGCGACCACGCCGATTATTTCTGCACCATCGAGGAAGGCATCAAGGGCAAGCGGGCTGTCGCATGGCGCCTCGTCGACGAGATCGTGCCGAACAGCAAGCTCGAGGCCAGGGTCGCCGAGCGCGCACGCGAATTCGCCGCCGCCTCAAGGCGCAACGGCAACGGCAAGGGCATTTCGCTCAAGCCGCTGACGCGCAGTATCGACGAAAGCGGCATCCGCTATGGCCTGGTCAGCGTCGATATCGATCGCGCCCAGCGCATCGCCACCATCTCGATTGGTGCGCCGGATGCGGCCCCGCCGGCCGATATCGACGGCATGATCGCGCAAGGGTGCTCGTTCTGGCCGCTGCAGGTGGCGCGCGAGCTCGACGATGCCATCCTGCATCTGCGCATCAACGAACTCGAGACCGCGATGCTGGTGTTCAAGTCGCATGGCGAGCGCGCCAACGTGCTTGCCTGCGACGCCTTTCTGGAAGCCAACAAGGCGCACTGGCTGGTCAACGAAATCAGGCAGTACTGGAAGCGGGTGCTCAAGCGCATCGACGTCACCTCGCGCACGCTGGTGACGCTGGTCGAGCCCGGCTCGTGCTTCGTCGGCACGCTGGCCGAACTGGTGTTCGCCGCCGACCGCTCCTACATGCTGATCGGCCAGAAGCAGGGCGATAACCGCGCCCCGCCGACGATCGAACTCTCCGCCATGAATTTCGGACCGTACCCGATGAGCCACGGCCTGACCCGGCTGCAGTCGCGCTTTCAGGCCGATCCCGACGGATCTCGACGCGCGCGCAGGGCGGATCGGCGAGGCGCTCGATGCGGAGGAGGCCGAGGCGCTCGGCCTCGTCACCTTCGCGCTCGACGACATCGACTGGGATGACGAGATCAGGGTGTTCTTCGAGGAGCGCGCCAGCTTCTCGCCCGACAGCCTCACCGGCATGGAAGCCAATTTGCGCTTCGTGGGACCCGAGACCATGGAATCGAAGATCTTCTCGCGCCTGACGGCGTGGCAGAACTGGATCTTCCAGCGCCCCAACGCGGTCGGCGAGAACGGCGCGCTGCGCCGCTACGGCACCGGCCAGAAGGCGCAGTTCGATATGACGCGGGTCTAGTGAATTTTGCCGCGTCATGGCCGGGCAAAAGCGCGAACGCGTCTTCCGCAGATGTCCCGGCCATCCACGTCGTTCGCTAGCTCGCTGCTTTGGCCGGACATAACGAAAAATGACTCAAAGGAGCGCACCATGAACGTCAACATCATGAACGTCGATTACTCGACCAAGATTCCCAACAACGTGAATCTCAGCGAGGATCGGCAGGTGCTCAAGGCGCTGGAAGGCTGGCATCCCGGTTACATGAACTGGTGGGGCGACATGGGCCCGGAGGGCTTCCAGCAGTCGCTGGTTTACCTGCGCACCGCCTATTCGGTCGATCCGCGCGGCTGGGCCAAGTTCGACTACGTGAAAATGCCGGATTACCGCTGGGGCATCCTGCTGGCGCCGCAGGAGGAGAACCGCGTCATTCCGTTCGGCGAGCATTACGGCGAGCCGGCGTGGCAGGAAGTACCGGGCGAACATCGCGCCATGCTGCGCCGCCTGATCGTGATCCAGGGCGACACCGAGCCGGCCTCGGTCGAGCAGCAGCGCCATCTCGGCAAGACCGCGCCCTCGCTCTACGACCTGCGCAACCTGTTCCAGGTCAATGTCGAGGAAGGCCGCCATCTCTGGGCGATGGTCTATCTGCTTGCAGAAATATTTCGGCCGCGACGGCCGCGAGGAGGCCGACGAACTGTTGCGCCGCCGCTCCGGCGACGCCGATAGCCCGCGCATGCTGGGCGCCTTCAACGAGGCGACGCCGGACTGGCTGTCGTTCTTCATGTTCACCTACTTCACCGACCGCGACGGCAAGATGCAGCTGCACTCGCTGGCGCAATCCGGCTTCGATCCGTTGTCGCGCACCTGCCGCTTCATGCTGACCGAGGAGGCGCATCACATGTTCGTCGGCGAGACCGGCATCAGCCGCATCGTGCAGCGCACCTGCGAGGCGATGAAGGCCGCCGGCATCGAGCGATCCCAACGATGTCGCCAGGGTCCGCGCGCTCGGGGTGATCGATCTTCCGACCATCCAGAAGAAGCTGAACCTGCATTACACGCTCTCGCTCGACCTGTTCGGCTCGGAAGTGTCGACCAATGCGGCCAACGCCTTCAATGCCGGCATCAAGGGCCGCTACCACGAGACCCAGATCAAGGACGATCACCGCCTGCAGAACGCCACCTATCCCGTGCTCAAGCTGGTGGACGGTCAGATCAAGCGCGTCGACGAGCCGGCGCTGACCGCGCTCAACATGCGGCTGCGCGACGATTACACCCAGGACTGCGTCAAGGGCCTGTTGCGCTGGAACAAGATCATCTCAACGGCCGGCTACGACTTCAAGCTGGCCTTGCCGAACGTCGCGTTCCACCGCCAGATCGGCGAATTCAGGGACGTTCACGCCACGCCCGACGGCGTGCTGATCGACGATGCGACCTGGAACAGGCGCAAGAGCGAATGGCTGCCTTCCGCCGACGACGGCGATTTCATCGGCTCGCTGATGACGCCGGTGACCGAGATCGGCGGCTTCGCCCCGTGGATTTCGCCGCCCAAGGTCGGGATCGACAACAAGCCCGGCGATTTCGAATATGTGAAGATCGAGACGTGATTCTACGTCGTCCCGGCGAACGCCGGGACCTCATACGCCGCGGCGCTGGTTGTGAGAGACGCTGTTCGACGGCTTTCGTCCAACCACTAAATCCTGTGGTTATGGGTCCCGGCGTTCGCCGGGACGACGTCGTCTTGCAGTGGCACGACGAATACTCCTAATCCCAGCCCTCTCCCTTGATACCGGGATTGGCGTAGACGATGCCGCCGTCGACCGCGATGGTGGCGCCGACCACGTAATCGCCGGCGCGCGAGGCGAGATAGATCGCAGCCCCCGCCATGTCCTCATCGGTGCCGATGCGCCCCGACGGCACGCGCTTCGACACCTCGTCGGCATTGTCGCGCGCCGCCTTGTTCATGTCGGACTTGAACGGTCCCGGCGCGATCGCGGTGACCACGATGTGGTCGCGGATCAGTTTGACCGCCATCCGGCGGGTCAGGTGGATCAGGCCGGATTTGCTCGCGGCGTAGGAATAGGTCTCCATGCGGGTTGACGAAGATGCCGTCGATGGATGCGATGTTGATGACCTTGGCGGGCTTCTCGGCGCTGGCGGCGGCGCGCAGCGGCGCGGCCAGCGCCTTGGTCAGAAAGAACGGCGTCTTCAGGTTGAGGTTCATCACCTTGTCCCAGCCGCTTTCCGGAAACTCGTCGAAGTCCGCGCCCCACGCCGCGCCGGCATTGTTGACGAGAATATCCAGCTTCGGTTCGCGCTTCCTGATCTCGGCCGCCAGCATCTCGATCCCGGCCATGGTGGAGATATCGATCGGCAGCGCGATGCATTGGCCGCCATATTCCGCCGTGAGCTCCTTCGCGGTGGCCTCGCAAGGTCCGGCCTTGCGCGCTGATATGTAGACCTTGGCCGCGCCTTGCGCGAGAAATCCGGCCGCGATCATCTTGCCGATGCCGCGCGATCCCCCGGTCACCAGCAGCGATGCGGCCCTTCAGCGAAAACAGATCCTTGAACATGCGTTTCTCCCTTGCTTTGCCCATGGTTCTGGGCGCGAGGATTGGGCGAGTCAAGGAAAGCCAGCTTCGTCGTCCCTGCGAAAGCAGGGACCCATCACCACCGGCTCTGATTGTTGCAAAAGGTAACTACCCGATCGCCCAACCGATGGGCCGCGGCATATGGGTCCCCGCGTTCGCGGGGACGACCGGATGAGCTACGCCGCGTCGACGCGTCGAAAACCGTTCCACATCGCGGTGGCGGCGCCGGAGGTCAGCACCGGCAGGATGCGCGCGTCCTGATAGTTGCCGTTGAGCGAGACCCGCGGCAGCGCGGTCAGACGATCGGCGCTTTCGGGAAAGATCATGCCCGGCCGTGTCGTCACCGCGGTTTTGAATCCGGCCGCTCGCGCCAGCGCGAATTCGCGGGCGCCGGCCGCGGCCCTGTCGCCATAGGGATAGGCGAGATGGACGACGGGACGCTGCAGCGCGCTTTCAATTCGCGCGCGGCTGATCGCCATCTCGTGGCTCGCGATTTCCTCGGTCTGCTTGGCGAGATTGCAATGCGTGATGGTATGCGCGCCGATGGTGACCAGGGGATCGTCGGCGAACGGCTTCAACTCGTCCCAGGACATGCAGAGATCGCGGCAAACGACGGTTTCATCGACGCCGTGCCGCGCGCACAGCGCGGTAATTTCGCGCTGGATATCGTGCTCGCCCGGTAAAGCGCGCAGCCAGCCGTGCAGACGGTCGAACGCGACCTGCTTGGCGGCCGGCGTGGAGGTATCGAGACGGGTCGCAACCTCGCCGATTCGGACTTCGATCGAGGAGGCCCCGGCAATTACCTTCTCCAGCACGATCCACCACAGCCTGCCCGTGCCGGCTGCGAAATCGCTGGTGACATACACGGCAAGGGGTGCGTCAAACTCCCGCATCACCGGCAGCGCGAAATCCCGGTTGTCGCGATAACCATCGTCGAGGGTAAAGCAGGCAAAACGCCGCGAAAAATCGCGCTCGATCAGCCGCCGGTGCACCTCGTCGATGGTGATGATGTCGATACCGTCGGAGCGAAGGTGCGACAACATCGCGCGCAGGAATTCCGGCGCGACCTCAAGATGACGATTGGGCTGGAATTCGGCGTCGCGGCGCGGGCGGACATGGTGCAGCATGAAAATGGCGCCGACGCCCGAGAAGATCGGCCGCAGCAGATGATGCGCCCCGCTGAAGTACAGCGCTCCCAATCCGGCGCGGATGACACTGTTGCGAAACTGCTTCATCGGGAATGGACGGCCGGTTCGGGTGCGACCGCGAAACTAGCGGCAAACCGCTGAAGAAACGGTTAGTCGGGCGGCCGTCCGCTACCGGACCATCGCCGTTATTTCGGGTTTGACAGCCCCGCAAGGGTTTGTTTTCTCTCTATTTCCAGTGCCGCCGATTTGAAGTTCCTGCGCCGGCTCCGCCAATTCGCGCCAGGAACCTCAAATCGAAAAGCGACCCTGAAATCATAGTGTTGCCAGTGCCCCCTTTGTTTTCCGAAGCTCGTGTCAGGGGATGCGTCGACAGCTCACGAACTTCGGAAAACGGGGCAGTCAGGCCCCGCGGGACCTCGAATGCGCGGACTTTTCAGGTGGAGCAGCAAATGGTGGCCGGGCACAATTCCGCTGGCCGTCTTGTGGGCGATCGCGGCCTGGACAAGCACCTCGCCGCTGGAATCCGACCTGGCCGCCCGCTCCACGTCAGCGCTGAAGGACACCGTGCTCGACAAGACGAGGATCGAGGTCTCCGGCCGTGACGTCAGCTTTGCGGCGGATGCGTTCTCGGAAGACGGCCGCCGCAGCGCCGTGGCCGCGGTGGAAGCGGTAGCGGGTGTGCGGCTGGTCAACGACGAGACCAGCCTCGTTCCCGAAGCCAGGCCGTTCGTCTGGTCGGCCGAGCGAGACGTCGCCAGGGTCACGCTGGGCGGCAGTTCGCCGCTGCCGGCCAGCAAAGGCAGGTTGCTCGAGGCGGCCCGCGCTGGTCTTGGCGGCGTCGAAGTCGTCGATCAGATGCATTTGTCGCGGGGCGCGCCGCCGCGTTTCGACAATGCCGCCCTGCTGCTGCTTGATCAGATCGGAAAATTGAAAGACGGCAAGGTCACGATTTCGGATACCAAGGTCAGCCTATCCGGCATGGCGCGCGATCTCGGCGGCCGCGAAGCGATCGCGGCCGCGCTGAAAAATCTGCCCGAGGGGTTTTCGGTCGCCGCCAATGAGATCAAGGCGCCACCCTATATCTTTCAGGCCTACAAGGATCCGGTGGCGGTGACGCTGACGCTCACCGGCTATGTGCCTGACAACAATGTGCACGCGGCGGTCGCGGCGGCGGCCGCGCGCAAATTTTTCAGCGAAAAGGTGGTCGACAATCTCAAGGCCAGCATCGGCGCGCCCTCCGGGTTCGTCAGCGCGGTGGTCCCGGCGCTCGGCGCGTTGTCGCGGCTCTCGACGGGTACGCTGGTGGTGAGCGACCGGGAGATAAAGCTTTCGGGCGACGCGCTATATGACGCGGCGGTGGCTCAGATCCGCGGCAACCTGGCCAAGGATTTTCCCGAAGGCTGGCAAGTCAAGGCCGACCTTTCGGTCAAGCCCGCGGCCGCGCCGGTCGATGCCACGGTATGTCAGCAACTGTTTTCGGAACTGCTGGCCAGGGGAAAAATTCGCTTCGAATCCGGGCGTGCCACCATCGACCTGGATTCCGCCGGTCTGCTCGACCGCCTGGTCGAAACCGCGCTGCGCTGTCCGACCGCCAACATCGAGATTGCCGGACACACCGACGCCGATGGCGATGACGCCTTCAACCAGGCGCTGTCCGAGAAGCGCGCGCAGGCGGTGACGGATTATCTTGTCAAAGCGGGCCTGCCTGCGAGCCGGTTCACGGCGACCGGCTACGGCAGTTCGCAGCCGGTCGCCACCAATGATACCGACGAAGGCAAGGCGCGGAACCGCCGCATCGATTTCCTGGTGAGGTAACCAATGGCATTTCTGGCGACATTTTATTGGGGCTGGCTGCTGGCCTCGGTGCTGCTGGGTCTGGCCATGGGCTGGATCGCGGTGGTCCATCGCGGCACGGGCGTATCGAAGCTGGCGTCGTGGTGGCTGGCGGCATTGGCGGCAATGCTGCTCGCAGCCGCGCTGGCGCGCGTGATCCCCGGCCGCCCTGGCTACTGGCTCGACCTCGGTCTCATCATGTTTGCGACCTATCTCTTGGGCTGCGCGGTGGGTTCGTGGCTGCGCGACTGGGCGCTCTCGCGCAGCACGCCGGCCGCCTAGAGCTGAAATGCGCCGGAGGTCTGCGGGGGCGAATGCGGCAAAACTGCGCATTCCGGTTCCCCGAACCCCCCATTTACTTCACCTAATATATTGAAGGAGCGCGTTTTATTCCGTTTTATTCACATCAAGCGAATTCCACTCCGGCCCAAAACACGCTACCACATCCTGCCGGGAGCAAGCGTGGCGCTGGCGGCGAAGTTCGCCCGGGCGCGGTCGTCGTGGGATTGCAATTCGAGGTCTAGATGCTGGAAGCAATACGCAGGACGATCTCGTTTCTGCGCCAGAAGCAAATCCTGCACAAGCTGGGTGTTGTCATCAGCGTCACCGTCATCGGGATCGCGTGCTACGTGCTTTACCATATCCTGCGGGGCATCGATGTCGACGAGGTGGTCGAGGCCATCAAGCAGACCGAGCCCAGCTCGATTGCGCTGGCGGCGCTGTTCGTGGCGGCGGGTTATTTCACGCTGACATTCTACGACCTGTTCGCGGTCCGCGCGATCGGCCGCGCCGATGTACCCTACCGCGTTAACGCGCTCGCCGCCTTCACCAGCTACTCGATCGGGCATAATGTCGGCGCCAGCGTCTTCAGCGGCGGCGCGGTGCGCTATCGCATCTATTCCGCCTGGGGACTGAATGCGATCGACGTCGCAAAGATCTGTTTTCTGGCCGGCCTGACCTTCTGGCTCGGCAATGCCGCGGTGCTGGGACTGGGGATCGCCTATCATCCCGAGGCGGCGGCGGCGATCGATCAGCTCCCGCCCTGGCTGAACCGCGTGGCCGCTGTTCTGATTATTCTCGGGCTGGCGGCCTATGTGGTCTGGGTCTGGATCCAACCGCGAGGGGTCGGCCGCGGGCCCTGGACCGTGATGCTGCCAGGCGGCCCGCTGACATTGCTTCAGATCGCGATCGGGATCGTCGATCTCGGCTTTTGCGCGCTGGCGATGTACGTTCTGGTGCCGGACGAGCCTAACCTCGGCTTCGTCGTGGTCGCGGTCATATTTGTCTCGGCGACGCTGCTCGGCTTCGCCAGCCATTCTCCCGGCGGGCTCGGCGTGTTCGACGCCGCCATGCTGGTCGGCCTGTGGCAGATGGACCGGGAGGACCTGCTTGCGGGGATGCTGCTGTTTCGGGTCCTCTATTATATCGCGCCGTTCGTCATATCTGTAATCCTGCTGACGTTTCGCGAGGTTATACTGGGCGCGCGAATGAAGCGGCTGCGCCGGGCGACGCCAGGGCTCGACGCCACGCCGACGCGCGAGGCCGCCTATGTGAGAGAGCGTCGCGACACTGGCGCCTGACGATGCGAACCCGAATGGCGAGAAAGCCAGTCCGATGGCAATTGACGCGCCCCCTTCTTCCTTCTTCTCGCCGTGGCCGGATCGGCTGCGGCATTCGGCCATTATTCTGCTTGCCGCCGGCCTGTCGCTGGCGATCCTGGTCGCGTTCGGCGAATTGTCGCCGGTCCGCGCCGCCACGGTCTTTGCCTGCATCGCCGCAGCCGCGCTGGTGCCGTGGCGATTGCACAATGCCGTGGTGTCGCGTGAAGATGTCCGCGGCGTAAGCCCGGTTAAATCCCCGGCGGTCAGCGCCGTGGTGGCCGGCATGCCGGATCCCGCGGTACTGCTCGACCGCGCCGGCCGCGTCATTCACCTCAATGCCGCCGCGGCGCAGCTCGCGCCGGCGCTGCGCAAGAACGAACTCGCCCAGTTCGCGTTGCGATCGCCGGAAATCATCACCGCGCTGCGCGAAGCCATCGCCACGACCGAGTCCCGGCGCGCCACCTATCTCGACCACGTGCCGGTCGATCGCTGGATGGAACTGATCATCACCCCGGTGCCGGTGCCGACCCTGTTCGGCGGCACCGAAAAATGCATGCTGATGACGTTCCACGATCAGACCCCGCTGCGCCGGGTCGAGGAAATGCGCGCCGACTTCGTCGCCAATGCCAGCCATGAGTTGCGCACACCGCTGGCCGCGCTGTCGGGCTTTATCGATACGCTGCAGGGGCCAGCCAAGGACGACGCCAGGGCGCGCGAGCGCTTTCTGGCCATCATGCACGCCCAGGCGACGCGGATGGCGCGGCTGATCGACGATCTGCTATCGCTGTCGCGGGTCGAACTCTCCGCCCACGTCCGCCCCGATACGCTGGTGGATATCGTTCCGATCATCCGGCAGGTCGCCGACGGGCTGGAACCGCTGGCGCGGGAGCGCCAGGTCGCGATCGATGTCGATCTGCCTGACGCGCCGGTCATGATCGCGGGCGATGGCGAGGAGTTGCTGCGGCTGTTCGAGAACCTGATCGAGAACGCGCTGAAATACGGCGCTTCCGGCGGCAAGGTGGATGTCTCGCTGATCTCCGCAATGTCGGGCGAGGGTGTGCCGGAAGTTCGCGTGATGGTGCGCGATTTCGGTCCCGGCATCGCGCCAGAACATCTGCCGCGGCTCACCGAGCGGTTCTACCGGGTGGATGTCGGCGACAGCCGCGCGCAGGGCGGCACCGGCCTGGGTTTATCGCTGGTCAAACATATCGTTAACCGTCATCGCGGCCGGCTCTTGATCGAAAGCGTGCCTAAACAGGGCGCGACCTTTACCGCCTGTTTTCCCCAGGCGAAAGCGCCAGTATCGACCTAAAGACAAGCGATTTCAATTGTTTGGTTCCGTCATCCAGCTGTCACCAAACCTTCGTAAAAGCAGCGCGTACCGCTCCTAAACGGACGGCGTGAGCGCGATCGGGCGCGTCAGGCGCTTCGCTCACCAGATGGAGACCAGCCATGAATTTCATGAAAGCTATCGTCGCCGCCGGCCTGGTGGCCGCATCGACGTCGGCGTTCGCCTTGGACATTTCCGGCGCGGGCGCAACGTTCCCGTACCCGATTTACGCCAAATGGGCCGATTCCTATAAAAAGGAGACCGGCAATGGCATGAACTATCAGTCGATTGGTTCCGGCGGCGGGATCAAGCAAATCCAGTCCAAGACCGTCACCTTCGGCGCTTCCGACATGCCGCTGAAGCCGGAAGACTTGACCAAGTCCGGTCTCGTTCAGTTTCCGACCGTCGTTGGCGGAGACGTGCCGGTGGTCAATCTCGAGGGCGTGAAGTCTGGCGACCTCAAGCTCGACGGGACGACCTTGGCAAAGATCTTCCTGGGCGAAATCAAGTCATGGGACGATACCGCAATCGCCAAGTTGAACCCCTCGGCCAAGCTTCCCAAGCAAGCCATCGTCGTTGTCCATCGTTCCGACGGTTCAGGTACGACGTTCATCTGGACCGACTATCTTTCGAAGGTCAGCGCCGACTGGAAATCGAAGGTCGGTGCCAACACCTCGGTCGAGTGGCCAGCCGGCATCGGCGCGAAGGGAAATGAAGGCGTTGCCAATAACGTCGCCAACACCAAGGGCGCCATCGGCTATGTCGAATATGCTTACGCCAAGCAGAACAAGATGACCTCCGTCTACATGATCAACAAGGATGGAAAAACTGTCGAACCGAGCGCGGCAGCGTTTCAGGCAGCGGCGGCAAACGCCGATTGGGAAAAGTCGGACCATTATTTCGTCATCCTGACCGACCAGCCGGGCGTTTCCTCATGGCCGATCGCCGGCGCGACCTTCATCCTGATCCACACCCAGCCGCAGGATCCCGCTGCTGCGACGGAAGCCCTGAAATTCTTTGCGTGGGCTTACAAGAACGGTGGCAAAATGGCTGAGGAACTGGACTACGTTCCGATGCCCGCCAAGGTCGTAACCGCTATCGAGAAAATGTGGGCGGCGGATATCAAGGATGGCAGCGGCAAACCGCTGTTGTCGGTGACCAACTGATCTCCCGAAGGCGGGGGGCATGCTCCCCGCCTTCGCCTCTGCACCATTCGTTGACGCAGCACCGGTCGAACAATTCGAGGATTGGATGAGCGCATCAGGAGGTGAGGCCGTGGTTGACGCGACTTGGCAGGGGACTGATTTGGCAGCGCAGGACGTTGCAGAACGGGCGCGGGTCCTGAACAAGCTCCGGGTTGGCGATATCTTCTTTCACCAACTCACCAAAAGTTCGGCCATCCTGGTTCTTATCGTTCTTGGCGGCGTGATCGTCTCGCTCTTTTTGGGCGCAATGCCGGCATTCCAGGAATTTGGATTCAGCTTTATCACGGCACAAAGCTGGAATCCCGTTACCGAAAAATTTGGCGCGCTCGCCCCGATCTACGGCACGATCATCACGTCCCTGATCGCCATGCTGATAGCGGTTCCGTTCGGGCTCATGATCGCAATGTTTCTGACCGAGCTTTGCCCGTTGTTGCTGCGTCGCCCGATCGGTATTGCCATTGAATTGCTGGCGGGAATCCCCAGCATCATCTACGGAATTTGGGGCCTCTTCGTCCTCGCGCCCTTCCTGCAGCAACATGTGCAACCCCCGATAATTGCGGCATTTGAAAATGTGCCGGTGCTCTCTACGTTATTCGAGGGGCCACCGTTCGGAATTGGAATTCTGACGGCCAGTCTCATTCTGGCGATCATGGTGTTGCCGTTCATTACCTCGATCTCGCGAGATGTGTTCGATGCGGTACCACCGGTGTTGAAGGAAGCAGCCTACGGCCTCGGTTGGACCCAGTGGGAAGTCTGGCGTTATGTCGTGTTGCCGTTCACGCGCATCGGTGTCATCGGCGGCGTGATGCTGGGCCTTGGGCGGGCACTCGGCGAAACGATGGCGGTGACTTTCGTGATCGGCAACGCGCACAAGATTTCTGCCTCGCTGCTTGCGCCGGGTACGACAATCTCGGCAACGATTGCGAACGAGTTCACCGAAGCCGTGGGCGATCTCTATACCTCCTCCCTGATAGCGCTGGGTCTGATCCTTTTCGTCATTACATTCATTGTTCTCGCGATTGCTCGGTACTTGCTGCTTCGAATCGAGCGGAGGGTCGGCTGATGGACAAGTCACTTTATGCTTCCCGCCGTCGCCGCAATACACTCGCCGCCATCGCCTCCTATGGCGCGACGTTCGTTGGCCTCAGCTTGGCTGGCGTTGATTCTCGGGGTGCTGTTTTGGCAAGGCTTTAGCGGACTGTCGCTTCGGGTCTTCACCGAAATGACGCCGCCGCCAGGAGCGGTCGGAGGACTGCTCAACGCTATCGTCGGTAGCCTGATCATGACGGCATTGGCTTTGTTGATCGGGGCACCGATCGGCATCCTCGCTGGAACCTATATGGCTGAGTACGGCCGGCATGGCCAACTGACGAACGTTGTTCGCTTCATCAACGACATCTTGCTCAGCGCGCCGTCGATCGTGGTCGGACTCTTCATTTACGAGGTGATGGTTCGTCCAATGGGGCATTTCTCGGGGATTGCAGGCGCCGTCGTGCTCAGGCGTTCTGGTGATCCCCGTGATGGTTCGGACGACCGAAGACATGCTCAGGCTGGTGCCTGATACGTTGCGGGAGGCCGCGGCCTCGATTGGATTGCCTCGATCACTGATGATCCGGCAAATCGCTTACCGGGCGGCGAGAGCCGGCATCATCACGGGGATACTGCTTGCCGTCGCCCGCATCAGCGGCGAAACCGCGCCGCTCTTGTTCACCGCGCTCAACAACCAATTCTACAGCACGAACCTCAATGCGCCAATGGCGAGTTTACCGTCCGTCATTTTCCAATTCGCATTAAGCCCCTACAAGGACTGGCAGGATCTGGCTTGGACCGGAGCACTGATAATTACGCTTGCGGTCCTTGCAATGAGCATTGTGGCCCGCGCGCTCGCGGGATCGAGGAAAGCGTCATGAACATAGCAACCGCTACAACTGCGCCTGTTGTTGTGCCGCCTTTGACAGGTAGTTCTGTTCTCAGAGAGAAGATCGCCATCCGAAACCTGAATTTCTATTATGGGGAGTCGAAGGCGCTCAGGGGGGTCAGCCTTCCGCTTTATGCGAACAAGGCCACGGCCTTCATAGGCCCATCGGGCTGCGGCAAGTCAACGCTTCTTCGCGTTCTCAACCGGATGTATGATCTGTACCCGGCCAGCGGGCCGAAGGTCAGGTGCTCTTCGACGGCAAGGACATCCTCGAACCCGGGCTGGATCTGAACTTGCTGAGGGCCAGGATCGGAATGGTGTTCCAGAAGCCGACGCCGTTTCCGATGACGATCTACGAAAACATCGCCTTCGGAATCCGTCTTTACGAAAAGCTGCCCAAGAGCGAGATAGACGGCCGCGTTGAACAGGCCCTGCAGCGAGGTGCCTTGTGGGGCGAGGTCAAGGACAAGCTCAATGCAAATGGTCTTAGCCTGTCGGGCGGCCAGCAGCAGCGCCTGTGCATCGCCCGCACGGTGGCGGTGCGCCCGGAGGTGATTTTGTTCGACGAGCCCTGCTCGGCGCTCGATCCGATTTCGACCGCCAAAATCGAGGAGCTGATCGACGAGTTGAAAACCGACTACACGATCGTGATCGTCACCCACAACATGCAGCAGGCCGCCCGCGTATCGGACCGCACCGCCTTTATGTACCTCGGCGAACTGATCGAATTCGACGAAACCAACAAGATCTTCACGTCGCCGATCCGATCGTCGCACCCAGGACTACATCACCGGCCGGTTCGGCTGACGCGCACACCCCGCGGGAGAAACGGAATGCAATCAGACCACACCGCCAAGGCGTTCGACAGCGATCTGCAAGAGTTGACCCGGCTGATCGCGGAGATGGGCGGACTTGCCGAGCGCATGATCGTCGAATTCGGTTGATGCGCTGATCCGGCGCGACGTGACCCTGGGTAAGCGCGTGGTCGCCGCCGACGTCGAAATCGACAAGCTGCAGCGCTTGATCGAAGAGCGCGCGGTGCTGACCATCGCACGGCGCCAGCCGATGGCGGTAGACTTGCGCGAGATCGTCGGCGCTCTGCGGGTCGCGATCGATCTCGAGCGGATCGGCGATCTCGCCAAGAACATCGGCAAGCGCGTGGCGGCGCTCGAAAGCGATTTCCAGCCGCTGAAGCTGATCCGCGGCCTCGAGCACATGACCGACCTCGTGCAGTCGCAGGTCAAATCCGTGCTCGACGCCTATGCGGCGCACGACCTGCCGGCGGCGATGACGGTCTGGAAGGGCGACGAGGAAGTCGACGCCATCTGCACCTCGCTGTTCCGCGAACTCCTGACCTATATGATGGAAGACCCGCGCAACATCGGTCTTCTGCATTCATTTGATGTTCTGCGCCAAGAACATCGAGCGGATCGGCGATCACGCCACCAATATCGCGGAAACCGTGTTCTACATGATCGAAGGCCAGCAGATGCTCGAACAAGCGCCCGAAGGGCGACATGACGGCCTTTGCCACCACGGTGCCCGGAAACTGACGCAGAGTTCTGCAGCATGCTGGAAAACACGCATACTAGAGAAGGCTACGCATATGAGCGCGCGCATTCTGGTGGTGGAAGACGAGGAAGCGCTGACCACGCTGTTGCGCTACAACCTCGACGCCGAAGGTTACGACGTCGAAACGGTCGGGCGCGGCGATGACGCCGATACGAGGCTGAAGGAGCGCGTGCCCGACCTGATCGTGCTCGACTGGATGCTGCCGGGCCTGTCCGGGATCGAGCTGTGCCGCCGCTTGCGGGCGCGGCCGGAGACCAGGTCGCTGCCGATCATCATGCTGACCGCACGCGGCGAGGAAAGCGAGCGGGTCCGCGGCCTTGCCACCGGCGCCGACGACTATATCGTCAAGCCGTTCTCGGTGCCGGAACTGCTGGCGCGGGTGAAGGGCCTGCTGCGCCGCGCGAGCCCCGAACGGCTCGCCACGGTGCTGGCCTATGGCGACATCGAACTCGATCGCGAGAAGCGCCGCGTCGCGCGCTCGGGCCGTCCGATCGATCTCGGGCCGACCGAGTACCGGCTCCTGGAATTCTTTCTGGAGCATCCGGGGCGGGTGTTCAGCCGCGAGCAATTGCTCGACAGCGTCTGGGGCCGCGATATCTATATCGACGAGCGCACCGTGGATGTGCATATCGGGCGCTTGCGCAAATTGCTCAATCCCGGCCAGGCGCAGGATCCGATCCGCACCGTGCGCGGTGCCGGCTACGCGCTGGATGATCGCTTCGCCAAGGTGGCGGAGTAAGTTTCCGCGAACAACAACCTTCGTCGTCCCGCGCTGAGCCGGGACCTATAACCACCGATGTTGATTTTTGAAGTGGGATGGAGCGCCAGCCAAGCATAACCACGAAGACCTATGGTTATCGGTCCCGGCGTTCGCCGGGACGACATGGAATACGTGGCGCCTTACCGTCGTCGGCTTCGGCGGCTGGCGGCGGCGGTCGGAGGCCGGCTGATAGGCAATCCGCGAGTGATACGCGCAATAGGGCAGGCTGGTCAGCGCCTTGCCGCCACAGAAGAAGAATTCCGAACTGGCGGGATCGCCGATCGGCCAGTGGCAGGTGGCCTCATTCAGTTGCAAGAGCGACAGCCGCTGGCTCATCGGCACCACATTGTCGTAAGCGATCGGGTCCGGCTCCAGTTCGACGTCGAAAGCGTGCGCGAGCGCGGTATTGCCGCGCGAGACCGGCCGCGAGACCCGCATCATGTGCTGGGCGGGCCGCGCCTTGCGCTGGCGCGGCGCCGCCGAAGAGGGGCTCTTGGCGCGGCCGGAAAGGCCCAACCGGTGGACTTTGCCGATAACCGCATTTCGCGTCACATTTCCGAGTTCCGCGGCGATCTGGCTGGCCGAAAGCCCGGCCTCCCAGAGTTTCTTCAATTGCTCGACGCGATCGTCGGTCCAGGTCATTACCGTCATCGCATTCTCCCCTGCGTCTCGCGCCGGCCATTCTCGAAGCGGCGCTGCGACTCCCATTGCCGTCAAAATCCCTGCTGGCAGAATCCCTTAGCCCTCGCCGGGCGCGAAAGGCGCGCCCGGGCGTTTACGCCGAACACTGGGACGGGTGAGGATCAGAACTGCCGCACGAGATATCGTACCCGACAACCCGGAAGCTACAATATGGCGTGACTCCGGCGCAAGAGTTCGCGTGGGAGCGTCCACATGTTCCGTTAGCCAGGCATTGCAATCCGATTTTTCCACGGTGCCGGGAGTCTGCGGGGTGGGCAGGCCGCTCCGCGACCTGTTGACAGTTATCGCCGTGCGCATAGAATGGTTCCACGTGCCGCCCCGAAAAGGCGGCACGTTTTGTTTTTCCGGGGCTGGTTGTTGATGCGATCGCGCCAATGCGTGCTTGGCGACCAGCCCCTAACCTTCAGTGATCGCCATGACCAAAAGCGCGACGTCGCATCTGCTTCCCGTATTCGCCAGGGTCGATCTCGGTTTCGAGCGCGGCGAGGGCGCGTGGCTGATCGCGACCGACGGCGAGCGTTATCTCGATTTCACCTCCGGCGTCGCGGTGAATGCGCTGGGCCATTGCCATCCGCATCTGGTCGCGGCGCTGCAGGAGCAGGCCACAAAACTGTGGCACATGTCGAACCTGTTCAAGAGCCCGGATGGCGAGCGGCTGGCGGCACGGCTGTGCGAACAAAGCTTTGCTGATTTCGTGTTCTTCGCCAATTCCGGGGCGGAAGCCATGGAATGCGCGATCAAGGTCACGCGCAAATACCACGCCGCCAAAGGCCACCCCGAGCGCTACCGCATCATCACCTTCGACGGCGCATTTCACGGTCGCACGCTGGCGACGCTGGCCGCGACCGGCTCGCCGAAATATCTCGAAGGTTTTGGGCCGCCGATGGACGGCTTCGACCAGGTGCTGCTCGGCGATCTCGAAGCCGTCAAGAAGGCGATCGGCCCGCACACCGCGGGTATCCTGATCGAGCCGCTGCAGGGCGAAGGCGGCGTGCGCGCAGCCCCCCATGCGTTCTTCAGGGCGTTGCGCCAGCTCTGCGACGACAACGGCCTGATCCTGATTTTCGACGAGGTGCAGACCGGTATGGGCCGCACCGGCGAGCTGTTCGCCTACCGGCGCCTCGGCGTGACGCCGGACGTGATGTCGCTGGCGAAGGCGCTCGGCGGCGGCTTTCCGATCGGCGCCTGTCTGGCGAGCGCGGAAGCGGCCGCCGGCATGACGCCGGGCTCGCACGGCTCGACCTTCGGCGGCAACCCGCTTGCGGTCGCCGCCGCAAACGCGGTGCTGGACGTCATGCTCAAGCCCGGCTTCTTCGAGCATGTGCAGAAGATGTCGCTGCTGCTCAAGCAGAAGCTGGCCTCGGTGGTCGACCGCCACCCCGGCGTGCTCGCGGAGGTGCGCGGCGAAGGGCTGCTGATCGGCCTGAAGGCCGTGGTGCCGTCGGGCGATCTGGTGACGGCGTTGCGCGACGAAAAGCTGCTCACGGTCGGCGCCGGCGACAACGTGGTGCGGTTCCTGCCGCCGTTGATCGTGACCGAGGCGGAGATCGAGGAATCCGTGGCCCGCCTCGAGCGCGCCTGCGTCAAGCTTTCCGGCGGTCAGCTGAAACGGGCGGCGGGGCAATGAGCAAGGCGCTGCGGCATTTTCTCGATCTCAGCGAGCTTCCGACCAAGGAGTTGCGCAACATGCTCGCCTTGAGCGTCGCCATGAAGGCGAAGCTGAAGGCTCATGCCAAACCGGT
The DNA here is from genome assembly GCA_963735835.1 of uncultured Alphaproteobacteria bacterium. Classification (GTDB taxonomy): domain Bacteria; phylum Pseudomonadota; class Alphaproteobacteria; order Rhizobiales; family Xanthobacteraceae; genus Bradyrhizobium. Next base: position 5,507 of record CAVTNA010000044.1, on the reverse strand, counting down.
CAAGCCGCTCGAAGGCAAGACGCTGGCGATGATCTTCGAGAAGCCCTCGACCCGCACCCGGGTGTCGTTCGACGTCGGCATGCGCCAGCTCGGCGGGGAATCGATCATGCTGACGGGGGCGGAAATGCAGCTCGGCCGCGGCGAAACCATCGCCGACACCGCGCGGGTATTGTCGCGCTACGTCGACGCCATCATGATCCGCATCCTCAACCACGATGCGCTGCTGGAGCTAGCCGCGCACGCCACCGTGCCGGTCATCAACGGGCTGACCCGGCATTCGCATCCCTGCCAGGTGATGGCGGACCTGATGACGTTCGAGGAGCATCGCGGTCCGATCGAGGGCCGCACCGTCGCCTGGACCGGCGACGACAACAACGTGCTGGCGTCGTGGGCGCATGCGGCGGAGCGGTTCAAGTTCAAATTGAACGTCGCCACCCCGCCGCAGCTCGCGCCGAAAAAGGCGATGAAGGACTGGATCAAGGCGACCGATGCGCCGATCATGCTCGGCAACGATCCGGAAGCCGCGGTTCGCGGCGCCGATTGCGTGGTCACCGACACCTGGTTCTCGATGGGCGACAAGGAAGGCAAGCACCGTCACAACATCCTGAAGCCGTATCAGGTCAACGCCAGGCTGATGTCGCTGGCGAAGCCCGACGCGCTGTTCATGCATTGCCTTCCCGCCCATCGCGGCGACGAAGTCACCGACGAGGTGATCGACGGCCCGCAATCGGTGGTGTTCGACGAGGCCGAGAACCGCCTGCACGCGCAAAAGGGTATTCTGGCCTGGTGCTTTGAAGCGGTGGCGTAGGCACCGTCGTGGTCCCGGCGAACGCCGACCCGCAAGGCCGCGACTTCCGTTTTTGGACCCGGAGCGGATATGCGGCCCGCGCGCGGCGTGGCGCGTCTTACCACCAGCCCCGTTGCGCCGGATAATAGTACTGCCCACCGCGCCGGCGCGGATAGCCGGTCTGGGAGTTCCAATTGGGCTGGAAAAGGGACCCCAAGCCGTCGTCGCCCCAGAAGTTGCCGCTCGCAACGACATCAGCCGTCGGCCGGCGCGTCACAAAGCCGCCCTGGGGCTGGTTGTTCAACACCGCGATGAACTCGGTGCGATAGTTGGTCTCGCCGCTCAGCGGCTCGTCCGAGACGATGATCGAGGATCGCGGCACGGCGGTCGGCGCGACGCGATCGAGCACATCCTGCGGGATGGTGATGCGGTCGAGCGCGTCCTTGGCGTCGTCCCCGTTGTCGATCGTGACCGCGGTCCAGCGCAGGCCCGCGTCGTTACGCGCCACCGCCGTGAACACATGCGTGCCGATCGGGTTGTCGGGATTGCGGATCGTGACCGGAACCTCGATGGTCGCATCGAACACCTCGCCCCCGTCCGCCCACGGCCTATGCGTGTTGCGCCGTACGTAAAGCTTCTGCGTCGCGCGGCTGACGTAGACCGAGACCGGCTCAAGCGCGAGCTTCGCCTCGTTTGCCGCCTTGGCGGCGTCGGCCTTCCTGGTCGCGGCCGCCTTGGCGGCTTCCTTTGCGGCGGCGGCGGCGGCGAGCTTGAACTTCGCGTCGGCCTTGGCGGCCTCGAGCTGCGTAGCCAAGTCCGCGGCCTTGGGGGCGGCTTTCTGCTTCTTGTCCTCGGCCCGCACCGTGGCCTGTTCCGTCCTTGCGGCGGCGAGCGCCTTGTCGGCGAAGGCGAGCTCGGCGTCGGCGCCGCGCTTGAGCCATTCCAGCTTGCGCAGCGACGCCGCAAGCGATGCTGTCTCGCGCGCCGCTGCTGCTGCGGCTTTCTTCGCCTCGTCGGCCGTCCTGGCGGCCTCCGCGGCCTCGCGGGCGAGCGCCTCGGCACGCGCCGGAGCAGCCGCGAGCGCCTCGGCGCTCGGCACGAACAGCGCGGGATGGGCAAAGTCGACCGGGGCCGCGTCGTTCGGCGAGATGATCACCCGCATCCCGATCCACGTCTTGTCGAACAGCTCCTCCGCAAAGCCGTAGGGCATCCGCACGCAGCCGTGCGAGGCCGCATACCCGGGCAGCGGCCCGCCGTGCAGCGCGATGCCGTTCCAGGTGATGCGCTGCATGTTCGGCATCCAGGCATCGTCGTAGAGAGTTGAGTGGTGGTCCTTGTCCTTCTCGATGACGGCGAAGACGCCGGCCGGCGTCTCGCGTCCCGTGGTGCCGGTCGACACCGGCGCGCGCAGGATCCAGCCGTCGGCATCGTAGAAAGTGACCTGCTGGGTTTTGATCGACACGATCGCCATGATCGGCTCGCCTGCATCGCGCGGCGCCGTCGCCTCGGTGGGTGGCGCGGGGCGCGTCTGTCTCGCCACGGCGTCAGCGGTCAGCGCCGTCAGTGCGGCCATCGCCGCGAGCGTCACAATGGCGGGAGACCCCCAGCGCCGCATCGCCACGGTGGATTGCGCCGTCGTAAATCAATTTACCATGCTATCCCCGGTCGAAAAGCCTCTCCGCGCTTGCGTGGATCGAGAAAGTCAGATCGCGATTTTGGAAAAACCAACGGCCGCCACCATCCACGCCAATTCGCTCCTGGGGTTATCGGCACGTTCCGGCGGCAAATCTCTCATATACGACAGCATGCGCAGGAGGAAGGCCGGCTCGCGGCTGAAATTGGGCGGCCAATTCCAGACCTGGCGACATTCGCGACTGAGGGAAGTGGCGGGCCGGGACAGGATTGCCCTTCCACGGTCGGTCGGCGGCGTCTCCGATGCCGGTTGGCGCCGCGAACGACTACGCGGCCGCCATGTCCATCCGGCGGCAGAAGCAGGACGCCCTTATCGGATTCTCGGCCCGCGCTTGCGCCAGGTCGAGCCGCTGCCTGATCAGAGCCGTCTCGACCTTTTCTCCGCGACGAACCAGGCATTCGTGCAGCCCATGTAATGACCACAAGTTATCGGGGTGCTGGCAGGCACGGCTCAGTTTGCCGTCAAGACCGAGATCAGAGCGGTACACCTCCTCGGCCTCCCCGATCCGTCCCTGCTCGAGCAGAAGCGCCCCGAGTGCATGACGGGTCGGCTGCATCCATCCCCAGGGCTCGTCATAAGGCAGCGAGTCGCTGAGCTCGACCGACCTGCGCAGGTGCGCGAAGGCCGCATCATGGTTGCCCTTCCGATATTCCAGTTCGCCGTTCAGCATCGCTTCGGCCACGCCCAGCAGATCGATGACCTTGTTGTTGTGGACGCGGCGGCTGTCGGGCACCCGCGTCTTCGCCACCGTGAAAAATGTCTTCTCCATCTCGGCTTCGGCGACATTGCCAAGCGCCGAATGAGCGACCGCCTTGGCGTAATGCATCATGGCAGCATTCGAGCAGTAAAGGTCCCGATCCGCCGGGAGCTTTTGTTCGATGATTTCACGCCATTTACCGAAGCGCACGAGGACGTGCTGCTTCATCGTCAGGTAGCCCTCGAGGAAATCCGCCATCGGCGGCGATTCAATGCGCAACACCGCCTCGGGGATCGTTGCGATCAGTTCCTCGGCCGCCGCGATGGCGGGTTTGTACTGGCCAAGAAACATCGCGCCATAGATCGCGAAATGGAAGTTGTGGATGACGTAGACCAGATAGACGCCCGGATCGTCCGAATAGGCGAGGAACCTGCGGTCGGTCGCCAACGCCTTCTGATTATGGACAAGGACGTCGTTATAGTGCCCGCACAACACATCGAGATGCGTCGGCATGTGGATGAGGTGGCCGGAGTCGGGCACGATCGCGCGCAACCGGTCACCGGCGCGCAGTGCCCGCTGCGGAAACGGCGACATTTCCATCAGGTGGACATAGAGATGCAGCAGGCCCGGGTGATCCCACGCAGCCGGTATTCGGTCGAACGCGTATTCCAGGACCGCCCGGCATTCCGCGGTGCCCGCTCCCTCCGCGGGTTTACCGGAGCGCAGGTCCCACATCAGCCACGGCGTCTCGTTCATGATCAATTCGGCAAACACCGCCCGGACCTCGAGATCATCCGGAAAGGCCTTGAAGACCTTGCGCATCTCGTTTGTATAAGCCTTGTCCCATGGCGACATGTCCTCGATCGTCTCAGCTGGCGGATAGCGCGCGGGCAAGGCACGGATCATCGCCTGCTCGACCGGACTGGCCTTCCCCGCGTGCGCGAGCGCGTCCTGCATGGCGTCGTAAGAAGCCGACAGCGCGAGCTGGCGGCCGTGAGGGTCGTAGCGAACCCAGGGCAGGTTGTAGTTGGGCCCCGAGGCGTAGCTGATTCCCCAATGCGCCATCGCGCATTGAAGATCGTGCTCGAGCGCTCTCCTGAAGCACTTGATCGCCTCGGCATGGTTGAACCCAAAGATCCAGTTGAGCCCGCGGTCGAACCAAAGCTGGGCGTCGGGCGACGACGTAGTGACTTTGCGGCTGTACGGCCCGAGATCAAAGTAGGTCATGCCCGTTTTCCCCTCTCCATTTCCTCGGTCGCCACTTGCTTCAGCTGCGTCGCCGATTGATTCGGGGATGTCGGCTGCCTGGCTGTTGCCGCTTAGCCTAGCGCTTTTGCGACAGGGCGACGAATCAGAAAAGGCAAGCTATCGGCCCCGGCGGCTGCGACCCAATGTCCGCGTCGAATCATTTTCGACCGGAAATGGCTCGGGTAGAACGGACATGCTCCGGAAGCCCGGCCACTCCCGGTTTTAACCCAACCACGGATTCGGGTGCCTCATTGTTTTGGCTGAATTTCCATGTTATCGTCTCAGCGTGACGAACCGCGTGAAAGCATTCGCAGCAATGTTTCTCCAATTCCGGGCGGTTCAGCACGTCGATTTGTCCTCTTCGATATCGGATGAGACCCTCAGCCTGAAGTCTCGCTGCGATCTCGGTGACCGAAGTCCTTCTAACACCCAACATCTCGCCCAGAAATTCCTGCGTGAGCGTGATGGTGTCGTTGTCGGAACGATCCCACGTTTGCAACAGCCATCGGCAAAATCGCTGCTCGACACTGTGAAGCGCATTACACGCGGCAGTGATCTGGGTCTGCGCCAGGATGACTTCATTTGACTTGAGAGCCACTTCTTGCAGAGAGGCATATTGCGAGAGGTGTTTCCGAAACTGGACCGCCGATATTTTAATGGCTGCCAAGGGCATTTGAACCACCGACGCGGTCAGTGCGTGGTTCAGCCCGAATCCGGCCATTGCTCCAAGAGCTCCTTCTTTACCGATGATGGCAAGCTCAATGCCCCGACTGCGAGCTGTCGGTTGCAACATTGAAATCATGCCCGACGAGGGAAAATAGACCCACTCGACCTCATCGTCGGGGGCATAGATTAGCGTTCTGACTTCCAATTCGACATGGACGAGATCGGGCCGCAGCGCGTTGAAGACGTTTGGGGGCAAGGCTGCAAGAAGCTGATTTTTGATTTCGTTACTGGCCATGCCGGGAGCAACGCCAAAGCGTGCGAAGCGTGGGAAGCCACATGACGAATTTAGCGAAGTTTTTGGGGATGCACTGTCCGCTACCGGACATTGGATATTAGCTCCCGGTCCTGGTCTTGGC
>CAVTNA010000043.1:0-12058 GCA_963735835.1 uncultured Alphaproteobacteria bacterium | reverse complement strand
TTTTCGGGAAACTGCGCCGCACTGGCCCGCTGCTTTGGACGATGCCTTTGCCGGCCAATATCGTTCTTCGAAACTTCGGCCTTGCAATGTTCCTCGCCACCGTCGGTGTCAACGCCGGACAGCCCTTCGTCCGCACTGTCGCAGAATCCGGGCTCACGATGCTGTTTATCGGCGTCGCCATTCTCCTGACGACTGCGCTTATCGTCTTGCTGGCTGGTCATTACCTCCTGAAAATTCCGTACGACGACCTCGTTGGAGTGGCAGCCGGCGCGACGGGAAATCCCGCCATTTTGGTCTATTCCACCAAGATGGCGCCGACCGACCGTCCCGACATCGGATACGCCATGATCTTCCCGTCGATGACGCTTGTGAAGGTGATCGCCGCGCAAATCGTCGGTCTTCTGACGATCGGAGGCACCGCCGGCTAGACGCTGATCTGGAATCCAGGCGCGGACCGTTTTGCCGGAGCCGACTCCTGAAAAAGTTTTTCAGACATCCTTGAGAGGAGTAATCATCAATGAGTGAGACCGAGAAAGAAAAAGCGGAGAAAGCCGAAGCCCAGATGTTGCGTAATGCCTTTGAAGGAATGAAAGGTCGCCAGCCGAGGTCAGATCAGGAACTGAACGAGTGGCTCGCCTCTGATGAGGGCAGGCAAGCGACAATCTTTGAGTTCACCTCTGTTTCGCGGTGGGGCGAGACTGGACACTCTTGACGCCTCTCGCCGACCTGAGAAGCGGCAGCCAGCCGGCCTGCCTGTCGAGAAGGATTACGCGGCGCATGCCCTGGTGACACGCGCTGGGTTCAAGACCCATCGCCTGCTGTCGTCAGAGCACCAACCTTCGCGTTCGAATAAGCGGTCATAAAGCATCACGCGCGGCGGACGGCCGGCGGTCACTGGCCTATCAAGGAAAACGCGCGCAAAGGAGATACAGGATGGCTGACCAAGCACCCGCACCGCAGCCGCCGATCTTCAATCTGAACGCCTACAGCCCCGCCGAGATCAAAGAGGCGGTCGAAAAGGTCGGGGTCAAGAAAACGAAATTGCCACCTGCAGCCTCCTTCATGCTGGCGATCGTGGCAGGGGGCAGCGTCGGCCTCGGCGCGCTTTACTATACCATCGTCGCCAGCGATGCAGAGTTGAGCTTCGCCACCACCCGTCTGCTTGGTGGATTGGCGTTTTCGCTCGGACTGGCGCTTGTTCTGGTGGGAGGCGCCGAGCTGTTCACAGGCAACAACCTGATCGTGATGGCCTGGGCAAGCGGGAAAGTTACTACGAGAGAGATGCTGCGCAATTGGATTGTCGTGTACTTCGGCAACTTCGTCGGTGCGCTTGGACTCGTCGTGCTGGTCTTCTTCTCGCATCATCTCGACATGAACGGCGGCCGCATCGGTTTATCCATATTGAATACGGCTGTCGCAAAGATCCAGCCCGACACCGTGACGCTGTTCTTCAAAGGCATCCTGTGCAACCTGCTCGTTTGCCTGGCGGTTTGGCTGGCCTACGCGGGCCGGTCGGTCACCGACAAGATTGTCGCTCTCGTATTGCCGGTCTCCGCCTTCATAGCGGCCGGCTTCGAACACTGCGTTGCCAACATGTATTTTCTGCCGCTCGCGTGGCTGATGACCCGGACCGGCAACGTTCCGGCAGATTTCGACACCTCGGCTATTACGATATTGGGGATTGTCCATAATCTCATTCCGGTTACCCTCGGCAATATCGTTGGCGGTGCCGGTCTGGTCGGCGCTCTCTACTGGGCCATTTATCGGGCAGCCTTTGGTGCCGCGTATCTGGGCGAGAAGTAGGCCGCGTGCGGCCGAACGGACCCGCGCATCGGCGCTATGGAGCCTTGCAGCGACAGAGACTTCCAAAAATCGACGTTTGCGAGATTTTGGGTTTTCGACTTTTGCAACAGTGTCGGCGCGAAGCGGCCATTCGTTGCCAGGGACGAATTGGCGGCAACCCCCGTCGATGCCGAACACATTGGCAACATGACGAACTTAAAGCTATTGACATTGTTGAGCTGAAAAAGGTTTCCTAAACCGTAGGTCGCATGTTCGAGTCATGCCGGGATCGCCAATTTTCCGAAGATTCAAAGATGCGAGCAAGTGCGTGGAGGACCTGCCGATGATCACCGCCATTGTCCGTTTCAGGCTGCCCGCAACCATCGATGCCGCGAAAGCGGCCGAGCTGTTCCAGGGTTCGGCGCCGAAATACCGGGGCCTCAGTGGCCTCATTCGCAAATATTACCTGTTCGACGCCGAAAGCCGGACCGGCGGCGGCTGCTATCTGTGGGAGAGCCGCGAGGCCGCCGAGCGCGTCTACACTGCCGAATGGCGCAACATGATCACCGAGCGCTACGGTGCTGCGCCCGAGATCAGCTATTTCGAGACCCCGGTCGTCGTCGACAACGCACTCGGCAAGACCATTCTCGACGCGGCGGAGTAACCGCGCCCGACTCCACGACGCGGTCGCAAACCGCCTCATCGTCATTCGCGCGACCCCGTTGGCTCGCAATGACGGTCATCGTGACCGGGCGTGCCGGCCGCGGTCCGGCGTATTGCCCGGCATAACAATCGCAAACACCGAACGAGGGAATCGTCAATGCCTGCCAGCCCAGTCCTGTGGAACCTCGACGAACGCGGCGTCGCGACGGTCACGCTGAACCGCCCGGAGGTCAACAATGCCTATGATGCCGGCCTTATCAATGGCGTGCTCGCGGCAATGGATGAGCTGGGCAGGCGGCCGCTGCTTCGGGTCGTGGTCCTCAGGGGCAACGGCAAGCACTTTCAGGCCGGCGCCGACCTGAAATGGATCAATGGCGTGCGGCCGCAATCGGTCGCCGAGAACGAGGCGGTGTCGCGGGCCACCTATGAGGCCGTGCAGCGGCTGAACCGGCTGCCGATCCCGACCGTGGCGCTGGTTCAGGGCGGCTGCTTCGGCGGCGGGACCGGCGTGATTTCCGCCTGCGACGTGGTGATCGCGGCCGACAATGCGGTGTTCTCGATCACGGAAGTGCGATGGGGGCTGACCGCCGCGATCATCATTCCGCAACTGTGCGACGCCATCGGCGTCCGCCAGGTTCGCCGCTACGCGCTGACCGGCGAGCGCTTTGGCGCGCAGGACGCCCGCCGCATCGGTCTGGTGCACGAGGTGGTTCCGCTGGCCGATCTGGAAAGCGCCGGCGCCAAAGTCGTCGAGCAATTGCTGGCCAACGGCCCCGAGGCTCTGGCCGAAACCAAGGCGCTGGCGATGGAAAGCTCGTTCGGCGGCATGGGCGTGGACGACGAAGCCTATGCGCGGCTCGTGCGCATGCATGCGGCGAGGCGCCGGACGCGGGAAGCCTCCGAAGGCCTCGCCTCGTTCGCGGAAAAACGCGCGGCGAATTGGGGAACGAGCAAGACCTGACGTTGTCTATCTCTCCCGCAAGAGCGGGGCGAGGGAGCAACAGCGATTGCCGGTGCCGCCACCGCAGCGTGAAGCGCGCGATGTGATCGCGCGAGGCCGCTCAGTATCCCCGGCAGATGCCGCGCATGCTCCGGTAGACCGCGTCGTCCTCGTCCCGCATTTGCTTTAGCGATTCCAGCTTCGTTGTGTCGACGCTGGGCTCGGGCTTGCGTTTCGCGGCGAGTTCACGCTCCTGACGTTGATAGCAGGCCTCCCGCTCGGGCTTTGCCTGGATGAAGCGGCATTGCTCCACCGCCGCCACAGCGGGGGAAGCGCCGATCAAGAACGCGAGCATCGCGGACAACAGGAAATTCAGCGTCATCGGTCCTTCATTGCGCCGGGTTTCGATTATGCAGAACAGGAGCGAGCGTCAAGTATCAGGACGCATGCGAAGCTCCATAGATCTTGTCGCGCAGCCGCCGCATCCCGGCCAGCCATCGCTCGCTGTTGGCCGCTTTGCGCTGCATGTATTCATGGACTTGCGGATGGGACAATATCAGAAAGCGCTCGGCTTCCATTGCCTCGATCACGATACGGGCCACTTCAGGAGGCTGCATCACGCCGTCGACCCGCGCCGCGCTCGGGCCTGATGTCGTCATGCCGGTCTGCACCGATTGCGGACAAAGCACGGAAACGCGGATGCCGCGGTCGCCATATTGAATGGCGAGATGCTCGGCCAGCGCCACCGCGGCGTGCTTGGTCACCCCGTACGGCATCGAGTTCAGCGAAGCCAGCAGGCCCGCCGCGGAAGCGGTGTTCAGGAGATAGCCGGAGCCTCGCGCCAGCATTCCCGGCACCAGCGCACGCGCGGCGAACACGTGGCTCATGACATGCACCCGCCAGCTCACATCCCAGTCGGCATCATTGGCGGTCTCCTGTCCTTTGCGCGAGAGGCCGGCGTTGGAGAAGAACACGTCGACCGGCCCATATTTGGCCTCCGCCGCCGCGATCAGCGCCTTGATATCAGCTTCCTGGCCGACGTCAGCGGTCACCGCCAGCGCGTCGATGTCACCGGCGACCCTCGCCAGGCGGTCGCGCGATGACTTGAGGTCGGCGACCACCACGCCGCGCGCGCCCGCTTCGGCGAAGGCGCGCGCGACCGCCTCGCCGATCCCGCTCGCCGCTCCCGTGACCACACAGATTTTGTCTTTGAGGTGCATGAGTGCGCTCCCGCTAGCGGCTGTTGGTTGATATCTTTTCTTCGTTCAGGCCGGCACGCAACCTAATCCGTCATCCCCGGACTTGTCCCGGGGCATACACGTCTTTCTTCGTCGTCGAACCTAAGTCGTGGATGGCCGGGTCAAGCCCGGCCATGAGGAAGAAATGTGTTCAACCCTGATACAGCCCTGGCGGATGGTGAGACCCGCCAGCAGCGTTTCAGCCGCCACCATGGAACCATACCCTCAAGCCGGCGTTCTCCCGATCGCGCCGCCATGCCTCGAGTTCATGACACGCCGGCGCGTGAGGGTGCCATGTCGAAGCTCACTATCGGGATTGCCGCCATCGTTCTGGTGACCGCGCTGTCGGTCGCCGGCGATGCCGTTGCCAGGGGTGGCGGCGGCCATGGTGGCGGCGGTCACGGCGGCGGTGGTCATGGAGGGGGCCATGGCGGTGGCGCGCATTTCCATGGCGGCGGTCATGCGCATTTCGGCGGCGGCGGACGCCACTTCAGCAGCAGATCGTTTGCGCGACCGGCCTTCAGCCACGATCGTGCTTTCGCTGGCAGATCCGGTGCGTTGAACTCACGGGCGCTTGCCCGGACGTCGCGCAACGCGGGCGCGCTGCGCAACCCCGGCACACGCGCCCAAATCGCCGCGGGCGCGGCGCTAGCAGGATGGCACATCGGCCGCGGCGGCAGCGGATGGTGGCAGCACGGCAACGGCGGATACGGATGGGTAGGTCCGCTGTTCTGGCCGTTCGCGTATTTTGACATCTACGACTATGCGATCTGGGGCAGCGGTGTCGGCGCCTCGTTCTGGGGCTATGGCTATGATGACATCTACGCCGGCATATTTTCACCCTACCGCTACGATGACCTCACTTTATATCCGCCGGCACGCACCCCGCCCGCGGCCGGCACCCCCGATGCAGCGCCCGACTGGTGGTCGCAAATGTGCGGTGAGGACGGCCGCGATATTGCCGGCCTGCCGATTGACCTGATTCAGGCGGCGATCGAGCCGACCGAGACGCAGCGTGCCGCGCTCGACGACCTCGCCAACGCCTCGGTCGCCGCGGCGCAGAGCATCAAGGCAGCCTGCCCGACAAAAATATCGCTGACGGCGCCGGCCCGGCTCGCATCCATGCAGCAACGTATCGAGGCGATGATCGCAGGGGTGGCGACGGTGCAACCGCCGCTGGAGAAATTCTACGACCTCCTGAACGATGAGCAGAAGGCGCGGCTCAATGCACTGGCCGAGGACCAGCGCAGGAGCACCGCCGCAAGAAGGGGCAACAGGCCACTGGCTCAGGGCTGCGCGGCGCAATCTGTCGGGATGCAATGGCCGGCGGCGGAGATCGATGCGAGGCTGCGCCCGACCGATGCGCAGCGCGCGAGCCTGGTCGCGCTCCAGGACGCCAGCGCCAAAGCGGCCGACATGCTCAAGACCTCATGCCAGGCCGACGATGCGGTCACGCCGCCGGCACGGCTTGCAGCCGTCGGCAAACGGCTCGACATCATGCTGCAAGGCGTCAAGGCGGTGCGTTCGGCACTTGACGATTTCTACGCAACGCTGAACGACGAGCAGAAGGCCCAGTTCGAGGCGATCGGTCCGCAGCGAACCGCCGAAACGCTGCAGCGACGCGGACGCAGGGGCGGCACTATCGGCTTCTGATCGGGCGGCGCCTTTGCTGCCTGCTTCGATCCGAGGTTCAACCCCGGTACAGCCCTTTGTCCCGCGCCTGGCGGATCGCGAGGGCAGCCATCAAGTCGAGCATCGGCGTGGACAGTCCCGCGGCCCGGGCAAACGCCGCCGGCGCTCTTACCAGCGTATCGATCTCCATGGCGCGGCCGAGCTCGTAGTCCTGCAGAATCGACGGCTTGTGGTCGGGCGCGGGACCGCTGCGGGTGACGCGCTTGACGTCGGGAAAGCAGCTCTGGGCGATGCCGTTGGCCTCGTCGAGCAGGCGAGGGATGACATCGCGCAGCGCCGGGTCGTCCCTTACAGCTCTCGCGGTTTGTCCGGTCAGCAGGCACAGCACCGACATCGACATGTTGGTCAGGAGTTTCGACCAGATCGTCTCCCTGATCTGCGCCACGGGCTGCCGACTGCAATCGAAGCGCCTTCAAGCGTAGCTCGCAGCCGTCCGATGCGCTCGCTGTTTTGGTCGTCGCATTCGCCGACCAGCAGCATGTTCCGGTCGGGCGAAAGGTTCGCGACAATGCCGGGCTCGACGACCTCGTTCGACGAAAAGATCACGCCGCCGATGATCCGGTCCCTGGAAACGGCCGACCGTAACGCGCCGCCGGGATCGAGAAAGCCGAGATCCGGCGCCGGTGGATGACCTGAGGGCAGCCCGATGTCGTACCACCAGGGAATGCCGTTCTGGGCGAAGACAACAGCGGTATCGTCGCGCAGCAGCGGCGACAGGCCAGCGACAAGGCTAGCGAGGGCGTTTGCTTTCAGCGTCGAGATGACAAAATCCTGCGGACCCAGCGCCGCCGGGTCGTCGGATGCCTTCACTCGCGCCAGGAATTCCGCATCCCCGACACGCAGCGTCAGGCCCTTGGCCTTCACCGCGGCGAGATGCGGCCCGCGCATCACGCAGGACACGTCATGTCCTGCCAGCGCCAGCCGCACCGCAAAATGGCTGCCGACGGCACCAGCGCCGAAGATGCAGATGCGCATGGGGGTGGGGATTCCCTGTCAGGAGGTGAGACGACTGAGAGCCTAGTTTCCACAGCCTTGCCCTGCGGCGCAACCGGTCGCGAGATCGGGCGATGCAGTTTGCTTGTATCGCCATTGCGCGGCCCCCCTGCCGTGATGGCTAAAATCCGCAGGCCGGGGCATGATGCCCGCTCACCATCCGGGAAGCCGCTCCTTGCCCCCACGCACCATCGAAGAACCCGCACGCCAAATTCCGCTCTACGGCGAATATGAAGTCGCCGTGCTCGGCGGCGGGCCCGCGGGCATCGCCGCCGCGGTCGCTGCCGCGCGCGCGGGACGGCGCACGCTGCTTGATCGAGCGCTACGGCTTTCTCGGCGGCATGGGCACGGCGGCGGGGGTGACGAATTTCTGCGGGCTGCATGCCAATGTCTATGGCGAGATGCATCGGGTGGTGCAGGGCGTCGCCTCCGAACTGCTCGCGCGGATCGATCGTCTCGGCGGGCTCAACGCGCCGCATCTGATCCTCGGCAAGATCCTGGCGCAGGCCTATGACACCGCGGCCTACAAGATCGCGGCCGACGATCTGCTTGGCCGCCCACAAGGTCGACATTCTCTTTCACGCGCTCGGCGCCGGCGTGGTGATGCAGGACGACGTCGCATCAACGCGCTGATGGTCGAGACCAAGGCCGGCCGGCAGGCGGTGCGCGCGGACATCTTCATCGATTGCTCCGGCGACGGCGATCTCGCGGCCTGGGCCGGGGCGCGCTATGAGGTCGGCGACAACGACGGCAGCATGCTCTATCCCTCGATGATGTTCCGCCTCAACGGCATCGATCCCGACAAGGCCGGCGAGGCCTGGCGGACGATTCCGGCGCTGATGGAGCAGGCCGAAGCCGCCGGCACCCATCATTTCCCGCGCAAGGCCGCGATCGTGCGGCCGCAGCGCTCGGCAGATCGAATGGCGGGTGAATTTCACGCAGCTCGCGCGCGCGGACGGCACCGCGATCAACGGGCTCGAGCCCGACGATCTCACGCGCGGCGAGATCGAGGGCCGCCGCCAGGCGGTCGCACGCCTTCAACTTCCTGCGCACGGTGCCGGGCTTCGAAAAATCCTACATCGTCGACCTGCCGCCGCAGCTCGGCATCCGCGAAACCCGCCGCGTGATCGGCGGCTATATGCTCTCGGGCGAGGACGTGCTCGGCTGCGCCTCGTTCGAGGACTCGATCGGCGTCAATGGCTGGCCGATGGAATCCCATGTCGCGGGCGACGTGATCTTCAAGTTCCCGCCGATCCCGGAATCGCGCGGCTTCAACGAATTGCCGTATCGCATGCTGGTTCCCGAGGGTCTCGACAATCTTCTGGTGGCCGGGCGCTGCGCCTCGATGACCCATGACGGCCAGTCGGCGGCGCGCGTCTCCGGCGCCTGTTTTGCGATGGGCGAGGCCGCCGGCACCGCGGCGGCACTGGCGCTCGGCGGCAACACGATTCCGCGCGACATTGCGGTTGAAAAGCTGCAACGGCAGCTGAAGCAACAGGGCGCGTTTATCGGGCGGGACCAGGCGATCCCCGAAGGGCTGTAGATCTGAGTTTGGTATAGTCCGGTTCCGCACGCGCAGTACCACCTCTCCCCTGTGGGAGAGGTCGGATCGCGGAGCGATCCGGGTGAGGGGTCTTGCTCAACGATAGACCGTGCCCCTCACCCCAACCCTCTCCCACAAGGGGAGAGGGAGCGCACCGCCGTTGCCGAAACAGCGGGGCAATGCTTCAGCAGGTAGATCGAGATATGATGACAATAAGATTGGAAGATACTGGATGACGAACTTGCACGGGCCGTATTGGCGGGTCTGCTGGCATCGCGGCGACCGGGCTCGTGCGGGCCGATGAGCCGCTGAAGGCCAAGATCGGCGTGCTGCGGCTGTCGTCGTCGGCGCCGGTGTTCATCGCGCAGGACAAGGGCTATTTCCGCGACGCCGGGCTCGATATCGAGCTGAAATTCTTCGACGCCGCGCAGCCGATCGCGGTCGCCACCACCTCGGGCGATGTCGATTTCGGCATCACCGCCTTCACCGCCGGGCTCTATAATCTCGCCGGCAAGGGCACGCTGAAGGTGATCGGCGGCATGAGCCGCGAAAAGGCCGGCTATCCCCTGATCGGCTATTTCGCCAGCAACAATGCCTATGCCGCCGGGCTCAAGACGCCCAGGGATCTCGCCGGCAAGCGCGTCGCGGTGACGCAGATCGGCTCCAGCTTTCATTATTCGCTCGGCCTGCTCGCCGACAAATACGGCTTCAAGCTCGCCGACGTGAAAGTGCTGCCGCTGCAGTCGCTGTCGAACGCCGCCGCCGCGCTGAAGGGCGAGACCGTCGATGCCGCGCTGCTGCCGGTCTCGACCGCGCGCAAGCTGATCGACGATGGCGGTGCGAAACTGCTGGGCTGGGTCGGCGACGAGACGCCGTGGCAGCTCGGCGCGGTGTTCGCCTCGCCGAAGACGCTGGCCGACAAACCGCTGGTGACAAAACTTCTTGGCGCGCTTGTTCGCGCCGATCGCGAATATCACGACGTGATCCTGGCCAGTCGTCGCCGACGGCAAGGCGCCGATCAACGACAAGACAAAGCCGCTGCTGGAGATCATCGCGAAATACACCAACCTGCCGGTCGAGCAGGTGGTCGGCAACTGCGCCTATATCGATCCCGACGGCAAGCTCGACGTCAAGAATGTCGGCAACCAGATCGAGTGGCTGCAGGCAGCAGGGATTTGTCGACAAGGGTTTTGGTGCCGACGACGATCATCGCAAAGGAATATGTGAAGCCGGATTGATAGAACCGTGGCACGTTTCGATTCACGTGGCTTCATCCTTCGAGACGCATCGCTTCGCGATGCTCCTCAGGATGAGGTCTGAAACCCTCATGGTGAGGAGCGCGAAGCGCGTCTCGAACCATGAGGCCCGGTGCCGCCGCGCTTCGATCCAACTGGAACATGCTCGATGGACCTGATCGCCGACCATATCAGCCACCGCTTCGGCGCGCTCGAGGTGCTCGACGACGTCTCGTTCACGGTTCGCGCCGGCGAGGTGGTCGCGATCGTCGGACCCTCCGGCTGCGGCAAGAGCACGCTGCTGTCGATCCTGGGCGGGCTGCTGCAGCCGAGCGCCGGCGCCGCCCAATGGCGCGGCGCGCCGCCGCCGGACAGCCGCAACCCGCTGACCTTCGTGTTCCAGGATTTCGCGCTGCTGCCCTGGTGCACGGTGGAAGGCAATGTCGAATTTCCGCTGCTGCACGCCGGCCTCACCGCGAACGAGCGCCGCGCGATCGTCGAGGACGCGCTGCGCCGCACCAGCCTGTCGGATTTTCGCGGCACCTATCCAAAGCAATTGTCCGGCGGCATGCGCCAGCGCGTCGGCATCGCGCGCGCGCTCGCGGTGCGGCCCGCGATCCTGCTGATGGACGAGCCGCTGTCGGCGCTGGATTCGCAGACCCGCGAACTGCTGATGGAGGATTTTATCCGTCTGCTCGCCGACGGCTCAATGGGCGCGGTCTATGTCACGCACAATCTCGAGGAAGCGGTTCGTCTGGCGGATCGCATTGTCGTGCTGTCGCGGCGGCCGGGCCGCGTCCGCGAGGTCGTTGCCATCCCCATGACGCGCGGTGAACGCGGCGACATCGCTGCGCGCGAAAAACTGCTCGCGCTGCAGAGCGAGTTGTGGTCGCTGATCCGCGAGGAGGCTGATGAAGCCGAACGCGAGGTCCTGCATGCTTGACCGCTCGGAAGCAGGCTCGCCGAAAACAGATCCAGCCTCCCCGCCGGCCGATCTCACAGGCGCGCCGCGGCAGGTCTCATTTCGCGGCGCCGGCTTTATGCCGAAAGCGGGCCGCTATTCCGGCTGGATTGCGCTCGCGCTGGTGATCGGGCTCTGGCAACTCGCCGGCAGCGCCGGTTGGGTCAATCCGCTGTTCCTGCCGACGCCGGTTGCGATCGCGCGCGCGATCTGGCAGCTCGCGATATCAGGCGCGCTTTGGCGCCATTTGTCGGTTTCGATGATGCGGATCGGAACCGGATGGCTGCTCGGAACGGTCGCCGGCGTCATCGTCGGCTTTGCGATCGGGCTCTCCAGCCTCGCGCGCGGGATCGGCATTACCTTCATCTCGGCGTTGTTTCCGATTCCGAAAATCGCGCTGCTGCCGCTATTGATCCTCTGGCTCGGGATCGGCGAAGAGCCGAAGATCGCCACCATCGCGCTGGGAGTGTTTTTTTCCACCGCGATTTCGGTCTATAGCGGTGTCGATGCGGTGCCGCGCAACCTGATCCGGATGGCGCAAAGTTTCAACGTGCCGTTTTACTCGATCGTGCGCCGGGTGATCTGGCCCGGCGCGCTGCCGTCGATCCTGGCCGGCTTCCGCATCACCGCCTCGGTCGCGCTGCTTCTGGTGGTGAGCGCGGAGATGATCGGCGCCGAATTCGGCATCGGCGCCTTCGTGTTGCAGGCCGGCAATCTGATGCAGACCGATCAGCTGCTCGCCGGCGTCGTCATCCTGTCGCTGTTCGGCCTTGCGATAGGGCGGCTGATCAATTGGCTGGAGACGCGGCTGTTGCACTGGCGGTAAGCGATGCACTCAATCTCGTCGTCCCGGCCTTGAGCCGGGACCCATACCGCGTGATCTATCGATGGGGCGATGTGGTTGAGGCCTTCCGCAAAACGAAGGCCGGTGGTTATGGGTCCCGGCGTTCGCCGGGACGACGATAAGCCGTAACCGCTACTTCACGCATTGCCGCGATCTTCCCGGAACAG
>CAVTNA010000042.1:0-29064 GCA_963735835.1 uncultured Alphaproteobacteria bacterium | reverse complement strand
GGCGTTGCCGCGATCTTCCCGGAACAGGTCGAGCTTCTGCTGCACCGGACGATCGGAGAAACTGAACAGCACCGAATCACGTTCCGCCTCGTGGGTGACCCACTGCCAGCTCGGCGCCACGAACAGGTCGCGCGGACCCCACTCGAAGGTCTGCTCGCCGATCCGCGAGCGCCCGCGGCCCTCGATCGCCGCGAATACCGTGGCGTCGGTGGACCGATAGCGCGCGGTCTTGAAACCCTTCGGCAGCAACTGGATGAAGGTGCCGATGGTCGGCATCGCGAAATCGCCGGTCTCGGGATTGGAGAATTTCAGTTTCAGCCCGTGGCAGGCGTCCCACTCGTTGCGCGTCTTGGCCTGCTCCAGCGCCTCGCGCGTGTAGGAGTAAGGATAGTTGAAGATCGGCGAGGTCTTCGATCGACGCTTCTCATCAACCGGCAGCAGGTTGTGGCCGTAACGGGCAAAACTGTCGCCGGGGGGCCGCGTGATCTTCTGCTGATCCTCGTTCGAGTCTTCCGCGAAGGACGCGTCGAAGAACTGCACCATCGGAATATCGAGCCCGTCGAGCCAGAACATCGGCTCGGAAGTCTCGTTGGCATGGTCGTGCCAGGTCATCGACGGCGTAATGACGAAATCGCCGGGCGCCATCGCGGTGCGCTCGCCGTCGACCGCGGTGGTCGCGCCCTTGCCCTCGAGCACGAACCGCAGCGCCGACTGGCTGTGCCGGTGCGCCGGCGCGACATCGCCGGGGATCACCATCTGCACGCCGGCAAACAGCGAGGTGGTGATTTTCGACTGTCCGCGCAGCCCGGGATTTTCCAGGACCAGCACCCGCCGCTCGGCTTCCTTGGCGGTGATCAGCCTGCCGGCTTCGGTCATGTAGTCGCGGATGGCGTCGAATTTCCACAAATGAGGCCGGCAGGCGCTCTTCGGCTCCGGCGTGATCAGGTCGCCCATCACGTTCCACAACGCGGAGAGATTTTCGCCGTCGATCTTCTTGTAGAACGCCTCGCGTTCCGGCGTCTTCTGTACGGCTTCCATGGCGAGCCTCCCGTCGTTCTCGTTGTTGCGCTAGATTGACAGCATACTTACAATATGGCTAGCGTCAATAACGGCGAAGCCGAAAGCCGGCCGGAAAATTCGAGGGAGGCCCCCATGAAGCTGCACGGCTATTTCCGCAGCAGCGCGTCCTACCGGGTCCGAATCGCGTTGAATCTGAAGGGCTTGAGCGCCGAGCACCTGTCGCACCATCTGCGCAAGGGCGAACAGCGCGACCCCGCCTATCTCGCGATCAACCCGCAAGGGCTGGTGCCGACGCTGCAGGACCGGGACGCGGTCATCACCCAGTCGCTCGCCATCATCGAATGGCTGGAGGAAACCCACCCCGAGCCGCCGCTGCTGCCGAAGGACCCGCTGCGCCGCGCCAATGTCCGCGCCTTTGCGCAGGTGCTGGCCTGCGACACCCATCCGGTGCAGAATCTGAAAGTGCTGGCGCGGTTGCGGCAGCTCGGTCTGCCGGAGGAACAGGTGACGGGCTGGGCGGCCTGGGCCAACCGCGAGGGCCTTTCGGCCTGCGAAGCCCTGATCGGAAACGAGCCCGGCCCGTTCTGCTTCGGCGAAGCGCCGACCATCGCCGACCTCTGCCTGGTGCCGCAGCTCGCCAATGCGCGGCGGTTCGGCGTCGATGTCGCCGCCTTTCCGCGCCTGTTGAAGGCCGAAGCCGGCTGCGAAAACCTGGGGCGTTCGCCGACGCCGCGCCGGAGCGCCAGCCCGATGCGGAATAAGACCCCGGCCGTGACCATGGATGCGGTCTACAGCAAGCCCGGCTATCTGTTTCGCCGGATGCAGCAGATCGCGGTCGTCGATCTTCGTCGAGGAGTGCAGGGCCTACGACCTGACGCCGGTGCAGTTCGCCGCCCTGGTCGCGATCCATACCCATCCCGCCATCGATGCGACGCGGCTTTCCGCCGTGATCGCCTTCGACCGCTCGACGCTCGGCAATGTGATCGAGCGGCTGGAGAGCAAGGAATATATCGAGCGCAAGCCGTCAGCCGGGGACAAGCGGGTAAAACTGCTTTATCTGACCAGGTCAGGCGCGGCGCTATTGCGCGACATCATGCCCTCGGTCGACCGCGCGCAGGCGCGGATGCTGCAGCCGCTGAAGCCCGCCGACCGCAAGACGCTGCTGGCGCTGCTGACGCAGCTGGTCGATCTCAACAACGAGGCGTCGCGGGTGCCGCTGCGCGCCGAAGACGCGCTCGAACATCTCGGGAAATCGGGCTGATGGGTTCAGCGGACGCATCACCCGTCCTGATCGCGGGCGGGGGCATCGGCGGCCTCGCCGCCGCACTTGGCCTCGCGCAAAAGGGGATCGCCTCGATCCTGCTGGAAAAGGCCGCGGCGCTTGGCGAGATCGGCGCCGGCATTCAGCTCGGACCCAACGCCTTCCACGCCTTCGACTATCTCGGCGTCGGCGAAGCCGCGCGCGGCATGGCCGTCTATATCGATCAGCTGCGGCTGATGGATGCGCTCTCGGCCGAAGAGATCACCCATGTCGATCTGCGCGATGCCTTCCGCTCGCGCTTCGGCAATCCCTATGCCGTGGTGCATCGCGGCGATCTGCACGGCGTATTTCTCAAAGCCTGCCAGGCCGCACGAGCTGATCGAACTGCGCGTCAGCTCGCGAGGTCATCGGCTACGACCAGGACGGCTCGTCGGTGACGGCGCGGCTTGCCTCCGGCGAGCGCGTGACGGGGCGGCTTTTGATCGGCGCCGACGGGCTTTGGTCGAACATCCGAAAACAGGTTGTCGCCGACGGGCCGCCGCGGGTCTCCGGTCACACCACCTATCGTTCGGTGATTCCGACTCCAGCAGATGCCGGAGGATTTGCGCTGGAATGCGGCGACGCTGTGGGCCGGCCCGAAATGCCACATCGTGCACTATCCGCTGTCGGGCTGGAAAGTGTTCAACCTGGTCGTCACCTGTCACAACGATGCGCCGGAGCCGGTCGCGGGCAAGCCGGTATCCGAAGACGAGGTCCTGCAGGGCTTTCGCCACGTGCATGAGCGCGCGCAAGACATCATTCGCCACGGCAAGAACTGGAAACTCTGGGTCTTGTGCGACCGCGATCCGACCGAGCGCTGGGTCGATGGCCGTGTCGCGCTGCTCGGCGATGCCGCGCACCCGATGCTGCAATATTTCGCGCAAGGCGCATGCCAGGCGATGGAGGACGCGGTGTGCCTGTCGCATATGCTGGGGGCCTATCCGGATGACCACGCCGCCGCGCTCGAGCGTTATCGCGCGCAGCGCTTTCCGCGCACCGCGCGGGTGCAGCTGTTATCCCGCGCCATCGGCGAGCACATCTATCATCCCGCGGGCGAACACGCCCGCATCCGCAACGCCATCATGCGCGCGAAATCGTCGGAGGATTACTACCGCGATCTCGCCTGGCTCTATGGCGGGACGGGATTGGCGGGGTAGGTCCAAATACTGCGTCGTCCCGGCCAAGCGAAGCGCGAGCCGGGACCCATAACCACCGGCTTGTATTCTTGCGAAAGCTGGAGCGGCGAACCCACGAAACAACAAACACGGTGGTTATGGGTCCCCGCTTTCGCGGGGACGACGATCTGCCGGTTTGCGTGGGGACGACACTGAGTTTGTCGAATTGTAAAACCCTAAAGTTTCAGCACCGCCTGGCGGTCGATCTTGCCGGTCCCGGTCTTCGGCAACTCGTCGATGAATCTGATCTCGCGCGGATATTTGTAGGGCAGCAGTTTCGCCTTGACGAAATCCTGCAGCAGTCTGGTCGCGTCGCCGGCGTCGAAGGCGCTGGTCGTTCATCACCACGACCGCCTTCAAGGTCATGCGCCGGTCCGGCAGTTCGGCGGCGAACACGGCGCATTCGCGCACATGCGGGATGCTCGGCGAGGCAGAGCTCGACCTCGAGCGGATAGACCCATTGGCCGGAGACCTTGACAGGTCGTCGGCGCGGCCGCGGAAGAAGTGGAAGCCGTCGGCATCGCGCACGAAGCGGTCGCCGGTGTAGATCCAGCCGCCCTCGCGCATGGTCTCGGCGGTCTTGTCCGGCCGGTTCCAGTAGCAGCGGCGTGTTGGAGTCGCCGCGCACCCACAAAATGCCTTCCTCGCCGTCGGCGACCTCGCGGCCGTCCTTGTCCTTGAGCGCGATTTCGTAGCCGGGCACGCGCTGCCCGGCGGCGCCGGGCTTCTTCGTCTCGGCGCGATTGGAGAGATAGATGTGCAGCACCTCGGTCGAGCCGAGCCCCTCGACGATCTCGAGGCCGGTCAGCGTCTTCCAGCCGTTGAAGACCTCGGCCGAGAGCACCTCGGCGGCGGACAGTGCCAAGCCGCAGCGACGGAGAAATCGCGCGTGCGCCGCGCCGTCGGCCTTGGTCAGCGCGGTGTAGAGCGTCGGCAGTCCGAAGAACACGCGTCGGGCGAAAGCGCTCGATCGCGTCGAAGATCGCCGCCGGTTTCGGCTGGCCCGGCAGCAGCAGGGTCGCGGCGCCGGCCGAGAACGGGAAGGTGATGGAATTGCCGAAGCCATAGGCGAAGAAGATCTTCGGCACCGAGAAGCAGATGTCGTCCGGTTTCAGCTTCAGCACATGGCGCGCGAACGCGGCGTGCTATAGGCCATGTCGTGCTGCAGATGGACGATGCCCTTGGGCCGTCCGGTCGAGCCCGACGAATACATCCAGAACGCCATGTCGTCGCGGTGCGTATCGGCCTCGGCAAGGTCCGCGGGAAACGCCTGCAGCCAGCGCTCGGCGGCGATAGCGTTCGGCACGGCGTGCGCCGCCGGCTTCGCCGTTGACGACGATCAGCGTCCGCAAGGCCGTGTCCTTGCAGGCCTCGGCATCGAAGCGTCGGCAGAACTCGGCGTCGGCGACGGCAACCGTCGCGCCGGAATCCGACAGATAGAACTGCAGCAGGTCCGGCGGCGTCAGCGTGTTGATCAGCAGCGGCACGAGGCCGGCGCGGATCGCGCCGAAGAACGCCGCCGGATAGGCCGGCGTGTCGTCGAGGAACAGCAGCACGCGGTCGCCGCGCTTCAGGCCGAGCGACAGAAACCCGGCGCCCCAGCGCGAGGCCTCGGCGCAGAGCTCGGCATAGGTGCGCGCGCCGCCGGCCCGGTCAGCGCCAGCCGGTCGCCGCGACCTTGCCGCAGATTGTCGAACAGGATGGCGCTGGCGTTGTAGCGTTCGCGGAATCGTAAAGCCGATCTCGCAGCGCGCCGGGGCTGTCGGGCGGCACCCCGTCGGCGATCAGATGCGCAGCATCCGGCTTGGGCGACATCATCGCGTGCTCCCGCCTCGCCGCGGCCGTCGACGCCTCGTAGCGCGCCATGAAGGCCGGCGACATCGCGCGCAGCCGCGCGTCGTCGATCCGGCCCGAACGGGTGATGTAGCTATAGGCGAAATCCATCAGCCCGAGCCGCATATGCTCGGGGAATTTCTCGTACCAGTCGGCGCTGGTGCGCGCCGCCGTCACCAGCTTCTCCACGATCGGCTTGCGCTCGGTCTGGTAGCGAGCGAGCGCCGCGTCGCAATATCGCCGGCTCCGCCTCCAGCGCCTTGGCCAGCGCGATCGCGTCCTCGATCGCCAGCCGCGTGCCCGAGCCGATCGAGAAATGCGCCGTGTGCAGCGCGTCGCCGATCAGCACCATATTGCCGAACGACCAGCGCTCGTTCCAGATCCACGGGAAATTGCGCCACACCGATTTGTTCGACAGCAGCGGATGGCCGTCGAGCGTGGCCGCGAAGACCTGCTCGCAGATGGCCTGCGATTGCTCGACCGTCTTGTCGGCAAAGCCGTAAGCGCTGCCACGTCGCGGGGTCGCATTCGACCAGGAACGTGCTCATGGCGGGCGAGTAGCGATAGTGGTGCGCGTTGAAGGCGCCGAGTTCGGTTTTCACGAAGGTCTGCGACAGCGTCTCGAACCGCTTTGTGGTGCCGTACCAGGCGAACTTGTTGGCGGAATAGGATAGCGAGGTGCCGAAATCGCTCTCGAAGCTGCGGCGCACCAGCGAATTCAGGCCATCGGCCCCGACGATCAGATCGTAACCGGTCAACTGGTCCACGGAGGAGACCGGCGTGTCGTATCGCAGCGCGACGCCAACCGAGGCCGCGCGCTCTCGCAGGATCGTCAGCAGATCGAGCCGGCCGATCGAGGAAAAGCCGACGCCGTCGATCTCGACGCTTTCGCCGCGCAGGTTGAGCGTGATGTTGTTCCAGCTTTCCATCCGCGGCGCGATGGCCTCGACCGTGTCGGGATCGTCGGCGCGCAGGAATTCGAGCGCCTGTTCGGAGAACACCACGCCAAAGCCCCAGGTGGCGCCGGCGGGGTTCTGCTCGAACAGATCGATGTCGGCGTCGGGGTGACGCTTTTTCCAGAGATAGCTGAAATAGAGGCCTCCGGGGCCTCCGCCGATCACGGCGATACGCACGATCCTTGCTCCCCTTACACCCTGACCATCCGCTTGCCGCGATTCTCGCCGGCGAGCAGGCCGATCAGCGCCTTCGGCGTGTTCTCGAGGCCGTCGATCACGTCCTCCTGCACCTTCAGCTTGCCGGAAGCGACCCAGGACTGCAGGTCGGCCAGCGCCTGCGGCGCGCTGGTCCATGAAGTCCATCACGATGAAGCCCTGCATGATCAGGCGCTTCACCACGATCAGGCCGGGCACGCCGCGCGGGCCGTGCGCCGACGGCACGCCGTCATATTGCGAGATCGCGCCGCAGCAGGCGATGCGGCCGCGGTTGTTCATCTGCGAGAGGCAGGCTTCGAGAATGTCGCCGCCGACATTGTCGAAATAGACGTCGATGCCCTTCGGCGCCGCCGCCCGCAGCGCCTTGAAGGTCGCGCCGTCCTTGTAGTCGACCGCGGCGTCGAAGCCGAGTTCGGACGTCAGCCAGTTGCACTTGTCCTTGCCGCCGGCGATGCCGACGACGTGGCAGCCCTTGATCTTCGCGATCTGGCCGACGATCGATCCGACCGAGCCGGCGGCGGCCGACACCACGACGGTCTCGCCTGCCTTGGGCTTGCCGACATGCAGCAGGCCGAAATAGGCGGTGAGGCCGGCGATGCCGTAGACGCTGAGCAGATGCGTCATCGGCTCGATCCTTCGGCATCTTGGTCAGATGCTTGGCCGGCACGGCGGCGTAATCCTGCCAGCCGGTGTCGCCGAACACGATGTCGCCGGGCGCAAGGCCCGGCGCCTTCGACGACACGACTTCGGCGATGCCGCCGCCGGCCATCACGGTGTTGGCCTCGACCGCCGCGCGATAGGTGGCGCCGTGCATCCACGCGCGGTTGGCGGCGTCGAGCGAGATATAGCGCACCCGCACCAGCACCTCGCCGTCCTTCGGCTCGGGCACCGTCGCCGTTGACCATCTTGAAATGCTCAGGTCCGAGTTTGCCGCTCGGCTTCTCGACCAGCAGGATCTGGCGATTGACGGTGTCGTTCATGATGTTGCTCTCCCCTCGGTGTTGCTCGTATCTGTTGTGGCTCCCCGGATGCATGCACGGCGCCGAGGAGCGTTCAACTGCATGGATTGTGCGCCACGTTCAGAAAAAATTCCAAATCCTCGGCGCGGCCACCCTTCGCGATGGCGGCGTATTCGATCGCCAGGAACAATCCACCCGCCACATAAACTCTTCGCCTTTGCGCGCTCGCGAGTCTCCTGGCGAGAGCCGCACGGCCTCCTCGATCGTGGCGGCGACTGAACATCCGCCGTGGGATTGGCCGTGCCGCGCGGCGGCCGCGATGCTTTCCGCGTCCGCGCCCTTGTGGTGCGCCGCCGTGCAGATGATGGTGTCGAAGGACGGCGCCAGCGCGCCGACGATCTCGTCCGCCTTCTTGTCGAGCGAGGCGCCGGTGACGAGAATCCAGTCATCGGCGCCATGGATCGCCATGCAGGCTTGCCAGCGATTGCCGGATGCCGTCGGGGGTGTGGCCGACGTCGATCACGGTGAGCGGATCCTGCCGGATGACCTCGAGACGGCCGGGCCAGCGGGCGTCGCGCAGGCCCGCGCGTATCGCGGCTTCGATCCGGTCAGGCAGCCTTGCGCGGCTGCTCGCGCTGCAGCCAGAGCAGGAACAGGGTGACGGCGATGGCGGCATTGTTGAACTGGAACGCGCCGGGCAGGCTCATTTCGAGGCGGCGAAAATCATGATCGCCGAACTGGAAATCGAAATGCTGCCCCGACGCGGCCGGCGGATCTCGTTGCCGAGTTCGGATCTCGTCGCGGACGAACAGCGGCGTGCAGCCGCGCCCGCGATTGTATTCGACGAGATGCGGCCGCAGGCCTCGGCAATTCTCGCCATAGACGATCGTGCCGCCGGCGGCGCAGGCGTCGCTCTTGTCGGATACGATCAATTCCAGCGAGTTGCCGAGCAGTTCGACATGCTCGTAATCGACCGAGGTGACGCAGGTCTCGCGCGCGCCGACCAGGCGGACCGGATCGTAGCGGCCGCCGATGCCGGCCTCGAACACCGCGAAGTCGCATCCGCTCTCCTGGAAGTGCAGGCAGGCGAGCGCGAACAGCGCTTCGAAGGCGCCGAATTTCTCGCCCAGCCGCTGCGAGACTTCGGCGATGGCGGCTTCGATCCGCAGCTTCAGGCGAGCGAGCGCGTCGTCGCCGATCGCGGCGCCATCGACCTGAATCCGCTCGTTGAAACGAAAGAGATGCGGCGAGGTGAACAGGCCGGTCCGCAGGCCATAGGCGCGGCCGATTCCGGCGCACATCGCCGCCGTGCTGCCCTTGCCGTTCGAGCCGGTCACCACCACCGAGATGCGCTGCAGTCGCGCGCGATCGACGGCGAGCGCGTTCGAGCAATTCCGCCATCCGCGCGAGGCAGATGCCATCGCCGTATTTCGGCAGGTCGAACACTACAGCAGTCCCATGGCGGAGAAGGTGTGATGCCAGATTTTCAGAATGAGGTCGCCGCGATTGGAATCTCCAGCAGCCGGATCGACGGGTTGGAGTTGACCTCGATGATCTCGTATCGCATCGGGCTTGCCGCCGATATCGACGAACATGTCGATCGCGGCGACGCGAAGTCCGATGGCGCGGGCGGCCTGCCGCGCCAGGTGATCGCCTTTTCGGATGGTGCGTCCGCCAGCACCATCGTGCCCCCCGCGCTCAGATTCATCCGCCCGGGAATCTCCCGCGTTCGCCCTTGGCAGGTACGGCGTCGAGCGACGGATCGCGATCCGGCAGCGAAGCAGGCGAGAGGCCGCGGGCGCGCAGGGCGTCGTTATGGGCGGCGAGCAGATTCGCGAATGGCTGTGCACGCCATCGCCCGTCGACGGACGGCGGATATTTTCGCGCGCAATAGAGCACATCGTCGTCGAGCAGGAAAATCGCGATACTCGATCCCTTCGACGATCGGCTGGATCAGGACCGCATCGTAATACTTCGAGACCTCATCGAGATATCGAACCAGCGCGGCTTCGCCGTGAACGGCTTGCGCGAAATCGCCGCGCGATCCCGTGAGCGGCTTGACGAAGGCTGCTCCGCCCAATCTCCTGAAACATTCGAGCGCGTCGCTGCGCTCGTGTCCCGCCGGGCGATGCGCGCGGTGGCGGTCGTGCAGGAAGAAATATTCGCCGCCGAGCGTCGGCACGCCGGCCTCTCGCAGAATCCTGCTCGCAAAATGTTTGTCGGACGCCAGCGTCGAGGCGGTCGCGTTGTTCTGCGGATACCAGGAACATCGGCCGGCGCCGAAATGAAGCAGCCTGGTTGCGCGAGGCGACGCTGAAGATCAAGTCCCGACCCGCCGTCGAGGTCGCGAAACGCGAGCCCGAATTCGGCGCAGGCGAATTCCGCATAGACCGACTGGTCCGGATAGAAGCCCGGTTTTCCCGTTCGAAATTCCCGCAAGTCTCGCATGCATATCCGGCGGTCTGGCATTCCGTCTGATCTCTTTCTGAAACGAATTCTTCGATTGGCGCGCGGTCAATTTATTGCCAGATCGGCGCCGCATTTCAGCAAGTTAATTGCGTGCAGAGCGCTTTCATCGAGGCGCGATCGAACCATTTCGCAAAATAGATCGACAGCCATTCCGAGCCTCTCAATTGTGCTGTCAGGTCATATTGACTATCTCCGATATTGGCGTAAGTGAAACGCGAAATCGTCAGATGATTTCGCGGATTTTTGGCATCTTTCGAGGCCAGACAACTCGATTCGTTCTACATCCAGACCTCGGAAAAACGAAAACCCATGAGCGCATTCCATCGAGAGAAAGTTCTTTCTGTCCGGCACTGGACCGATACGCTTTTCAGCTTCACCGCCACCCGCAATTCCGGCTTTCGCTTCCAGAACGGGCAGTTCGCGATGATCGGCCTCGAGGTCGATGGCCGTCCGCTGCTGCGCGCCTACAGCATGGCGAGCGCCAATCACGAGGAAGAGCTCGAATTCTTCTCGCATCAAGGTCGCCGACGGGCCGCTGACCTCGAGGCTGCAGAAGATCAGCGAGGGCGACAACATCCTGGTCGGCCGCAAGGCGACCGGCACGCTGATCGCCGACAATCTGATTCCGGGCAAGCGCCTGCTGCTGCTGTCGACCGGCACGGGTCTCGCGCCGTTCGCGAGCCTGATCAAGGACCCCGACGTCTACGAGCGGTTCGAAACCATCGTGCTCGTTCACGGCTGCCGGCAGGTCTCCGAACTGGCCTATGGCGAGGAGCTGGTCGCCAAGCTGCGCGACGATGAATTGTTCGGACCGCTGCTGTCGCGAGAAGCTGCTGTATTATCCGACCGTGACCCGCGAGCCGTTCCGCAACCGCGGCCGCATCACCGACCTGATCACGTCCGAGCAGTTGTTCAACGATATCGACCAGCCGCCGCTCAATATCGAGACCGACCGCATCATGATGTGCGGCAGCCCGGGCATGCTGGAAGAACTGCGTGCAGATGTTCGAAGCGCGCGGTTTCGCTCGAAGGCAGCAACAGCGAGCCCGGCCATTTCGTGATCGAGAAGGCGTTCGTCGAGCGCTGAGGCCACTGTCGTCCCGGCCTTGAGCCGGGACCCATAACCACCGGTGGATGTGTTTGCCAAAGCTGGGCCGCTACCCGGCATGACAACAAGCATCGGTGGTTATGGGTCCCCGCGTGCGCCGGGACGACGATAAGGAGATTCCGGGTTCGCGTCGTCGACGCGCCCCGGAATGACGGCTCCCCACAGCCAATGTTGATGATGCGGTCGGGTTGGCGGCTGCTATAAAGGCTGCCCGAAGTCGCGCCGCCTTCGCCGGCGCGCCGATCGCGGGAGCGAAGAACGACGTTGTCCGTATCCGACGCCCGCCAGGACCGCCTTTGTATTCGCAGGCGGAGGCAGCTTTGGCGCCATTCAGGTGGGCATGATGCACTCGCTCGCCGCCCACGGAATTTCCGCCGATATGGTGGTCGGCTCCAGCGTCGGCGCCCTCAACGGCGCCTATTATGCCGGCGATCCCACGCTGAAGGGCGTTCTGCAGCTGGAGACCATCTGGCGCGGATTGCAGCGGCACGATGTTTTCCCGATCACCTGGCGGACGCTGCTGGGATTTGTCTGGCGCCGCGATTTCCTGATTCCGCATGACGGGATTCAGAAGCTGATCGACGATCATCTGCCCTATCGCAACCTGCAGGACGCCAAGCTTCCGGTTCATATCGTCACCACCGATATCGTTTCCGGCGACAGTGTCGTGTTGTCGGAAGGCTCGGCCGCCGCAGGCGATCATCGCCTCCACCGCGATCCCCGGCGCATTCGCGCCGATCCGCTACAAGGAGCTTTATCTGGCCGACGGCGCGATCTCCTCCAACACGCCGATCAAGGTCGCGGTCGCCAAGGGCGCGCGGCGCCTGATCATTCTGCCGACCGGCTACGCCTGCGCGACCAAGAGCCGCCGGTCGGCGCAGTCGCCAATGCGCTGCATGCGCTGACGCTCCTGATCGCGCGCCAATTGGTGAGCGAACTGGAAGATCTCGCTCCCGGTATCGAATACTTCGTGGTGCCGCCGCTGTGCCCGCTGGTGGGATCGCCCTACGACTTCTCGCGAACCGCCGATCATATCGAGCGCGCCATCCCCAGCACCGACGCATGGCTGGCGCAAAATGGCCTTCAGCAGGGCGGAATTCCCGACGAGATGCGCCCGCACAGTCACTGAGCCGTTGAAGTGGAGATCGAGCCACGTTGCACTGCAAAAAGCGGGCGATGCGCGATATCGCGGTTCGGGACGGATAGTTTTCCACGGCGGCGATTCGCAGCCTTGAGGCAATCGCCCCCGATATCGTGTACAGCATTGTCTTGCCGGCTGGATTAGGCTGCGGCCGGAACAAGAAAAATAGCAGAATTGCCTGAGGGGTCCCATGGAAACGCTGCTGCTTCCGTTCTCGCCACGCTTCATCGTTCTGACGATCTGCGCCGTCGTCACGGCCTTGCTTCTCGGCATCGG
The DNA here is from genome assembly GCA_963735835.1 of uncultured Alphaproteobacteria bacterium. Taxonomy (GTDB): domain Bacteria; phylum Pseudomonadota; class Alphaproteobacteria; order Rhizobiales; family Xanthobacteraceae; genus Bradyrhizobium. The sequence goes on along the minus strand of CAVTNA010000042.1, from coordinate 16,611 downwards.
GATTCGCCAACCGCAAGGTGTTCGACCTGGTCCTGATCCCGATCGCTGATTTTCGGCGCCCTGACCGCTCTCGGCATTCGCGATCTCCTGCAAAAGAATCACGCGGTTTTGCGCAACTATCCGATCTCGGCGCATATGCGCTTCCTGCTGGAAGAGATCCGGCCGGAGATGCGGCAGTACTTCTTCGAGAGCGAGAAGGACGGCATGCCGTTCTCCCGCGACACCCGCGCGGTGGTCTATCAGCGCGCCAAGATGGTGCTCGACAAGCGGCCGTTCGGCACCCAGGAGGACGTCTATCGCGAGGGCTACGAATGGATGCACCATTCGGTGGCGCCGAAGGCGCGCGTCGGCGACGCAATTTCGCGTCACCATCGGCGGCCCGGATTGCACCAAGCCGTATTCGGCATCGGTCTTCAACATCTCGGCGATGAGCTTTGGCGCGCTCAGTCCCAACGCGGTGCGCGCGCTGAACGCGGGCGCCAAGAAGGGCGGCTTCGCGCATGACACCGGCGAGGGCGGCGTCAGTCCCTATCATCGCGAGAACGGCGGCGACATCATCTGGGAAATCGGCTCCGGCTATTTCGGCTGCCGCAACCGCGACGGCTCGTTCAACCCGGAAGAATTCGCCCGCGTCGCCGCCGACGATCAGATCAAGATGGTCGAACTCAAGATCAGCCAGGGCGCCAAGCCCGGACATGGCGGCGTGCTGCCGGCAGCCAAGGTGTCGGAGGAGATCTCCAAGATCCGGGGCGTCGCGATGGGCGAGGACTGCATTTCGCCGGCCACCCACCGCGCATTTTCGACGCCGCTGGAGATGATGGCCTTCATCGGCGAGATGCGCCGGCTGTCGGGCGGCAAGCCGGCCGGATTCAAGCTGTGCATCGGCCATCCCTGGGAATTTCTGGCGATCTGCAAGGCGATGCTGCAGACCGGAATTTATCCGGACTTCATCGTCGTCGACGGCAATGAAGGCGGCACCGGCGCGGCGCCGCTGGAGTTCATGGACCATCTGGGCATGCCGATGCGCGAGGGCGTCAATTTCGTCCACAATGCGCTTGATCGGCATCAACGCGCGCGACCGCATCAGGATCGGCGCCTCCGGCAAGATCGCGACCGCCTTCGACATGGCGCGCGCCATGGCGATCGGCGCCGACTGGTGCAATTCCGCGCGCGGATTCATGTTTGCGCTGGGCTGCATCCAGTCGCTGAGCTGCCACACCGATCGCTGTCCGACCGGCGTGACCACGCAGGATCCTTCGCGCAATCGCGCGCTGGTGGTGCCGCTCAAGACCGAGCGGGTCTACAAGTACCATCACGCCACCCTGCACGCGCTGTCCGAGCTTCTCGCCGCCGCCGGCCTCGACCATCCGCAGCAGCTGCGGCCGATCCACTTCTCGCAGCGAACGTCCAGCACCGAGGTGATGTCATTCGCGAAGCTCTATCCGTCGCTGCGACCGGGCGAATTGATCGACGGCACCAGGATTCGCGCTTCCGCGATGCCTGGGCGATGGCGCGGGCGGATTCGTTCCAGCCGGCGGGGTAGGGCATTCTCTCTCGACCGTCGTCCTCACGCACGCGGGGGACCCATAACCCCGGTCATCCGTGGTGGGAACGCGGCAACGCCACTTGCGCTTTTCGTAACCTTTACGAGCGACGAAATTGGCTTTTTTAGCGGCTGCTCGGAGATCAGGTGCGGCGCGATCGCGGACTTAGAATTGACGGAAGTGGTGGTTCGGATAAGATAACGCCGCGACTGAGAGCCAAGGAAGCTACGGCTGCGAATGCGCTGGTTTCGGGATACTATCAGGCAGGGTTCATGGCTGGCGCTGATCGCGCTGGCGATTAACCTTGGGCTGTCCTTTGGTCACTTCCACGCGATTGACGGAAAGGTTTCCGGGCGCGGGATCGCCGCTGGCGGCGTCCATTGCATCGCCGGACGACGGCCAGAAGCAAGGCAGTCCCGACGACAGCCATGCCGACTATCTCTGCCCGATCTGCATGGCCGCGACCGCAATGGCGAGCGGGCTCGCCTCGACGCCGCCCGCGCTGCCGCTCGAATTTGCCGACGTATCGATCGATCGCACGATCGAACGCGTTCTTGTCCTCGTTGAGCCGCCACGGGCGGCGTTTCAATCGCGCGGGCCGCCGATTTCCTGACATCGCTGCTTCGGCCCTTTCATCGGCTGACGCGCTGAGGCGTGCGCTTCCGTTCAGCCCGCATCAACCGCAGCGCACTTCGCCGGGTCCAGGCAGATCATCTAATTCATGATTGTTCTCCGGCCCTCGCGCGTCAGGCGCGGGATTCTTCTATCCGCATCGTCGCTGGCATTGTTTGCCGCTTCGAACGCGCCTGTGCCGGCGCAGAACGACAACACCGTCGCAGGCGCCGCCCGCTGCAGCCACGCCGCAGCCTCCCGCCGCTACGCCGCGCGGCGCCTCCCGCAGCTACCCTGACGCCCCAGCAGCAGACCGCCACGCCTGCTCCGCAACAGACGCCAACGCCTGCAGCGCCACAGCAGGCCACCGGCGGCAATGTCTTGCCCGAGACGCGCGTGGTTGCCCCAGCCGAACGGCGCCGGCCGCGAACGCCGCCGCCGCGCCAGGTGGTGACCAACCTAGCCGCCCGCGCCGACGCAGGCGCAGGTCGTGGCCAAGCAGACCCAGGCGTTCGATGCCGCACGGCAGACGATTCTGGCGCCGGTCGGCGCCACCTCGTATCAGGTCAGCCACCAGGCCATCGAGGCGCAGCCTCAGGGCAACAACGCGACGCTGGACAAGGTGCTGTTGCAGTTCCCCGGCGTCACGCAGGATTCGGCCGCGAGCGGCGAACTGCATGTGCGGAACGAGCACGCCAATATTCAATATCGCATCAACGGCATCATGCTCCCCGACGGCGTCGGCGCCTTCGGGCAAATCCTCGACACCGGCATCGTCGGAAGCCTGGCGCTACTTGACCGGTGCGCTGCCGGCGCAATACGGCCTGCGCACGGCGGGCGTGCTGGACATCCAGACCAAGGCGGACGCTTTCAACAACTCCGGCAGCGTCAGCGTCTATGGCGGCAGCCACGGAACCATCACGCCGAGCTTCGAATATGGCGGCACGGTCGGACAAACCCAGTATTTCGCGTCCGGGCGCTTTCTGCAGAACAATCTGGGAATCGAAAATCCGACATCTTCGAATGAAGCCATTCACGACCGCACGTCGCAGGAAAAGGGATTTCTTTATCTTTCGACCGTGCTCGACCCCACCAGCCGCCTGACCTTCATGAGCGGCGTGTCGAACAGCACCTTTCAGATTCCCAACAATCCGGGGCAGACGCCGAACTTCACGGCTTTCGGGGTATCCAATTTCGATTCGGCGTTGCTCAACGAACATCAGAACGAGTTCAACCAGTTCAACGTCGTCGCCTACCAGAAATCGGTCGAGGACATCGACTTCCAGGTCTCCTATTTCAACCGCTACAGCCAGTTGCACTTCTATCCCGATCCGATCGGAGATCTGGTCTTCAACGGCGTGTCGTCGGACGTCTACCGTCAGAGCTTCGTCAATGGCATTCAGGAAGATACCGCCTGGCGCGTCGGCTTCGCTCATACGCTGCGGTTCGGATTTTCCGTCGAGCGCGGAGCGCTCTCTGGTCAACAACATATCCACCGTGCTGCCGCTCGTCGATCCCACGGACCCTACCCGGCGATACGATCGATGCGCCGTTCTCCGATCTTCGATTCAAGCTCCAAGACCGGCTGGCTGATCGGCACCTATCTTCAGGATGAGTGGAAGATCACCAACCAATTGACCCTGAACGCCGGATTGCGGTTCGACCAGATGTATCAGTATGTCGATGCCAACCAGCTCAGCCCGCGCGTCAGCCTGACCTGGAAGCCGTACGACGGCACCACGTTCCACGCCGGCTATGCGCGAAACTTCACGCCGCCGCAGCAGGTGATCGCTGCCCCGACCAATCTGGCGCTGGTGACGCCACCCGCCGTCCCCGCAAACACGCAAACTCCCGAGGTGCCGCTCAACAGTCCGGTGCTGCCGGAACGCTCTCACGTGTTCGATGTCGGCGTGGTTCAGAAGATCTATCCCGTACCCGGCCTCGAAGTCGGCGTCGACGGCTACTACAAGATCGCGCGAAACCTGCTCGACGACGGCCAGTTCGGCGCGGCCTATGTGCTGAACGGCTTCAACTACGACCGCGGCGAGAACATCGGCCTCGAACTCAAATCGACCTACACCAACGGCAACTTCCGCGCCTGGGGAAACATCGCCTGGGCAAAGCAGATCGCCACCAACGTCGTATCGAACCAGTTCCTGTTCGGCGCGGACGAATTGGCCTATATCGCCACGCACTATGTCTACACCGACCATGCCCAGGTCCTGACCGGGTCGGCCGGCGCCTCCTATCTGTGGAACGGCACACGCTTCAGCGCGTCGATGATCTACGGCAGCGGGCTTCGTTCCGGCTTTGCCAATACCGATCATTTGCCGTCCTACACCCAGGTCAATGTCGGCCTGTCGCACGATTTCAACATCGTCGCACCGAACAAGCCGACCACGGTGCGATTCGATGTCGTCAACCTGTTCGACAAGATCTACGAGATCAGGGACGGCTCGGGCATCGGCGTGTTCGCGCCGCAATTCGGACCGCGGCGCGGGTTCTTTGTCGGCATTTCGCAGAAACTTTGAAAAGCGGAAACCAGGGCGGCCGACGATCGGCCGCAGAGAGAACGACATGCAATATAAAGCAAACGAACGTCGGCGCGGCAGACACAGGACGATGGCGGGTATCGTGAGCCTCTGCTCGGTTGCTTGCGGTGCTATCGGAACCTGCCTTTGCGCAAGCCGCAAATCCCTTGCTGCCGCGAAACCTGTCGCCTTGGGGCATGTTCCTCAACGCCGACATCGTGGTGAAGGCGGTCATGATCGGGCTTGCTCTCGCTTCGCTCGTGACCTGGACGGTTTGGCTCGCCAAGACGATCGAGCTGCGCGTCGCGAAGAAGCTTGCGCGCTCGCCGGCTCAAGATGCTGGAAGGCGGCGGCAATCTGATCGACGTCGGTACGCGCCTGCGAAGCGGCCAGGGACGCCGTCGCGCAGCTGATCCTGTCCACGGCGCGCGAAGCGGAACTGTCCGGCGGCATTGTCGACGACGGCTTCAAGGAGCGCGTCGCATTGCGGCTGGAGCGCGTGGAAGCCGCGATGACGCGGCAGATCTCGCGCGGCATCGGCATCCTGGCCACGATCGGCGCCACCGCCCCGTTCGTCGGCCTGTTCGGCACGGTCTGGGGCATCATGAATTCCTTCATCGGCATTTCCGAATCCCACACCACCAATCTCGCGGTGGTCGCGCCCGGCATCGCGGAGGCGCTGCTCGCCACCGCGCTCGGCCTCGTCGCCGCCATCCCGGCGGTCGTGATCTACAACCATCTCGCGCGCGTCATCAGCGGCTATCGCGCGCTTGCTGGGCGACGCCTCGGCGCAACTCCTGCTGATGGTCAGCCGCGGACAGCGCGAGCCGCGTCGCGGTCCGTTGCCGCGCGCGGCGGAGTGAACGCGATGGCGATGCGTCTCGGATCGCGTTCCGGCGAACGATGATCTCGAAATCCAGCACGAGATCAACGTCACGCCGTTCATCGACGTCATCCTGGTGCTGCTCATCATCTTCATGGTGGCGGCGCCGCTGGCGACCGTCGATATCGGCGTCAATCTGCCCGCCAGCACCGCGCCCGAACAGCCGCGGCCGGACAAGCCGGTGTTCGTGACCATCAAGCCGGACGAGACCATTGCGATCGGCGAGACCGTCGGTGACGCGCGAGGCGCTTGCCGCGCGCGCTCGATACCGCCACCAACAACCACAAGGACGAAACGATTTTCGTTCGCGCCGACAAGACCGCTGAGCTATGGCGAGCTGATGGAGGTGATGAACACGCTTGCGTGACGCCGGCTATCTCAAGCTCGCGCTGGTCGGGCTGGAAGAACCGGCGGCCAAGCCATGAACGCGCTTGACGTTGCATCTGCCGGAACGACGCGGGCTTGCCCGCTGGATCTTGGCCGCGCTCGACGATTCTGTTGGCGCACGCTGCGATCGTGGCGGCGGTTGCGTTGTGGTATGCCCGCAGACCGGTAGAACCGAACATCCTTCCTGCCATCGCCGTGACGCTGGCGCCGGTCGAAGGCAGTTCGCCCGTAATTCAGGATCAGGACATCGCCGTCGGGCCGACCATGCAGCAGGCCGAGGACGCGCCGCCGGAGCCGCCCAAGGTCGAAGAGAAGCCGGTGGAGCAGGTGGTGCAACCGCCGTCGCCGCCGCAACAGGCGGAGGTCACGCTGCCGCAGGTCGAGCCGAAGCCAGTCGAAAAGCCGAAGCCGGAAGAGCGGCCTCCGGCGCCCGAGACGCGCGCGCCGCCGAAGACCGAACACGTCGGCCAATTCACCCAAGCCGGCTCCAATGCCTACAACGCGCTGGTGTTCGGGCATCTGCAGCGATTCAAGCGCTATCCGGCGGCGGCGCAGGGGCGACAGGGCACGGTCGTGGTGAGGTTCGTCTTGAACCGCGCGGGCGAGGTGATCGAGAGCGCGGTGACGAAATCGTCAGGCAACGACGTGCTCGACCGCGAGGCGCTCGAAATCCTGCGCCGCGCCAGTCCGTTCCCGCCATTTCCTGCAGCCAAACCGGGTCCCCAGGATAGTTACATCGCGCCGGTGAATTTCGCGAAATAGCTAGAGCGGGATGGGTCTAGTTTGAATCGATTGGGGATTCCCAAATCGGAAGGCTTCTGATTCAACACGCCGACTGGGCAGGAGGCCAGCATGGATGGGACGAGCCTATTCGGACGACCTTCGTGAGCGGGTGTGAGGGCTGTCATCAAAGGCGGGCTGTCGCGGCACCAGGCGGCGGCCCAATTTGGAGTGGGCATCAGCACGGCGATCAACTGGGTACAGCGCTTCCACCAGACCGGCAGCGTTAAACCGGATCGGATCGGCGGCTATAGGCCAAAGAAGATTACGGGGCCGCACCGCGAATGGCTGATGCAACGGTGCCGGAAGGATTTTACCGTGCGAGGGCTGGTGGCCGAACTCGCTGAGCGCGGCCTCAAGGTCGATTACCGCACGATGTGGGAGTTCGTCCACGCTGAGAAGCTCAGTTATAAAAAAAGACGCTGATTGCCGCCGAGCAGGACCGTCCCGATGTCGCGCGGCGGCGAGCGCAGTGGACCAAGTATCGGGATCGGATCGATCCCACTCGGCTGGTGTTCATCGATGAGACCTGGACCAAAACCAATATGGCGCCGCTGCGGGGCTGGGCACCGCGCGGTCAACGCATCAAAGCCAAGGTGCCGCACGGCCGCTGGCAGACCATGACCTTCATGGCCGCCTTGCGCCACGATCGCATCACCGCTCCATGGTTCATCGAGGGGCCGATCAACGGCGAAGCCTTCTTCTCTACATCGAGAAGGTTCTAGTCCCGACCCTGCGGCACGGCGACATCGTCATCATGGACAATCTCGGCTCACACAAGGCCAACGCCGTGCGTCGCGCCATCCGTGCCGCCGGCGCCCGGCTCTTCTACCTGCCGAAATACTCGCCCGACCTGAACCCAATCGAGCAGTTCTTCGCCAAGTTCAAACACTGGCTACGCAAAGCCGCCCAGCGAACAACCGAGGCCGTCTACGATGCCATCGCCCCGATCCTCGACACCGTCTCACCGGCCGAATGCGCCAATTACTTCGCCAACGCCGGATATGACCAAACCTAAACCCATCCCGCTCTAGAGCCGAGTTTCGCGTAAATCGAATTGGAAAAGGCTAGAATTCGCCGTGCAATCTTCCCGAGAAGACGTGGACCGGCCCGCGGTCGGCGTTATAGGCGGGGTTGGTGATCCACTGATAGTCGGCGGTCAGCGTCAGTGCCTTGTTGAGCGCGAACGCATAATACGTTTCGAGGATTCGCTCGCGGCCGGTAGTTGAGCGCGCCGTCGCCGATCAGAATGCCAAGCCCGCCGGCCGCGATGAAGTCGCGATGGTCGCGCGACAGCGCGTTGATGGCGCCGCCGATGCCGATCACGTCGTCGGGCCGGCCCCATTTGGCGCCCTTGATGGAAGGCCCGTGCGAGAGCGTGGCATCGATATCGGTGAACGCCATGATCTCGGTCTTGCCGTCGTTCCAGCTCCAGCGGCCGAACAACCCGACTTCGTCGGTCAGGGCCTGTTCGAGGTTGATGACGTAGCCGTATTTGATGCGGCCCATCCGGGTCTGCGAAATGTCGAGATTGAACGCCGGGTTATCCAGCGTGTCGCGGTAGCTGCCGGAAAAGGCGCTGTTGAGCCAGGCGATGGTCCGCAGCTTGCCCGGCTGCGAGAACAGCGAATAGCGCGTTTCCAGTTCGAGCACGTAGGTGCCGCGTTCAAAAACTCTGGTGTCGAAGCTGTTGGCGTTGGAGACCGACTGCATCAGGAAATAGCCCGATCGCAACGCCCATTGCTTCTGATTGAGTTCCGCCGTCGCGCCGTAGCTCAGTCCGACCTTGTCGGCCGAATAGTCGAAGGCGCCGGGCGCCCAGATCGACCAGTTCATGAAGTCCTTGCGGCTATCCTTGGCGTAGGCGTTACCGTCGAAAACGTCGATGACGGCGAATTTGCCGACCTGCAGCGTCAGCCGGGAGACGTCGACCTTGCCGGCGAGTTGCAACTGCCCGCTGGCGAGTTCTTCCTGCTCGCCGCCAAAGCCGAAGGTCTGGCGCAGGAACAGCCGCGACGTGCTGTAATGCGGGTAGGGGAAGTTTGATTTTTGCGCCTCGCCGCTGGGGAAGCCCGCCGGCTCCGACCGTGTCGTTCAATCCGAATCCCTGCAGCAGTTCGGGATTGTAATAGACCTCGCCGCCCTCCCAGAGCCGCGCGTTCAGGTAACAGGCTGTTGCTCCAGGTCTCCTGAAGCTGCGGCGCCGGCGTCAGGCTGTTCGGGCCGCTGTAGGGCGCATGGAAGGCGGGATAGCCCTGCGGCAGGAACGTCGACTGGCCGTGTATTTCCCAGCGACCGGATTCGGGATCGGTCAGCGAGGTCTTCGGGTCATAACCGGGCGAACCCGGCCAGTCGATCTTGCGGTTGAGGCCGACGCTGAGCGTCTGGAAATCCAGCGTCGATCCGTAGCGCGTGCCCGATGGAAAGCCGATGTCGGCTTTTCCGAACTGACTGTAGAGATATTCCAGCCGCAGCGCTCCAGTGCGGGGCGAAGCCATACTCGACGCCGCCGCCGGCGGCCCAGCCGAGCCGGGTGTTCAGTATCTTTTCATCGTTGCCGACGGCGGGGGCGTTGAGAAAGCGCTCGCCCGCCCATGCCAGCCCGCCGGTGGCGTAGGTCAGCCACGGACCCGGTAGTGTAGCCGAGACGGCCGCGCGCGGTCGCGACATAGTCCCACTGCTCGGTGACGTCGGAGCGCGCCGTCGCCGAGCGAGGAGACCACCGCATTCGAGGTGAGGTAATTCGGAAAGTGAAATCGGCCTCGACCCCGAGCAGCAGCCCGGATGGCAGCCGGCAATTGTAGCCGGCTTGCACCCCGCCGATCATGCCATCGAAGACGTTGCCGGTCACGGTCGCTGCGGGGTCCGACAGCACGGCGCTCGAGGAGCCGTGGCTGAAGCCGGCATGCGCGCCGATGTAGAGACCGGTCCAGTCGTAGACCGCCTGAAGCTGCGGCGCCTTGAGCGGGATGTCCGCCGCGACCGCAGGGCCGTCGCATGCGAGCAGGCTCAAGCCCACGCCCGCGAATACGCATCCCCGGGATCGGTTGCGGCGGTTCATGGTCCCTGTATTTCCAGCGCGATCATTCCGGCGTTCTCTTTCGTCATCACTGCAAATTTGAAGGCGCGCTGTCACCAGAGAAATCAAGCATCGGTCGGGAATTGGCGATCGTTACGGTCAACGGCTGGATCAAGAGAAGACGTCATTCGCCCCCTCAGCCCTATTGCAGGCTATTCGCAATTGGAAGAACGAACCCCGCAGACGCCGTTGAATGACATCGCCTAGTGACGTGCGTGCAACACAAACCGGGCCGGGTCAGCCCTTTGCCGAATGGGGGTGTTGGACCTCGACGGTGACATGGGACAGGTCGGCGAATTTCGCCAGTCGCCGCCGGTAATGCGCCGCCTCGCGCTTGCCCGTCGTGGCGACCGAGACGATGGCGCCGAGATGCCCGGGGCCCGAGCCGCCAGAGATGCAGGTCGGTGACCTGATCGCCGTCGCTTTCGATCAGCTTGCGGACCCGCTCGGCCATGCGCGGATCCGGCGTGCGATCGAGCAGGATGCCGCCGGTATCGCGCAGCAATCCAACCGACCAGTTGGCGATCACAAGCGCGCCGATGAAGCCGGCAAGCGGGTCCATCCAGAGCCATCCGAAGGCGCGCGCCAGCACCAACCCGGCAATCACCAGAACGGATACCGCGGCATCGGCCAGAACGTGAATGACGGCGGCCCGCATGTTGTTGTCGCGGTGATGCGCGCCAAGGCCCTGCGCGTGATCGTGGTCCTCGAATTCCAGTTCGCGCTCGTGCGCGTGGCCTGCCTCTTCCTCGTGGTCATGATCGTGTCCATGCGGGTGATCATGGCCGTGACCGGTGATGATGGCCGCCGGACAACAGCCACGCGCTCGCGACATTGACCACGAGACCAAGCGACCGCAATCGGGATCGCCTCGTTGAAGCTGATGGCAACCGGATTGAGCACGCGCTCCACGGCTTCATAGCCGATCAGTAGCGCGATCATCGCCAGGACGATGGCGCTGGAGTATCCGGCGAGATCGCCGAACTTGCCGGTGCCGAACGTGAAACTGCGATCGTTCGCATATTTGCGGGCATAGGTGTAAGCCAGCGCCGCCAGCAGCAGCGCGCCGGCATGGGTCGACATGTGCAGGCCGTCGGCAATCAGCGCCAGCGAGCCGAACAGCGCGCCGCCGATGATCTCGGCGATCATCATGACGCTGCACAGCACAATCACCGCCCAGGTCCGGCGTTCCGCCTTGTCGTGATCCTTGCCCAGAAACACGATGGTCGTGCGGTTGCAGCTGAAAGATCGATTCGGCGTCGGACATGGCGTTCCTCACCTCAGATAGGTGTGGACCACTTCGATGAGCTGATCCGCCGCGTCGGCGTTGAGCGCGCCGGGATTGCGCTCGGGGTCGACCAGATGGGTGCGGATGTGGTCTTCGACCACCTCGGCCATCAGGCCGGCGACGCCGCCGCGAATGCCGGCGATCATATGCATGATGCGCTCGCATTCCGCCTCTTCCGCCAGCGCCCGCTCGATCGCCTCGATCTGGCCGCGGATGCGGCCAACCCGCGCCAGCAGCTTCTTCTTCTCCCTGACCGTGTGAGCCATGGCGCAGCTGTCATAGGGTACCCCCCTATGCTATGTCAATCACGGATCAGGCGGTCGGTGCGATGAGTGAAAGCATCCGGTTCCAAAAAGCTGACCCGCCCGGGGACGGCCGTGCCGGTCGGCGTCAGGGTAGATGAGCCGCCTGTGCCGGACGGAATCCAGAAGAGGAAACGGTTCGGCCGATCGTCAGTATGCAGGTGCGAACGCGGTCCATGTAGTTGCCGTAGGCGTCGAACTGGCGGACCCAGCCGCAGCGGCGATAGCCGTCATAATAGTAGCCGTCGTTGCTGGCGGCGATCGCGCTGCCGACCACGCGGCGCCGACGAGGCCGCGCGCCAATGCCCCAGCCGAAGCCCTAGCTGACGCTTGGCCTGGCCTGGGTGGTGGCGGACGCCATGCGCCGGTGACCGCGAGGGCGGCGAGGGCGAGAGCGGCCATTCTCGGTCTTGATCGACATGAGAAGACTCCATCCGGTTGGAGGCGGCCCGTTGTGGTCCGCATGCCCATTGGACGGAACGTCTTCGAAACCGGTTCGATGGCGCTGATTAATTCCGGCAATGACTGACCGGTCAAATATTCCGTAGTTAAAATAATTACCTGGAGAAAATATCCGGACCGCTTGCAGGCCTCTTCACGTCGAAGTTATCGACGTCGGCGAGCAACTCGCAGAACGCGCGCGCGCTGTGATCGAGCATGCGCTGGCCCTTCTCCGCCGACGCCTGCGTCGCATTGCCCACGGCGCCGCTTCGCATGCAGGTCCTGGACCTGCCACGCCAACGGCGCCGGCCGATTGCGCTGAAAGCCAGCGATAGTCCTTTTCCATCGCGATGCCGGCGGAGCGAAAATCGACGATCTGTTCGCCGCGCACATGTTGCGGATAACGCGCCAGCATGATCGATGTCTCGACCGCGCCGCCATGGATGCCGTGCCGCAATTCTTCCGCGGAAAACAATCCCTCCGGCGCACCGAACCGGTACCAACCCGTGGTGACGGCGAGAAGTCCGTGTTGCGCGCGCAAATCCTGCGCCACCAGCGTCATGGCCGCGCTGTTGCCGCCATGGCTCGTGACCATGACCAGCTTCCTAATGCCGGCGCGCGCGACGCTCTCGCCGAGCGCCATCCAGGTCTTCAGGGCAACATCCGTCGGCAGCGTCAGCGTGCCCGGATAGTCGGTATGCTCGGTGGAAATCCCGACCGGCTGTACGGGAAGGAAGACCGCCGGAATGGCTGTCAGGCAAGAGCTCGCGCACCCGCGCCAGATGGGCCTGCGCGATCATGACGTCGGTGCCGAGCGGGCAAATGCGGACCATGCTGTTCGGTCGCCGCCAGCGGCAGGACCGCAATCCAGCGCGCCGGTCGCGGCGTCGGCGATGTCAGGCCAGTGGATGTCGGTCCAGTCGCGGGGAGGAGGGAAGCGGTCATCGAGCGAAATGTTTCTTTAAGCGGATTTGCAGGGTAGTTTGTCTTCGTTGCGAGGACGCCACCCGCGTCCAGTGCTTCCCATCATGGGCCAGAACGATCGACGGAGTCCAATCATGAACCCGGCTCTTTTGCTGCGAGCGTTAACCGCCGGCCTTGTGGCCTTTGGCATGGCCATCTCGCCCGCGGGCGCCCAGACCACGCTGGACAAGGTCTCGTTCGGAACCAACTGGGTCGCCGAAGCCGAGCACGGCGGATTCTTCCAGGCGCTGGCCGACGGCACCTACAAGAAATACGGGCTCGACGTCACCATCGTGCCGGGCGGCCCCAACGACAACAATCGCATGCTGCTGATCGCCGGCAAGCTCGATTTCTTCATGGCCGCGAACACGCTGATGTCGTTCGATGCGGTCGCCAACAACGTGCCGGTGGTGACGGTGGCCGCCATCTTCCAGAAGGATCCGCAGGTCTTCCTGACCCATCCGGAATCGAAGATTACAAAGCTCGAAGAGCTGAAGCCGCTGACGCTGTTCGTGTCCAAGGAAGGCATTTCCAGCTATTTTCAGTGGCTGAAATCCGAATACGGCTTCAGCGAGGAAAAGGTCAGGCCCTACACGTTCAACTCGCAGCCGTTTCTCGCCGACAAGCAAAGCGCGATGCAGGGTTATGTCACCTCGGAGCCGTTCGCGATCGAAAAGAGCCGCCAAGTTCAAGCCGGGCATCATCCTGCTGGCGGACTACGGCTTCAACACCTACTCCACCCTGATCGAAACGCGCCGCGAGCTGACCGACAAGAAGCCGGATCTGGTTCAGCGCTTCGTCGACGCCTCGATCATCGGCTGGTACAATTATCTCTACGGCGACAACACGCCGGCCAATGCGCTGATCAAGAAGCTCAATCCGGAAATGACCGACGAGCTGCTCGCCTATTCAGTCGCCAGGATGAAGGAATATGGCATTGTCGATTCCGGCGATAGCCTGCGCGACGGCATCGGCGCCATCAGCGACGCGCGGCTGGCAAGCTTCTTCGACAAGATGGTGCGGGCCGGCGTGGTCCGCCCCGACATCGATTTCCGCAAGGCCTACACGCTTCGCTTTGTCAACAAAGGCGTCGGCCTCGACCTGCGGCCGAAGAATTAGGACGCGGCAGATGGCCGTGTCCACAGCCTTGTCCGAAACCGGTCACGGCCGGCCTCGCGGTCAGCCTGCGCGGCGTCACCAAGGTCTATGACAACGGCGTCATGGCGCTGGGCCCGCTGGATCTCGACGTACGCAAGGGCGAGTTCGTGTCACTGCTCGGGCCGTCGGGTTGCGGAAAGTCGACGGCCTTGCGGCTGATCGCGGGCCTCAACGCGCCGACATCCGGCACCGTCGGCGTTGCTCGTCGCGCCGCGCGAGCTCCGCGCCGGTCATTCGATCGGCTTCGTGTTTCAGGAACCGACGCTGATGCCGTGGACCACGGTCCGGGAGAATGTGCGGCTGCCGTTGAAACTCGCACATGCGCCGGCCGCAGAGGCGAACGCGCGCGTCGGCGAGGCGTTGCGCAAGTGGGGCTTTCCGAATTCGCCGACGCCTATCCCGCGCGAATTATCGGGCGGCATGAAGATGCGGGTCTCGCTGGCGCGCGCCTTGGTCACCGATCCGGATATCCTGCTGATGGACGAGCCGTTTGCCGCGCTCGATGAGATCACCCGCTTCCGGCTCAACAACGATCTGCTCTCGCTGTGGCGCAATCTGCGCAAGACCGTCATCTTCGTCACCCATTCGGTGTTCGAGTCGGTCTATCTGTCGCAGCGGGTGGTGGTGATGACGTCGCGGCCCGGCCGCCTTCAGCGCCGAGATTCGCATCGACGCCGCCGAGCCGCGCGGTGAGGAGTTTCGAACCTCCGCCGATTATGGCGGCTATTGCCGCGAGGTCTCGAACGCGCTGGCGCCGTCCTATGCCGGGCGGCCCGGATCATGAGCTCCTTGCAGACGCCGCCATTATCCGCCGAGCAGGCGCCGCCCGACAGTCGCGGCTTGCGGCTTGTCCGGATCCTGCTTCCGATCGTCGTGCTCGCGACCGGCATTGCGGTCTGGGAGCTCGTGGTGCGGCTCAACAATATTCCGCCCTATGTGCTGCCGGGACCGTTAGCGGTGTTCCGAACACTGGTCGTGGACTGGCCGGTGCTGTCGCAATCGCTGCTGACCACGCTGCTGACCACGCTCGAAGGCTTTGCCGCCGCCGGCGTCGGCGGCATCGCGCTGGCGCTGTTGTTCAATCAGTCGAAATGGCTGGAATATTCGCTGTTTCCCTATGCCGGTGATCCTGCAGGTCACGCCGGTGATTGCGATCGCGCCGCTGCTGTTGATTTATCTTCCGCAGCAGACCGCGGTCATCGTCTGCGCCTGGATCGTCGCGTTCTTTCCGGTGCTGTCCAACACCACGCTCGGGCTGAATTCCGTGGATCGCAATCTGGCCGGCCTGTTCGGGCTTTACGGCGCGTCGCGGCTGCAGACACTGCGTATCTCAAATTGCCGTCGGCGTTGCCCTTCATCCTCGGCGGGCTTGCGGATCGCGGGCGGCCTGTCGCTGATCGGCGCCGTGGTCGCCGAGATCGCGGCGGGCTCCGCCGGCGCCGGTTCGGGCCTGGCCTACCGAATCGCCGAATTCGGGTACCGTCTCTCAACATTCCCCGGATGTTCGCGGCGTTGCTGTTGCTCTCCGCCGCCGGGATTGTCATTTATGGGCTGCTGGCGCTAACCTCGCATCTCGTGTTGCGGCGCTGGCACGAGAGTGCGCTTGGAAAGGAAAATTGATGGTTGGCGGGAATATTTCTTCCGGAGAAGGTCGATTTGCTGGTCTATGGACCGAGCAAGCCGATCGTCAACAACGGCTTTTCCGACCAGTTCGTGCTTCACCCTTTCGAGACCACGGCCGACCTTGAGCGGTTGACCCCGGCGATCGCGGCAAAGATCCGCGGGGCCGCGGTCACCTACAATTCGGTGCGGGGCGACAGCGCCACGCTGGCGCGTTTTCCGAAGCTCGAGATCGTCGCCGCTGTTCGGCGTCGGCTACGACCACATCGACGCCAATTACGCGCGCGAGCACAACATCGTCGCTTCACCAATACCCCCGATGTGCTGACCGAAGAGGTCGCCGATATCGCGCTCGGGCTCCTGATCGCGACCTTGCGGGAGTTCATCAAGGCCGACCGTTATCTGCGTTCCGGCCTGTGGATGACGCAGAATTTTCCCTTGAGCGTCGGCTCGCTCAGGGATCGCAAGGTCGGAATGGTCGGCATGGGCCGGATCGGCCAGGCGATCGCGCGCCGGCTCGACGCCTCGCGCGTGCCCGTGGTCTATCATTCGCGCAAACCTGCCGACGGCGTGTCCTACAAGCACTATCCCGACCTGATCGAGATGGCGAAGGCGGTCGACACGCTGGTGATCGATCATCCCCGGTGGTCCGGCGACAGCGAAAATGATCAACGCCGATGTCATGAAGGCGCTGGGCCCGCGCGGGGTCATCATCAATGTGGCGCGCGGCTCGGTGGTCGACGAACCGGCCTTGATATCGGCGTTGAAGTCGGGAACGATTTGGCCGCCGGGCTCGATGTGTTCGCCAACGAGCCGACGGTGCCGGATGAGTTGCGCGCCCTGCAGAATGTGGTGCTGCTTCCGCATATCGGGTCGGCTTCGGTGGTGACGCGCAATGCCATGGATCAGTTGGTGGTAGACAATCTCAAAGCCTGGTTCGCCGGCAAACCGCCGCTGACGCCGGTGGCGGAAACCCCGGTGAAGAAGAGGTGATGACCGGCCGCAGCCCAGGTACCACGCTTG
>CAVTNA010000041.1:0-27730 GCA_963735835.1 uncultured Alphaproteobacteria bacterium | reverse complement strand
GCGGGTGGCGCCGACGCCCGGCTTGTCGTCGATGCGCACGCCGATCAGCGTCGGGCCCGAGGCCGACAGCGACTGGTCGATCAGGCGTTCGAAATCCTCCTCGTCCGCCGCCCAGGCGCTGTTGGTAAGGCCGCAGGCGACCGCGATGGCGACGAGATCGGCGCCGCGGCGGCCGGCGTCGGCTGCGCGCCGGTGATCTGGTAGACGCCGTTGTCCATCACGACCATGGTGAGGTTTTTCGGCTTCAGCGTCGCGATCGTCGACAGGCAACCCAGTTGCATCAGCAGCGAGCCGTCGCCCTCGAGCGCGAACACGCGGCGCTTCGGCTGCGCCAGCGCCACGCCGAGCGCGATCGGGAAGGCGAGGCCCATGCTGCCGAGCATGTAGAAGTTCTGCGGGCGGTGGCCGGCGGCCCACAGGTCGAAATTGGTGTTGCCGATGCCGCCGACCACGGCTTCCTCGTGCTTCAGCTTCGCGACCAGCCGCGAGGTGAGATCGAACCGGTTCATCACCTTGGTGTTGCGGGCAGGGGTGTTGGCTGCCGTGTTCATGGCTTCGCTCACTTGTCGAACACTTTGCCGCCGGTCAGCAGCGGCGAGAGGATCAGCGCCACCGGCGCCTGCGTGGTGATGGCCTGCTTGATCGATCGGTCGACGATGAACTCGAATTCGTCGAGCCGGGTGCAGGTGTGGTGCTCCATCGCCAGCGAGTCCAGCACCGGCCGCATGGTGCGGCAGACCAGCGACTGGCCGTAATTGAACTCGCCGAGCGTGCCGCGCTCGGACACGAACATGATCAGCGGGATCTGATAGGGGATCGCCAGCGACGCCAGCACGTTGGCCAGCGTCGCAAAGCCCGAGGTCTGCATCAGCACCGCGCCCTTCATGCCGCCCATCCAGGCGCCGGAGACGATGCCGACGGCTTCTTCCTCGCGCGCGGTCGGGAAGGTCGGTGAAGAACGGGTCGGCGTGAATATTCCTGATCAGCGTCGTCAGCACGCGGTCGGGAACGTAGGGCACCAGGCGGATGTCGTTGCGCTTGAGCGTCTGCAGCACCACGTCGTGCCAGCTCTTCTCGGAAGAGGCTCTCTGGAGGATTTGGGCGAGGTTTGTTCCTCGGCAGCCGCCATCGAATTCTCCCTTGCTTCGCGACGATCTTTTCGTTCGCGATATGATCGCGGCCGTCCTGTCGACGCGCCGAAACTTGACGCGATCTCCGGGATTGTCAACATGTCCCGATCGTACCGTGATCTGCGGCGGATGGCGATGCCATTCGGCAGGCCGGCGTGCGATAAAGAAGTAACGAAAAGATCGGGAGGGATGTCATTGAGCAGGTGGTTCCGGATGGCGGTCGCCGCGGCTGGCGGCTGTTCATCGCGGGCGGCATGGCGTCCGCGCAGTCGCCGTTTCCCTCCAAGCCCGTGCATATTTTCGTGCCCTATGCCGCCGGCGGCGCCGTCGACATCCTGGCGCGCACGCTGGGCGATGTGGTTTCGAAGCAATGGGGCCAGGGCGTCGTCGTCGAAAACCGGCCCGGCGCGGGCGGCGTGGTCGCGTCGCAGGCGCTCGCGACCTCGGCGCCTGACGGCTACACCCTGATCGTCGTCGCCAGCGGTCACGCCACCAATCCGTTCCTCTATCCGAAGCTTCCCTACGACACCTTCAAGGATTTCACGCCGATTTCGCTGCTGGCGTCGTCGCCGAACATCCTGCTGGTGAAGGCAGACTCTCCGTTCAAGACGGTGGCCGATGTGATCGCGCGGCCAACGCACAAGCCCGGGAGCCTGGCCTTCGCCCATGCCGGCAACGGCACCTCGACCCATCTGGCCGGCGAGCTGCTGAAGAATCTCGCCAAGATCGACATCAATGCGATCCCCTACAAGGGCGGCGCGCCCGCGATCAACGATCTCCTGGGCGGGCAAATTCCGATGTCGTTCAACAACGGCCCGGAATCGGTCGGACAGCTTGCGGCCGGCACCGTCCGTGCGCTCGCGGTCACCACCGCGTCGCGGGCGTCGTTTCTGCCTGATGTGCCCAGCATGGCCGAGACCGTGCCGGGCTACGACACCGAGGTGTGGTGGGGTCTGCTCGGCCCGGCCGGCATGCCGCGCGATGCTCGTCGAAAAACTCTCGCGTGATTTCGTCGCGGCGTTGAATACGGAGCCGGTCAAGGAGCGGCTGGCCAAGCTCGGCGCAGCGCCGATCGGCAGTTCGCCGAAGGAGTTCGATGCCAAGATCCGCGCCGACTACGAGAAATGGGGGCCGATCATCCAGGCCGCCGGCATGAAGGCCGAATGAGTTCGGTGATTCCCGACTGTCTTGCGCCGCGCGAGGTTAGCCGGCCGCAACTGCCGCCGCCGATCCGGCAAAACTCCATGGGCTTCCCCAGCTGAAAGTCGCATCAACAATGTCCGTCAACAACAAGCGCGTGTTCTACGTCAAATATCTGGCGAACGAGATCTATGCCGACATCCTGCGGGCGCGGCCCGACGTGCGGCTCGATCGGCTCGAAAACGAGAGCCCCGAGGAAGTCTCGGCGCCGATTCTGGCGGCCGCGCATGCCTATCAGATCGGTGCGGCGCGCGATGAACTCGCACGACATTTCCACGCCGACCAGGATCTGCTGCGGCGGGCGCCGAACCTGTTGATCGTCTCGAGCAATGGCGCGGGCTACGATCCCGTCGACGTCGAGGCCTGCACGGCGGCCGGGCGTGCTGGTGGTCAACCAGTCCGGCGGCAATGCGCACTCCGTGGCCGAACACGCGCTGGGGATGCTGCTCACGCTGTCGAAACGCATCATCCAGGCCGACCGTGCGCTGCGGCGCGAGGCGCAATGTCAACCGCAACGCCCTGATGGGCACCGAGGTGCAGGGCAAGACCATCGGCATTGTCGGGCTTGGCAATGTCGGCCGCCGCATCGCCGCGCTTTGCAGGGGCCTGCTCGGCATGAACGTGCTGGCCTACGATCCCTATCTGTCGGCAACCGAGATGGCGGAACGTGGTGGCGAGAAGGTTACGCTGGATGAACTGCTGCGCCGCTCCGACTACGTCTCGATCTCCTGTCCGCTGACCAAGGAAAGTCGCGGCATGATCGGCGCGCGCGAATTCGCAGCTATGCAGCCGCATGCCTATTTCATCACCACGGCGCGCGGCTTTATCCACGACGAGGCGGCGCTGGCCGAGGCGCTGCGCGACAAGCGCATCGCCGGCGCGGGGCTCGATGTCTGGGCCAAGGAACCGCCGCCGCCGGACCATCCGCTGCTGCAGTTCGACAACGTGCTGGCCAGCCCGCATACGGCCGGCGTGACAAAGGAAGCGCGAGAGAACATGGGCCGGATCGCCGCCGAGCAAATGCTCGACGCGCTCGACGGCAAGCGGCCGCCGCGCATCATCAATCCCGAGGTATGGGGCGACTACGCCCGACGCTTCGAGCGGACTTTCGGATTTGCGCCGGGATAGCGGCATCGGCGCGACAGCGGGCGTCATTGACTATCATTTTTGAAGTTATATGTTGTCAACGAAGCCGCCGGGTTCGGCCAGTTGCCAGTTCCGCGCGGTCATCCCACTGATTTCAAGGATGGCTTCGATGACAGCGAGTCGCGAACGCTATTGTCCGATCGTGCGAACGCTCGACATCGTAGGCGAGCGTTGGACGTTCCTGATCTTGCGCGACCTCGTGCTCGACGGCCCGCGCAAATTTCGAGAGATCGTTGACCGGAATTAGCCCCAACACGCTATCGGCGCGTCTGAAGGTGCTCGAGGACAATGGCATCGTCGAGCGGCGCTTCTATTCCGATCATCCCCCGCGAGCGGAGTACGTGATCACCGCCAAAGGCATGGAGCTTCGCCCGGTGCTGAAAACGCTGAAGGCCTGGGGCGAGAAGCATAGCCGACCCTGACCGGCCGCGCCGCGACCGACGCGGCCTGTGTGGATTTTCATTTCGGACGCCGGCGGGTCAAGCCCGGCCTTCGCGCACGCCTCCTAGGGCGGTTTCCGCCGGATCGCCATCCGGGCGCAGTCTCCGGATGCCTGCCGAGAACGGCTTCCAGATCGCAACGAGGGTGGTGAGAAGAAACAGGATCAGGATCACGAGCCCGTAAGGGCCCGACCGCGCGACATTGTCGAGGAACTGCGGCGCCAGTTGACCGTGCTCGGCGGACCAGCGCGCCCATTGCGTTGCCGAGTTGGCCGCCGGTGTGAGCGCCAGCACCGAGGTGGCGAAGATGGCAATGGTGATGCCGAACTTGATCCAGGCCCAGATCGGGACGCGCCATCCGTAGCGCAGCAATGTCAGCGCAATTCCGGTCACCACCATCATCCAGAATCCGGTCTGGACCAGGCTGTGGCCCGGCGACGCGCGTGACGCCGGCGGGCCGGATCTTGGCGGAGAAGAATTTGACCGCGTCGGGCTGAAGCCCTGCAATAAATCCACTGTGAATCGACCGCCGGACGATGGGCGCGTTGCTATTTTCCCCGCGCCCTCGACACGCCGCACGCTCGAGATCATTTCTCGTTCAGGCGCCGCTATCGCGGAACACTGGTTTCGCCGGGCGAAGAAGGAAATTGCGAAATGCGACAGTTGCGTTCGTTGTGGCGTACCGCGCCGTCCCGGGTCCGGCACCGTATCGCCGAGATCGTCGCCATCGCGGCCGCCAGCCTGCCGGCCGCCGGCGTCTAGCCGTTACGCTAGGGTTGCCGCCGCGGCTTGCGCGTCGGGAACCACGTCATGATCATAGAGCCGCCTGCGGAACGCCGCATGCGCGGTGAGTTCGGCATCCCTGACACCCAGGTCGGAATAGGCGGAGTCATACCGCAGCCCGTTCTCGCGCGCGCCGCGCTGGACCTGCGCGACACGCTCACGGCGGAGCCGCTCATAGGCGAGCAGGGCCTGGGGAGCCGTCGTGCGGTCCGCACGCGCCAGGATCGTCGCGAGCGCGATGCCGTCTTCGATCGATTGGTTGGCGCCCTGTCCGAGATGCGGAAGCATTGGATGGGCGGCATCGCCGAGCAGGGCAAGCCTTTGCCGGGTCCAGTTCGGCAACGGCTCGCGATCATACAGCGCCCATCGGAACGTCAGCTGGACTTCCTTCAACAATTGATGGATGCGCGGATCCCAGCCCGCAAACGCCCGCCTGAGGATGTCGGGATCGCCGGGGGCTGACCAGGATTCCTTCATCTCTTCGTCGGTCGGCACGAAGCCGACATAGTTGATCAGCTTTCCGGCGCGCACGGGAAAGGCGAGGAAGTGTCTCCCCTGGCCGAGCCACATTTGCCAGCGGTCAACCGGCCAGTCCGGAGCGCGGTCATGCGCTACCAGTCCCCGGTAAGCCACGGAGCTCGAAAACACCGGCCGGGACGCGGCAAAGACATGGGGCCGAAGCTCGGAATGGATTCCGTCCGCGGCGATGACGACGTCGCCTTCGACGCAGGCGCCGTTAGCGAACGACACCCGGGCCGTCATGTCGTCCTGCTCAAACCCGGTGCAGCGATGTCCGGTATGAACCGTGCCGGCGGGCAGGGCGTCAGCTAACATCTCGACGAGATCGGCGCGGTGCATTCCGAACGTCGCGTTCCAGCCCGAGGAGTCCGTCACCTGTACCGGTGCGATGGGCGCGCCGTCGTGGCGGAAATAGCGGGAATCGGGGCCGACGCGGGCCCCCCATTTCTCCACCGCCGGTCCCAGTCCGATCCGCTGCAGATGCCGCACGCTGTTGGGGGTCAAGAATACGCCGGCGCCGACCTCGCCGATCGCCGGAGCCTGTTCGTAGACCGACACCGGTATGGCCTCGGAGGCCAGCGCACTGGCCGCGAACAAGCCCCCGATCCCACCTCCGACGACCACGACACGGGGGCGGGCCCGCGCCATCATCGCCTCCTTATCGCTATGGCTCATTTTGGCTCATGATGGCGGAACGGCTGAAATAGGTGGGGGGTGGCGTTGTATCCTCACACAGTCCGGGGCATTTTGCCAACCAATCGCGGTAGAGACCGGCGAGACATCGGGAGACACCATGCGGAACGCGTACACCGGGCCTTTGGCTCTCGCCGGCCAATCTGTTGGCGCGCTAGCGCTTTGGTGTGCCTTGTCGGCGCCCTGCGCCGGTTCGGCGCGCGCGGCCGAATATCCGGATCGGGCGGTCAGGATCATCGTGCCCTTCGCCGCGGGCGGCACCGCCGACGCCATGCCGCGTCTTGTCGGAGACTGGCTTTCGCGCAAATGGGGCCAGCCCGTGGTGATCGAGAACCGCACCGGCGCCGCCGGAAACATCGGCGCCGAATTCGCCTATCACTCGGCTCCAGACGGTTACAGGCTGCTTTCGTCGCCGCCGCCGCCGCTGGTGATCAACCAAAATCTCTATCCCAACCTTGGATTCGACCCGGCCAGGTTCGAGCCTGTTATCGTCATGGCCCACGTGCCGAATGCGCTGATCGTCAACCCAAAGAAGCTCAAGGCGACGAGCGTATTGGAGCTGATCGAATACCTGCGGAAGAACCCGGACAGGGTTACGGCGGCCACCCAAGGCAACGGAACGACCTCGCACCTCACAGCCGGGCTTTTCCAGGTCATGGCCAAGGTGAAGCTGCGCACGATCCCCTATCGGGGGTCGGCGCCTGCGCTTTCTGGCCTGCTCGCCGGCGACGTCGATCTGATGTTCGACAATCTCGGTGTGTCCTTGCCCCTCGTCGAGGCCGGCAATCTCAGGCTGCTCGCGGTGGCATCAGGCCAGCGCCTGCCGTCGCTTCCCGATGTGCCTGCGATCGCGGAGGTGCTGCCGGGATTCGAGGCGGTTGCCTGGTATGCGATCGTCGCGCCGCCGGGAACGCCGAAAAGCATTACCGACAAGATCAATGCCGATGTGAACGAAGCCCTGCGCCAGCCCGAGTTGCAGGACCGTCTCAAAAAACTGTCGGCGGAGATTTTTGGCGGATCCGCCGAGAAGGCTGCGAAATACATGCGAGAAGAGGTTGAACGGTGGGACGCTGTGATCAAGGCCGCCGATATCAAGCTCGAATAGGCGGCGTTGATCCCTGTCAAGACGCCGCCGGCGCGATGAACTTACATGGGCCTGTCTTTTCGGGTGCTGCAGGAGGTTCCCATGTCGCGATTTGTCGTTCAATTCATGAAGGACGTACTTGGCGAAAACGGCCGGGAGATCGAGATCTGTCAGGGTTCCCTGGAGGTCGACGCCTCCGATGAAAGCCAGGCGACGGAATTGGCAAAGAAAAAGTTCTGCGAGGCGCAGGCGCTTTGCGACTGGTCGCTTCACGCCGACAGAATCCAGATCAAGGCCGCCGATTTTCCATCCTGAACGTCTTCCGGCACGCAATCGCCGCCCGAATGCGCTATGGCTGCGCAAGCGACCGGGGCTGCTCACATGCCTAAACTTGGGGTATCCTGCAGCTACGCTTGTTCGAAGGTCGAAGTCGGCAGGATAACGATTTGAAATATCAGGATCATCGCTTCTCCGTCGCCCCGATAATGGACTGGACCGACTTAGTCAAGAAATGCCCCTAGAATCAATGGTTTTACGAGTTCGTTGGAAGTCGTGCAGGACTGGCGTCGTAACCGGCACCGTTAACGCGTTTCCATGACCGGCTATTGTTCTTTCATTGGAAAGAACTTGCCCCTTTTTGGAGTTCCCTTCCGTTCTCGTTTCTTGATCCGTTCTCATTCGGTGGGGCAACCTCAGTGTCCTAACTTCGATTTGGTGCTGTCCAAATTTGAATTGAAGGCTAGATTGCGTCTCGTTTAACTCTTGAACTCAGCTTGAAATCATCTCGGGGGAACTAATGAAGTCAATTTTCAAAGTCGCTTTAGCGTTGGCTTTTTTCGCCTGTTCGATATCCGCACGCGGTCCAGACGAAGAAATCTCAGCTACATGATGGCTGCCATAGCAGGCATGCCCAGATGTTGGGCAAACCCTGCCGCTAGCGCGGGTAACTCAGAAACGAATGTGAGGCCGCCTCAGTTGGCGGCCTCTTGCGGCTTTCATCCAGCCAACTCCTGCACTCCTTGCGAGCGGCGTCAGCCTGTCTATCGATGTAGTCCGCTAGATCGTTGATGTGGACGCCCTTGGCTGTCTTCTGACTGGCTTCCATTACTAATCATCGGAATGACGATATCTCCCGCCCCAACCTTACGGACGGATTTTGCCGAGTCCAAATGGGGGAAGTGATCCTGGCAGATTTCGTCAACCGATATCCCCGCTTTCCCATGGTACTGCGCCATCAGTTTTTTTGATTAGGCTGCGTCCGAGATGCGCAATTCAACATGCAGGCCGGCAGCTCCGATCATATTGACCAAGGTATCGAGACCAAACAATTCGATCTTGCCACGCATGAGATCAGACATACGTGGCTGGGTAACACCAAGCACCTTAGCGGCCTCCGACTGGTTTAACCCTGTGCGAACGATATGATCCTTCAGCGCCGTGATCAACGTCGAGCGAAGCTTCATGTTTTCGGCCTGCGCAGGTGTATCCTCAATTGCATCCCACACATTGGCGAAGCGTTTCTTGCTCATTGAGCTAGCTCCTTTAACAAATCCCGGTAACGCTGGGCTGCAAGGTTCATATCCGCTTTGCTGGTTTTCTGGGTCTTCTTCTGGAAGCAGTGCAGCACATAGACAGCATCGTCGAACTTCGCCACATACAACACTCTGAATGCTCGCACCCCCCTGCAAATGGGTCTATATCCTATCACTGAGTGGATCGAAAAAGAGACATAAGTGCCTGCAAATAAATGGAAGTTTAGCGTCGCCCCGATGATGGACTGGACCGACCGGCATTGCCGCGTCTTCCACCGTCTGATGACGCGGCGTGCGCGGCTTTACACGGAGATGCTGACGACCGGCGCCATCCTTCATGGCGATCGCCGGCGGCTGCTCGGTTTCGATCCAAGCGAACATCCCGTAGCCCTTCAACTCGGCGGCTCCGATCCGCGCGATCTCGCGACGTGTGCAGGGATCGGCGAGGATTACGGTTACGACGAAATCAATCTCAATGTCGGCTGTCCGTCGGATCGGGTGAAGGATGGCCGCTTTGGCGCCTGTCTGATGGCAGAGCCTGAGCTGGTTGCCGAAGGCGTCCATGCCATGAAGCTTGCCGTGAACATTCCGGTCACAGTGAAGTGCCGGATCGGCATCGACGATCAGGATCCGGAAACTGCGCTGGATGAGCTGGCGCGAGGCGTCATCGCGGCCGGCGCCGACGCGCTGATCGTCCACGCCCGCAAGGCCTGGCTCAACGGATTGTCGCCGAAGCAAAATCGCGACATCCCGCCGCTCGACTATCACAGGGTATATCGGCTGAAAGCCGCGATGCCGCAGGTGCCCATCATCATCAATGGCGGCATCGCCAGTCTCGCCGAGGCGAAAGCGCATCTTGGCTTTGTCGATGGCGTCATGCTGGGGCGTGCGGCCTATCAGGAGCCATGGCGATTGCTCAGCGCCGACCCCGAACTGTTCGGCCAGGCGCCGCCGCACGCCACGATGAAGGACGTGCTCGAGGCCATGTTGCCCTATATCGAAAATGAACTTGCCGCGGGCACGCGGCTGCATTCGATCGCCAGGCATTTCGTTGGCGCGTTTCACGGGGTGCCGGGCGCGCGCGCTTTCCGCCGCCACCTCGCGGAGAACGGCGTCAGGCCGGGCGCAGGCGTCGATGTCTTGCGCGATGCGATGGCGCTGGTCGGGGACCGCGCGGTGGCTCCGATCGCCGCGTAACCCCGGGATTTCAGGGATAGCCGTGCAGCATCAGCCGGTCGGCATGCACTTCCCAGCTTTCCAGCCGATCCAGAAAGCTCATGCCGAGCAAATTGGTCTTCATCTGTCCGTGCGGCACCACAAGCGCCGGCACCGAACGCTCGACGAGCTTGCCGATGGCAAGGCGGTCGAGTGTGAGCCGGGCCGCCCGCGTATGTCCGCCGGCGGTCTCGACGTCGACATCATATTCGAGCAGTTCCAGCGGCAATCCCGCCGCCTTCGCGGTCTCATAGGTCAGTACGACCGAGGTCGCGCCGGTGTCGATCACCATCGGGGCGTTGACGCCGTTGATTTTGGCCCGCAGCGCGAATTCACCGCTCTGCCCGCGCGCGATCCGCACGGCGCGTGCATGCGACGTGGTCCGTTTGCGCAGCAGGTCCGAGACGGTGTCGCTGGCGCGCGCGATCCGTTCCGGATCCTTATAGGCGACCACCGCGCCGGCGGTTGCCACGAGCACCAGCAGGACGAGCAGAACGCGGCTCACGGCCGGCCTCCCATGCAAATCTTCGTCAGCCGGACTTCGAACCCGCTTCGGGCTGAAGCAGCCCTGCGCCGGCCATGCGCGCGGCGAGCTGCGCCATCACCGCTTGCCGCTCGGCGCTTTCCATCCGGTGCCAGCGCGCGATCTCCGGAAGCGTGCGTCCACAGCCGAAACAGAGGCTGGTTTTGGGGTCGATCATGCAGACTGCGATACACGGCGTTTCTTTGCTCATATTTGGATAGTGAAGCGTATTCGGTGGCTGGCGCAAGCGCTCCGGTTACAATCCGGTGCCGGCGCTCATGATCGGCTTGTGGCGGGCCCGTCGTTTCTCATCGGAGGTCGCGGTGCTGGCGGTTTCCGGCTGCAGTGGCGGAGCATCCTCGGCCATCGGAGCCAGCGCGGACATCACGCGCTCCGGCGGGAAGGTGACGATGACCTCGGTACCGACGCGAAGCTTCGACTTCAGCGTGAACGTGCCGCCGTGCATGTCGATCAGGCTCTTGGCGATCGGCAGGCCAAGGCCCGCGCCCTGTTCGGCGGATTTGATCGAATTGGAGCCCTGACCGAAGGAGGCGAGCACGATGGGGATTTCGTCCTCGGCAATGCCGGAGCCGGTATCCTTGACGCTGAGATATTGTCCGCCCGACGCGGTCCATCCCACCTTCAGCCAGATCTCGCCGCCTTGCGGGGTGAACTTGATGGAGTTCGACAAGAGATTGAGCACGATCTGGCGTGTCGCGCGCTCGTCGCCCCAGATTCGCGGCATGTTCTGCTCGAATACTTCGTGGATGGTGATGCCGCGACTTGAGGCGCGCAGTTTCAGGAGATGATGACAGTCGGCGACGACATGCACGAGCGACACGGCTTCCTCATTGAGCTCGTACCTGCCGGCCTCGATCCGCGACAGGTCCAGGATCTCGTTGATGAGATTGAGCAGATGCACGCCCGAATTGTGGATATCGGCCGAATATTCCTTGTAAACCGGAACCGCGTGCGCACCGAAAATTTCGCTTTTCATCACCTCGGAAAATCCGAGGATCGCGTTCAGCGGCGTGCGCAGCTCGTGGCTCATTTGCGCCAGAAATCGCGACTTGGCGACGTTGGCCGATTCGGCGCGGTGACGGGCCTCATCGGATATCGATTTTGCCTGCTCGAGTTCGCCGATCAGGGCATCTTTTTCGGCGCGCGCCTCCAGCGTCGCCAGCGTCGTCGAGTGCAGACGATGGGCGAGCAGCGCAAAATAGCCTTCCGCCGCCAGCGCCAGTACCGCGAGCACGTAATTGTCGAGCGCGCCGCTCAGCACGAAATTCAGGGCGATCGCCGCCGTGACCGGAGCCGTCGCCGCCAGGGCCGCGATCGGCAGGTTGGCGGCAAGCATGCTCGATACCGCGATCACCAGCAGCATCAGGAACATCATCAGGGTGTTCGAGACCATGTCGAGGCCAGCGGGATGGACCAGGACCACGGTCCAGCACACGCCATAAAGCAGATCGAGCAGGACAAATCGCGCTCGCCACTTGCGGGTTACAGTGGGCGAGAGCGGCTCGGCGAGGAATCTGGCGCAATTGCGGATGATGGCGGCGTGAACGCAGAGCATGCCGCAGGTCCACGCGGCCGCCGAAACCGGCTGCACCCAGAACCCGAACAGCAGGCCGGCTGCCACCACCAGAAGCATGACGACAAAGGACGCCGACATCCGGGTCTGGGCATATTGCCGGAGCAGTTCGCGGTCGAAAGCCGGGCGGGTTCCGCTGGTTGACGTTAACCGATCGCGGGCCTCGCGCACCCGCTGCGCGGCCGCATGGCGATTGCGGACCGGCGCTGGGGCGGGCGTTTCAGCCGGAAGCTGCACAACTTCAGGCTTATCGGCGGGTTTACTCATTAAACAACATAAATCCTGCCCGCCGAGAGCGCGAGCTTTTGCATTGTCTATCTCTGGCGCTAAATCATTAAGAGCTGCCTTAAAGAGCTAAAGAATCACGTTAACGGGAGGTAAATTTTCTCTACTTTTAAGAGCTATTAAGCGTTCATTAAGAATTCAAGAAATAGGCTATTTTATTGGACTTCTCGCAAAAGAGCCCCTATGTGGCCAGGGTTACTTTTTAGCTCCACTGTTATCTAGGTGTTATCTAGAGAGGTTTACGGACATGACCCGCGCCACTGCAAACAAGAGACGACTCACTTGAAGCCAATGCCAGCGAAGCCGAGCAGCATCATCGCCCACGTCATAGCGACCGCTGGGCGCAAGAGCGTTCGCCTATGGTCAACGTCGAAGCGCGCCGGCAACTTGGCCTGCTACCTTTTCAGCTAACATGCGATAACCTTCCGGGGTTAGGTGCATCCCGTCCGGCTGGTGCGGCAATCCGCGGAACATGTTGTTAGGCAGAAGAACAACCCGGATGCCCATTGCGTGCAACCGGGACTGAATCTCGGAAGTCTGATCGGGCGCTCCCTTTCGTCGGTCGTTCCCTCCGGCTGCAGAACCACAACACTCGTTCCTTTTGGCACCACATTGTCTAATCGCGCTAACATTCCGCCGGTGGTGTCACCATTAATCCCGGCATTGATGACATTAACGTTGAGGCCCTTGGCGCACAGAAGTACTTCAAGCTGCGCTGGGTACGCCTGACCGGGAGACACACCCTTGCCGAAAGTATTGCTTGCCCCAAGTGCGACCACTGTAGCGGCCTGAGCCGTACTGCCGAATAGCACCCCGAAAGCTACCAGCAGCCCGAACACACGCGCATGCTTCAAAGCCATTTCTTCCTCCCGCTTGCCTCAGCGCGAAAGCCGAACAAGTTATTTCAATCAGACCCCGGCCAGAGATACGACTCCCTCACCAGCGACGTCCGCTTTGCCCCCGTTAGCGACCACTGAACGGACATCGCGGCATTTCCGAAACGTGCCACTATGCGAAATGGCCCGCTGCCGGGCCGATTCGTCGCCAGCCTCATTCGATCTCGCATCGTCGCAAACAAGAATAGCGCGGGTTGAGTCAATCGCGCCCGACTAAAGATACTGGATTGACTTTGGGGGGAACCGGACACTGCTGCTTGGTCGGATAACTACCAGCCTCGGCGCGCTGGCCTCCGTTGCTCAAAGAGGTAGGCAGGATTCTCTCCACAATAGGCATCTGTGCCTGATGCACTGGCCATGCATTGCTGATAGTTCGAGAATAGGCAATTGCCCGGATAGCCCCAGATGGCCCCTTGCAGGCAAAAGCGATCCTGTATGGTGGGCGGTGGTGGGTACCCGTAGCGGTTCTGTGCAGCGGCGTCAGAACTCGATCCGAAGCCGATCGCAACGGCAAGCAAAAATGTAGCTACTGACAGAAGGCGGTGCATGGGAAGCTCCTTTTTTTAGGCTAAAGACCCGCAAAGGCCACGGCGTTGACATAAGTCAGTCAGGGGCC
This sequence comes from uncultured Alphaproteobacteria bacterium, assembly GCA_963735835.1. GTDB lineage: Bacteria > Pseudomonadota > Alphaproteobacteria > Rhizobiales > Xanthobacteraceae > Bradyrhizobium. The sequence goes on along the minus strand of CAVTNA010000041.1, from coordinate 14,074 downwards.
AATCTTTTCGAGAGGATTGGCCTTTTCCCTCCCACCAGTGTTGTCTAGCCGTTATCTAGAGGGTAGGCGAGATGGGCAATAAGCTATTATAAAACAATAACTTAAGGCCACTTTTTGAGTTAACGGGAGGTTAAATTAACGTCTTCCCGTGTCGCCAGGTCAGCGCTCCAGGCGGGCAAGCAGGCTGGACGTATCCCAGCGCTTGCCGCCCATCTTTTCGACCTCCGAATAGAACGCATCGACCAGCGCGGTGACCGGCAGGCTGGCGCCGTTACGGCGTGCTTCGGCCAGACAAATCGAGAGATCCTTGCGCATCCATTCCACCGCGAAACCGAAATCGAATTTTCCCTCGTTCATGGTCTTGTAGCGGTTTTCCATCTGCCACGACTGGGCGGCGCCCTTCGAGATGGTGTCGATCACGGCCTGGACGTCGAGGCCGGATTTCTTGGCGAAATGAATGCCTTCCGACAGGCCTTCGACCAGTCCGGCGATGCAGATCTGATTGACCATCTTGGTCAGCTGGCCGGAGCCGGCGGGCCCAAGCCGCTTGCACATCCGCGCATAGGCCGCAATCACGGGCTCGGCGCTGGCATAGGCGGCCTCACTGCCGCCGCACATGACCGTCAGCACGCCATTCTCGGCGCCGGCTTGGCCGCCGGACACCGGCCCATCGACGAACCTGAAACCCGGCCTTACCGGCGGCAGCGTCGAGTTCGCGCGCCACTTCGGCGGAAGCGGTGGTGTGATCGACGAAGGTGGCACCCTTCTTCATGCCGGCGAAGGCGCCGTCGGCGCCAAGGGTGACTGCGCGAAGGTCGTTGTCGTTGCCGACGCAGCACATCACGAAATCCTGGCCTTCAGCGGCGGACTTTGGCGTCGGCGCGGCGCGCCCGCCGAATTTCTCGGTCCATTGCTTCGCCTTCGCCGCGGTACGGTTGTACACGGTCACCTCGTGGCCGCCCTTTTTGACGAGATGTCCTGCCATCGGGAAACCCATGACGCCGAGACCGAGAAAAGCGACTTTAGCCATGTGTGCTACCTTGGGGTTTTGCCGGCGATTGGAACGGGCCGGGCGGTGGTCTGAGGGAGGTGGGCGGGCCGGTTCGATAGCCGAACAGGCCTGCGCCCCGGGGATGTGGAGGCCGCACCATAAACCCTGCGTCACGGAGGGCAACGCCTTCGTTTGGCGCGCGGGCAGGGTTTCGTGCTAGGATCGGCCTACCCAACGAATTCACAAAAAAAGGAGATCATCGCATGGGCGTCAGCGTGGGCGTGCTCGATCATTTCAACATCCGGACCCGGAAACTGGGTGACACCGTCAGGTTCTACGAAGAGGTTCTGGGCCTGGAGAAGGGCCCTCGGCCTAACTTCGCCTTCCCGGGCGCGTGGATGTATAGCGAGGGCAAACCGGTGGTGCATCTGGTCGATATCTCCAAGACCGACGAGCCGCAAAAGCCCGATTCCGGCGTGGTCCATCACGTCGCTTTCGTCAGCCAGGGTTTCGCCGGCATGAAGCGGCGATTGGAATCCAAGGGGTTCGAATTCGATTCCCGGCAGGTTCCGGGTGGTGACCTCTGGCAGATCTTTGTCAACGACCCGAACGGCGTGATGATCGAACTGAATTACGAGGCGGCCAAGGAGAGCGCGGGATCGGTTCCCTCAGAGCGCCGGGATGACGTCGGGGCGAGGTAGCCTTTTGCGCCGGACCGCTCTATGGGTCGCATCCGAGAATTGCATGGCGTTTTCGAGCGAAGCGGACTCCGGTTCGCGCAATGAAAAAAACGTCAAAACAAACAATCGAGCCCGGTTCTGATGCAATCAGAACCGATAGGGCTCACGGAGATGAGCCTTGAGCGTGACGCAGCAACAAGTTCTTGATTCACTTGCCAAGGTGATGTCTCCGCGCGGCGTTGCCTTGACCGATGCCGGTGTGTTGTCTGCCATCACCGTCAACGACGGCAAGGTGTTCTTCTCGATCAATGTCGATGCCGCGGAGGCGCGCGCCTGGGAAAGCGTGCGCGCGCAGGCCGAGGCTGCCGTGCGCGCCGTTCCCGGCGTCACTGTCGCCATGATCGCGCTGACCGCCGAACGAAAGCCCGGTCCCGCGACAGCGCCGCCGCCGCATCGCCATGCGGCAGGAGTAGCACCGGTGTCAGCGCATCGGCCGCCGCAAAGTCCGGTGTCGCCGATGTCGAAGCAGTCGGAAATTCCGGGCATCGCCGCCGTCATCGCGGTCGCCTCCGGCAAGGGCGGCGTCGGCAAATCGACGACCGCGCTCAATCTGGCACTCGGCCTGCGCGATCTCGGTTTGCGTGTCGGCCTGCTCGATGCCGACATTTACGGGCCGTCGATACCGCGGCTGACCGGCATTCGCGAGAAGCCGCAGCTCAACGATGACAGAAAAATGATTCCGATCCAGCGCTTCGGCCTGGCGATCATGTCGATCGGTTTTTTGGTCGAGGAAGACACCGCGATGATCTGGCGCGGGCCGATGGTGATGTCGGCCATCACCCAGATGCTGCGCGACGTGGCGTGGGGCACGCTTGATATCCTTGTGGTCGATATGCCTCCCGGCACCGGGGACGCCCAACTGACGCTGGCGCAGAACGTGCCTCTCAAGGGCGCGGTCATCATTTCGACGCCGCAGGACCTTTCCCTGATCGATGCGCGGCGCGGGCTCGCGATGTTCAGGAAGGTCAATGTGCCGGTTCTCGGCATTGTCGAGAACATGAGCTATTTTCAGTGCCCGCATTGCGGCACCCGCTCGGACATCTTCGGTCACGGCGGCGCGCGGCACGAGGCCGAGCGGCTTGGCGTGCCGTTTTTGGGCGAAATCCCGCTGCACATGTCGATTCGCGTCACGTCGGATTCGGGAATGCCGGTGGTGGACAGCGAACCCGGTGGACCGCATGCGGCGATCTACCGCGAGATCGGCGCCAAGGTGCGCGATCAGCTCCGGGGTGCTATCGCCGCGGCCTAGCGCGTTTTTCAAGCGAAGCGGGACCGGTTCGCGTCAAAACGTGTCAAACCAGGAATCTGGTGCCCCGTCTTTCGAAACGGAAAACGGAAAGGGCTCCAGGCCTCCTTCCGGCCATATGCGACTTTCGTTTAGGCAGTGCTGTCATGCCTTCGTCGCGTTTTCGCGAGCCTACTTCCGTGTTAAGCCCCCCGCCCGAGCGCCTTCGGTTGATGCCTGAAATCGCGTCGCTGAATGAAATTGCTCCGGGAATACGGGAAACGCCCCCAACAAGGAGTGCCTTAAATGAAGCGTCGTGATTTTTTGAAAGTTTCGGCAACCGGCGCCGCGGTGGCCGCGGTGGCCTCGCCGGCGATCGCGCAATCCTCGCCCGAGATCAAGTGGCGCATGACGTCCAGTTTTCCGAAGTCGCTCGACACCATCTACGGGGGCTCCGAATACTTCGCGAAACAGGTTGCCGAGATGACCGACAACAAGTTTCAGATTCAGGTTTTCCAGGCGGGCGAAATCGTTCCGGGATTGCAGGCGCTCGACGCGACATCTAAGAACACCGTCGAGATGTGCCATACCGTCTCCTACTATTACGTCGGCAAGGATCCGACCTTCGCGATCTATGCGTCGGTGCCGTTCGGCCTCAACGCGCGCATGCAGAATTCCTGGTGGTATCAGGGCGGCGGTATGGAAATCGGCAACGAATTCTTCAAGAAAGCCGGCAATGTGATCGCGTTCCCCTGCGGCAACACCGGCACTCAGATGGGCGGCTGGTTCCGCAAGGAGATCAAGACCGTCGCCGATCTCTCCGGACTGAAGTTTCGCATCGGCGGCATTGCCGGGCAGGTGCTGCAGAAGGTCGGCGTCATACCTCAGCAGATTGCCGGCGGCGACATCTACCCGGCGCTCGAGAAGGGCACCATCGACGGCGCCGAATGGGTCGGGCCCTATGACGACGAGAAGCTCGGCTTTCAGAAGGTCGCCAAGTACTACTACTACCCCGGTTTCTGGGAAGGCGGCCCGACGGTTCACGCCTTCGCCAACCTCGACAAGTGGAATGAGTTGCCGAAGACCTATCAGGCTGTCGTCAGCAATGCGGCTGCGAACGCCAATAGCTGGATGGCCGCGCGCTACGACATGCAAAACCCGTCGGCGCTGAAGCGGCTCGTCGCAGGCGGCACGCAGCTTCGTCCCTTCACGAATGAAGTGCTGGAGGCCTGCCTGAAGGCGACCAACGAATTGTGGGCGGAGATTTCCGCGAAGAATCCCGACTTCAAGAAGTCGATCGACTCGATGCAGGCCTATCGCTCCGACCAGTATCTGTGGTGGCAGGTTGCCGAGTATACTTTTGACAGTTTCATGATCCGCTCGCGCACCCGCGGCTGATCCGCGGCTTCGGGCAGAGTGGATAGCTAGCTGATAACCAACGCTACGCCTTAAGTAGTAGGAAATCTGAAGCCCGGCCTCGCAGGAGCCCGGGCTTTTTGCGTTGCGGCACCTCAGTTCGTCGTGGAAATCCGGAACAGGATGTTCCATGCTGGCGCCAAGCCTCGAGACGAAGGCTGGCCGACACCCCATAGGAGGAAGAAATTCATGAAACGACGAGACTTTATCAAGGTCACCGGATTGGGCGTCGCGGGCGCCGCGACAATTGCCGCGCCGGCGATCGCGCAATCGTCGCCGGAAATCAAATGGCGCATGACGGCGAGCTGGCCGAAATCGCTCGATACGCTGTACGGCGGCGCCGAGGTGCTGGCCAAGGCGATTGCCGAAGCCACCGACAACAAGTTTCAGGTACAGCTTTTCGCCGCCGGCGAAATCGTGCCGGGACTGCAGGCGCTCGATGCCGTGCAGAACGGAACGGTCGAGATGGGCCACACGGCGTCCTACTATTATTTCGGCAAGGATCCGACCTTCACCTTTGGCACTTCAGTGCCATTTGGACCCAACCAGCGCATCAACCAGGCCTGGTATATGCTGGGGGGCGGCAAAGAGCTTCTGAACGAGTTCTACAAAGGTTACAACTGTCACGCATTTCTCGCTGGCAATACGGGCTGTCAGATGGGCGGCTGGTTCCGCAAGGAGATCAACACCGTCGAGGATCTGAAGGGTCTTAAATTCCGTATCGGTGGCTTTGCCGGGCGCGTGCTGCAGAAGCTTGGCGCGGTGCCGCAGCAGATTGCCGGTGGCGACATCTACCCCGCGCTCGAGAAGGGCACCATCGACGGCGCGGAATGGGTCGGTCCCTATGATGACGAGAAGCTCGGATTCTACAAGGTCGCTCCTCATTACTACTATCCCGGCTGGTGGGAAGGCGGCCCGCTACTCCAGGCTTTTGTCAATCTCGACAAATGGAATTCGCTGCCGAAAAACTATCAAAACGTCATCGAACAGGCCGGTCACTATGCCAATAACTGGATGATGGCGAAGTACGATCAGGCCAATCCGGCGGCGCTGCGCCGATTGCTAGCGGGTGGCACCAAACTGCATGCCTTCTCGCCGCCGATCATGGAAGCCTCCTTCAAGGCGGCGAAGGAACTGCACAGCGAGATCGCTGCGACCAATGCGAATTTCAAGAAGGTCTATGATTCTCTGACCGCCTTCTCGAATAGCGGATATCAATGGTTCCAGGTCGCGGAAGTCGGTTTCGACAACTTCATGGCGCGTCACTCGCAGAGCTGATTGACGTCAGGCCGCTCAGCCCGAAAGCAAGAACCCCGGAGCGAGAGCTCCGGGGTTCTTTGTTTGCGCAAACCGGGATTGTTATTGTTTCGGGGGCGGACCGAAATCCAGCGGCGGCGCCTCCTGCTGCGGAATATCGATTTTGATGGTGTTGGGATCGATCGTCGATAGCGCGCCCTTGTAATGCATCACCATTGCCGGGAACATGATCACCAGCAATACCATCGCGACCTGGATCACAACGAACGGTACCGCGCCCCAATAGATCTGCCCGGTCGTGACGGCGTCCATCCGCTTGCCGGTGACGCGGTCGATGTAGGGTTCCTTCGGCGCCACCGAACGCAGATAGAAGAGCGCGAACCCGAACGGCGGATGCATGAACGAGGTCTGCATGTTGACGCCGAGAATCACGCCAAACCAGATCAGGTCGATGCCGAGGTGTTCCGCGGCCGGCCCGAGCAGGGGAATGACGATGAAGGCCAGCTCGAAGAAATCGAGGAAGAAGGCGAGCACGAAGACAAAAGCGTTGACGAAAATCAGGAAGCCGACCTGGCCGCCGGGCAGGGAGGTCAGCAAGTGCTCGACCCAGACATGACCGTTGACGCCATAGAAGGTCAGCGAGAACACGCGTGCTCCGACCAGGATGAAGACCACGAAAGCCGACAGCTTCGCGGTGGATTCGGTGGCCTGACGGATCAGATCCCAGCTCAGCCTTCGCTTGGCGGCGCCGAGGATGAGCGCGCCGGAGGCGCCCATGGCGCCGCCTTCCGTCGGCGTCGCGACGCCGATGAAAATCGTGCCCAGCACCAGGAAGATCAGAAATAGCGGCGGCACCATCACGAAAGTGGTTTGCTGCGCCATCGCGGACAGAAACCGGAAGCCTGTAAACTTGTCGATGATCCAGTTGAAAACCGCGACGAAGAACGCGAACAGGATGCCGAAGAACATGCTGAGCACGACGAAATCGGCGCCGTGCGTCTCCGAGTTCCGCATCATGAACCATCCGAAGAAGCAGCTGGCGATGAAAAGCACCAACAGCGACCACAATCCGCGGCTGCCATCCTTCTCGCGAAAGCCGACCGCCTCTGCCGGCAATCCCGGAGCGGCCTTGGGAAACACCAGCGTAACAAGGAACGCGTATCCGGCATAAAGGCCTGCAAGCACCAGCCCCGGAATGAAGGCCCCTTCGTACATGTCACCGACCGACCTGCCGAGCTGGTCGGCCATCACGATGAGCACCAGCGAGGGCGGAATGATCTGCGCCAATGTGCCGGAGGCCGCGATGATGCCGGTGGCCATGCGGCGGTCGTAGCCATAGCGCAGCATGATCGGCAGCGAGATCAGGCCCATCGAGATCACCGATGCCGCGACCACGCCGGTGGTGGCGGCAAGCAGCGCGCCGACGAACACGACGGCATAGGCGAGGCCGCCCCTGATGGTGCCGAACAACTGTCCGATCGTGTCGAGCAGATCCTCGGCCATGCCGGATCGTTCCAGCACCAGACCCATGAACGTGAAGAAGGGAATCGCCAGCAGCGTATCGTTGTTCATCACGCCGTAGACGCGCTCAGGCAACGCCTGCAGGAAGTCCGGTCGGAATTCCCCGAGCTGGATGCCGACGAAGGCGTAGATCAGCCCGACCGCGCCAAGCGAGAACGCCGCCGGATAGCCCAGCAGCAGGACCACCACCAGCGACGCGAACATAAGCGGCGCCATATTGGCGATAAGAAAAGCAGCCATCTAGATTCCCCCTGCGACCGCGTCCGCGATCAGTCTCTCTTGATCGCCTCGACGAGATGTTCGACCTCGGCCTCGATGGCATGCACCTGTGATGCGTGCGGATCCGGAATAAGTCCGCGCATCACCGCAATGCGCTTGATCAGTTCGGATATGCCTTGCACCAGCAGCAAGGTGAATCCAATGATGATCAGTGACTTGGCTGGCCATTGCGGCAAGCCCCCCGCGTTGCCCGATTGCTCGTTGATCTCGACCGAGCGCATAAAGAACGGACCGCCGGTGATGATCATGACGATGCAGAGCGGAATCAGAAAAACCGCATGACCGATCAGTTCGATGCAATTGCGCAGCTGCTTGGGCAGCAAATTGTTGACGATATCGATCCGGATATGCTCGTTGTCGAGCAGCGTCCAGCACGAGCACAGCAGGAACACGACGCTGAACAGCACCCATTGAAGCTCGAGCCAGGAGTTGGACGAGACGTCGAAACCCTTGCGCACGATCGCGTTGAGCGCCGACACCACCACGGCGAGCAAAATCAGCCACGCCAGACGCTTGCCCGTCCACGTGGTGAACGCGTCGATTCCACGGCTCATTTTCAGGAGCGATTGCAATGGTAGTCCTCCCCCAATTGTGCCTCTGCCGTCTTGACCGCGCCGTACCTGGCGCAGCGGCTTATCCAGCCTTGCTAGCATAAAGCCGGCTCAGCATTCCAGCGCGCGGAGGCGCCGTCAATTGGAAGTTTGTTGATATTGAAGGGGAATATTTCCTCTCCGGAGCGGGCGCCGCCCGGTCAGCGGCCTCAGCCGCGTGACGCTCATATGTCTGCTGACACCCGGTGGTTGGCGACCGATGGCGCGGACAATCGCCGCAAAGCCGCTATTGCGGCTTTTCCCGCGGCCCGAAATCCAGGGGCGGCAGTTCGCTTTGCGGGACCTCGATCCTGACCTTGTTGATGTCCTCGGCACTGATAGGCTTGTCCAGCAGGACGGTGACGGTCCAGGGGAAGGCGATCACCAGCACGACCATGATCGCCTGCAATCCAACCCAGGGCAGCGCGCCCCAGTAGATGTCGGAGCTCTTGACCTCCTTCGGTGCGACACCCCGCAGGTAAAACAGCGCGAAACCGAACGGCGGATGCATGAACGACGTCTGCATGTTGACGCAGAGCATCACGCCGAACCAGATCAGGGCCGCATCCGGGCCGACCACCGGCGCCAACACCTTCTGCGCGATCGGCGCGACCATCGGCAGGATGATGAAGGCGATCTCGAAGAAATCCAGGAAGAACGCCAGGAAGAAGATGAAGAGGTTGATGAAGATCAGGAAGCCCCAGACGCCGCCGGGCAGCGACGTCAGCATGTGTTCGAGCCAGACCCCGCCCGAAACACCCAGGAACACCACCGAAAAGCAGGTCGAGCCGATCAGGATGAACACAACCATGGTGGTGATGCGCATGGTCGTCTCGTAGCCCTGCTTGATCAGGCTGCGCAGTTCGGGAATGCGGACGGCCTCGAGGCACACCCAGACCACCGCGAAATAAGTGACGGCGAACAGCAGCTTGAACAGCAGGTTTTCCGACAGGAAAATTCCGACCATGGTGCCGATGCCGCCGGCGATGATGCCGGCAATCAGGATCTTGTGGCCGGTGCTGCTGAATTCCTTGTGATGCATCGCCGCCAGCACGATCGCGCCGATCGCGCCCATGGCGCCGGCTTCGGTCGGCGTCGCGAGACCGAGCATCATGGTCCCGAGCACGACGAAGATCAGCACGGCGGACGGGATGATGCCGAGCAGGCATTTTTTCCACAGCGGCCAGCCCGTCAGCGTGAGCGCGTCGCGCGGCACCGGCGGCACGTGGTCCGGCTTGAAGATGCCGAGCAGGAAAGTGTAGCCGGCGAACAGCGCGATCTGGAACACCGACGGTCCCCAGGCGCCGAGATACATGTCGCCGACCGACTTGCCGAGCTGGTCGGCGAGCACGATCAGCACCAGCGACGGCGGCACCAGCTGGGTGATGGTTCCCGAGGCCGCCAGCACGCCGGTGATGTAGCGCATGTTGTAGCCGTAGCGGATCATCACCGGCATCGAGATCAGCGCCATCGCGATCACCTGCGCCGCCACCGTTCCGGTGATGGCGCCGAGGATGAAGCCGACGATGATGACGGAATAGCCGAGACCGCCGCGGATCGGTCCGAACAGCTGGCCCATCGAATCCAGCATGTCTTCGGCGAGACCGCATCGCTCGAGGATCGCACCCATGAAGGTGAAGAACGGGATCGCCAGCAGCAGCTCGTTGGAGAGCACGCTGCCGAACACCCGGCCCGGAATGGCCTGCAGGAAATTGAAATCGAAGAACCCGAGATGGATCGAGAGAAAGCCGAATGAAAATCCGACTGCGGCCAGCGTGAACGCCACCGGGAAGCCGATCAGCATCGCCAGAATCAGGCCGCCGAACATCATTGGCGGCATCATTTCCAGCGAGATCATTGCATCGGTCTCTCGTATTTGGCGTCGATGGTCACGAGGTTCTGCAGCGCCGCGATGCGCTTGATGACCTCGGATACGCCCTGCAACGCCAGCATGACGAAGCCGGCGGGAATCACGAATTTGATCGGCCAGCGGAGCAGGCCGCCGGCATTGTTCGACGCCTCGCCGACGACGTAGGCTTGATGGAAGAACGGCCAGGAAAGATAGGAGAGCAGCAGGCAGGCCGGGATCAGGAAGCACAGCGTGCCGATCAGATCGAGCCAAAGCTGCCCGCGCTCGGAGAGAAACAGGTAAAAGATCTCGACCCGCACATGTTCATTGCGCTTGAAGGTGTAGGACGCGCCGAACATCACCAGGATGGCGAACATGTACCATTGCAGCTCGAGCCAGCCGTTGGAGCTGTAGCCGAACGCATAGCGGATCATCGCATTGCCGGCGCTGACCACGCACGCCGCCAGAACCAGGAGGTTGCAGACGCTGCCGATCTTTTCGTTGAGCAGGTCGATCCCGGCGCTAAGCGCTAGCAGCGGACGCATCGTGCTCGTCCTGCCGGCCGCCGGTGAAGCAGGCCCCCGGTTTCAACGCCCGCCACGTCGCTGCCACACGTCGAACGCGTGGCGTCATGGCTGTTCTTCCGCGGCGATTGCAACAATAGTCCCCCCAAATGCGCCCCTGCCGTCTTGACCGCGCCGTCACGCGCAGCGGCCTGTTTGGCCGGGCAAGCATAGAGCGACCGCACCATCTCAGCCCGCCGCGGTAGCGTCAATTGGAAATGGAGCCCTGGCGCGAGGCCGGCTGCGCGTACTGACAATGTCGCGCCCGGAAAAACTCAGCCGCCGGTCACGCTCATATGGCGGCTGACGCTGGGGCGGTTGTGCCGGCGGTCGATGATGAAGTCATGGCCCTTCGGTTTCAGGCCGATGGCGCGGTCGATCGCGGCAGCGATCAGGTCGTCGGCGGCGGAGGCCCGGAGCGGTTTGCGCAAATCGGAGGCATCCTCGTGGCCGAGGCAGGTATGCAGCGTGCCGGTGCAGGTGATCCGGACCCGGTTGCAGGACTCGCAGAAATTATGGGTCATCGGCGTGATGAAGCCGAGCTTGCCGCCGGTCTCGCTGACGCGAACGTAGCGCGCAGGACCGCCGGTGTCATCGTCGAGGTCGGCCAGCGTGTATTGTTTGGCGAGACGCGCGCGAAGCAGCGACAGCGGCACGTATTGGTCGATACGTCCTTCGCCGATGTCGCCCATCGGCATAACCTCGATCAGCGTCAGCGCCATGCCCTTGCCATGCGCCCATTGCATCAGCGAGGGGATTTCGTCCTCGTTGAGATTCTTCAGCGCCACCGCATTGATCTTGACGGCAAGACCCGCCGAGCGCGCGGCCTCGATACCGGCCAGCACCTTGTCGAGATCGCCCCAGCGGGTAATGGCGCGGAATTTCGCCGGGTCGAGCGTGTCCAGCGACACGTTGATGCGGCGCACCCCGCAGTCGCGCAACTCGTCGGCGAAACGCGCCAGTTGCGAGCCATTGGTCGTCAGCGTCAGTTCGTCGAGCGCGCCGGTGCCGAGATGGCGGGAGAGCGAGCGCACCAGCGACATCACATTGCGCCGGACCAGCGGTTCGCCGCCGGTCAACCGTAACTTCCGTACGCCCTTGGCGATGAATGCCGAACAGAGCCGGTCAAGCTCTTCGAGCGTGAGCAAATCGGCCTTGGGCAGAAAGGTCATGTCCTCGGACATGCAATAAAAGCAGCGCAGATCGCAGCGATCGGTGACCGATACCCGCAAATAGCGGATCGTCCGGCCAAAAGGATCGGTCATGGGACGAGACAGCTGTTCGGGAGAACTCAACGCAGATCCGGTCATTCAAGACGCCTTGTCACCGCGGCAGCCGCCATAGGACATGGCGAACAAGTCCGTAGTCACAATCTATGCATGATGCAATCCGCCGGCAATGCGCAACCAGCCTGGTGCGGTGCAAGCAATCAGCGGCTGGACGGGTTGGGGAAGGGCGATCCAGCCGGCGCGGCGGCGGTGCCAGTGGGCGGTTTTGGCTTTTTCCGCTTCGGCACGGCTTTCGGGGCGGGCCTTGGGCGGCGGGCCGGCCGGCTGAAGTTCCGCCACCACCGGATTGGGATCGTACGTGGTCGAGGCCGGGGTGGATAGATCGCCGGGGATGTGGATCACCTGCACCGGGATCGTCGCCGGCTGGAACTTGTTCAGGGTGTAGGTGACCGAGAAACCGCTGTCAGGAGCGGGCACCGCGACAGAGCAGGGTGTCTTGCAACCCGGTCCAAGTGACGTGTGGGCCTCGGCGCCTGGGGGCACGGAGTCGAGCTGGACCTGCAGGGTAGGTGGGGCCGGCTTAAAGGCATCGATGGAAAACGAGGAGCAGCCGGCCAGGCAAGCTCCCGCTACGGCAATCACGATGGCGCCGCGCATGATTAATCCGCCACTCCAATTGCGGCTGATCGCCACAATCCCCGCCTCGACCATAGGAGCGTCAAGGCAACCGCGCAACCGCGCGGAGCCGGATCGTTAAATTGTTGGTTAACGTCGGTATCTCCAGAATTCTTATGCAAAATCAGAGCTTTATATGGAGCTTCGTTGCAGCGTCAGGCCCTGCACCGCGGCCGGCAGTTCGCGCATATGGCTGATCAGCCGGTCGGGTTTGAGATCGGCGATGGGAACCGCGGTATATCCAAATCCGACGCCGATCACGGGCACGCCGGCGCGGCGGGCCACCCCGATATCCGGACCGGCATCGCCTACCATGATCGCAGACGACAGCTGGCCGCCCGCGCGCGCGATCGTCTGCTGCAGAATGGCCGGGTCGGGTTTCGAAATGCCGAAAGTGTCTGCGCCGCAAATCGCCGCAAATCGCGAACTCAGCCCAAGCTGGTCGAGCAGGAGCTTCGACAACCACTCCAGCTTGTTGGTGCAAACCGCAAAGCGGTATCCAAGTGTCCGGAGATCGTCGAGTGCGTCTTCCAGGCCCTCGAACGGACGCGAAGTGTCGGCGATATGGGCCGCATAGTAATCGATGAAGTCGCCAGTCAGCCGGGTCGAATCCTCGTGCGCGAGCGAGCGGCCCTCCAGTTCGAGGCCGCGCTCGATCAGCTTGCGGGCGCCCGCGCCGATCATATCGCGCGCGGAATGAGCGGGACGGGCGGCAGGCCCTCGCGGTCGAGAACGAAGTTGAGCGCGCTGATCAGGTCGGGCGCAGTATCGACGAGCGTGCCGTCAAGATCGAATACAACGGTGCGGACAGAGGTCATCGAGATTGGCTATCCGGCGGCGTGCAATGATGCAAGTAGCAGCCTAATATTTGGCCGGAAATCGTGATCTTCGGCCGTCTGCCGTTGGTGCGCCCCAGCGGTAACGCATGGGCCGCAAAAGGACGAGGGAATCGTGAAAACCATATTCCACATTGGTGATCGCGTGACTGATGGCGGCGGATGTCGGGAACGGTAGTCTGCGTTATCGAGACTGGTGAGTTCTCTGCCGACTATAACGCAGCCGAATGGGCCTATCTGGAGAGGGGCGTGATGGTGATGACGGAAGAGGCCGGACTCGTCCACTACCCGAATTCCGCAAAACTCGCGGTTTCAGACCAACCCACTACCTGATCGTGAGACGACAGGCATCCGTCATATTCCAGAGACAGCAGGGATAATCATGCGCGATCTCGTCGGCAAGACAGCATTCGTGACCGGCGGGGCCAGCGGCATCGGGCTTGCGCTCGGCCGCGCCTTTGCGCAAGCCGGCATGAAAGTGATGCTCGCCGATATCGAAACCGACGCGCTGGCGGCCGCCGTCGACGAGCCTGCAAAGTTTGGGCCTGATGTCGCGGCGTCATCGTGTGACGTCGCCGATCCCGCGAGCGTCGAGCGCGCGGCCAAGGCCGCCTAGCGAGGCGTTCGGAAATGTCCACGTGGTTTGCAACAACGCCGGCGTCGCCGCCGGCGGCGGCATCGACAACATCTCGCTCGACAACTGGCGATGGGTGCTCGACGTCAACCTGATGGGCGTGCTGCACGGCATCCGCACCTTCCTGCCGCACATCCGGGCCACGGTGAAGGCGGCCACATCGTCAACACCGCGTCGATGGCCGGGATGGATAACGGGCTCGGGTTCAGCCCTTACTCGGCCAGCAAGTACGCCGTGGTCGGCATGTCGGAGGGTCTGGCGGCGCTGGC
>CAVTNA010000040.1:0-52708 GCA_963735835.1 uncultured Alphaproteobacteria bacterium | reverse complement strand
CCGCGCCCGAGCTGAAGCAAGGAAGCGACGGGCATTTCGTGGCATGCCATCTGGCGTGATGCGGTCCCGGCGAGCCGGTCTCGGCTACGGATCGAGTTCGGTATCCCAATATAAATAATCGAGCCAGCTGTCGTGCAGGTAGTTCGGCGGGAACAGCCGGCCGTTGCGGTGCAGCTGATGCACCGTCGGCGCGAACGGGAACTGCTTCGGAAACATCCGCGCCTGTTGCGGCGTCAAATTGCCTTTGCGCAGATTGCACGGCGAACAGGCCGCGACGACGTTTTCCCAGGTGGTCTGGCCGCCTTTGCTGCGCGGGATGATGTGATCGAAGGTGAGATCGTCGTCGGCCGAGCAGTACTGGCAAACGAAGCGGTCGCGCAGGAACACGTTGAACCGGGTGAAGGCGGGATGCGTGGTCGGCTTGACGAAGGATTTCAGCGACACCACGCTCGGCAGCTGGATTTCGAACGAGGGGCTGCGTACCGCGCGATCGTAGTGTTCGACGATATTGACGCGATCGAGAAACACCGCCTTGATCGCGTCCTGCCACGACCAGAGCGACAACGGATAATAACTGAGCGGCCGGAAATCCGCATTCAGCACCAGTACCGGCCAACCGCCTTGCGAGACATGTGCGTTCAAGTAACGCTCCTGACCCCCATATTAGCTGCGAAGCAGCGTGAGTTGACATACTACAGGCAGCATGACGGCATTGTGAAGAGCATTGGCGGCCTTATCCGCCGCGTCCGGTCCGGGTTGCGTGATCGGCGCCAAGACCGCTAAACGAGGCCGGCGGCACATTTCCGCCGCATACGGACCCGGGCAAAATGGTCACCTCCTCGCTTTATCTTGAAGCGCCGCGCCGGCTGCGGGCGTTCGTTCGCGCCCATGAAACCAGTCTCGTTGTTCTTGCGGCGCTAGTGGGAACCATTAGCGGATTGGTGGTGGCTGCGATGAGCGCGGCGGTTGAAGGGCTGCACGTGCTGCTGTTCAACCTTGAAATGGGCGACCGTCTTTCAAGCCAGTTCAGGATCGAGCCGCTGCGCGCGTTACTGGTGCCGAGCCTCGGCGGACTGTTGCTGGGTGTGGCGTTCCTGTTGTTGCTGCGATGGCGGCCGGCGCGCGAAATCGATCCGATCGAGGCCAACGCCCTGCATGGCGGCCGGATGTCGTTTCGCGGCAGCGTGATCGTGGCGTTGCAGACGGTGTGGTCCTCAGGCGTCGGCGCTTCGGTCGGGCTGGAAGCGGGCTACACCCAGCTCGCCAGCGGTCTCGCCGCCTCGCTGGGCCGCGGCTTTCACCTGCGCCGCGGCGATCAGCGCATCATGGTCGGCTGCGGCGCCGCGGCCGCGATCGCGGGCGCGTTCGGAGCACCGCTCGCCGGCGCCTTTTACGCCTTTGAGCTGGTGATCGGGGGATATACCCCGGCCAGTCTGACGCCGGTCGGTGTTGCCGCGGTCGCGGGTTATTTTGTCGCCCATGCGTTTACGGTGCTGTCGCTGGGCGTCGGCGTCGGCGCGGTCGGCGACGTGCTCGGGCGCGATCTCGCCATCGCGGCGTTGCTCGGCATTCTGGCGGCGCTGTTCGGCATCGCCATCATGCGCGGCGTGGCGCTGTGCGAGACGTGGCTTGCCAGGACCGGGCTCTGGCCGCCGCTGCGGCCGGCGCTGGGCGGCCTCGGCGTGGGCCTGCTCGCCCTGATAACGCCGCAGGTGATGTCGTCGGGGCACGGCGCGCTGCATTTCGCCGGATTTGTTTCAATTCCGCTTTCGGTCGTCGCGACCATTTTCATCCTGAAAGCGATTGCTTCCGTCATCTCGCTGGGCAGCGGCTTTCGCGGCGGCCTTTTTTTCGCCACGCTGTTTCTGGGCGCGCTCGGCGGCCATCTGTTCGCCGGCGGCTTCGACGCGATCTGGCCCGGCCTCAACCTCAGCCCGAACGTCTACGCGATCATCGGCATGAGCGCGCTGTCGGCCTCCGTGATCGGAGGGCCGCTGACGATGTCGTTCATCGCGCTGGAATCGACCGGCAATCTCTGGCTCACCACGGCCGTCCTGGTCGCGGTCATCATCTCGACCCAGATCACCCGTGAACTGTTCGGCTACTCGTTTGCGACGTGGCGGCTGCATCTGCGCGGCGAGACCATCCGCAGTGCCGCCGATGTCGGATGGATCCGCGACCTCACGGTGCGGAGCCTGATGCGGCGGGACGTCGCCACCGTGAACGCCAGCATGGGAATCGGGGAATTCCGCGACAAATTCCCGCTGGGGTCGAAGACCCATGTCGTCGCGGTCGACGGCGCCGGCCGCTATGTCGGGCTGGCGCTGGTGGCGGACGCGCACGCGCCCGATATCAAGGCGCCCGATGATCTGATCGGCCTCTTGCATTACCGCGATGTCGTGCTGCATCCCGGCATGAACATCCAGGAAGCGATCGCGGTTTTTGACGCCGCGGAAGCGGAATCGCTGGTCGTGGTCGATACCGACGGCGAGCACCGGCCGATCGGGGTTCTCACCGAGGCGCACGCGATGCGGCGCTACGCCGAGGAATCCGAACAGCGGCGGCGCGAGGTCGTCGGCGATATCTAGCCACTGCCGGACAGCAAGATTGAGGCCCAACCCATGCCGGGTCAAATCAGGGCCTGGCATTTGGCCGGAGAAAGGCTCGCATTTCCTCAAGGAACCGCGCGAAGGCCGGTTCGTCTTCCATCAGCACATGGTTCTCGCTTTCGAGCGCAACGAGGCGCGCGCCCGGGATGCCCGCGGCCAGCCGCCGGCCCGATTCAAAGGGCACCCTGGCGTCGTGCCGGGCATGCATCACAAGGGTCGGCACCCTCACCTGAGGCAGAAGCGAGGTGACGTCCACATCGCCGTTGGCGACAAGATTACGGGCGGCATCGGCGGGAGAACAGCATATCCGCTGGAATTCATTGAACCAGTCGGCCTGCTCCTTGGTGGCGCCCGGAATGAACTGCGACGTGAACATTTGCCGGAATGCCGGGTTTTCCTGGCCCCACCCGAGCCGCACCAAAGTGAGCATGGCATCGCCTGCTTCCTTCTCCGCCGCGGTCCTGGCGCGTTTCTTCCAGCCGACCGCATAACCTCCAAGCAGAATCAGATGCGAAACGCGTTCGGGATGCCGGACCGCATAAGCGATCGAAACCGCGCAACC
The DNA here is from genome assembly GCA_963735835.1 of uncultured Alphaproteobacteria bacterium. Lineage (GTDB taxonomy): Bacteria > Pseudomonadota > Alphaproteobacteria > Rhizobiales > Xanthobacteraceae > Bradyrhizobium. The sequence continues at coordinate 49,537 of CAVTNA010000040.1, read as the reverse complement.
CTGCGACAGGCCGTGAAGTGCAAAGCGATCGAGGCCCGCGGCATCGACCACGGTTTCGAGATCGCTGACGAAATCTTCAAAACAGACGTCCGGCACGTCACGGTCTGAAAGTCCGTTGCCGCGGGCATCATACCGGATGAAAGTGTTGTCACGCGACAGCTCGCGATAATACGGCCGCCAGATCATGCTATCGAAGTCAGATTCGATATGGGTCATCCAGTGGCCGGTTTTAACCAGCGGAGGACCTTGACCCATCCTGGCGTAGGCCAGCTGTACACCATCCCTGGCCTGGCAAAAGTGGATTTCCTGTTCGTACGAGCGGGTTGGCGTGGCCGGCGCGGGTTCGCTTGCCGTAGGAGCAACAGACCCCGGAAGCGCCTGGATGTCCCTTGCCGTAAGTCCGAACACGCCCACCGCGCGGGAGATGTTCTTCACCGCCTGCTCGCCGAGATCGGCGAATGCCAATGAGAGCTTGTCCCTGATCTGGTCGTTGGCCGTTCGTGAAATACAGACGCCGCCGGGTTCACAAAGGGTCTCCAGCCGCGCGGCGATATTGACGCCGTCGCCGAAAATATCGTCGCCGTCGATAATGATATCGCCGACATTGATGCCGATCCGGAAGACGATCTGCTTGTCCTCGGGGATGTCGGCGTTACGCCGGACCATGCTGCGCTGAATGTTCACCGCGCAACTCACGGCATCGACCACGCTGGCGAATTCCACCAGCATGCCGTCGCCGGTGGTCTTGACGATGCGGCCGCTGTGCCCGGTGATGGCGGAATCGATCAATTGGCGGCGATGAGACTTCAGAGATGTAATCGTGCCCATCTCATCGGTGCCCATCAGGCGGCTGTAACCAACCACATCCGCCGCCAAAATGGCCGCAAGCCTGCGCTGCATCGAGGATCCTCAGTATTCTGCCCTGTGATGTTGCCCGCGATTAACTACCGCTTCAAGCCTGAAGAATGACGACCGGGCCGGTTTCGTTGGCGCGAAAAATCTGGACCGATTCTGAAATATCTGCGAACTGGCGTTGGATGCCGATTCCAGGGAGGAACCCCATGCGAAGACTGCTGACGGCTTTGATCTCCACGATACTTGGTCTGGGGTGGACCGGCATGGCCGCCGCACAGGGCTATCCGACGCATCCGGTGACCATGATCGTGCCGTTCCCGGCCGGCGGCGCGACCGACACCCTGGCCCGTTTCCTGGGCGAGAACATGCGGCCCATTCTCGGCCAGCCCATCGTCATCGAAAACGTTGCGGGAGCCGCGGGCAGCATCGGCGTCGGCCGCGCCGTGCGTTCGCCCGCCGACGGCTACACGCTCTCGATCGGCACCTCGACCACGCATATGCTGACCGGCGGGCTTTACGCGCTTTCCTTCGATCTGCTCAGGGATCTCGAGCCGGTCATTCAGATCGGCAGCGAACCGCTGCTGATCGTCGGCAAGAAGAACCTGCCGGCCGACGATCTGAAGGGGCTGATCGCCTGGCTCAAGGCCAATCCCGACAAGGCGTCGGTGGGAATCGCCGGCGTCGGCGCGACCGGCCATCTCACCGGGATTTCGTTTCAGAAGGAGACCGGCACGAAATTCCAGTTCGTGCCGTATCGCGGCAACGCGCCGGCGATGCAGGATCTGCTGGCGGGGCAGATCGATTTCATGATCGAGCCGGCGTCGAACTTCAAGTCGCTGGTCGCGGCCGGCAGCGTCAAGCCTTTCGCCATCACCGGCCGGGCACGGCTGCCGTCGTCGCCGGATATCCCGACGGCGGACGAGGCAGGATTGCCGGGCTTTGTTGCGTCGCTCTGGTATGGATTGTGGGTGCCCAAGGATACGCCAAAGGACGTCATCGCCAGGCTGAACGCCACTTTGGTGCAGGTGCTCGCCGATCCCGCGGTGAAGAAGCGTCTCGGCGGAACTCGGCATCGAGATCACGCCGCTCGCGCAGCAGTCTCCCGAAGCGTTGCGGGCGTTCCAGAAGGCCGAGATGGATCGGTGGTGGCCGATCATCAAGGCTTCCAACATCAAGGCGGAGTGAGGGTTAGGGCAATTTACACGTCAATGGCTTCATCCTTCGAGACGCATCGCTTCGCGATGCTCCTCAGGATGAGGTCTGAGACCCTCATGGTGAGGAGCGCGTCTTCGCGCGTCTCGAACCATGAGGCCAGAGCGCAATGAGCCGAGCGAGCCGGAAACCTCTAGATTCTTTCCAGCTTCTGCAGGCAGCGCACCACCGCGGGCATCGGCGTATCCGGAAAGCTGGTCTTCCAGTTGGTGACGCCGACCTCGCCGACATAGATGTCGCCTTTCGAATCCAGCGCGATGCCGTGCGGCGCCAGGAATTTGCCGGTCTCGAGGCCTGGACCGTTCTCGCCGCCGAGCCGCGCGATGCGCTTTCCTTTGGCGTCCACGATGGTCAGACGGGGGCCCAGATTCGGCGCCTTCAGGTTGACCGGCATGCCGGGGCCGAGTTCGCCGACGATGAAGTTGGGTGACTTGCCGCCACAGCAATGCAGCGCGCAGGGCCGGTGCAGGTTATTCCACTGCGCCTCATATTTGCCGTTGCCGTCGAACACCTGGACGCGATGGTTCTCGCGGTCCGCGACATAGACGAAGCCGTCGGCGTCGGTGACGATGTTGTGGACGATGTTGAACTGGCCTGGATCGGTGCCGGATTCGCCCCAGGTTTTTATCAATTTGCCGCCGGGCGTGAATTTGTGCACGCAGGCATTGCCGTAGCCGTCCGACACATAGATCTCGCCCTTCGGCGACAGCGCGGTATGGGTGCAGCGGTGGAACGGCTCGCCGCTCATGAACGGCGCGGGCTTGTGGGGGATGCCGATGGTCAGCAGCACCTTGCCGTCGACGGAGCATTTGCGCACCGTGTGGTCGCCATCGTCGGTGCAATAGAGATTGTCATCGCCGTCGATGTGCAGCCCGTGCGCGCGGGCAAACAGGCCTTCGCCCCAGCTCGTGATGAAATTGCCGGCGCGGTCGAGCACGACCATCGGATGGGCGCCGCGGTTGAAGACGTAGATGCGGTCCTTGCTGTCGACCGCGACGGAAGCGACGTCGGTGAGATTCCAGCGATCCGGCAGCTTCGCCCAGTTTTCCACCACGCGGTAGCGATGCTCGCCCGAGCCGAGAATGGTTGGCATGTCGTGCTCCCCAGAATTGACCGTCATTCCGGGATGGTCCGAAGGACCAGACCCGGAATCTGCGCAGATTCCGGGCTCGCGTCTTCGACGCGCCCCGGAATGACGATGGTGGCTTGGCAGATTCACGCGACCGCTGCCTCGGCCTTCGCGATACGCGCTCCCCGCGGCAGCAACCCTTCCTCGATCGCCTTGATCTGCAGTGCCAGATATTTCGAATTGATCCGGCACTGCGCGAGACTGCCGGCGATGAACCACAGGCCGGGCTGCGGCGTGCGGGTGTACATGTTGCGCAATTCCTGGCCGTCGCCAAAGCCCCAGATCGGGCCGACGCGACGCCGCGATTGCGTCGCCGAACAGCTTGCGCACCAGAACTTCCTGGGGCTTGTAGCCGGTCGCCAGCACGATCAGGTCGGCGGCCAGCCGCTCGCCACTCTTCATCCGTGCACCCTCGGCGACGAAGGATTCGATGTCCGAGAACTGGACCAGCCGGATTGCGCCGCTGGCGACCAGATCGGAACAGCCGACGTTGAAATAATAGCCGCCGCCGCGAGTGAGGTATTTGAACTGCCAGCCGGTGTTGCCCTCGCCATAATCGAGCTTGAAGCCGACGCGTTCCAGGCCATCGAGCAGTGGCTGGTCCAGCTTCCTGGATTGTTCGGTGATCATGACGTGGCTTTTCTTTGCCAGTGTTAGCGGCATCGAGGTCGCGATCAGGTCGTTGTCTTCCAGGGTTCCCTCGTTATACGCCGCATAGGCGAGCTGCGCCGACGGTTCGATATTGGTGACGAGCGTCGAGCTGCGCTGCGCCAGCGTGACCTCGGCGCCGCTCGAATAGAGGTCCTGCGCGATATCGTGGCCGCTGTTGCCGGTGCCGATCACGATCGCGCGCCTGGCCTTTCCATGTCTCGCCGTCGCCGTATTCGCTGGAATGCAGAATCTTTCCCGCGAATGATTTCAGGCCGGGAATGTCGGGCAGCATTCGGGATGCCGCTGACACCGGTCGCCATCACCACATGGCGCGGATGCATCTCGCGCCGGCTGCCATCGGCGCGGCGCAGCACCACCGTCCATCGCCCCGCAGCTTCATCGTAAGCGCCGCTCTCGAACTCGGTGCCGGTCCAGTAGTTCAGCTCCATGGCGTCGACATAGGCCTCGAACCAGTTGGCGAGCTTGTCCTTGGGGATATAGACCGGCCAGTTCGGCGGGAACGGCATGTAGGGGAGGTGGTTGACCTGCACCTGGTTATGCAGGGTCAGCGCATGGTAGCGCTTGCGCCAGTTGTCGCCGATGCGCGGCCAGCGGTCGACGATCAGCGTATCGACCTGCAACTGCTTCAGCCGCGCGGCGATCGCAAGGCCCGCCTGTCCGCCGCCGACCACCAGCACATCGGGGTCGCGGTCGGCATACGGCCTGCGGCCTTGCGCAGGTCGAGCCAGTTGGGCCCGCGAAAATCGCGCGAGTAGGACTGTCCGCGGGGCCGCGACGATCCAAGCTGCTCCTCAAAGCCTTTCAATTCGTCGAGCGCCGTCAGCAGGGTCCAGGCTTTCAGCCGGTTGCCGTCGGCGGCATCGGGGATCAGCCGCAGGATTCCGCTGCCGCGCCCCACCGCCGTTTCGAATTTGAAGATGGCCTCGATCGAGACGGTGCCGGCGCGGGTCGCCCGGCGTGGCGCGGCGCGATCGGGATCGATCGCAAAACCGCGCGGCGCGGCGTTGCCGGCACAGGCCCTCAACTCTCTCAGGATGGCGTCAGCGCCGTTGATGGTCTGCAGGTTCCAGCTCAGCGCCAGCACGTCGCGCCAGTAGCTGTCGGGATGAAACAGGGATTTCAGCAGGCCGTCGTCGGGTTTTGCGAGCGCGCGTTCGAATTGCGCCAGCCAGTTTTCGGCGGCGATCGAAATATCGTCGGTTCTGTCCAACATTGGCGTCTTCTCTCGCCGGCCGTCTTCGCGGCGGTTTCCCTGCCGGCAAAACCTATACCGTTCGGGATCGCGCAGAAAGGGCGGGATGGGCCTGCGCGCGCACGGTTATTGCCGGCCGGTCCTTTCCGCCGATCACGCCCTCGCGCTTCTTCATCGCCCGGTAATAGGCCCACCACAGATGCGCCGCGGCGCCGCGCATCGGCCGCCACGGCTCGGCCAGCGGCGCCATCTGCTTTGCGGTCGGCCGTGTCTTCAGGCCAAGTCCGATCTTGATCGCTTCCTGCACGGCGAGATCGCCCGCGGGCCAGGCGTCGCCATGGCCGAGGCAGAACAGCAGGTAGACGTCGGCGGTCCAGGGGCCGATGCCGTGCAGCGCCGTCAGCGTGTTGTGCGCGGCGTCGGCGTCCTCATTCGCCAGCACCTCGAGATTGAGGCGTTCGGCGGCGATTTCGCGCGCGAGACCCTTCAGGGTCTTGATCTTCGCCGCCGACAGTCCGAGCCGGCCGAGTCGATCGGCGCGGGCGCGGCGCAGCATGTCATGGTCAAACGGATCGAACGCGGCGCTGACGCGCGCCCAGATCGCCGCGGCGCTCGCGGTGGACAATTGCTGGCCGCAGACGATGTGCGGCCAATCCCGCAAAGCCGGGCTCGCGCCGCCGCAGCGCCGGCATGCCCGCGATCTCGAATACGGGCTTGAGCCGCGGGTCCTGCTTCACCAGCGCGAGGATGGCCGCTTCGAGGTCGGTCTGGGTGTTGAGGTGGATGAGCATTTGCGTGGATCAACTTGCCGGGGTCGTCATGCGCGGGCTTGACCCGCGCATCCATCTCATATCGTAACAAAGTCTTTGAACGATGGATGGCCGGGACAAGCCCGGCAATGACGGTGCCTGATCAATGCCGCCTGTCTTCCGCTTTGCGCCGAGCCCGAACGGCTATCTGCATCTCGGCCATGCCTATTCGGCGCTGCTGAACTTCGACCTGGCGCGGCAGGCCGGCGGCCGGTTGCTGCTGCGTATCGAGGATATCGACGCCGCCCGCTGCAGGCCGGAATTCGAGGCCGCGATCTATGAAGACCTCGCCTGGCTCGGCATCGCCTGGGAACAGCCGGTGCGGCGGCAGTCCGAACATCTTTCCGACTATCGCGATGCGCTGGAAAAGCTCGCAGCCCAGGGCCTGATCTATCCGAGTTTCGAAAGCCGCGCCGAAATCGCAAGACTGGTGGCGCAGCGCGAGGCGAACGCGCCCTGGCCGCGCGATCCCGACGGCGCGCCGCTCTATCCCGGCGCGGCGAAGTCGCTTTCGCGCCGATGCGCGCGCCCGGCTACTGGAATCGGGCGCGCCCTACGCGCTGCGGCTCGACATGGCGGCGGCCTGCGCGCGGGCCGGCGATCTCGACCTGGATCGAGCACGGCGAAGGTCCCGATGGCGAGACCGGCGTCGTGGCCGCCCGGCCGGAGGCGTGGGGCGACGTCATCCTCGCGCGCAAGGAGACGCCGACCAGCTATCACCTCTCGGTGGTGATCGACGACGCCTTGCAGGGCGTGACGGATGTCGTGCGGGGTCAGGACCTGTTCTGGTCGACCAGCGTCCACCGGCTGCTGCAACAGCTGCTTGGCTTGCCGCCGCCCTCCTACCGGCATCACCGCCTGGTGCGCGATGGCGCCGGGCGAAAGCTGTCGAAGTCGACCGAGGCCACCGGCTTGCGCGAACTCCGCGCCGCCGGCGCGACGCCGGCCGATATCCGCCGCCTGGTCGGCCTGCCTTAGCGGGCCGGCGGCTTCGCCGAACGCCGATCGCAAGGGGAAAAGCCCGCTTCGGCGTGACTCTCCGAGCCCGGCCGTGGCATGGTGGAGGCGGCCAGGGTCAGGGAAATCATGGCGCCAAAATCGCGCTCACGGCGCACCACGCGGTCGGCGAAAAGCCGGCCGCCGAAAAAGCGCGCTCCACGCCTTGCCGCCCGCAAGGCGCGCCAGCGCGCCGCCAGGACGGCCGCGCCAGGCATGGTCGAGACGGCGCTCGCCGCGTTCGCGCACGAGGTCCGCACGCCGCTCACCGGAATTCTTGGCCATCAGCGATCTCCTGGCGACCTCCGACCTCGACGAGCGCGAGCGGCGCTGGGTCGATACCATCAAGGCGGGCGCCGAGCATCTCGCCAGCCTCGCGACACTGTTTGTCGATGCCGCCAGAGGCGGCAGTGCCGCGGCCGGAGTGCGGCAGGACTTGTTCGATCTGCGGGCGCTGGCGCGCAGCGCCGGGCGATTCGCTCGCCGGCCGGGCGGCGGCGAAAGGTCTGCAATCCCACGTCGATATTTCGGAAAAACTTCCGGCGCTGGTGGTCGGCGATCCCGTGCGGCTGCGCGCCGCGCTGGAAAACCTGATCGACAATGCGGTGAAGTTCACCGAACAGGGCGGCGTCGCGCTGGAGGTCGCGCCGATGCGCGGCGCGAAAGGCAAGGTCGGCGTCGCCTTTGCGGTTTCCGACAGCGGGATCGGGCTCACGCTCACCGAGATCAAGCGCCTGTTCCGCCCGTTCTCGCAGGCCAATGTCAGCATCGCCTCGCGCTTCGGCGGCGCCGGGCTCGGATTGTCGTCGGTGAAAGCAGATCGCGCGCGCGATGGGTGGCGACATCGTCGTTGCGCAACGACGCGGCGGAGGCACCACCTTCACGCTGACGGTGACGTTGACCCGCGCGAAGGCGTCGAAAGCGGCCAGTTCGGGCGCAGATGCCGATATGCCGTCCGATCCGGCACGGGCGCTGCGCGTTCTCAGCGTCGAGGACAATCCGTTCGGCCGCGTCGTGCTCAACACCATCCTCACCGAACTCGGTCATCAGGCGGAATTCATCGGGCGGGGCGAGGCCGCCGCCGAGCGGATCGCGCAAGGCGACTTCGACGCGGTGCTGATGGACATGGTGTTGCCGGGCATCAACGGCATCGAGGCGATCAGGCGAATTCGCCAGCTTGAACCCGCCGCTTCGGCCGCATCGCGATCATCGGCGTGTCGGGCCGCGGCGACGACGAGGCGGCATCGCGCGCGCGCCGGCGCCGATGCCTTTCTGGTCAAGCCTGTGAGTCCGAGGGCTCTAGCGACTGCGCTGCTTGAAGCGACACGCCGTGCGGCAGCCGCGACTTGATGATCGCCGCGTTCAATTCGCCGCCATAGACGAAGATCGCGGCGATGAAATACAGAAACACCAGCGCGATGATGACCGACGCAAGCCCGGCATACATCGTGACGTAATTGTTGGCGAAGCGCGCCAGATACTGGCCGAACACGATGCCCGACACCAGCGACGCCACCAGCGTGAAGATGATGCCGGGCAGGATCTGCAGAAATCCCCGGCGGCCCGCCGGCAGCCAGGCATGGAGGATAAAGAGCGCGACGATCAGCGCCGCGATGGTGATGCCGTAGCGCGAAACGTTGAGAAAATTCTCGTTGGTTTCGACGACCAGCGGAATGTGGCGCCGCGCCGCCTCCAGCATCAGGGGTCCGAGCACGATCAGGAACGCCATCGCCAGCGCCGTGAAGGCGGCGACCAGCGTGTAGCCGATCGATTCCAGCCGCAGCCAGTACCAGCGCCGCGGTTCGATCACCGAATAGGCGCGGTTGAGCGCGACGCGCAGGCTTTCGACGCCGTTCGAGGCAAAATACACCGCGAGCACGGCGCCGATGGTCAGCGCGTCGCCGCGGGTCGTCGTCAGCACATCGTGGATCTCGCCCGACAGCGAATCGGCGACCTGCTTCGGCCAGACCTGCAGCATCAGCCCCGCGGCCTGATCGGCGAGTTCCTTCGACCCGAAAAAGCCGGCCAGCGACGTCAGCACGATCAGAAACGGAAACAGCGCCATCAGCGTCGACAGCGCGATGTGGCTGGCGATCGCCCAGCCGTCATCGGCGAGAAACGTGTAGAACGCGTCCATGCCGACGTGAAAGACGTAGCGAAGCTGCCTCACATTTCACCTTGGCCTGGGGAAGACGGGTTCAATCGGCGATCCACGCTACCTTCTGATATTATTGGGCTAAAAGCCAGATCGTTGCAGCCGGTCAGCGCCCGATGGGGGCGATGGCGGACCGCCTTGCACGGTGTTATGTAGCGCCAATGGCTTCATTCCTGAGCACGATTCTTCTTCCCGTCGCGGTCGGCGCCGTCGCACTGGTGCTGCTGCTGGGTCTCCTCAACATGATGCGGGGCGGATCGCCGAACCGGTCCCAGAAACTGATGCGGCTGCGGGTATTGCTGCAATTCGTCGCGATTGTCATCACCATGCTCGCGGTCTGGGCGATGGGGCACTAGGGCATGATCCGGCTTTTCCCAAAAGATCATGCTCAAACAAAGAGATGAGATCATGATCCGGTTTGTTCTAATCGGATCATGATCCAGGAGGGAGACAGAGCAATGGTCGTCCTCAATCGAATCTACACGCGAACCGGCGATGACGGCACCACCGCGCTCGGCAGCGGCGAACGCCGCCCGAAATACGATCTGCGCATCGCGCCTATGGAACCGTCGACGAGACCAACGCCGCCATCGGCGATCGTGCGGCTGTATCTGGCGGACGCGCGCGATCTCGACGCGATGCTGGGCCTGATCCAGAACGATCTGTTCGATCTCGGCGCCGACCTCGCGGTGCCCCAGCGCGAGGGCAAGGCGGAACGGCTGCGGATGCTGGCAAGCCAGGTCGAACGCCTCGAGCGCGACATCGACACCCTGAATGCGCGGCTGGCGCCGTTGACCTCGTTCGTGCTGCCCGGCGGCACGCCGGCCGCGGCCTATCTGCATCTGGCGCGCACGATATGCCGCAGGGCGGAACGGATCATGGTGGAACTCGCGGCCAAGCCCGACGAGCCGGTCGGCGACGCCGCGATCCAGTATATGAACCGGCTGTCGGACTTCCTGTTCGTCGCCAGCCGCTCGGTGAACGATAACGGCGCCGGGGACGTGCTGTGGGTGCCCGGCCAGAACCGTTAAAGCAGCCTGTCCGGCGGCGATTTTTGGCCTTCGCGCGTTGACCGGGGTTGGCCGGACCTTTAGGTTCCGCGCCCGAGTGATCAAACCTGAAATTCAAGCGAAAGAGGATCGATGAAGGTTCTGGTGCCGGTAAAGCGGGTGGTCGATTACAACGTCAAGGTCCGCGTCAAGAGCGACGGATCGGGCGTCGAACTGTCCAACGTCAAGATGTCGATGAATCCGTTCGATGAAATCGCCGTCGAGGAGGCCCTGCGCCTGAAAGAGGCCGGCAAGGCGACCGAGGTGGTGGTGGTGTCGATCGGTCCCGCGCAGGCGTCCGAAACCATCCGGACCGGGCTCGCCATGGGCGCCGACCGCGGCATTCTGGTCAAGGCGGAAGGCAATGTCGAACCGCTGGCGGTGGCAAAGATCCTCAAGGCGATCGCCGACGAAGAGAAGCCCGGCCTGATCATTCTCGGCAAGCAGGCGATCGACGACGACAGCAACCAGACCGGCCAGATGCTGGCCGCGCTGCTCGGATGGTCGCAGGCGACCTTTGCCTCCAAGCTCGAAGTCGATGGATCCGATTTCAAGGTGACGCGCGAAGTCGACGGCGGCTTGCAGACGGTGAAGCTCAAGGGCCCGGCGATCGTCACCACCGACCTGCGGCTGAACGAGCCGCGCTACGCCAGCCTGCCCAACATCATGAAGGCGAAGAAGAAGCCGATCGCCGACAAGAGCGCATCCGATTACGGCGTCGATCTCACGCCGCATCTCGAGATTCTCAAGACATCCGAACCGCCGGGCCGCAAGGGAGGCGTCAAGGTCAAGGACGTCACCGAGCTGGTGTCGAAACTCAAGAACGAAGCCGGGGTTCTCTGATGACCACGCTGCTGATTGCCGAACACGACAATGCGTCGATCAAGGACGCCACCAACAAGGCGCTGACCGCGGCCGCCGCGCTGGGCGGCGAAGTGCATGTGCTGGTCGCCGGCGAAAACGCCAAGGCCGCCGCCGACGCCGCCGCCAAGCTCGCCGGCGTCAAGAAGGTGCTGCTCGCCGACGACGCCGCCTATGCCCACGACCTCGCCGAGCCGCTGGCCGCGCTGATCGTGGCGCTGGCGCCGGCCTATGACGCCTTCGTCGCGCCCGCGACCTCGCGCTTCAAGAACGTGATGCCGCGCGTCGCGGCGCTGCTCGACGTCATGCAGGTGTCGGAAATCATCAAGGTGGTTTCGCCCGACACGTTCGAGCGGCCGATCTATGCCGGCAACGCGATCCAGACGGTGAAGTCGAAGGACGCCAAGAAGGTCATCACGGTGCGGACCTCGACCTTCGCCGCGACCGGAGACGGCGGCAGCGCGCCGGTGGAAAATGCCGCCGCCGCGGCCGATCCCGGCCTCTCCAGCTTCGTCGGCGAGGAAGTCGCCAAGAGCGATCGTCCCGAACTGACGTCGGCGAAGATCATCGTCTCCGGCGGCCGCGCCATGCAGAGCCGCGAGAATTTCGCCAAATATATCGAGCCGCTCGCCGACAAGCTCGGCGCCGGCGTCGGCGCCTCGCGCGCCGCGGTCGATGCCGGCTATGCGCCGAACGACTGGCAGGTCGGGCAGACCGGCAAGGTGGTGGCGCCGGAACTCTATATCGCGATCGGCATTTCCGGCGCGATCCAGCATCTCGCCGGCATGAAGGATTCCAAGGTGATCGTCGCGATCAACAAGGATGAGGACGCGCCGATCTTCCAGGTCGCCGATTACGGCCTGGTCGCCGATCTCTATCAGGCGGTTCCGGAACTGACCGAGGCGCTCGGCAAGCTCGGAAAGTAGCGACGTTTGAAATAACCGGACTTCGGCCGGTGTTTATGCAAAGAGGATGGGCGGGCGCGGGAGCGCGCCTCGCCCGGTGAGATGACAAAATGGCGGCTATGATCAAGAAGGTCGGCGTGATCGGCTCGGGCCAGATGGGCAACGGGATCGCGCATGTGGCGGCGCTGGCCGGGCTCGACGTGGTGCTCAACGACGTGTCCGCCGATCGCCTGAAGTCGGCGCATGGCGACCATCAACGGCAATCTGTCGCGCCAGGTCGCCAAGAAAATCATCACCGAGGACGCGCGCAAGCAGGCGCTGGAGCGGATCGCCTCCACCGAGACCATGGACGGGCTCGCCGATTGCGATCTCGTGATCGAGAGCGCGGTGGAGAAGGAAGAGGTCAAGCGCAAGATCTTTCACGATCTCTGCGCGGTGCTGAAGCCGGACGCCATCGTCGCCTCCAACACCTCGTCGATCTCGATCACGCGGCTTGCCGCATCGACCGACCGGCCCGAGCGCTTCATCGGCATTCACTTCATGAATCCGGTGCCGCTGATGGAACTGGTCGAACTGATCCGCGGCATCGCCACCGACGACGCGACCTTCGACGCGGCCAAGGAATTCGTCACCCGGCTCGGCAAGCAGATCGCGGTGTCGGAGGATTTTCCGGCCTTCATCGTCAACCGCATCCTGCTGCCGATGATCAACGAGGCGATCTACACGCTGTACGAGGGCGTCGGCAACGTCGAGGCGATCGACGCGGCGATGAAGCTCGGCGCGCACCATCCGATGGGGCCGCTCGAACTCGCCGATTTCATCGGGCTCGATACCTGCCTGTCGATCATGCAGGTGCTGCACGAGGGGCTGGCGAACTCCAAATACCGGCCGTGTCCGCTGCTGGTGAAATATGTCGAGGCCGGCTGGCTCGGCCGCAAGACCCAGCGCGGCTTCTACGACTATCGCGGCGACAAGCCGGTCCCGACGCGGTAGGGCTCGTCGGCGGCGAGCCACTCAACATCCTCACAGGCGTTCGTAGTCGCCTTAATCACGGTAGTCACTTCCGCGCGTGCGGCGTGGATTGAGCGGCGAGACCTCAGATGCTGCAATTGCACAATCGGCGTGACGCGAGAAATCCGCGGTGCTGACGCTCTCGGGCGTTCGAGCCTGTCTGCTCGGCCTCGGCGGCAACCTCGACTGTCGTCTAAGCCCGCCGGCTGTCATCGCCGCCGTGATCAGCTTGACGGCGTCGTCGCTGTCCCATTCCGCCGGCCCGGCGATGGTGGCGATCTCGCAGCCCTGGCCGTCGACCAGCACCGAGGTCGGCATTCCCAGCGCCCGGCCGACCGCTTTAAGATCCTGAAAAACCTTGGCTTTCTGGTCGCTGAAATAGCCGAGCCGGGTCAGATTGGCCTCTTTCAGGAAATTCCTCGGTTTTTCGGGGTCGCGGGTGTCGATGTTGATCGCGACCACCTCGAAATCGCGCCCGCCGAGCCTGGTCTGCAGGTCCTCGAGCGCCGGCATCTCCTTGCGGCAGGGCACGCACCAGGTGGCCCACAGGTTCACCAGCACCGTGCGCCCGCGCCAGTCGGATAGCTTTCTGGGCTTGCCGTCGGCGTCCCGAAAGGCGAGGTCCGGCAGCCGCAAGGGCGCCGTCGCCATGGTCAGCGCCGCCACTTCGCCATGCGCCAGGGGCGCGAGCTTGCGCGCCAGATCGACCGCCCCGCGGCAGGCCGGATCGCCGGACGCGTTGCGCTTCAGCCCGCCGATCCCGTATACCCCGGCAAATCCGATCACCGCCCCGATCACGACCGCCCCGATGGCGATGGGAATCCGGCGCGTGGCGGCGGGGCGAGGCGGGGGCAGTTCAGGCATATCGTTTGTCATCCTGTATCAGATACGGCTATGCAGAGCCTGTACAACGGCGATTTGGACCGGGGGCGGCGTCAAGCCATTCCGCGCGCCGGGGTGACGATGAGTGGCAGGTCATGAGCAACAAGTCATGAGCAACAAGATGTGGGGCGGCCGGTTCACGGATCGCCCCGATGCGATCATGGAGGAAATCAACGTCTCCATCGACGTCGATCGTCACCTTTATGCCCAGGACATCGCCGCGTCCAAGGCCCACGCCGCGATGCTGGCCGCGCAAGGCATCATTACGCAAAACGATGCGAAAAATATCGCCGATGGTCTAGACACGATTTTGTCAGAGATCGGCAAGGGATCCTTCGATTTCAAGCGCGCGCTCGAGGACATTCACATGAATGTCGAGAGCCGGCTCGGCGAATTGATCGGACCCGCCGCGGGACGGCTGCACACCGCGCGTTCGCGCAACGACCAGGTGGCGACCGATTTCCGGCTCTATGTCCGCGACACCATCGACGAGCTGGACGCGGCGCTGGCCGCGTTCCAGCGCGCGCTGGTGGAGCGGGCGCTGGAACATGCCGGCACGGTGATGCCGGGCTTCACGCATCTGCAGACCGCGCAGCCGGTGACGTTCGGGCATCATCTGCTGGCCTATGTCGAGATGGCGGCGCGCGACCGCGGCCGCTTTGCCGATGCGCGCAAGCGTCTCAACGAATCGCCGCTCGGCGCCGCGGCGCTGGCCGGCACCTCGTTCCCGATCGATCGCGACGCGACCGCGAAGGCGCTCGGCTTCGACCGGCCGATGGCCAATTCGCTCGACGCGGTGTCGGATCGCGACTTCGTGCTCGAGACCCTGTCGGCGGCGGCGATCGCTGCCGTGCACCTGTCGCGCTTCGCCGAGGAAATCGTGATCTGGACCTCGCCGCTGGTGGGGCTGGTGCGACTAAGCGACAAGTTCACCACCGGCTCGTCGATCATGCCGCAGAAGCGCAACCCCGACGCCGCCGAACTGGTTCGTGCCAAGACCGGCCGGGTGATCGGCGCGCTGACCGCACTGCTGATCGTGATGAAGGGTCTTCCGCTCGCCTATCAAAAGGACATGCAGGAGGACAAGCAGGGCGCGATGGAGGCGTTCGCCGCGCTGTCGCTTGCGATCCGGGCGATGACCGGAATGGTCGCCGACATCGTGCCGGACGAGGCGCGGATGAAGGCGGCCGCGGGCGAGGGCTACGCCACCGCCACCGATCTCGCCGACTGGCTGGTGCGGACGCACGAAAATGCCGTTCCGCGACGCCCATCACGTCACCGGCCGCATCGTCGCCAAGGCGTCGAAGGCGGGGGTGGCGTTGCACGAACTGCCCCTGAAGGACATGCAGGCGATCGAGCCGAAGATCACGGCCGAAGCCTTGCGCGCCCTTTCGGTCGAAGCGTCGGTGAAAAGCCGCAACAGCTACGGCGGAACCGCGCCGAAGAACGTGCTGGCGCAGGCGAAAGCCTGGCTCAGGCGGCTGGAAAAAGAGCGAAAATTGGGCTGAAGGCAAGAATTTCGCTGCAATTTCATGATTGCCCTGCTCTCGCCAGAGCAAGGCAATCTTTGTATGGTGCCGCCCGCATTGGGGATTTTGTCGTGAATCGCAACTACAGCCCGAGACGTCAGGGATGGACCATCATCCTGTTGAGCGCGGCCGTGCTCGCGCTCGGGGGCTGCGGACGCAAGGGCGGGCTCGACCTGCCGCCGAACACCCCGCCGCAGGCGGCCGCGGCGGCTCAGCAGGATGCCGACCACGAGCCGGCCGCGAGTGCGCCGGGCGTGTTCAATCCGTATGACGGAACCGAAGCGCCGCCGGCCGCCACCAAAGGCGGCAGGAAAACCTTCATTCTCGATCCGCTCCTGAACAGTAACTGAACCGGTGCGGTGGATTTGACATTCGCCACCGTTCTTCCGCTGGAATACTAGCCATGAACCACTTCGACTATCGCAACGGCGTGCTGCACGCCGAGGCGGTGAATCTTATCGAGCTGGCGGAGGCCGTCGGCACGCCGTTCTATTGCTATTCGACCGCGACACTGGAGCGGCACTACCGCGTCTTCATCGAGGCCTTCGCCGGCGAGAAGGTGCTGGTGTGCTACGCCATGAAGGCCAACTCCAACCAGTCGGTGCTGCGGACGCTGGCGAAACTCGGCGCCGGCGCCGACGTGGTGTCGGGCGGCGAATTGAAGCGCGCGCTTGCCGCCGGCATTCCGCCCGGAGAAGATCCTGTTTTCAGGCGTCGGCAAGACCGAAGCCGAGCTGCGCGCGGCGCTGGCTGAGGACATTCTCTGCATCAACGTCGAATCCGAACCCGAACTCGAATTGCTGTCGCGGCTCGCCGTCGAGGCCGGCAAGACCGCGCGCGATTTCCGTGCGCGTCAATCCCGATGTCGATGCCGGCACCCATGCCAAGATCGCGACCGGCAAGTCCGAGAACAAGTTCGGCGTTCCGCTCGCCCGCGCGCGCGCGGTCTACGCCCGCGCCGCGAAGCTGCCCGGCATCGAGGTCACCGGCATCGACATGCATATCGGCAGCCAGATCACCGATCTCGAGCCGGTGGAAACCGCATTCCGGCATTCTGTCCGAATTCGTGCTTACGCTGCGCGCCGACGGCCATGCCATCTCGCATATCGATTTCGGCGGCGGGCTCGGCATTCCCTATCACGCCGACCGGGAAGCGCCGCCGCTGCCGTCCGTCTATGCCGCGATGGTCAAGCGCGTGACGCATAATCTCGGCTGCACGCTGATGTTCGAGCCCGGCCGGATGATCGTCGGCAATGCCGGCATCCTCGTCACCCGTGTGATTTACGTGAAGCCGGGCGATGCCAAGAACTTCGTCATCATCGACGCGGCGATGAACGATTTGATCCGGCCGACGCTGTATGAAGCGCATCACGATATCCTGCCGGTCCGCGAAGCCGCGAAGGGCGCAGCGATGATCACGGCCGACGTGGTCGGGCCGGTCTGCGAAACCGGCGACTACCTCGCGCTCGACCGCAGGCTTGTCGAACCCAAACCCGGCGATCTCCTGGCGATCATGACCGCCGGCGCCTATGGCGCGGTGCAGTCCGGCACCTACAACACAAGGCCGCTGGTGCCGGAGGTGCTGGTCAGGGGCGATCAGTACGCGGTGGTGCGGCCGCGCGTCGAGGTCGAGACGCTGATCGCGATGGACAGACCCGCGCCGTGGCTGTGAGGCGCTGCCGACCTGGCCGCTGTGCGGCGTCCGCTTGCTTGCCGCCAGCCGCCGGTTGCTGCAATTCGATGAGACGCCCGGAAAAGAACTCTGCTAGCCTGCTCCCCGGGGTTTGGGGGCAGTGCAATGATGCGGCGCGAGTTCATGGGTCTCGTTGGCAGTGATCGAACAGGTCTGGCATAGCTCGATTTCAAGGGAGCGTTCCGTGTACAAGAAAGTTCTGCTCGCCTATGACGGTTCGGTCGAGGGACGGCGCGCATTGCGGGAGGGTGCGAGGATCGCCCAGCTCTGCAATGCCGAGGTCTTCCTGCTGGCTGTCGTGGAATTGTCGGCGGGCACAGGAACCCTCGAAGGAGGGTTCGTGATCCCGATTACCGAACAGGTGGAAATCTACCACAAGATCCTTGGCGAGGGCGTCGAGCGGCTGAAGGCCATGGGCTTCTCGCCGACGGCGCGGCTGGGCATGGGAGAGGCCGGACGCGAGATCGCCGGGGTCGCCAAGGAGATCGGGGCAAATCTCGTCGTCGTTGGTCATCGTCCCGACGGACCGCTGGCGCGCTGGTGGTTCGGCTCGGTCGGAACCTATCTGGTCAAAAATCTCCGCTGCAGCGTGCTGGTCGCGCAGACAGAGATTGACGACCGGGAGTTTGCCCAGTTGCTGACCGGTACCGTGGAAGCATAGTGGTGCGCGCGCCCCGCGGCCTCACTTCGCCGCGTGGCCGCCCTTGCCGCCGACGATCACGCCCGCTGCCTTCTCGATCGGCTTGATCGCGGAGGTGAAATCGGACCCCGCGCCCATTTCGCGGATCACGACTTCCCAGAGCCGGCCGACCGCTTCGGCGACTTCCATCGATAGCCCCAGCGATTTCGCTTCTTCGAGGCAAAGCCGCACATCCTTGACCATCAGACCGGTGGTAAAGCCGAAGTCGAAGCTGCGCGGCAGGATCGAGCGGGGAAATTTGTCGCGGCTTGCCGTGTTCATGCCCGATCCGGCATTGATGACCTCGATCATCACGGCGGGATCGAGGCCCGATTTGACCCCCATCACCACGGCCTCGGAAGTGGCGGCCACGGCGGTGGCCGACAACAGGTTGTTGGCGAGCTTCATGGTCTGCGCCGAGCCGGGTTTCTCGCCGATGAAGAACACCTTGCCGATGACGGCGAGAACCGGCTTCACCGCCTCGAAATCCGCTTTGGGACCCGACACCATCACCGCGAGCGTTCCCTTTTCGGCGCCGCCGACGCCGCCGCTGACGGGGCTGTCGAGCTGCACGATATCGCGTTTCGCCAAGAGGTCGTGAATTTGCGCCGCCATGTGCGATCCGACGGTGGAGAGATCGACGAAGCGTTTTGTCCGCTTGCCTTCGATCACGCCGCCGGCGCCGGTGGCGACCTCGAGCGAGGCTTGCAGCGACGGCAGGCTCGCCATCACGGTCTCGGCGCGGTCGGCGACGTCCTTTGGCGAGGAAGCGGCCTGGGCGCCGAGCGCAACGAGCTGGTCGACCGCCTCCTTGCGCTGGTCGAACACCACGAGCTGGTACTTGGCCTCGATCAGGCGGCGGGCCATGGGAAAACCCATTTTCCCAAGGCCGATGAATCCGATGTCCATGATGATGTGTCCTGAAAGTCTGGAAACGGTCCTCATCCTGAGGAGCGCGCACTTGCGCGCGTCTCGAAGGATGCATTTTTATCTATCTTGGCCTCATGGTTCGAGACGGCGCAAAGCGCCTCCTCACCATGAGGGTTGAATTCTTCAGCCCTTGTCGAGTTCGGCGAACACTTCGCGCGCGATTCGAAAACTGTCGACGCCGGCGGGTATGCCGGCATAGATCGCCACCTGCATGAAGATTTCGCGAATCTCGTCCTTGGTCACGCCGTTGACCAGCGCGCCCTTGATGTGCACCCGCAATTCGTGCGGCCGGTTGAGGATCGAGATCATGGCGAGGTTGAGCATGCTGCGGGTCTTGCGCGGCAGTTCCTCGCGGCCCCACACCGCGCCCCAGCAATATTCGGTGACCAGTTCCTGGAACGGCTTGTTGAAATCGTCGGCGTTCTTCAGCGCGTTGGCGACATAGGCTTCGCCCAGCACCGCTTTGCGAATTTCCAGTCCCTTGTCGTGCGTTTTCTTGTCCATGATGTTCCTCGGCGTTTTCCTTGACGGTTCGATATCCGACGTTACGGGGTCGCGGCGGCACAGTCACGCCTTCGTGTTGTGCCTATTTCCAGTGTGGGTTACGCCCGGAACGGGTGCCTCACTGCCGCCGTTGTGCTAGGGTACTGCTTCGGCAACCCGGAGAGTTTGTTGAGCGGCGCCACCCCCGACCCGTCAGAGCCACCAGGCAGCCCTGATGCCGTTTCGCGGCTGCAGCTGGCGCAGGCCCTGCAACGGGCAAGATACGCGATCGCGTGGGAGCGAAGCTGGCCGCATCTGGCGCGGCTGTTGACCGTCATCGGACTGTTCCTGGTGGTGTCCTGGGCCGGGGTGTGGCTGGCGCTGCCGTTTGTGGCGCGCGCCGCGGGCCTCGGCCTGTTCGTGCTGGTGGCGCTGGCCGCGCTGTTTCCGCTTGTCCGGTTTCGCTGGCCGAGCCGCGAAGAGGGCTTGAGCCGGCTCGACCGCGGCTCCGGCATCCGCCACCGCCCGGCGACCGCGCTGACCGATACGCTTGCGACGCAGGATCCGGTGGCGCTGGCGCTGTGGCAGGCGCAGCGCGAGCGCACGCTGGCATCGATCAAGCGCATCCGCGCCGGCCTGCCGTCGCCGCGGCTGGCGATCCACGATCCCTGGGCGCTGCGCGCGCTGGTCGCGGTGATGATGGTTGCGACCTATGTCGCCGCCGGCGACGAGCGCACCCTGCGCACCGAAGCGGCGTTCGACTGGAACGGCGTGCTGTCGCCGGTCAATATCCGGGTCGACGCCTGGGTGACGCCGCCGCCCTATACCGGCAAGCCGCCGATCATCCTTTCCGCGGCCAACAAGGAAGCCGCGCTGCCCGCCGCCGGACCGTTGCCGGTCCCGGCGGGCTCCACGCTGATTGTGCGCTCGAGCGGCGGCACGCTCGATGTGCTGGCCGGCGGCGGCGTGACCGAAGCCGCGCCGCCGAGCAGGCGCCGAAGGGCACCAACGAGCGGCATTTCACCATCTCCGGCGACGGCACCGCGCATGTCCGCGCGCCCTCCGGTCAGCCGCAATGGAAGTTCAGCGCGATTCCCGACCGCGCCCCGAGCATTTCGCTTGCCAAGGACCCGGAGCGGCAGGCCCGCGGTTCGCTGCAGATGTCCTACAAGCTCGAGGACGACTACGGCGTCACCGAAGCGCAGGCGCATTTCGCCGCCCGCCCGGGCGAGGCGCCGAAGGGCGCCGCCGAGCCGCGGCCCCTGTTCGACCCGCCGCAATTTCCGCTGGTGCTTCCGAATGCGCGGACGCGCAACGGCGTCGGCCAGACCGTCAAGGATCTCAGCGAAGACCCTTACGCCGGCGCCGACGTCACGCTGACGCTTTCGGCGAAGGACGAGGCCGGCAATGAGGGCAAGAGCGAGCCGTTCAACATGCGGCTGCCGGAGCGGCTGTTCACCAAGCCGCTGGCGCGGGCGCTGATCGAGCAGCGCCGCATTCTGGCGCTCGACGCCAATCAGAACTCGCAGGTCTATGCGGCGCTCGACGCGCTGATGATCGCGCCGGAACTGTTCACGCCGGAGGCCGGCCACTATCTCGGCCTCTACAGCGTCGCGCGGCAGCTCGAGGCCGCCCGCACCGACGACGCGCTGCGCGAGGTCGTCGCCAGCCTGTGGGCGCTCGCCGTCACCATCGAGGACGGCGACATCACCGATGTGGACAAGGCCTTGCGCGCCGCGCAGGAGGCGCTGAAGCAGGCGCTGGAACGCGGCGCCAGCGACGAAGAGATCAAGAAGCTCACCGACAACCTGCGCGCGGCGCTGGATAATTTCATGCGCCAGCTTGCCGAACAGTTGCGCAACAATCCGCAGGCACTGGCGCGGCCGCTCGATCCCAACACCAGGGTGATGCGCCAGCAGGACCTCAACAACATGATCGAGCGGATGGAGCGGCTGTCGCGCTCCGGCGACAAGGAAGCCGCCAAGCAATTGCTCGAGCAGCTGCAGCAGATGCTGGAAAATCTGCAGATGGCGCAGCCCGGCCAGTCCGGCGACAGCGACATGGAGCAGGCGCTGAACGAGCTTGGCGACATGATCCGCAAGCAGCAGCAGTTGCGCGACAAGACCTTCAAGCAGGGCCAGGATTCGCGGCGCGATCGCGCGCGCGGCAAGCAGGGCGATCAAGGCATGGGCGATCTGCAGCAGGATCAGCAGGGCCTGCGCGACCGGCTGAAGAAATTGCAGCAGGAGCTTGCCAAGCGCGGCATGGGGCAGGGCCAGCGCGGCGAGAAAGGCGAGCGCGGCCAGCAGGGCGAACAAGGCGACCAGGGCGAGGGCGAGGACAGCCTCGGCGAGGCCGACAGCGCGATGGGCGACGCCAGCGGCCGGCTCGGTGAAGGCAACGCCGATGCCGCCGTGGATTCGCAAGGCAAGGCGCTGGAGGCGCTGCGCAAGGGCGCCCAGAGTCTGGCGGAGGCGATGCAGAGGCGAAGGCGAGGGGCAGAGCGACGGTCCGGGCAATCGCGTCGGGCGGCAGCAGAGCGGCGGCAATGGCAACGATCCGCTCGGACGGCCGCTGCGCGGGCGCGAATTCACCGACGATTTCACGGTGAAAATTCCCGGCGAAATCGATGTGCAGCGGGTGCGCCGGATCC
The DNA here is from genome assembly GCA_963735835.1 of uncultured Alphaproteobacteria bacterium. GTDB lineage: Bacteria > Pseudomonadota > Alphaproteobacteria > Rhizobiales > Xanthobacteraceae > Bradyrhizobium. The sequence goes on along the minus strand of CAVTNA010000040.1, from coordinate 27,842 downwards.
TGGAAGAACTGCGCCGCCGCCTCGCCGACCCGCAGCGCCCGCAGATCGAACTCGATTACATCGAGCGGCTGCTGAAGGATTATTGAGCAGTTCAAGTTCGTCCATCCTCCCGGAGGAGGTCGCTGCATGAGCGAGCTCGACGTGGCGATCTCACTCGACCGCTCGAGAGGACGTCACCACGCCGCGCTCGATCGCGTCGACCTCCGCTCCGAGGTGACGCGCTGACATGACGAGTTGAGCGCGCTTCAGCTAACCCTTCCTCGCCGCCAGTGCGGCCGCCACTGCGGTGCGGATACCGGCCGCGGAAAACGGCTTGGTGACGACGTCGTGGACGATCGCGTTGAGGCCATGGGCGCGTTCGCGCTGATCGGCAAAGCCGGTCATCAATAAAATCTTCAGTTTGGGAAAATCGCGCGCCGCCGCCAGCGCCAGCGCGATCCCGTCCATGACCGGCATCTGGATGTCGGTGAGCAGGAGATCGAAGGCGCCGTCGTCGCGGTTCAGGATCTCCAGCGCTTCGGCGCCGTCTTCCGCGGTGACGATGTCGTGGCCGTCCATGGCGATGGCGCGCGCCACCAGCATGCGCATCGAGTCTTCGTCGTCGGCGATCAGCACGCGCGGCATGGCGCACCCTTCTTTCGCGCGCCAGACCGCGCGGCCTGGTTCATACACTGCCGCCGGCGAGATCCCGCCTGTTGAAGAAGCGTACATCGATATTGCGGCCTTCGGCGGGCGGCGAGGCCAGGCGCGACTTGAACCAGGCTCGTTCGCCCGGCTTCAGCACGGGCTGCTCCAGCACCGCGTTCCAGGCGTAGATTTCCGCGCCCTGGGCGTCGCGGACGCTGAAACGCAGCCGCGGCAGTTCGACCGGCTTTCTGGTTTCGCCTGTTATCACGCCCTCGATCACCAGCACCGGTTTGCCTTCCACGGTCTCGGTTGTGACCTTGACGTCCTTGAACGCGAGCCCGCGCAGATTTACCTCGAGGCCGACCATCCTGTAGAACGCGGCGGTCTGCGGCAACAGCCGCACCACGTCGACGCGCCAGATCATCAGCGCCAGCACCAGCGCGCCCATCGCGGCGCAGGCGGTCGGCAGGCTGATGAAGGGCTTGCCCGGCGCGCGGATCGACGCTCCCGGGCTGAACAGCTTGCCGAACCACGGCCGGCGTTTTCGCCCCGCCTCTGTATCCTGCACATCGTTGCGGGCGATCGAGGGCCAATCGCTTTCGGCAGCCCGCGGCGAGCCTTCGCCGTCGGCCAGTCGCCCGAAATCGAGGGGCTGTCGACGACCGGGACGTCCTGGTCCTGGCTGTCGTCCTCGCGCGCGAGCGCGTCCCATTCCGCGGCGGCGTCGGCGCCTGCGGCCTGTTCGCCGGCCGCCGCCATCGCGGGAACGCCGACCTCGACCGCATCCTCCGGCCGCGCCAGCCAGACCTCCTTGCACCGGGAGCAGCGCACGGTACGGCCGGCCGCGCCCAAGGTAGCCAGATCAATGGCGTAGGATGTTGTACAATGGGGGCAAACGATATGCATGGAGCCGATCTCCACAATGACGCTACTAGTGCCGCCGATTTGAAGTTCCTACAGTATTTGCCGCACGCTCACGTTAGGAACTTCAAATCGAAAAGCGGCACTAGAAACATAGGGTTGCTAGTGCCCCACTATTTCCGAAGTTCGCGTCAGAACGGTCCGCGAGGGCTCGCGAACTTCGGAAACGGGGCACTAGGATGCTACAAGCCGACCGTTAACGAATCGGAAACCATAACCGAAGCACAACCATTTTGTCTGGTTTGCAACCGCCGCGAGACCAGCGCGACGCGGGCCATTGGCTTCGGGTTCCCGGTCCCGGCCCAGATCGAACGGAGCTGAGCTTGGTTCGGTTCGAAAATGTCGGATTGCGCTACGGGCTCGGCCCGGAGATTTTGCGCGACCTCAGTTTCCTGATCCCCGCCCATTCCTTCCAGTTCCTCACCGGCCCCTCCGGCGCCGGCAAGACCTCGCTGCTGAGGCTGCTGTTCCTGTCGCTGCGGCCGACCCGCGGCCTCGTCAATCTGTTCGGCCAGGACGTCTCGCTGCTCGGCAAGGACGAGGTCGCCGATCTGCGCAAGCGGATCGGCATCGTGCTGCAGGATTTTCGCCTGCTCGACCACATGACCACCTACGAAAACGTGGCGCTGCCGTTCCGGGTGATGGGCCGCGAGGAATCGAGCTATCGCAGGGAGGTCATCGACCTCCTGAAATGGGTCGGCCTCGGCGAGCGCATGGATGCGCTGCCGCCGATCCTGTCCGGCGGCGAGAAGCAGCGCGCGGCGATCGCGCGCGCGGTGATCTCGCGGCCGCAGCTGCTGCTGGCGGACGAGCCGACCGGCAGCGTCGATCCGACGCTGGGGCGGCGCCTGCTGCGGCTGTTCATCGAACTGAACAAATCCGGCACCGCGGTCATCATCGCGACCCACGACATCACGCTGATGGACCAGTACGAGGCGCGGCGGCTGGTGCTGCATCAGGGACGGTTGCACATCTATGAGTAGATCCGGCAACCAGCACGGCCCGTTGGTGGATCTCGGACACGAGCGCCCGCAGGTGCCGGCGCGGGCGCGCAACCTGTCGCCGATCGTGCCGCGCGCCTCGATTGCCGGCCGCGCGCTGGTCGCGGTCGTCGCCATCATGACGTTCCTCGCATCGATCACGACCGGCACGGTGCTGCTGGTGAGCGCGTCGGCGGCGGAGTGGCAGTCGGAGGTCGCGAGCGAAATCACCATCCAGGTGCGCCCCGCGGCCGGGCGCGATCTCGACCGCGACGTGGCGGCGGTGGCGCAGGCGATGCGCACGCAGCCCGGCATCGTCGAGGTCAGGGCCTTCACCAAACAGGAATCCGCCAAATTGCTGGAGCCATGGCTCGGCAGCGGGCTTTCGCTCGACGATCTGCCGGTGCCGCGCGTCATCGTCGCCCGGGTCCAGCCCGGCAGCACGCTCGATCTGGCGGCGCTGCGCAGCCGGGTGATGCTGGTGGCGCCGACCGCAAGCGTCGACGATCACCGCGCCTGGATCGAGCGGATGCGGTCGATGACCGGCGCCACCGTGTTCGCCGGCATCGGCATCCTCGCGCTGGTGATCATCGCGACCATCATTTCGGTCTCGTTCGCCACCCGCGGCGCGATGGCGGCAAATCGCCCGATCGTCGAAGTCCTGCACTTCGTCGGCGCCGGCGACCGCTATATCGCCAACCGCTTCCTGCGGCATTTTCTGCGGCTCGGGCTGCAGGGCGGCGTGATCGGCGGCGGTGCTGCGATGCTCGCTTTCGGGTTCTCCGAATTGATCGCCGGCTGGTTCTCGGGCACCCCGGTCGGCGATCAATTCGCGGCCTTGCTGGGGACGTTTTCGCTGCGCCCGTCCGGTTATCTGGCGCTGGCGGCGCAGGCCGTGCTGATCGCGGCGATCACCGCCTGGGCGTCGCGGCGAACGTTGTTCGCGACGCTGGACGACATCGACTGAGGCGGGCTGTTGCGAATACCGCCGCAAACCGGACTCCACTTCGTGCGAAAACCTTCTAGACTTGTGGTGAGGAAGGGGACGGGCACCGCATGAACATGCAACCCGACGGGACATTGCCGCGCGCGCCGCGCGGCTGGCTTGGCGCCGCAATTGTCGTGGCGCTGGCGGTGTTTTTCGTCGGCGCGGCGATCGGCTTCGTCGGGTTTCTTTCGCAATTGCGCGGCGCCGAGGTAAAGCCCTCAAGCCCTGCCGACGGCATCGTGGTGCTGACCGGCGGTTCGTCACGCGTCTCGGACGCGATGGAATTGCTGGCCGGCGGCTATGGCAAGCGGCTCTTGATATCAGGCGTGCATCCGACCAACGCGGCGATCGACATTTCCCGCTCGTTGTCCGAAAACCAGTCGCTGCTGAGCTGCTGCGTCGATCTTGACCGCTCCGCCGTCAACACCCGCAGCAATGCGGCGGAGACGCGGCGCTGGGTGCACGAGCGCGGCTTCAAGTCGCTGATCGTGGTGACGTCGAATTACCATATGCCGCGGGCCGTCGTCGAACTGTCGCACGCGATGCCCGATATCAAGCTCATTCCGTTCGCGGTGGTCGGCGACAAATGGCGCGACGAACCGTGGTGGACGAGTGGCGCGACGCTCCGGCTCTTGCTATCGGAGTATGTGAAATACGTTGCCGCCGAGGTGCGGGTGCGGCTGGCGGCTGCCGGTCTCGATCTGACGCCCGAGCTTGCGGACAGTCCGGCCGCATTCTTTCCACGCAGGCCGGCCACGGCACAAGCCAACTGATCGGGTTCTTGATGGTTTCGATTTTCCTGCGTTCGCTGGTCTACAACGTGCTGTTCTACATGCTGCTGGTGTTCTGGATTCTGGTTGCAATTCCAACCTTCCTGATGCCGCCGCGGGCCTTCATGGCCGTCGCCAAGGCCTGGGCGCGCAGCAGCGTCTGGCTGATGCGCGTGATCTGCAACACCAGGGTGGAATATCGCGGACTGGAGAAGATTCCGAACGGGCCGCTGATCGTCGCATCGAAACATCAGTCGATGTGGGAAACCTTCGCGCTGATGCAGTTCTTCGATGCGCCGCTGTTCATCTACAAGCGCGAGCTCGCCTGGATACCCTTCTTCGGCTGGTATCTGATGAAGTCGAAGATGATCGGGGTTGACCGCTCAGGCGGCATGCGCTCGCTGATGGACATGGCGCGGCGCGCGCCGAAGGCGATTCGCAGCGGCCGGCAGTTGATCATTTTCCCCGAAGGCACCAGGCGGCCGGTCGATGCGCCGCCGCAGTACATGACCGGCGTGGGCCAGATCTACGCCAACAGCGGCGTGCCCTGCGTCCCGGTGGCGCTGAATTCCGGACTGTTCTGGCCGCGCCGGACCTTCATGCGCTATCCCGGCACGCTGGTGGTCGAATTCCTCGATCCGCTGCCGCCGGGTCTTTCGCGCAAGGATTTCATCGCGCGGATCGCGGAATCCATCGAGGTCGCCACCAACCGGCTGGTCGAGGCGGCGCGTCAGGAGCAGGCGCAACTGTTCGGCCGCGTGCCGAACGCGCCGACAAAGGCGACCTGACGATTTTCTTGTTTACCCTCCCCTGGAGGGGGAGGGTCGCCCGCGCTCGGCGATGCGAAGCATCGTCCGGTGCGGGCGGGGTGGGGTGACGGTCTATCTGCCGCGGCGGTGCTTCAGCTGATTCGACCTCAGCTTCGCGCGAGCCGTACAACTCCACATAAATCCGTTTCGAGTACCGCCGTCAGATCGCCGGTACTTTTGGATTCCAGAAGCGGACGACGCGATATCCCTCTGCTCGAGCCGAAGCTGCCTATCGCCATCGCGCGTGGGCAGTTTCATCGTCATTGTGATGCCCGCCGTCGCGTTCAACGATGAGACGCTTGGCTGGACAGAACAAATCCACGATGTAGGGACCGATCGGCGCTTGCCGCCGAAACTCGTGCCGTCTACGGGGAGTTCTTTCAGCGCGCGCCTCAATATGCGCTCATGCGGTGTCGTGTTGGCTCGCAACTCATCGGCCGCTGCTCGGCGGATTGATGTTGAAGTCATCTGCATCTCGCTCGCAAGATCACCATCCTGCTTGCTGCGCAAGCGACCCTCCCTCTTCAGCAAGGGCAAGTGGAGCCATCTTATCAATTCAGAGCAAGCGGCTGATCTAATCGTGTTCGGCTTCTTCATCCACCCCCTCCAGGGAGGATGCGTCACTAGCGCGTGCCGCTCCTCATTCAGCGTCACGCGAGCTGAGGAACATCAACCACTTCCCATGTGCTGTCGCTATTTGTGGCCATGAATAGGTTTGGAATGGGAATACCGAGTAGCGAAGACTCAATAAGCTCGGAACAGCGCTCGTTGTCCCATCGAAACTGCCGCTGATAGACCGGCGCAACTGAAATTTCCGCATCCCGCAGCATTCGTAACAGTTCTTGAACCTGAATATCGAAGGTGTCGAAATCCACGGTTCGCCGCTGCTCACCAAGCTGCTGCGTCAGTTCTTCTGCAGTAGCGCCCATGAAAAACTTAGCCTTTCCGGCGGGGATCGGAGGAAGGCGGATCATGACGCGCCTTCATCTGCAGGAAACCGCCCGCCTGCAGCGACCCCGCAGAGTAGCGGGATCGTTCCGAACCATAGAGCGCTCTCCGCTGTTCAGGCAAGGTGATATATCCCCCTGAAAGGGCTCTGGAGGGTGAGGATAAGTGGAGCGCATCTATCTATTCAGAGCAAGCGGCGATCTAGATCGCAAGCGGCGATCTAAATCGCGTTCGGTTCTTCTCATCCCCTCCAGGGGAGGGCACGCGTCACCGATGCAGCGGCCGGTCCTCGTGCAGCATCGACGCGAGCTGATGCAAATGGCTGTCGCGAAAACCTTCCGCCTCGATCGCCCGGACGGTGGAGATGACATATTCGCGGTTCGCGCCGGACTGCCCGTGCCCCTGCTGCACGTGACGGAGCTGCTCCGCCAATGACAGCCGCCCGGCATACTGCACATGGCCGCGGTCGACCACGTAGGCGAGCGCGCTGACGCGCTGCCGCGGCTCGTTCTCCAGCCACACCGATCGCATCACCTCGCGATAGACCGAGGTGACCTGCTCGCGCTCGCGCAAATAGGCGACGGTCGCTGCGCGGTGCTTCTCCGCGACCCGAAACGCGATGCCGCGGCAGGCGCCGCCGCGGTCGAGGCCGAGCACGAGACCGGGCTTTTCCGGCGTTCCGCGATGCACGAAGGAGTAGACGCAGAGCGCGCGATGCTCGCCGATCAGCCGCGCCGGAACCTGCTCGAGGAATTCGAAGCCCGGTCGCCACATCAGCGAGCCGTAGCCGAACACCCAGAGGTCGCCTTTGGACATTTCCGTTTCGGAGGGGATTTTGGCTGGCATTGCCTGCACGGCTATCAGAAGAATGTTCGGCGGCGAAGCGGAAATCTGCGCCCCCGAAGACCCGTTAACTTGATTGTGTCGGGCCGCATCGCTTAATTGACAAAATCATTGGCCAAAGGTCGCCGCATGTCCGATATGACCCCCGCGCCGCGCCGGCGCCCGCTTTGGCGCCTTTTCATCATGCCCGTCCTGCTCCTCGATCGCCGCCGTGGCGTGGAGCGCGTTCTGGTTCTATGCCGCCTCCGAGGTCGATGTGAAAGCCGACGCCTGGCGCGCGCAGGAGGCGAAATCCGGCCGGGTCTATGATTGCGCCAGGCGAACCGTGGCAGGCTTCCCGTTCCGCCTCGAAGTCCGCTGCGACGGCGCCAGCGTGTCGCTGATGTCGCAGACCGCGGGGCAGGCCGCGACGCAGGCGCCGGTCACGGCAAAGCTCGGCCAGATCCTGGTGGTGGCGCAGATCTACGATCCGAAACTGCTGATCGCGGAATTCAACGCACCGGCAACGCTTTCCGATTCCAGCGGGTCAGCTGCAATGTCGGTGAACTGGAGCAAGGCCCGTTCCAGCGTGGTGGGGCTGCCGGCCATCCCGCAGCGGGCCTCCATCGTGTTCGACGATCCCGAGATCGATCGCGTCAATGGATCGATGCTGACGCCGCTGGCGCGCGCCAAACATGTCGAGCTGCACGGCCGGCTTGCCGATGGCTCAAGCCTCGATCACCCCGTGATCGAGACCGTGCTGAAAATCGAAGGCGGCAGCGTGCAGGAGGTGCATCCGCTGCTTGGCGCAGCCGTTCGACGCCGACGTGCGCACGCTGCTGAGCGGGCTGAGGGATTTCGCGCCAAAGCCCTGGCCCGAACGGTTTCGCGAACTGCAGGCCGCAGGCGGCCATGTCGAGATCGTGCAGTCGCGGATTCAGCAGGGCGATCTGGTCGCGGTCGCCGCCGGCACGCTCGGCCTCAGCGCGCAGGGCCGGCTCGACGGCGAATTGCAGATGACGGTGGCCGGCATCGAGAAGGTGATCCCGGCGCTCGGCATCGAGAAGATGCTCGATGAGGGCGTGCCGCAGGCAACGCTCGACCGCGTCGCGCCGGGCGTGAAGACCCAGGACCTCAACAATCTGTTCGGCGCGCTCGACCGCGCGATTCCCGGTCTCGGCAAGGCGGTGAAGCAGAACGCCAATGTCGGCGTCGCCGCCGGCATCAACTCGCTCGGCAGGGAAGCGGTGCTGGAAGGCAAGAAGGCGCGGGCCTTTCCGCTGCGCTTCGTCGACGGCACGGTGTTTCTCGGGCCGCTGAAGGTCGGGCAGATCCCGCCGCTGTTTTAGATTTTTCTTCGTCGTCCCGGCCAAGCGAGCACTTGCGAGCGCGCGCCGGGACCCATAACCGCAAGTCCGCGTGGTTAGGCCAAGGCCGGTGCTCCAGCTTTCAAAATTCAGATCAATGGCTATGGGGCGCTGCTTTCGCAGGGACGACGATAGGTTGCGAATGACTCACTGCGGACGTCGGCCGCTTAGGCAGCCCTCCGCATTCAAGCCGCCAGCTTGATTTGAATCAAGGCGAGGTCCGCTCGAAGGGACCATCCATGTGAAATTGCGCGATCCTATTATTTGTCTGGGCTCACTCTTAGAAGGAGTTTTTCCGCCATGAATATCGGTCGCAGCTTGCTTGCGGGCGCAAGTCTTCTCGCCCTCAGTTGCGTCTCGGCATTGGCTCAGCAGGTCACGGGTGTCCCAGGTTCGCCCGGCGCCACCACCACGATCGACGGAAAACAACTTCCGCCGCCCGATCCGAAATTCGGCGGGGTGATCAAGGAGAAGGCCTCGGAGTCGACGGCCTGGTGGGCGCCGCGCGTCGTGCCGCCGAAGGGCGCGCCCAACGTGCTGCTCATCATGACCGACGACCAGGGTTTCGGTGCGCCGAGCACCTTCGGCGGCGTCATCCCCACGCCTGCCATGGATCGCATCGCCGCGCAGGGGCTGCGCTACACCAATTTCCATTCCACCTCGCTCTGCTCACCGACGCGGGCGGCGCTCATTACCGGCCGCAACCATCATTCGGTGGGCTTCGGAGTGGTCGGCGAAATATCGACGGGGTTCCCGGGTTACGATTCGATCATCCCGATTGAGAAAGGCACCATCGGCACCATCCTGAAGGAGAACGGGTACGCCACCTCGTGGTTCGGCAAGGACCACAACACACCTTCGTTCCAGTCGAGCCAGGCAGGGCCGTTCAATCAATGGCCCAACGGCATGGGCTTCGAATATTTTTACGGCTTTGTCGGCGGCGACGCCAGCCAGTGGCAACCGAACCTGTTCCGCAACACGACGGCCATCTATCCGTTCCAGGGCAATCCCAGCTGGAACCTGGAGACGGCGATGGCCGACGAGGCCATCCAGCACATGAAGCAGCTCAAGGAAATTGCGCCCGACAAGCCGTTCTTTGTCTATTACGTGCCCGGCGCAACCCATGCGCCACATCATCCGACACCGGAGTGGATCAAGAAGATCAGCGACATGCACCTGTTCGATGACGGCTGGAACAAGGTGCGCGAGACGATCTTCGCCAACCAGAAGCGCCTGGGCATCATGCCCGAAAACGCCAAGCTGACGCCGTGGCCGAAGGAATTGCCGCAGTGGGATTCCCTCGGTTTGCTGGAGAAGAAGCTCTTCATCAAGCAAGCCGATGTCTATGGCGCCTACCTCGCCTACGCCGACAATGAGATCGGCCGGGTCATCCAGGCCGTCGAAGACCTCGGCGAACTCGACAATACCCTGATCATCTACATCGGCGGTGACAACGGCGCGAGCGCCGAAGGCATGATCAACGGCACGCCCAACGAGTTCACCACCTTCAATGGCGTCCCGGTGCCGGTGAAGGCCCAGTACCTCTGGTACCCGTTCTGGGGCTCGGACAAGACCTTCCCGCACTTTGCCGCGCCGTGGGCGTGGGCGATGGATACCCCGTTCAAGTGGGTGAAGCAGGTGCCGTCGCACTTCGGCGGGACCGCCCAGGGCGTGGTCATGTCCTGGCCCGGCCATATCAACGACGTGGGCGGCATCCGCCGCCAGTTCCATCACGTCATCGACATCGCCCCGACCATCCTCGAAGCGACCGGCATTTCGCAACCCGATACGATCGACGGCATCAAGCAGAGCCCCATGGAAGGGGTGAGCATGGCGTACACATGGGACAAGGCGAACGCCAACGCCCCGACGACGCACACGACCCAATATTTCGAGATGCTCGGCAATCGCTCCATCTATCACGATGGGTGGGTGGCGGCCACGACGCCGATCACGCTTCCCTGGGAGCTGAGCAGCGCGCCGCCGCCGGATGTGATCACCGGGTACAAGTGGGAGCTCTATAACGTCCAGGAGGACCCCACCCAGTTCAACGACCTGGCCGCCAAGATGCCGGACAAGGTCAAGGAGATGCAGGCCCTCTTCGATGTCGAGGCGAAGAAGTACAACGTGCTGCCGCTCGACAACACGACGCTCGCGCGCTGGAATACGCCGCGCCCGAGCCTGACGGCGGGGCGAACGGTCTTCACCTATTCGGGCGAACTGACCGGCGTGCCGGCCAGCGCTGCGCCGAGCATCCTGAACAAGTCCTACACCATCACCGCCGAGGTCGAGATTCCCAAGGGCGGTGCGGAAGGCATGATCGTCACCGAAGGCGGACGCTTCGGCGGCTATGGGCTGTTCCTGAGCAAGGGTGTGGCGGGCATTCGCGCGGGCAAGCCGGTGTTCCTCTACAACCTGCTCAACCTCAAGCGCACGATCTGGTCGGGGCCCGAGTTGGGCGCGGGCAAGCACACCATCGTCTTCGACTTCAAGTCGGATGGTCCGGGCCTGGGCAAGGGCGGCACGGGCGTGCTCTCCGTGGACGGCAAGGAAGTGGACCGGAAATCCATCGAGCACGGCACGCCGATCACGTTCCCGGAGGACGAGACCTTCGACGTCGGCCAGGACACCCGCACCGGCGTCGCGATGATCGAGTATCGCTACGATCCTCCGTTCAAGTTCACCGGCAAGATCAACAAGCTGACGTTCAAGCTCGAACCGGAGCCCAAGGACGCCGGCGCAAGCCAAGGCAGAACTGGGGCCGACGGCAGCGCCGGAGCCGGATCCGATTGAAGACCGAAGCGCCAAGAACAACAGGCGCGAACGCCGGGAAAGCGATGAAAAGTGCGTTGGATTTCGCCGCCATCGGCGAAGCGCTCACCGGATTGGCGTTGCTGATCGTTCCCTCGCTGGTCGGTCAGTTGTTGCTGGGTGAGCAACTTGCCGGCGTCGCCATACCGGTTGCGCGCGTGGCGGGCATCGCCCTGATTGCCTTGGGGATCGCCTGCTGGCCGGGTCCGCCGCTCGTCGGCATGTTGACCTACAGCGCATTGGTAACGCTGTATCTTGCCTACCTCGGTTTTGCAGGTGGTTTGACCGGCGTCCTTCTGTGGCCGGCGGTCATCCTTCACGCGATCCTGACCGCGCTATTGACTCGTGACGTCGCGCGAATGCGGTACGACTTGCGCTAATGAGCCGATTATCACGCGCCGCACAAGGCGGGCGTGCGATCGCGAGGGCGAAGAAATGCTGATCATCTTGTGTCTTTACCTGGTTCTGGTGTGGCTTGTGTTTTCGAAACTCAAGCTGCTCAATGGGGCTGGGGCGCGGGTTCCGTCACGGTGCTAGGGGGCGCGTTCATCCTCGCGGTCTTCCTGGCGATGTTCAATTACCTGACCCCGTCCGGGAGCCTGACTGTCATCTCCAGAGTTGCAGAAATCACACCAAACGTTTCGGGACAGGTCGTTTCTATTCCGGTCAAGACCAACGTTCCGGTAAAAGCCGGAACCATTCTCTTCCAGATCGACCAGTCGCCCTTTCAAGCGAAGGTGAAGCAGCTCGATGCGTCCCTTGCCCAGGCCCGGCAACAGGCCAAGCAACTCGTTTCGGACTACGAACAGGCCACCGCCAATGTCGAGGGCTTGACGGCGCAGCTTGCGTACAATCGAAAGCGAATGTCCGATATCGAGAAGCTAACCGGAGAACAGGCCCAGACAGTATTCAAGATGCAGGATACCCAGGTTCAATACGAAACGGTGAATTACCAGCTGCAGGCAGCCAAGGCGGCCCAAGTCACCGCCAAACTCGCGATGGATTCGGAAATCGGCGGTGTAAACACGGCCGTTGCCCAAATCGAGGCGCAGCTCGAAAACGCGAAGTGGGAGCTGGAACAGACAACCGTTCGTGCTCCAAGTGATGGCGTGGTAACGGTCATGGCATTGGCCGTGGGTGACCGGGCTCTGCAGTCGCGTTCGGCGCTGTCATTTATCGTCACGGACGATATCACGCTTATCGGAATGTTTTCGCCGAATGGTTTTGAAACGGTCAGGCCTGATGCGGTCGTCAAAATTGTGTTCGACAGCCATCCGGGCCGCATCTTTCACGCCAACGTTGTCGAGCATACCCCATGGGGTGGGCGAAGGTCAGGTAGCCGTCTCCGGAACGCTCGCACGTGTCGGCTCGATCGGTGGAACCAAGGCCTATCCCGCCGTGATCTCGATACCGGACGGGATCGACAGGGCGCAGTTGAGAGTAGGCATGCCCGGAACGGCAACCGTCTTCGCGGAGAAAGCAGGCGTCATCGGGCTACTGATGTCGATCATCGTGTGGATCAATTCATACACCGCGTATTTATGATGGAGCCAATGGCAGCTGATTTGCCCGACGGTCAAATCAGCGACATGCATGTCCAGCCCTGTCGCAAAAATATTTCTGTTTTTCCGAAACCCAAATCAGCGCTATATCCGTCGCCGTCCCGTCCCGGACAGAGGGGCGTTGCCGCAACGTCATCAACGCGGGGCGGGATGCGGTGGACGCGGAGGGTGTCGCAAGACGGGCGCGCCTGATGCGGACGGAGAAGTCGTGTGGTCCTGACGCCCCGATGCTGGCGTCAAGTTCGTGAGAAGCAAGTTTCTGGGGGTGACGGTGGCAAGAAAGCCGGTCGCCGGGGAGAGTACGAAGGAAGCCGTTAAAACCATTGCGCGGGGAATGCCGGGTGATTTCCGGTGTGACCTGACTCACGCGTGTGCATTCTGCGTTCTACCATCGCACACGCGGCTATCGGGCGCATCGGGCGCCCGGCATTCCCTGCGCCCTCTGATCGAGAGGGCGGGAAGTTAGTCACAAGGCTCGCGCGCAATGCGCGGCGAGATCGCGAAGCCATGCGCAGTAATCTCCCCTGCCTCCACGCGCCCTTGCGCGTGGTGGGGAGGGGTCGGGGGTGGGGGGCGACGCGGCATACATTGAAGCAGCGGTTCCTGCGGATAGACCCCCCACCCCCAACCCCTCCCCGCCGCTTCGCGGGGGGAGGGGAGCGGAGGTCGCAATCTCACTCCGCCTTCTTGCCCAGTTGCGCGTGCGGGCGGCCGAAGTCGGGCGCGGCGGAATCCTGGCCGATCTCGACGATGCCGCGGCGGATCGCGCGGGTGCGGGAAAAATGCTCGAACAGCGCCTCGCCGTCGCCGCGGCGGATCGCGCGGGTCAGCTTCGAGAGATCCTCGTTGAAGGTGCCGAGCATTTCCAGCACCGCGTCCTTGTTGGTCAGGAACACGTCGCGCCACATGATCGGATCGGAGGCGGCGATGCGGGTGAAGTCGCGAAAGCCGCCGGCGGAAAATTTTATCACTTCCGACGAGGTCACCTGGGCGAGTTCGTCGGCGGTGCCGACGATGGTGTAGGCGATCAGATGCGGCAGATGGCTGGTGATCGCGAGCACCAGATCGTGATGGTCCGGCGTCATGATCTCGACCCTGGCGCCGAGCCCGGCCCAGAATGCGCGCAGCCTCTCGACCGCGTCCGGATCGGTGCCTTCCGGCGGCGTCAGGATGCACCAGCGGTTGATGAAGAGTTCGGCGAAACCGGAGTCGGGGCCGGAGTGCTCGGTGCCGGCGACCGGGTGCGCCGGCACGAAATGGGCGCTGGCCGGCAAATGCGGCGCCATGTCGCGCACCACCGCGCCCTTGACCGAGCCGACATCGGAAACGATCGCGCCCGGCTTCAGATGGCCGGCGATTTCCTGCGCGACCGCGCCGCAGGCGCCGACCGGGATGCACAGGATCACGAGATCGGCGTCCTTCACCGCCTCCGCATTGGTCGCCACCACGCGGTCGACAATGCCGAGCTGCTCACCCGCGCGCGGGTCTTGCGCCGAGCGCGCGGTGGTGACGATTTCTCCCGCCAGCCCCTGTTCGCGCGCGGCGCGCGCGATCGAGCCGCCGATCAGCCCGAAGCCGATCAGCGCGATCCTTTTGAATGACGGCGCGGCGTTCATTTGCGCGCCATGAAGTCGCGCAAGCCGTCGACCACCAGGCGATTGGCCTCTTCGGTGCCGATGGTCATGCGCAGCGCGTGCGGCAGGCCGTAATTGTGCAGCGCGCGCAGCACCAGGCCGCGCCTGGTCAGGAACGCGTCCGCCTCGGCCGAGGTCCTGCCCTTGTCGAGCGGGAAGTGGATCAGAATGAAATTCGCCACGCTCGGCGTCACCTTGAGACCGAGTTTTGTCACTTCCTCGGTCAGCCAGTTGCGCCATTTCTCGGTGTGCGCCTTCGACATCTGCTGATGCGCGGTGTCCTCGATCGCCGCCACCGCCGCCAGCATCGCCGGCGTGGAGACGTTGAAGGGTCCGCGGATACGGTTCACCGCATCGACGATATTGGCCGGCCCGAACATCCAGCCGATGCGCAAGCGCGGCAAGCCCGTGGATCTTCGAAAAGGTGTGGGTCATCACCGTGTTGTCAGTGGTCGCCACCAGCTCGATGCCGAGTTCGTAGTCGTTGCGCGACACGTAATCGGAATAGGCGGCATCGAGCACCAGCAGCACATGTCCCGGCAATCCGGCGCGCAGCCGCTTGACCTCGTCGAACGGCAAATACGTCCCGGTCGGATTGTTCGGGTTGGCGAGCCACACCAGCTTGGTGCGCGGCGAGACCAGCTTCAGGATCGCATCGACGTCGGCGGTGAAGTTGGTCTCGGGCGCGACCACGTTGACGGCGCCATTCGCCTTGGTGGCGATCGGATACACCAGAAAGCCGTGCGTGGTGGAAATCGCCTCGTCGCCACGGCCGAGATAGGCGTGCGCCAGCAGATTGAGGATCTCGTCGGAGCCGGCGCCGCAGATGATGCGGTCCGGATCGAGCCCGAAGGCGCGGCCGATCGCCTCGCGCAGCACGCGCGAAGTGCCTTCCGGATAGTCCTCGAGATGCGCGGCGGCTTGCTTGTAGGCATGGATGGCCTTCGGCGAGGGCCCGAACGGCGTCTCATTGGCCGACAGCTTGAACACCTTGCGGCCAGGCTCCGGCACCGGCGACTTGCCGGGCGTGTAGGGCGCAATATCGAGAATGCCGGGATTCGGCACGGGGCGGGACATCTTCAACTCCGGAAGTCAGGGCCGCAACGGGATGCGAAGGCGGAGCCGGGCAACTAGCTGGGCACCGTATAGCGCGTTGCATGGCTGCCGACGAGTGCCGATGAGCGCACCGACGCCCCGGCCTCGATCAAGGCCGCCTTGATCCTGTCGAGGCTGCCCGGGCCTGCCACCGACACCAACAGCGCCGCGCCGTCGAAGGCGGTATCCGGCACCGCGACGATTTCGGCCAGCGGCGACAGCGCGCGCGCGACCTCGGCGTTCCAGCCGGACACCCGCACGCTCCACATCTCGACTTCGGTCACCATGGCGCTGTCGGCGACGCGCGACACCACGAATACCGGCAGCGCCGCCGGATGGTCGGCGCGCTCGACGAACGGCAGCCGCGCGATGATCTTCGGCGCGCCGCTGCGCCTCCAGCGCGATCCACCACGGGGCGCGGCTGGAAGTGGCGGAGACCAGCGCCAGATCGCCCTTCGATCTCGCCACCGCCTCGACCGCGGCCGGCGCGCTGAAATGCGAGACGTAGGGCACGGTGAATCCGAAATGAAACCGCGCCGAATCCCGCATCGCGGATTCGCCGATCGAAACGTCGGCATGCACCGAAAACGGCGCCTGCACATAGGTGAAGGTCGAGATAATGACGCGCCAGATGCTCTCGACCGTGTCGAGCGGCAGGATGCCGCGATGACGCTGCACCAGCCGCCGCATCATCTCGGCCTCGCGCGCCGGGCGGAACGCCGAGCCGACTTCCTGGGTCTGCTTCACCTGAAATCAGCCGATCGATGATGTCGCCGCGCGCCATCAGCAGGCGGTGCACCTGCTCGTCGATGGTGTCGATCTCTTTGCGCAGCACCTCGAGCGAGGGCGGAGCGGGGGGCGGTTGGGACATCTTCAGGGACCTGACGAGAGGGGGTACTCCGAACTCAAGTTTGCTGCAGGAGGCGGTCCTCATCGCTGAGGAGCGGCGTCTTCGCCGCGTCTCGAAGGATGGCGCAGGCATCTCCCCGTCATGGATCGAGACGGCGCAAGGGCGCCTCCTCACCAGAGGGTTCGAAGGACCTGGTTAACCACGGCCTCGTCTTGACGAAATGCCCCGCTCGGGACTAGTTTTGACCCATTCCGTGGTCATTTGAGCCGGCCGGCTTGCAGCCACGTTAAACAACTCGCTAAACAGGCCGGGGACAGATGTGATCCCGGTCGAACTTATGTTCAGGCCGGGTTTTTTTTGGCCTGATTTCCGTGGTGGTTTGCATCACCTCCCGGGGAGGTCGGTATCAAAATGGTAAACGTGCAGTCGATACCAAGTCCGGCGATCCATACCGAGGAGCGATCGCACGAGGCCGATCATCCGAGTTCGAAGCTGGCCTTGTTCGGCATCGACCAGCCGCTGCCGCTCGATTGCGGCATCGATCTCAAGCCGTTCCAGATCGCCTACCAGACCTATGGCGAGCTTAACGCCGACCGTTCCAACGCCATCCTGGTCTGCCATGCGCTGACCGGCGATCAGCACGTCGCCAACGTGCATCCGGTGACCGGCAAGCCGGGCTGGTGGGAGACCATGGTCGGCCCCGGCCGTCCGCTCGACACCGACTGCTACTTCATCATCTGCGCCAATGTGATCGGCGGTTGCATGGGCTCGACCGGGCCGGCGTCGACCAATCCCGCCACCGGCAAATTATGGGGGCTGGATTTTCCGATCATCACCATTCCGGACATGGTGCGCGCGCAGGCCATGTTGCTCGACCGTCTGGGAATCGACACGCTGTTCTGCGTCGTCGGCGGCTCGATGGGCGGCATGCAGGCGCTGCAGTGGACCGCGGCCTATCCCAAACGGGTGTTCTCAACGCTGGCGATCGCCTGCAGCACGCGCCATTCGGCGCAGAACATCGCGTTCCACGAACTCGGCCGGCAGGCTGTGATGGCCGATCCGGACTGGCACAACGGGCGTTACTTCGAACAGGGCACCCATCCGCATCGCGGCCTCGGCGTCGCGCGGATGGCCGCGCATATCACCTATCTCTCGGACGCAGCGCTGCATCGCAAGTTCGGCCGGCGGATGCAGGACCGCGACCTGCCGACGTTCTCGTTCGACGCCGATTTCCAGGTCGAGAGCTATTTGCGCTATCAGGGCTCGTCCTTTGTCGAGCGCTTCGACGCCAACAGCTATCTGTATCTGACGCGGGCGATGGACTATTTCGACATCGCCGCCGATCATCACGGCGTGCTGGCGAAGGCGTTCAGCGGCATCCAGACCCGGTTCTGCGTGGTGTCGTTCACCAGCGACTGGCTGTTTCCGACGTCGGAGTCGCGCGCACTGGTGCACGCGCTCAACGCCTCGAGCGCGCGGGTTTCATTCGCGGAAATCGAGACCGATCGCGGGCATGACGCGTTCCTGCTCGATGTTCCCGAGTTTTTCGACATCGCCCGCGCCTTCCTGGAATCCGCGGGCAAGGCGCGCGGCCTGAGGCAACCAGCATGACCATGCAGCAGCAAATCCTGCCGCTGAAGGGCATGATGACGCCGGACACCGGGCATTATCGCGGCGATCATCTGCTGGTGGCGGAGATGGTCGAAAGCGGCTCCAGGGTGCTCGACGTCGGCTGCGGCGACGGCGACCTGCTGCAGCTGCTCGAAAGCCGCGGCATCGACGGGCGCGGCATTGAACTGTCGCGTGAGGGCGTCAACCGCTGCGTCGCCAAGGGTCTCGCGGTGGTGCAGGGCGATGCCGACACCGATCTTGTCAATTATCCCGACGACGCCTTCGACTACGTGATCCTGTCGCAGACCCTGCAGGCGACGCGGCACCCGCGCGTGGTGCTGGAGAATCTGCTGCGGATCGGACGGCGCGCCATCGTGTCGTTTCCCAATTTTGGCTTCTGGAGGATGCGGCTGCAGCTGCTGGTCGGCGGTCACATGCCGCGCACCGAAAATCTGCCGGCCACCTGGTACGACACGCCGAATATTCATTTTTGCACGATCAAGGATTTCGTCCAGCTCTGCGACGAGATCAACGTCAAGATGGAACGGGCGGTCGCGCTCGATCTTTACGGCCGGCCGCTGCGGGTGAACTTGCCGTGGTGGTTCTGGAACATGTTCGGCGAGCAGGGCGTATTCTTGCTGAGCCGCGCCGAGAAGACGAAGTGACGCATCCGCGTCATTCCAGGCTTGACGCTACGCGTCGCACCGGAATGACAGCTAGACGTGAACCGCCATCATCGAACGCGGATCAGTCACGCGCGCGGCCAGCGCCCGGCTTCGACCAGCGCGATGAAGCGCTCGACCATTTCGTTGAACAGCGCGGGTTCCTCGAGATTGAGCACGTGGCCCGACTTCGGAAAGAACGTGAGCCCTGCCGCCGGCAGGTGCTTCTTCAAGAACAGGCTGGGCTCGATGCAGTTGTCGTCCTCGTCGCCGCAGATGATCAGCGCCGGCGTCGGGACTTTCTTGATCGTCTCGGCCAGGGTGTAGATCGAGGGCCTGCCGCCCTGAAAACTGCGCATGGTGTTGGCCGAGCCTTTTGAATCGTGCCGGGCCAGCGCGCCGTAGAAATCCGCGTGTCCGCGCGGGTCCTTCAGCAGGAACGGAATCCGGCTCGGCGCCTCGCGCGTGGCTTTGGCCACTTCGGCAGCCCCGATCGTCTCATATTGCTCGGCATTGGCCCGGCACTGCTTGCGGAAGGCATCGAGGTTTTCGAGGCTTGAGCCAGAGCCGACGCCGGCCAGCGTCATCGACAGCGCGCGCTCCGGCGCGTTGAGACCGATCTGAAGCGACGAGTAAGCGCCCATCGACAGGCCGACGAAATGCGCCTTCTGGATTTTGAGGTGATCGAGCACGGCGAGCGCGTCGGTATAGAAGTGCTTGTAGGAGTAGACCTCGGCGGACGGGCGGCACGTCCGACGGCGTATAGCCGCGCGCGGAATAGGCGATGCAGCGGTGGCCGCGCGAGAAGTAGCGCATCTGCGGTTCCCAATTGGTGTGGTCGGCCGCGAATTCATGCAGGAAGAGGATGGGCGTTCCGCTGCCGGCCTCTTCAAAGTAAAGGCGAACGTTGTCGCTTGTTGACGGCGTGGGGCATTTTGACGATTTCCTCTCGTTGGGCCGAAACCAAAATCGCAGTTAATCCTCGCGGCTGCAATGAGCCGGGAACCTGGTTCCTTCGTCAAGGAATCATCGCGGAATTGCCCCGAAACCGTTTCCGCACTGCCGCATCGCGTCTTGCTCTCGCCATACCGCCAATCGCATACGAACGACGGATGTCGGCTCTCGCGTGCCTTCGAGCGAAGGCGGTCATGGCCGATGGGAATGGGGGTGCATCACAGAGGATAGAGAGAGTATGGTTCAGTTGGTTGCGTTCTGCCGGTCGCTTCGTGGGGTCTCTCCCCGTTTCGTCGCGCTGGCATTGTGTTCGGCGGCAATCGTCGCCTCGGTTTCCCCGGCATCGGCAAGGTCTCACCACGGCATCGGACGTCACGCTCACGTGCGGCACGCCAGCCGTCACCTCGGTCACCACTACGCGTATCGTCACGATCGCATCATCGCCGCCTCGCGCGCAGATCGCGCTGGGATGCCGGCCTGGCGCGGATGCAGGCGCGGGGCCTTGCCGGTGCCAATGCCAGCATCGCCTCAAGCGGGTATTCCGGCGGCATGGCCGCCAGGTCAGCGGGCTTCGGTTCATCGAACGTCGTCGCCGAGGCGCGCCGTTACATCGGCGGCAACCCGACCGGCCGCGGCAGCCTGTGGTGCGCCCGGTTCATGAACATGGTGCTGCAGCACTCCGGCTATCGCGGCACCGGCTCGGACATGGCGCGTTCGTTCGCAAGCTACGGCCAGCGCGTGTCCGGACCGCAGGTCGGCGCCATCGCCGTGATGGGGCGGCGCGGCGGCGGACATGTCGGCGTGGTCAGCGGCATCGATGCCCAGGGCAATCCGATCGTGGTCTCGGGCAACAACGGCAACCGGGTCCGGGAAGCGCCGATTTCGCGCGGCCGGATCTACGCCTATGTCATGCCGACGAGCTGAGGCTTGTTCGTCTCTCCCCGCGCTTCGCGGGGAGAGACACGCCCCATCCACTCTCCCGGCGAGAGCGGGGTGCGGCAGCTGAGAGCGCGTCGCGCCGTTCACACCAATTCCGGCCGCTTCGGTTGCGATCGCGTCGCCGACGCTGACGGTGCCGCCGGCGATCACCTCGGCATAGATCCCGCACTCGGTGTGGCCGAGACGGCGCATCAGCGCGGTCGGAATGTCGAGGTCGCGCACGGCGGTTTCCGGGTCGACATTGACGGCGGCGCACCGCGTGATCCGCTTCACGACCTTCAGGCGCGTCTCGCCGATGGCGAGGGTCCGGTCGAGCAATTCGAACTCATGCCATGCCGGCCAGCCGCTGACATAGAGGTTGGCACGGAACCGCAGCGGGTGAACGGGCAAGCCGACCATGTTCTCGATCGCGGCAACGCTGCCGAGATTGATGATGGATACGACCTTCCTGGCGACGTCCGAAAAGCTGTGACCCCTGCTGGAAAGAACCTTCGGTGGTCCCTTGATCGCTCCGGCGAGACCGGTCGCGAAGAACCGCTCGATCGGCGGCCCGGCCTTCGGCCGTCTCCAGATTGCCCTGTGCTGCGATCGAGCCGTTCTGGCTGATGGTCAGGACGTTGCTCGCATCGTCGAAATGCGTGTGCAGCGCCGCCAGCCATTCGTCCCGCATCAGCATCAGGAAGTAGGCCTTCGCCATCCACTTCGGGTCCGCAGGGTCGAAGCCGCTGGGGCCGTTTTCGATGGCATAGCGGCGGTCGGCCGGAAACGTCTGGCCGACGCCCAGTCGCGACCGACGTCAGCGGTTCCGGGGAGAGGCCCTTGACGGGGTAGCGGTAAAGGCTGGCGATCTTGGCGGGCTGGCTGGAAGGCATCCGGTTTCTTAAGAGATTTCCGGGCAGGACGCCACCGCACACGAATTTGTGAAGTTGCCTCTTCCGTTTCCGCAAACCCCTTCCCACATCTGCCTCAAGCCGGCTTTGCGTCGGCGACGGACCGCGGCCGGTTGAGGAATGTCAATGCGGTCAGCGGAAACCCAATGAAGATGCGGTATCCGTGCTTCGCGCGTGATCCGCGAAAGTGTGGGCGGTTTCGCGACCAGATCACGCGCCAATTATAGATGGGGCGCGATCGGACGCAAAACCGGTTCCACTTTTGCTGATCGCGCCCCGGGGCGGAGCGGCAGGCTGAGGGAAATGCAATGAATATTGAAAAATACACCGAGCGTGCGCGCGGTTTCATCCAGTCGGCGCAGTCGCTCGCGATGCGCGACGGCCACCAGCAGTTTTCGCCGCTGCATATGCTGAAGGTGCTGCTGGACGACAGCGAGGGCCTCGCCGGCGGTCTGATCGACCGCGCCGGCGGCAATTCCCGCGCGATCCTGAAAGCGACCGAGGACGCGCTCAAGCAAGCTGCCGAAAGTCTCCGGCAGCGGCGCCGGGCAGGTCTATCTGGCGCCCGAACTGGCGCGTGCGTTCGATGCCGCGGAAAAGGCCGCCGAGAAGGCCGGCGACAGTTTTGTCACCGTCGAGCGGCTGCTGCTCGGGCTGACGCTCGAGAAAGACAGCGACGCCGGCGCAATCCTCAAAAAGGGCGGCGTCACGCCGCAAAATCTGAACGCGGCGATCGAAGCGCTGCGCAAGGGCCGCACCGCCGACAGCGCGACGGCCGAGAACGCCTATGACGCGCTGAAGAAATATTCCCGCGACCTGACCCAGGCCGCGCGCGACGGCAAGCTCGACCCCGTGATCGGGCGCGACGAGGAAATCCGCCGCACCATCCAGGTGCTGTCCCGCCGCACCAAGAACAATCCCGTGCTGATCGGCGAGCCCGGCGTCGGCAAGACCGCGATCGTCGAGGGTCTGGCCCTGCGGATTCTCAATGGCGACGTGCCGGAAAGCCTCAAGGACAAGAAGCTGCTTGCGCTCGATATGGGCGCGCTGATCGCGGGCGCGAAATACCGCGGCGAGTTCGAGGAGCGGCTGAAGGCCGTGCTGCAGGAAGTCACCGCGGCCGAAGGCTCCATCATCCTGTTCATCGACGAGATGCACACGCTGGTCGGCGCCGGCAAGGCCGACGGCGCGATGGATGCGTCCAATCTGCTGAAGCCCGCGCTGGCGCGCGGCGAATTGCACTGCATCGGCGCGACCACGCTCGACGAGTACCGCAAGCACGTCGAAAAGGACGCCGCACTGGCGCGCCGGTTCCAGCCGATCTTCGTCTCCGAGCCGACGGTCGAGGACACCATCTCGATCCTGCGCGGACTGAAGGACAAATACGAGCAGCACCACGGCGTGCGCATCACCGATTCCGCGCTGGTGGCGGCGACCACGCTGTCGAACCGCTACATCACCGACCGTTTCCTGCCCGACAAGGCGATCGACCTGATGGACGAGGCGGCGGCGCGGCTGAAGATGCAGGTCGATTCCAAGCCGGAAGAGCTCGATTCGATGGACCGGGAAATCATCCGGCTCAAGATCGAGCAGGAAGCCTTGAAGAAGGAAAGCGACCCGGGCTCGAAGAGCCGGCTGCAGACGCTGGAAAAGGAACTCGCCGAACTCGAGAAGAAATCGGCCGACCTGACCTCGCGCTGGAGCGCGGAGAAGAACAAGCTGTCGAACGCCCAGAAGCTGAAGAGCGAACTCGACGCCTTGCGCATCGAACTCGCCAACGCGCAGCGCCGCGGCGAATTTCAGCGCGCCGGCGAGCTGGCCTATGGCCGGATCCCCGAGCTCGAGAAGAAGCTCGCCGAGATCGAGGCCAAGGAAGGCGCCGGCGAAATGATGGAAGAGGCGGTCACCGCCAATCACATCGCGCAGGTGGTGTCGCGCTGGACCGGCGTGCCCGTCGACAAGATGCTCGAGGGCGAAAAGGACAAGCTCCTGAAGATGGAGGACAGCCTCGGCAAGCGCGTCGTCGGCCAGGCCGAAGCCGTGCATGCGGTGGCGACCGCGGTGCGCCGTTCGCGCGCGGGATTGCAGGATCCGAACCGCCCGATGGGCTCGTTCATGTTCCTGGGCCCGACCGGCGTCGGCAAGACCGAGCTGACCAAGGCGTTGGCGGAGTATCTGTTCAACGACGAGACCGCGATGGTCCGTCTCGACATGTCCGAATACATGGAGAAGCACTCGGTCTCGCGCCTGATCGGCGCGCCTCCGGGCTATGTCGGCTATGACGAGGGCGGCGCGCTCACCGAAGCGGTGCGGCGGCGGCCCTATCAGGTCGTGCTGTTCGACGAGATCGAAAAGGCGCATCCCGGACGTCTTCAACGTGCTGCTTGCAGGTGCTCGACGACGGCCGCCTGACCGACGGTCAGGGCCGCACCGTCGACTTCCGCAACACGCTGATCATCATGACGTCGAATCCTCGGCTCCGAATTCCTGGTCAACCAGCCCGAAGGCGAGGACACCTCGGCGGTGCGCGAGCAGGTGATGGGCATGGTGCGCGCGCACTTCCGCCCCGAATTCCTCAACCGCGTCGACGAGATCATCCTGTTCCACCGCCTGCAGAAGAGCGAGATGGGCCGGATCGTCGAAATCCAGTTCGGCCGGCTGCAAAAGCTGCTGGAGGAGCGCAAGATCGTGCTCACGCTCGATGCAGCCGCGCGCGACTGGCTCGCCGCCAAGGGCTGGGATCCCGCCTACGGCGCCCGGCCGCTGAAGCGGGTGATCCAGCGCAACCTGCAGGACCCGCTGGCGGAGATGATCCTCGCCGGCGAGGTGCAGGACGGCGATCGCGTCGCGATTTCGGTGGAAGGCAATGTGCTGACCTTCAACGGCAAGGCGCCGCAGACCGCCGAGATCGCCCAGTTCGAGGCGCCGATCCCGAAACGGAAGCTGAACTGACGCAATTTAACACCCTCTCCGCGATGCGGAGGGGGCCGTTGCGCGCGATGTCTCCTCGAAAAATGTTGTGTCCCGGTAGAGTGGCCCGCATCTAAGTTAAGATGATGTCAGACCTCACCGGTGACCGGCACTAGTTTTCCCGCGTCGTCCTCGTCGGCGTCGAGCTCCGCAAGGATATCAATGAGCTCGCGTACGCGCCCGGTCGCGAGCGGCCGGCCGGCGTTCATCAGCGGCTCGTCATTGGCGATCCAGGCCTGGGCCTCCGCCAGTTCGCTCTGCCGTCGCGCCGGTTGCAATGATTTCGGCGATGGTCACATCGTCGATCCGGCCGATCGCCCGGGTCACGTCGTCCCGCGTAATTCGCGTCATGCTTCGATCCCTCGATCTGCCTGAGCTGCCCGGCGGTGATCTTGAGGGTTTGCCCGCGTGACCTGAAACGGAGAGGCGCGGCCGGGGTTCCACAGCTGCTGGATGAAATTTAATGAAACCGCCGAGGATGCCAGTGGTTGGCCGTTTATAGTGGCCGGCTGGCGCCGGCAGCCCGCATTGCCGCGTCCGATGCGCAAGACGCCGCAACCGCAAATCATCAAGCGACTGTTTCCCGAGAGGAAGCCAAGCGGCTGACACGGTCTCAAGACGAGAGGCAACTTCATGGCCAGGGAACTTGTTCCCCACAACAGGCCCGTTTTCGACGAGCTCCATCCGAATATCTACAAGGCCGCGGTCGGGCTGGTGGCCCTGTTCGCCCTCGCGGCCTGGACCCTGTTCGATCGCCAGAACGACACCGGACTTCCGCTGGCCATGGTCACCGTGTTGCTGCTGGTAGCGGTCCTGCTTCCCTGCTCGCTGTTCCTGGTCTGGCAAAGGCACCGGACGCCGCATCAAAGACATCCGGACAGGATCTCATTTCACGACTGGAGAATTGGCGATTTCGCGGTCTGGGGCGGCGAGCTTCGCGGCACGCACGCGGCGATCGACATGCTGCTGCCGCTGGCGGCGGTTGCATTCGGCCTTGTGGGGATAGGAATCGTCTTTCTGATCTGCGCGAGCACGGCTTCGTAGACCGTCCGACCGATCCATGCCGGTCTGCATGCGCGGCGCTGGGCCGGGCATGCGCCGCCGGATTTTACCGTGGGATATTAGCGATTGCTGATCTGCCGCACGCCGGCGGTGCCGGTGGCATCGGAGATGCGCGCCGCGCCGCCGCGATTGTTCATCATGGCATCGAGACGATCGCGTTCCTTCTCGAAGTTCGCCATCAGCGACCCTTCGAGCGAGCGGCCGCGCGGCAGCTTGATGCGCATCGGGTCGACGAAGCGTCCATTGACCAGAATTTCATAATGGACGTGCGGGCCGGTCGACATGCCCGTCGATCCGACGAAGCCGATGACCTGGCCCTGTCGTACCCGCTTGCCGGGCTCCAGGCCCTTTGCGAAGGCCGACATGTGGCCGTAGGCCGTCTCGTAGCCGTTGTTGTGCTTCACGCGAACATATTTGCCGTAGCCGCCTTCCAGGCCGACTTTCTCGACGATGCCGTTGCCGGAGGCGAAGATCGGCGTGCCGTACGCCGTCGCCCAGTCGACGCCGGTGTGCATCTTGACATAGCCAAGGATGGGATGGCGGCGTCCGCCGAAGCCCGAGCGCATGATCGCGTTATTGACCGGTTTGCGTACCAGGAACTTCTTCGCGCTCTTGCCGGTCTCGTCGTAGTAATCGACCACCGAGTCGTCGGGGGTCTGGAAGCGATAGTATTTCTTGGTCTCGCCGCCGACGGTGAGGGAGGCAAACAGCACCTCAGTTCTTTTCGGTAATGGCGGAGCCTTCATCTTCACCGGCGTAGAACACGTCGAAGGAGTCGCCGGGCTGCACCTTGCGCTGGAAGTCGACGTCGTAGGAGTAGATACGGACCATATCCTCGATGACGCTCGACGGCACCTTGTTGCGCAGCGCGGTCTCGTAAATGCTCTGGTAGAGCCGCACGCCGCTGCCGTCGTCCTCGTCGTCGTCGCTGTTGTCGGCGGTCTCGGCGACGGTGTTCATGCTCTGCACGTCGACGGCAACATATTTGCCGAGGTCGGACAGCGCGGAAACGGCTTCAATGGTGGAATCGTTGGCGACGACCACCCGGTAGGGCTGCAGCCGCTGGCCGGGGCCGACGGGCGCCATCAGGATACGAAGCCTCTGGCCTTCCTTCAGTCCGCCGTCGCGGCCGCGGGGGCCGAGCGTGGCGGCGATGGCTTTCGCCTCTTCCGGCGTGGCGCCCTGATCGCGCAGGATCGAGCTGACGGTATCGCCCTTCTTGACGAGGTGAACGCGTTCGCCCGACGGATTGCCGCCGGTGACCTGGTCCTTTGTCTTCGGCAGCAGCGTGACGTTTTCGGGGACCACGCGGGTCTCAAAACCGGCGTAGGGATCGGCGGCGGTGCCCTCGGTGGCGTAGGCCAATTTGATGTCCGACTGCGCGCCGCTGGCGTCGGCGGCCGCATTGGCGAGGGTGGCGTAGCGGACACCGCTATTGCCGCGCCAGTTCGAGGCATCGCGCACCCGCATCAGGATCTCGTCGAGCGCCACCACCGCGGCGAGTTTCGCCTTCGGCAGGATCGGCGCGAGGTCCTTGGTGACGAACGAAACCTCGGCATCAGGTTCGGCCGCGTCGGCGGCATTCGGATCGTCGGAGGCCGCCGGAGCCGGGGTGCCGACATCGCTCAGCATGCGCTGCGCGTTGAACGGCGGGATCTTGGCGCTGAGATCGCTGGTCGTCATCGACAAATTGCCGGAAATGCGGACGAACGGCCGCACCCGCATCACGTCGCGGTTGCCGACGCGGGTGACCGTGGAGACCCGTATCACATTGCGCGCGGCGGTCGATTCGCCGGGCGGTGGCAGGCGATCACTCTTGTGCAGACTCGCGGTCTTTTCATTGGCGCCGAACGCGCCGCGCAGCGCGCCCTCGACGCGCTCCGGCACCTTGGCAAAGGTCATTTCGCCGTCGAGCGAGGCAAAAACGGCGCCGCCGATGAGAGCCGCGCCGCACAGACCGGTGAGGATGGTGCCGCTAAACCATTGCACGGAGACGCGGCGGCGATCGATCACCGCGGCTTCGGAACCGTCGACGGAAAGCGGCGGCTCATGACCGAGATCGATGATCCCGGTCTCGCGCCCATAGCCCCCCCCGCGTGACGTGCTGTGGCTCAAACCACCGTCCCCCCAAGTTCCATCAGCATTCGACGAGATCTTTGGCCATCCGTGACCCGCTTTCGCCCTCTGAAGGGGGGATTCGGGAGCATGGCGTGCCGCGTGGATGTTCGGGAATCAATGGCCCAAAAGCAGGCCGGGATCACGAACAACCATGGTCTGCAGATCTCTCGATGTTTCCGGGCCGCAAGGAAAGGCGAATGGACAGGCCGCCGATCCCCTGAATAGATGAACCCCGGCACCCCACTGGCAGCCGGCGATTCGATAGTTACGTAGCGCCAGAACGTCGCAGGATTGTGGCTCAAGTACGGCGCAAAGTCCCCAAAAATCGAGACTTCCTCGCAGTGCAGGATTCTCCGCGGTGATGCGACGATTTGTTGACAACTACCGTTGACAATGCGGATCGGGCGGGCTTATAAACCGCCCACTGAGCGCGGCGCTGTCTTGGCCATTGG
>CAVTNA010000039.1:0-35427 GCA_963735835.1 uncultured Alphaproteobacteria bacterium | reverse complement strand
AGGGGACTTTTAACCCACTCTCCATTCTTATGAACTTGGGAGCCGACATTTACTGAGCGTTAGCCCTTTGAGAGTGACCCTGCGCTCGTAATTTACTCACCAGAAGCCGGAGGCAGTCGTGAAGCAGATTTTTGCAAAGTTTTTAGCCGACTAATCCGGCGCTACCGCCATTGAATACGGCCTCATCGCTGCGGGCATCTCACTTGCGATTATCGCAGCGGTGCAGGGTCTAGGCACCAACCTGAACGGTAAGTTCACCTCGATCAACGCCTCGTTGCAGTAACGTCCGTCTGTAGGGATTGTGAGCGGTAGTGATGCCCCGCTCGCATAACGAAAAGCCGTTACCGGTTCACGCCGGTAACGGCTTTTTGCGTCTTGAGCATCGGGAGGATTTGAAAGAGAATGAGCTTTCTCATATTGGCCGCTGCGGCGCTGGTTTTAACGAGCACGTTTTGTTGTACCCGCGGAACATGGCCCGATCGCACACAAGAGCTTCCCGGAACTGTTTCCTGCAAGAGGGCGCGGCGCACGAATTACTGTTTCTAATTCGATGCAATTGTCCCAGGTAGGGCCTGCACTCCTGCGCAAAGGTTAAACCTTTGTTTAAGCTACCCCGCGGTTGTATGACTTGCCGCATCTAAGTCAAACGAAAGTCAGCACATGAGCGCTGTTCGTTTTGATCTGTTGAAAAGCTTCGTGCGGGATAAGCGCGGCAACATAGCCGTGATTTTTGCCATAGCCAGCATTCCGCTTCTCGCCGCGGTCGGCTGCGCCGTGGACTATTCGTTGGCGACGAGGTTGAAGGCCAAGCTGCAGAGCGCAGCCGATGCGGCCAGCGTTGGCGCGCTCGCCGTGGGCTCGCCGGCCTATGTCGCGGCAGGACAGATGGGTTCCACCGGACCGGTCCCTGCAGGCGTGACCGATGCGAGCAATATCTTCAACGCTAACATCAATGGCTTGACGGGTTTCACGGGTCTTCAGGTCACCCCCACCGTCACCAAGACCAACACGAATCTTATGCTCCCAGGTCACTTTTAGCGCCGTTATGCCGACCACGTTTCTGAATTTGATCGGCTTTCCAACGATGACGCTTACCGGCTCGTCGCGATCTGCCGGCTCACTGCCGCCGTATCTCGATTTCTATCTGTTGCTGGACGTTTCAGGATCGATGGGACTGCCGTCGACGTCGGCCGAGAATACGGCTCTCAGCGGTCAACCCCGATAACTATAGACAATATCCCACCGGCTGCACCTTGGCCTGCCATTTTTCGCCGCAGAACAGCGCCTGCACCGACACGGGGACGCAAGGATACCCGACGAACAACTACTGTCTCGGCTATGCCATTTCTCGCGTTAGCCAATCCGGATACACAGGTCTTCTCCAGACGAATAACGCCAATCCTATGCACAAGCAGCTGCCGTCAAACATCGTTTCCGGTCTGCCGAACTCGCTCTATACCAACCTGTCGACGGTTTCATCCTGCGCGACCCCAGGCACCGACGCCTGTATCCAGTTGCGACTCGATGCGGTCGGCTACGCGGTGAATCAACTGTTCGTTACAGCCAACAACAGCGAGAAGCTTCCACAGCAATTTCGGATCGGCCTCTACCCGTTTATCCGGTATCTCTACTCGAACTATTTTCCGTTGACCTCCAGCATCAACGGTTCCCCGAGCAACAGCTCGACCATCAACTACGCCGCCGCAAACCTTGCCTCGCTGCTCGATACCAACATGAATTCAAATCTTGGCTCCGGCGGCACCCATATCAAGATACCGCGCTGGCATCAATGAACAGCCTGATCACCAGCGTAGGCAACGGCAGCGCCTCGAATAATACGCTGCCCTGTTTTCTCGTGACCGACGGTGCGCAGGATCCCCAAGTCAAAGGAGTTCCTAACGGCGGCTGGTCTGGCAGCAACCACGCTACCGTAATCAACCCTGCAACTCCTGCACGCCGCTCAAAAACCGCGGCATCGTCATCTCCGTGCTCTACATTCCCTACCAGCCGATCTCACCGGTGAATGCGCCAGCTTCGCCAATGATGAGGACGACGCTGCCAACAACAACATCCCGAACATTCCGGCCAGCCTTCAGGGCTGCGCTTCGCCCGGCTTCTTTTACACGGCGAATACGCCGGCGGACATCACTGCCGCGCTAAACGCAATGTTCAACCATGCGCTGATTACGGCCCATGTTACGAACTAGAGTCGGATCGAGGTAGGTAGACCCACCATGAAAGGTATGATGAAAGGACGGCGGCGGGCTCTGCGCCTTGCAGCGCGCTTTATCCGGGACTGCAGCGGCATTGCGGCGACTGAATTTGCCGTCATCGTTCCCATCATGCTTGTGCTGTTTTTCGGCGTAGTTGAGATTACCAACGGTATCGTCGCCTATCGCGACGTCTCGATCATGGCGCACACGACCTCCGATCTGACCACGCAATCGTTGTCGGTGCAAGATCGGATCTGACCAATTTCTTCAACGCCTCTACGGGCATCTTTTATCCCTTTGTGACGAGCCCGAATGATCCAAACTCAAGCAGTCCATCGCCGAATTGTGGGTCAATTCCAAGCCTGCAGGCGCGTGTTCAATGGGCCGTGAACAGCGATGGCTCGCCGCCGAGCCCGCCGGGAACGGTGGTGAGTATGCCGGCGTCACTTAAGGTCGCCAACACCTACGTGATTTATTCCAGCGCCAGCTATCTCTACGTGCCCACGGGGGGAGTCGGCTATGTCATGAACAAGTCTGGTATCGTGTTGAGCGACTTCGCTTATACGCGTCCGCGCATGTCACAATGTGTCTTCTACAACCCTCCCACGCCTCTTCCGACCACATGCCCACAAATCTAACGCAATGGCCGCTCCATCTTGAGGGAGGTCCCCGTATTTTCGGCGCCAAAACTTCGGCATAACGCCGACTATTTACGATCAATTAACGCGGCAGGCGAGCTTATTCCGAGTGAAGAAACATTTTGACAATCACTTTCCGCTATTCCTTGCGCCAGCGGGAAACCTCCGCCTCAGGGATCGCCCGATGACGTCGCCCGTCGGCATCCGCCGTTTCGTTTCCGCGGTCACTCCGCCTGTTTGGCGGGACCGCCGAGGTTCAGCGGCGGTCGAATTCGCCCTCGTCGCACCGGTATTCTTCGCGCTTCTGTTTGCTATCCTTGAGACCGGCATCATGTTTCTCGCCGGCCAGGTGCTACAGACGGTGGCGCAGAAATCGGCGCGGATGATCTTGACTGGCCAGGCGCAGACCGCGTCTTACACTCCACCGCAGTTCGCCAACTATGTCTGCAGCCGGGTCCCGGCGCTGTTCAACTGTAACAATATCTCTATCGACGTTGAGAGCTATCCGTCGTTTTCGGCTGTCACCTTCAGCAACCCCATCGACAACAATGGCAATTTCATAAGCAACAACCTAACATATAGTCCCGGCGGTCCGGGCGATATCGTGATGGTGCGCTTATTCTATCAATGGCCGCTAATCGTCACCGGGCTCGGCTGGAACCCCGCAAATTTGGCGGGCAATAAGCGGCTGTTGGTTGGGACAGCGGCTTTCAAAAACGAACCCTATTAGAGCAAGATTGTCGGATTTGAAGCCAAGCCTAGCTTGCGTTTCAAGTCGAATGAAGCGCGCGCCAAATCCAAAAAGCCTCAAAGCTGAACGAGAATAATCAGTGGGGTAAAAAAGAGAAGGTTTGGATCGCCACAAGATCATCGTAGCTCCGGACGGTGTCCGTTGTGGGTCACGTGTGGACGGCGCCCTGGCAAGAACTTTCTGACGCTTTGCAGCATTGGTCGGGTGCGGTCACGTGTCCGGCCTGTTGATGCGGCAGGTGTGGCCGCTGGCCCTAATGCTCTGCGCGGATCGGATCCCAAACAAACTCACGCACTTTAGAAAAGGTGCGTTGACCCATGCGGGTTCTCCCGATCCCCGGAACAACCGTATCTGCATTACGTTACGTCGTCATGCCCTCGCCAATTGGTGTTGCCGATCTACCTGCTGGCGTACCTCATGCCGCCAGCGACAGTTTCGGCTCCTTGTATCTCTCGCCCGGACCATGATGGCCCAGGCCATCCGCGCAATCTTGTTCGGCGAGCGCCACAGCCGCCACTTTCGTGGACGGCGCTCCATCAGCCGGCCAAGCCAGGGACGCCTCTCGGTGCCGTGCTCCCTGCGCGCGGCGGATGACGGCCATCGCCCCGACCACCAGCAGCCACCGCAGATATCGATTGCCCTGCTTGGTGATGCTGCCGAGCCTGTCCTTTCCGCCGGTGGTATGCCGCTTGGGCACCAACCCGATCCAAGCCGCAAGACTGCGCCCCGACGAGAAGGTCTTCCAGTCGCCGATCTCGGCAACCAATGCGGTGGCGCCGACCGGCCGATGCCTCGGGAAGCCTCCCAGGCGTCTCTAAGCCAGCGGCTACGACGGCGTTAATCAGTCACTTGCGGGTATAGTGGGGTTTAAGTAGGGGGTTGGATATGAGCATCGAACGTATGCCTGACGAACGGCTGATCCTTTTCTATGAAGACGTTCGGCGGCAGGTCGAGGCTGACCGAGTTTACAAACATCAATTTATGGCGAATCCAACGGTTCGCAATTATGCCGATCAACTACGGAGTGAGATGATTAAGCGATGGTTGAAGCATTCGCCCATTGAATGGCCGTATTAGCTTTCGTATTTCTACGGAGTGGAACATGTTGGCTAATGGGACTGACAAGGCGGTTAGCCCTTTTAAATCAGCTACGCTGACGTTGAATATTCTGGAGGCCCGCCGTGGTCGACGATAAAGACAAAAACCTAATCGAGCAACTCGTCGATAAGGTGAACGATCTTTTCGAAACCATCGCGAACACCGCTTCGGACGCCTTGGATCGATGTCAATTGAGCCAGCCTCTGTAAAGCCGAATAGGCAATCAGTGCCAAGCTATGAATTGGCGGCGCCCGAACTCTATCGCGACGCCGGCATCCATTCGGACGAAGAAAGGGGCTACGAAGAAGACAATTGGGGCCGCAAAACGATCCGCGAAGAACTCAGGCAAAAAAGCAGCCGTGAAGTCGTCGAGAAAAAAATCGAAGAAAACTGCCTCAAGAAATGCTAAGAAAACTGCCAAGAAGACTTCGAAGAAAAGGAAGTTGAAGCACTAAGATGGACGAGCCTAACGTTCAAATCAACTTTGATGCCCCTGCCGTTCTACGAAAATGGCCTTCAATCAAAAATGAGCGGGTTAGCGTCGCCGATGGCGCACGTCCGTATTTGATAGCTGACGGCACATTGGACGATTGTATACGGCAGTTCATGGCGAAGCCAGTTAGTCAGCATCACTTGTATGAGATACACACTGCCCCACAGGCAGAACTAATTAGCGCTGTTTTATCCGGAAATCATATTCTTGAAATCGCCCGGCTGCGGGATTTCTATAATCTTCACGCTGACAGCATTAATCGACCCGGCGCTAGGAAGCCCGTCATACAGGAAAGGAACGCATGCCTCGGAAGCGCCACCCGAAGATAACCGAGAGCATCTGTCGCCTGTCACGCATTCGGTCGAAGATTATTGCGCCATAACAGGACTGAGCAAAGCCGCAATTCTCAGCCAGATGAAAGACGTCACCCTGCGTTCTATTAAGTCCTCGTGAACCCGCCCAAAAGGCCGAGGCCCCGGTCCCGGTCGAGAGATGGCCTCAAATAGTTCGCCGTATTTATCTAGGACGACCGGCGCATGCCCGACGACGAAACCCTCACCCTCCGCTCCACCGTGATCGGTGGCAAATGTTGGCCCGACGACTTCGAGGTGATCTGGCGCGACGTTCTCCATCGGCAGGATCATGAAGCGCAGCGGCGTGCCAGCGCAGGCCGATCAATGGTGGTTTGGCTTCACGTTCTACGGACCACCATGCCTTGGCAGCTACAGCGGTACCGGCAACGATCTTGATGACGCCAAGGCCAAGTTCAAAGCGGCTTGGGACTAGTATTGCGAATGTATGCGAAAACCAAGCACGGAAACGGGGCCTCGGTCGCGATTGTACGCTGGATTTACGATGAGCTGATAGTCAAGCGTGACCTTCGAAGCAAACACCGGAAAGCTATAATAGGTCTCGATGATTTTCTCGCTGCCGGGATTTGGCAGCATGCCGTCGCCGACCAGGATGCCCAGGCCACCGGCATTGAGAAACGCCTGGTGCACGCTGGAAATGCCGTTGACGACGCCGGCGAAACCGAACGTGTCGTCATCCCGCCCCCATTGCTTGCCCGAGATCGAAAGGCCCGCGGCGACGGTCCGGTCGACGTCGGTGAATTCATAGGGTTCTTTGCTGCCATTCGCGATCCCGGCGCGGGCAAAGCAGACCGACATTGGGGATGAGCTGCTGCTCCAGGTTCATGCTAATGCCGCCGCGGCTCTGGTATTGCCGCACGGCGGCGATATCGGCGGGTCCTCCCGTCAGCGCGGCCAGTTGGATGGCGTCCTGGAAGCTTCCCATCCGGCCTCGCGTCAGAAAGCCGGTGATCGCGACCTTGCCGGGTTGATCCCAGAGCGAATATCGACGCTCGATTTCGCCGACCCACTGGAACTGTCCGAATGTCGGATCGAGGTGGTCGCATTCGGAGCGATCGAAAGGTCGAACACGCCGCCGCGCAAGGTCCAGGGACCTTGATACCACTCCACCGCCGCGCCGACCGTATAGGCCCAGGCATCCGCCGCGTAGTCGAACGTTCCGGTGTCGAGGATGGTCCAGTTCAGGAAATCGCCGCGAGGATCATGGGCGTATTTGTTGGTATCGAAGATATCGACCACGCCGAATTTTCCGACCGTGAAGACCAACCGGTCCGAGGTTTGCGATCCGGAAAACTGGTTGAGGCCGGCATCGACTTTCTGGACCTCGCCGCCGAGGTCGATGGTCTGCCGCAGGAACGCCCGGTGCAGTCGCGTGTAGGGATAATCGGCGCCGACCTTATAGGCTTCGCCGCTCGGGAAACCAGCAACGCCGACCGATCCGCTCAGTCCAAAGCCCTGATCGATTTCCGGATTGATCCAGGCTTCGGCGCCCTTGCCAGAGCCGCACGCCGGCGAACACGGTGAAGTCTGCGGTCTCGCGGCCGATATTCGGTGCGAGACTGTTCGTGCCCTTGTAGGGAGCATCGAAACGGGGAGTCATACTGGCTGACGTAGGTGGCCTGGGCGTGGAGTGCGAAGCGGTCCGTCTCCAGCGCGGATGGTCCCTTGGTCAGGAAGTCCGAGATGTGGGCACTGTCATCTCCGATCCGGTAGTTCACACCAAGCCGGATGCTTTGCATGGCGAGGTCGGAGTCGAACGCCTCCGCGGCGGTCGGGAACGTCATGCCCTTACGGCCAAATCCGGTCGACAGATATTCGGCTTTTGCCGTCCAGTTGCCGGCGATCGGGATCTCGAAGCCGACGCCTGCCGCCCACCCCAATCGCCACAACAGCTTAGTGTCCACGGTCCCTGGTGTTGCGAAGCCGCTAACGGAAGCACCGGCATCTGGGTCCGCGTTACCTGATCATAGGTCCAGGCCAATCCTGCCGTTCCGTAAAGCAGAAAATGGTCGAACCCATAACCGACGCGGGCGCGGGCGCTGCCATAATGAATCACCGCCTCGCCGTAAGGTCACCTGGCCGGTCGAGGGCGAGTTGATCGTCTGGCTGCCACGCACCGCATAGGGTATCACCACATCCGAATTCGGAGCGGTGACGTCAGCCTCGATGCCCAGCATCAAGCGGGACGGAAAAACGTAATTGTATCCGCCCTGGAGCCCGAGGAAATAGCTGCCGGTGCCAGCCATGAAATCGAAATTGAACGGAAGATTGAACGATCCATTTAAAGCCTGGGGCGTTGGCTACCGGCTGGGTTGCTGACCAGTTCGAAGCGCCTCTAATAACACCGGCATGGGCGCCGACGTACCAGCCATTCCAATCGTAAGCCGTCGAGACATAGGGCACAGGCGCCTTGACCGGAAGGTTTGCGGACAGGTCCGCCGCAAACGCAGTGCCGTCGAATGCGAGCAGGCTCAAGCCCACGCCCGTGAAAACGCCCTCCCAGGATCGGCTTCGACGGTTCATCGTGAGGATATTTCCACCCCGAACATGCCGGTGATCTCTATCATCTGCGTAGCCGACGACTGCCATCAATAAATCCAGCTGCTGTCCGAGCTGCGGATCAGCCTCTAAGTCAAAGTAAGGTCCCTTCATCCTCGCCTACAGCGCTCGCAATTTGGAAGAAAGAATACATGAGATCGCCTAGAATGGCATCGCCCAGTGACGCGCACGGAACAAAGTTCTTGGGGTGTGATTAGCAGCTTTGAGGATTTCAAGATGAGGTGCCTCGCCTTAAAGCTGTTCGCCACGATGCTTGTTGTTGCGGCGGTCGGCGCCGCATTGGCGGCGACAGACTTCGATGGGTCCGCTCCGTTTGGCTTGGCTTGGGGCCCGCTTGACAAGATTCCTAGGCCATCTTTGGCACTAAAGGACGTAAATGTCACAGTTCTGCTGTATCGACGCGAACGACTCCCGAGCGAACTTCTCGATACAGAGGTGATCTTACTCGACGTTTGCAAGAAGGAAGGTCTTCAGCAGATAAGCTGGGCCAGTAGGTCTCTCTCGACGGACGAGGCGGTTTCCAAATTCATTCGTGTCCTCGCTATAGGCAATCAGAAGTATGGAGAAAGCAAACCCATCTCTGGAGGCGCACTTGGTTGGGAAAACGGCCGGATCGAAACTCTCAGTGTTTCAGAATCAGATGGCACGCATCGGATTCTCATGGTGAGCCGAGGCCCAAACTTCGATGCCTGCTCAGCAGAGCATGATCGAGCCTCAGATCAGAGTTTGCGGACTCGATGGTTGCGCCAGCTCGAACTTCCGAATTGAACGGACGACGATGCAGGCAAGAAGCCTTAAAAGAAAACGCAAAGTCCTCATCTAAGGCGGCGCCGTGCGTACCGCAGACCTTGACATCGGATTGACCGGCCCTGCGGTCGGGTGATCGCTTGCATTGGCGCTACCTCCGGGCACTGGGAAAGCGTACCCGATGATGGTCTTGACGACCCAGCGGTCAGACGCGGGCGTCAACCCGTACCCGACGCCGAAATCCACGTCGAAGACACCGAGCTTGAAATCGGTTACCGCGAACAGAGTGTGCTGCTGGTCGGCAAACTTGGGGAAGTCGCCAATCTTGCCGAAGTTCGAATAGTATTCTAAGCCCGCCCACAGATCCTGGCCGACTTTTCGCGCGACGCGAGCTGCAGGCGCAAAATCCGCCTCTCCGTATTTGCCAAAGCCGACGTCCACGATCGGATTGACGATGAACTCGTAGTCCGACTTGCGGATGCCAATGATGGGTCGTATTTCGAGGGCGAAGCGGGTTTGCGCAAAGGGCGGTGTCTCATTGCTGAACTCGAAATTGACGCCGTAAAAGAATTCGCGCCGATCCGCGTGCGGCGAGACAAACAGCGTCCTTAGCTTGAACCCATCCGAATAGAACTTCTGGTCCTGGATCGAAAAGGGCAAATAGAGCCCAACTTCCCACCAATCGGTCATGCCGTAGGCGAATTCTGGCGTGCCGTTGAGGCTGTGATTTGAGACGAGGCCGCCGGGAAACGGAGGATCCTTCAGCCCCAGCGGGATATAATTGAGGTGCTGCTGGATCGTGAACTGGCCAACTTCCGCGATGGCGGCGTTATAGACTTGGATTTCGTCGGTCGCCTTGGCTGCTTGCGCCGCAAGCAACCATAACGGGGCGACAAAAATGATAAATCTTGAGCGCACGCCTCTCGTCCTTAGTCAAATTAGCTTTGCCGCATCACAGCTCGGCGGCGCAGCGATACGGCCCGACGTAGTCAGGCCCATATGAGGTCATGCCGCCATCGGTCACCCAAAAGCGCGCATAGTAGACCGCAATTTGGACCCAGCTGCCAGCGTGATAATCAGAGGGCGCACGCTGAATTCCGACGGCTATCGATCGGTCCGGCTCCGCTGCTCGCTGGAGGGATGGTCAATGAATATCGAAACCCAACCTGCGCTCGAGCCGGATGACGCCGCCCAGGCAGCCGCGCTCGTGATCCTGCTGGCGCACGAACGTGCGGCCGACATTGCGGAGACTCTGAACGAGAAATCGCCGGCCGTCGCGGCAGCAGTCTTGCTGGGTCTGCTCAGGGATCGCGCGATCGAAATTCTGGATCAGCCGATCCTCGATTCCGGCGCCGAGATCGTCTCGTTGCTGCCGCGCGAAACTGCGGCGGCCCTTCTGGCCGGCGTTTCCGCGGACCGGGTTGCGGATCTGTTCCGCAAACTGGAAGAACCTCACCGCACGGAGTTGCTGGAACGACTGGACCCCGACACCAGGGTCATGATTCAGCGCCTGTTGTCCTATCCACCGCGCTCGGCCGGCTCCATCATGACGACCGAGATTGCCAGCGTGCCGTCCAACCTCACGGTGCGGCAAACGCTCGATTATCTCCGCCAGGTCGAACGTACGCGAGAGACCGTTTATGCGATTTACGTTGTGGATCCCGTCGCCAAGAATCTGGTGCAGGCGATCTCCTTGCGTCGGCTGATCACCGGCGAACCGGAGGCACCCGTCCTTTCAGTGGCGCGGCCGGGCCGATTGATCACCGTCTCGCCGCTGATGGACCGTGAAGACGTCGCGCGCCTGATTTCCAAGTACGACCTGCTCGCGGTCCCGGTGGTGGATCATGGCCGCGTCATAGGGATTGTAACGGTCGACGACATCATGGATGCCATGATCGAGAAAACGACGGAAGATATGCAGAAGCTGGGCGGCATGGAAGCGCTTAGCGAGCCTTATATACAGATCGGCTTCTGGAAAATGATCCGAGCGCGAGGCGGATGGCTTGCCGTGCTGTTTCTGTCGGAAATGCTGACGGCGTCCGCCATGCAGACCTACCAGAGCGAACTGGAAAAGGCGATCGTCCTCACCTTGTTCATTCCGCTCATCATGAGCTCGGGCGGCAACTCAGGCTCACAGGCGACGTCACTTCTGATCCGCGCGCTGGCGCTGCGCGAACTGGACCTTCGCGAGTGGTGGCGGGTGGCGCTGCGAGAGCTGTCGACCGGAATTGCGCTCGGCGCGATGCTGGGAGTGATCGGGATCGTGCGTATCGCGATCTGGCAGCAGTTCGGCCTCTATGACTACGGCGAACACTGGGTGCTGATCGGATTGACCGTGGCGACCGCGCTGATCGGAATCGTCACCTTTGGTTCGCTGACGGGATCGATGCTTCCGTTCATCCTGCAGCGGATGGGCTTCGATCCTGCGAGCGCATCGGCGCCGTTCGTCGCAACGCTGGTCGATGTGACGGGCCTGGTCATCTATTTCAGCGTCGCCTCTCTGATCCTGAGGGGGACACTGCTATAGTTCGATTTACGAGACGATGAACAAACCATTTGGCGGTGATCCGTTGCCGGTTAGTCCAAAATAATATTGCCGTATGTCCTCTGTGGGGTTGCCGGTCAAATGGCGAAATACTCGCTGTGACCGCGTTTTTCGTTGCTCCTGCGTGCGTGGCGTGCGTTGATCACTTCCGGTCTTCCGCGGGTAAACCGGACATGGTGCGGGCAGCCCAATTCGGTCGCAAATGAAACCCGACTGAGAAATCGGCTGTGCACTGCGACAACGGATTATCCGGCCGGGCCCTTGCGGGCTTGCTACGGGCGGAACGAAAACCCTTCTTCGGTTTTGAACCACCGGGGGTGCCTCGTGAGACAATATCCGGTCAGTGAGCACGCGGTGGGGGAAGACCGACCGGCGGAGCGGAACTACGGGGTATTGACCGCAGACTGGTCAGAACCATGCGTCTGCCGTCGTACATGTTGACGGTCAAGCACCAGGGCTAAAACACTTACAACTATGTCGACAAGCGCGTCTGGTTCCGAAGGACGTTCGCCCGGCTCGAATGCAAGTCCAATGACGGCATTTTCGCCTTCGGCCGTCTCCACAGGCCAAAAGTCAAAGCGCGAGGCCAGATTCGGGTAAATGCCGCTGCGCATTGCTGTTCCAGCCTCCAGGGACGATCGCGCCGCCTCCAACTCCGCCTCCTGGGGTTCTACGTCGCCGACTTGTTCGAGGGAAACTACCTTGTCCATCCGTAACGAGCATCACGACGACAGGAACCTGAAAGAGCGCTGCAAGAGCTTGGGAAGTGATTGAGACGATCGCGTTCGTATTATCGGCCGCGACGACGTCACGGCTATAACCTTGCAGCACAGTCGTCTGCCTTCTTAGCAGTGCCGCCTCGGTCGCCCTTCGGCGGGAGGTGAAGGCAACGCCACTCACGATGAGACCGACGACAAACAGCAGTCCGATCGCCCAGATGTTCGCCGCGTCGTCGACGGCCAGTGAGTAGCGAGGCTCGGTAAGGAAAAAATTGAAGGCGAGAGCACCAAGTACCGCCGAAAAGAGTGACGGACCCAAGCCGAGGCCAACGCCCGCGATGATCACTGGCACTACAAATACCAGGGACAGGTTGGGGATCGTCACCGTGCTGTCGACACCGACAGCCACGACCGTCGCGACGGCGGTCATTGCAAATGAAGCAAGATAGCGCAGCCACTCCGATGCTACCGGGCCAAAAAGGGGATCGGCATCGGGCGTCGATGTGATGTCCTGCTGCAGCTTCGATTCACATCGGCCACCGGTTCAACTCCTGCCTGGCACTTTAGGCGTCAGCTTCATTGGCTGAATTGCACTGTTCGCCGAACTCCGCATCACCGGCGCTTCATACATGACGCATGGGTCTCTACACGAGCGCCGCCATCGCACGGAACAAGTCCGCGCTGTCGCGCGCGCGGCGAAGATTGCGCACAGCCTCGGCGCTCCTCAGTATTCTGGCGACAGATGCCAGAGCGTTGAGCTGCTCCTTGGCCGGCTCGGCCGGAAAAAGAGCAGGAACATCAGATCAACCGGCCGGTCATCAATCGCATCAAAATCGATCGGCTGCCTGAGACGCACCAAGACACCGAACGGCTTGTTGAGACCCGGGACGCGCGCATGCGGGATTGCAATTCCGCCACCCGTGCCAGTCGATCCGAGTTTTTCTCGCTGAAGAGCGCGCTCGTGATCAGTTCGGCCGGCAGCTTCAGTTTGCCGGAAGCACGCTGAGCCAGTCCCTGCAGCAAGCCGACCTTGCCGGACGCGGCGAAGTCGGCCAGCACGTCAGCCGGCGCGAGAAATTCCTTGATGTTCATCTGTTCTCCGAAGGGAACGCAAAATCATGCTTGTCGATCATTGGGGTTTCAGTCCGGGGCCCGCAGGCGATAACCGATACCGGTTTCGGTCAGCACGTATTGCGGGCGTTCGGGGTCGGCTTCGATCTTCTGCCTGAGTTGCCGCACATAGACCCGCAGGTACTGCGCGTCTGTCAGATCGTCCCAAAGCTCTCCGAGCAAGAACTTGTGGGTCAAGCACCTTGCCGGCATGCTGCACCAGCACACGCAGTAACTCGTACTCCTTCGGCGACAAGCTCACGTCCCTATCGCCCACCTTGACGATGCGGCGGACCAAATCGACCGATAGATCGCCGACTCGAAACACCGGGCGCTCGCCATGGACCTGCAATTGATGCCGCAGCGCCGCGCGCATGCGGGCGAGAAGCTCGTCCATGCCGAACGGTTTGGTCACATAATCGTCGGCGCCTAAGTCGAGAGCCTGGACCTTTCCGCCTCATCACCACGGCTGGACAGCACGACGATCGGCACGCTGTCATTGCGCCCGCGGATCATCCGCAGCAAGTCATGGCCCTGGATATCCGGCAGGCCGAGATCGAGAATGATCAGCGCGGGATTTTGCGTCAATAATTCGAGCGCGGCCTTGCCGTTTG
The DNA here is from genome assembly GCA_963735835.1 of uncultured Alphaproteobacteria bacterium. GTDB lineage: Bacteria > Pseudomonadota > Alphaproteobacteria > Rhizobiales > Xanthobacteraceae > Bradyrhizobium. The sequence goes on along the minus strand of CAVTNA010000039.1, from coordinate 21,569 downwards.
AGGCTTCCAAGATCTCGTAGCCTTGCGTCGCCAACCCCATCCGCAGCAGTTTGCGGATGCGGCGGCTCGTCGTCGATGACCAGGACCTTGATTGGCGTGGCGGTCATGCGGAGGTATCCAACGGATTTGACGCGGCTGATATCGCCAGCCGGATAGTCAGCGCCGCGCCGCTCCGGTCGGTGCGGTTGGTCGTCAAAATCGTGCGGTACGCGCTCTTGTCGCCATTTGGCATTCAAATCTTCAAGCCCGGTTCGGCCTGCCTGGTCCTATTTCGCTGCGGCACGGTCCAGAGCCAGAATTGAGCGCCAGCACGTTGACCCGGGGTTCGCCGAGCAGTCCGGCCCAGCGGCCCCCGGTGTTTTCCGTGACCAGCGCACGGACGCGATCCTCCGGCATGTTGCGCGCTTTCGCAACGCGGGGCACCTGGAACGCTGCTGCTTCCGGCGAGATATCGGGATCGAGGCCGCTACCGGAGGTGGTGACGAGATCGACCGGGACGGCCGCCGAGCCATTCTCGGCCTTCAGCTTGTCGACGTCTTCCTTGACCCGATCGTTAAGCGCCTTGCTGGTCGGGCCGAGGTTGGAGCCGCCCGAATTGGCGGCGTTGTAGGGCGCAGGCACGGTCTTGGTGGCATCGGCCGGGTCCGGCGCGGTGGTCGCGGAAGGGCGGCCGTGGAAGTATTTGTCGTCCTTGAACTCCTGCCCGATCAGGGCCGAGCCGACCACCTTGCCATCTATTTCGATCAGGCTGCCCTGCGCCTGCTTGGGAAACAACACGCCCGCGATCGCGGTCATGGCCAGCGGATAGGCCAGCCCAGTGATCAGCGTCAAAGCGACCAGGATAAGGATGGCGGGGCGAATTTCTTTCAACATGGGGTTTCTCCTCAGACGAGGTGCAAGGCATTGACGACGAGGTCGACGGCCTTGATGCCGATAAAGGGAATGATGATGCCGCCGACGCCGTAGACCATCAGGTTACGGCGCAACAGCGCGCCGGCCCCGATGGCCCGATAGGCCACGCCCTTCAGGGCCAGCGGAATCAGTGCGATAATGATCAGCGCGTTGAAGATGATCGCCGACAGGATGGCGCTCTGCGGGCTCGCCAGATGCATGACGTTCAGCACGGCGAGCTGCGGATAGAACGCCAGGAACATCGCGGGAATGATGGCGAAATATTTCGCGACGTCGTTGGCGATCGAGAACGTGGTCAGCGCGCCGCGGGTCATCAACAATTGCTTGCCGATCTCCACCACCTCGATCAGTTTTGTCGGGTTGAAATCGAGATCGACCATGTTGCCGGCCTCGCGCGCGGCCTGCGTGCCGGTATTCATGGCGACGCCGACATCGGCCTGGGCGAGCGCCGGCGCGTCATTGGTGCCGTCGCCGCACATCGCCACCAGCTTGCCCTTGGCCTGCTCGTCGCGAATCAGCTTCAGCTTGTCCTCCGGCGTCGCCTGCGCGAGGAAATCGTCGACGCCCGCTTCCGCGGCAATCGCGGCTGCCGTCATCGGATTGTCGCCGGTGATCATCACGGTGCGGATGCCCATGCGGCGCAGCTCGGCGAAGCGTTCGCGGATGCCGCCCTTGACGATATCCTTGAGCTGCACGACGCCGAGCAGACGGCCGTCCTTGGCGACCGCAAGCGGCGTGCCGCCGGCCTTGGCGATTTCGTCCGAGATCGCCTGGACCTCGCGCGCAGCTTCGGAAGACGCCGCGGACTGAAACGCACGAACGGTGTTTCCGGACGCCACGGCGCGGGTGCCGCCGCCATTGGCGACGTAATCCAGGATGGCGTCGACCGCGCCCTTGCGGACCGAGGAGGCGCCGGCATCGACACCGCTCATGCGCGTTTGCGCGGTAAAGGGAATGAAGGTCGCGGCAAGCTCCGCCATGTCGCGGGCGCGGAGGCCGTATTTTTCCTTTGCCAGCACGACGATCGAGCGGCCTTCCGGGGTCTCGTCGGCCAGCGAGGCCAACTGCGCCGCATCCGCCAGTACCTGCTCGGTGACGCCGCGGACGGGGCGAAACGCGGTGGCCTGCCGGTTGCCGAGCGTGATGGTGCCGGTCTTGTCCAGCAGCAGGGTGTCGACGTCGCCGGCAGCCTCGACTGCGCGGCCTGACATCGCCAGCACGTTGAAGCGCACCAGCCGGTCCATGCCGGCGATGCCGATCGCCGACAATAGCGCGCCGATCGTCGTCGGAATCAGCGTCACGAACAGCGCCACCAGGATCACCACCGAGATCGAACCGCCGGCATAAGCCGCGTAGCTCGGGATGGTGACGGTCGCGAACACGAAGATGATGGTGAGGCCCACCAGCAAAATATTGAGCGCGATCTCGTTCGGCGTCTTCTGCCGCTCGGCGCCCTCCACCAGCTTGATCATGCGGTCGATGAAGGTCGAGCCCTGCGCCGCGGTGATGCGGACGCGGATCCAGTCAGACAAAACCTGGGTGCCGCCGGTGACCGCCGAGCGGTCGCCGCCGGATTCGCGGATCACGGGCGCGGACTCGCCGGTTATCGCGGCCTCGTTGACGGAGGCGACACCCTCGATCACTTCGCCGTCGGAGGGAATATTGTCACCGGCCTCGACCAGCACGATATCGCCGATCTTGAGGCTGGTGCCGGAGACAAGCCGATAGGTCTTGTCGGAGCCGGTCAAGAGCTTGGCCTGGCTCTCGGTCCGGGTTTTCCTAAGCGATTCGGCCTGCGCCTTGCCGCGGCCTTCGGCGACGGCTTCCGCGAAGTTCGCGAACAGCACCGTGAACCACAGCCACAGGATGATCTGGAAGGTGAAGCCGAGGCTTTCGCCGCCGGTCACGAGATCACGCAGGAAGATTACCGTGGTCAGCGCGGCCACAACCTCGACCACGAACATCACGGGGCTCTTCATCATCACCCGGGGATCGAGTTTTGCCACAGCCGAACCGATCGCCGGGAATACGATCTTCGGATCGAGCATCGCCGAAACCGGCATCCGCTTATTCAATTTCTGGACGACTTCCATGGACGTAACTCCGAAAATGAGTTCGATCAGAACAGGGTGTTGGCGTTGCCAGCGAGGTGCTCGACGATTGGGCCAAGCGCCAGCGCCGGGAAGAAGGTCAGCCCGCCGATGATCAGGATCACGCCGACCACCAGGCCGACGAACAGGCCGCCCGTGGTCGGCAAGGTGCCGGCAGACGGCGGGATCGACTTCTTGCCGGCGAGCGAGCCCGCCATCGCCATGGCCGGCACGATCATGAAGAAACGGCCGACGAACATCGCCACCGCGCCGGTCACGTTGTAGAAGAAGATGTTGCCGGTGAGGCCCGCGAAGGCCGAGCCGTTATTGCCGGTTTGCGAGGTGTAGGCGTAGAGCACCTCAGTGAAGCCGTGCGGGCCGGCATTGGCCATCGACGCCACCGCAGGCGGATAGACCACGGCCACCGCGGTCCAGCCCAGATACATCAGCGGCAGCACCAGAATGGCGAGCATCGCCATCTTGACCTCACGCGCCTCGATCTTCTTGCCGACATATTCCGGGGTGCGGCCGACCATCAGGCCGGCGACGAAGATCGAGATGACGACGAAGATCAGCATGCCGTAGAGACCGGCGCCGACGCCGCCGACGATGATTTCGCCAAGTTGCATGTTGATCAGCGGGATCATGCCGCCGAGCGCGGTGAAGCTGTCATGCATGGCGTTGACCGCGCCGCAGGAGGCGGCCGTGGTGATGACCGCAAACAGGCTGGACGCAACGATGCCGAAGCGGACTTCCTTGCCTTCCATGTTGCCGCCGGAAAGCCCGAGCGCGTCGAGCGCGGTGGTGCCACCCGCTTCCGACCAATAGGCGACGGTGACGCCGGCGATGAACAAGACGCCCATAATTCCCAGGATCGCCCAGCCCTGGCGCTGGTTGCCGACCATGCGGCCGAACACGTTGGTGAGCGCCGCGCCGAGCGCGAAGATCGAGATCATCTGCACGAAATTCGACAATGCGGTCGGGTTCTCGAAGGGATGGGCGGCGTTGGCATTGAAGAAGCCGCCGCCATTGGTGCCGAGCATTTTGATCGAGACTTGCGAGGCGACCGGGCCGACCGCGATGGTCTGCTTGGCGCCTTCCAGGGTCGTGGCGTCGACATAGGCGCCCAGCGTCTGCGGCATGCCCTGCCAGACCAGGAACAGCGTGTAGACCACGCAGATCGGCATCAGCACGTAAAGGGTGCAGCGCGTCACATCGACCCAGAAATTGCCGATGGTGCGCATCGAGGAACGGGAGAAGCCGCGGATCAGCGCAACCGCGAGCGCGATGCCGGTTGCCGCCGACAGGAAATTCTGGTGCGTCAGGCCCAGCATCTGCACCAGATAGGACAGCGTGCTCTCGCCGCCGTAGTTCTGCCAGTTGGTGTTGGTGATGAAGCTGATCGCGGTGTTGAACGACAGGTCTTCGGCGACCGCGGATTGTTCCGCCGGATTGAACGGCAAGAAGGCCTGCAGGCGCATGAGCCCATAGATGATGAGAACGCCGCCGACGTGGAACAGCAGCATGGCGACCGTGTAGGTCAGCCAGTGCTGCTCGCGTTTGTCGTCGACGCCGCCGATCCAGTAGATCCCGGCCTCGACCGGCCGCAGGACCGGGGAAAGGAAGGTGCGCTCGCCATTGAAGACGCGCGTCATGTACCCGCCGAGCGGTTTGGCCAGCGCGACGATGATGGCGCAGTACAGAATGATTTGAATCCAGCCGATGACGGTCATGGTCGTATGCCCAAAGGTTGCACGTTGATTTCGGGAATGGGTGCCGCCCCGGAGCAAATCCCGGGCAGTCCGCTTTGGCGGTCAGAACCGCTCGGGCCGCAGCAGGGCGTAGGTCAGGTAAAACAGCAGCCCTGCGGAGACGATGGCGGCGAGTGAATAATCGAAGATCATGGCCGTTCTCCCTTTAAAGCCGCTCGCAGGCGTAGGCGTAGCCTATGCCCGACTGCGAAGAAGCCGAGGCCGAGGGCCAGCATGACGACATCCAGCATGAAAATGCTCCTTGTCGCGCTTGTTGCCGCGCGCAACTTCTGCGCGTTTGCGGGAAGGTGTATTGCGATGGATCAATCCGCCGGATCGGATGACGACCGCTGCCTTGCCCGTATCAGTGGCGCTGAAGTGCCACCCGACGCATAGGTTTTCGAGACGGGTCGCGAGGACAATGTTATAGGAAAGTCATAAGCACGATCGGGAGGTCTGACGTAAGCCATTGCGACAGTGCGGTTATCTTGGACCTCGTCGCCAGCAATGCACCGCCAATCCAACAAGACTGCGTAGCCCGCTTTCTCAGTGGTCGACATTGATTTTCCGAAACCGCACGGCACTTATGACGCACTTATATCTTGAGGCGGTTTCTCATCTCGAATTCAAATGGCTCTTCCCCACCTTACGCGTCGTACCGCATGCGTCGCGGTCCACGTGCATTCAGGAGGGCGCCATGTTCCTTCAGCCCCTGCGCTCGGAGCCGTTGGCCACACTTGCCAGGCAAGTAAGCGCTGCTGACGAGGTAACGGCCAAAACTGCTTTCCGAAATTGTGGATGCGACCCTGCGGCGTGGATCGTTCCCGAGTAAGGCCGACAACGCCGCTCAGCTACGTCAATTGATTAATGCCGGCGCCTTGACCGAAGCAGCCTTCGCACTGATCGACCTGGAACTGCCGCAATGGCAAATACGCCGCATCATCTACGACGAAGGCGAGTGGCACTGCGCCGCTGTCCCGACAGCGCGAACTTCCGGAGTGGCTGGACCAGGCAGTCGAGGCCAGACACGCCAGCCTCACGCTTGCAATTTTGAGTGCTTACATCGAGACGGTCCGTCAGATTGAAGTATCAAGAGAGCCGAATCGTCCATCGGTTCCACAGACACGAGCGGCGATGCAATACGAGCCGGTCTGCTGCGATAACTTCGCCTAGCTGGCTGCAATTCCACGCCTTGAAGATCGATCCTTTGGCAAGCAAACCAGACCGTATTTGTCATTTCCGTTAGAGTTTCGAGTTCTTGGCGCAGCTTCCGAATCTGCCGCGAGAACTGAGATCGACCCAGGTGATCGTTCGCTTTTGCCTGCGGATGAGCATCCTGGTCGATTTTCGCCGCGTTCGGCGCAATCGGCTTCGGCCGAAGCCTTGCCGCACTGCTGTGGATGTCCATCATCCTCTGCGCCGTCATCGGCGTCATGAGGCGCGAGCCTCCGTTCGGCGTCGTTCTCAATCACTGGGACGAGACGGTGGCCTACGCGGCCTTGTTTGCCCTGGTCCGCAGCTTCGATCATTTCGTCCCGGTCTGAGACAGCCCGGCGGCGATCCTATACGGCTCCTATGAGATCGCTGTCTGGTCTCCCTCGAATTCATATCCGGCCGGGAAGATATTGGGCGCATGAGTTAAGCCGTCTCCCGACCAGCCAAAACCATCCGAACATTCGCGCAGGAAAACGCAGCGACGGATGAGTCCGCGGCGTCGGAAGCACGCCCTGCTCGCCACCAGAAGGAATACTAACGTGAAGCTCGTCGAACCTCCATCGTGCAGCTCTGCATCCACGATCGTCTTCATTGGCAAGAACAGCCGCGGCCAATGGGTCGCCCAGGAACAGAACGGTCTCTATGGCGGCCTGTTCGTCAACCGCGCGCAAGCCGTCAAATACGCGCTGTTCGAGAACGGCCATCACCCCGAAACCATCATCGAGCTGCCGCGCGAAATCGAGCTCGACATGGGCAGCAAGCTCCCCCTCCCCGCCGCCGGCACACGGCGCGTCGCATGACAAATCAAACGCACGTCATACAGGAGAGCCAGATGGTTCAGCCTCATTCCGTTCCAAACCGGGAGCAGGTCGTCGATACCATGATCGGGCTGACCCGCCTGTCCCATCTGCATCGCGCCATCATCGCCGGCAGCGACAGCCTCGAACTCTATCTTGCGCTGCGGCGGCGCGGGTTCATTCGCGTGGCGACCACGGCGACCTGCCGCATTCCAAAGGGACAGCACGCGGTCGGCCTGATCACGGGGCAAAACTCGCCAGCGGCGATCGAGGCGGCGCTCGCCCAGATATCGCAATTCCTCAACGCCAGCGCGATGATTGCCGTCCTGATCGATTCTCGCGAAAGCGGCCTCTCGCTGAAAATCCGCACCAGGCTGGAACAGATGGGCTTTCGCATCGAGGCCGGCGTCAGATGTCAGCAGGGTCTCGTGCTGTCAGCCTACCGGCAAGGCTTCGCCCAGATGGAAAACGCAGCGTGACGTCCGATGAAACACCGCGCACATTCCGCCACCTGGCTGGCGGGCTACATAGCCGACCTTCCCACGCCCTTCGATGAAGAAGGTGAACTCGATCTGGCGGCATTCGCAAGACTTTGCCAACGCCAGATCGAGGCCGGAGTCTCGGCCATCGTGGTCGGCGAAACCGCCGGCGAAGCCTCCACCCTGACGCCGGCCGAGCACGACAGCATCGTCCGCACCGCCGTCGAGATCGCGCATGGCCGCGTTCGCGTCATCGCCGGCGCGGGATCGAATTCGACCAGCCAGGCCATTGAGCTGACGCGGCGCGCCGAGGCCGCCGGCGCCGATGCCGTGCTTTCGGTCGTGCCCTATTACAACAAGCCGATGCAGGCCGGGATTCTCGCCCACTTTCGGGCGATTGCCGTCTCGACCGCCCTGCCGATCATCCTGCACGATATTCCCTCCCGGACCATCCGCGAGCTGGCCGACGACACGCTGGCGCGGCTGGCGAAATCGCGGGCAGTTCATCGGATTGAGGGATGGGACCGGCGACGTCACGCGTCCGATGCGCTTGCAGCCGCTGCTGCCGCCAGGGTTTCGGCTGTTGTCCGGAGACGACACGACCGCGCTGGCCTTTATCGCCGATGGCGGGGATGGCTGCATATCGCTGGTATCGAACATCGCACCGGATCTGTGCCGGGCGATCTTTAAGAGCTGCAGGCAGGGGCGGTTGCAATCCGCGCGATATTTGCAAAGCCGGCTGGCGCCGCTGACGGCCGCGCTCACCAAAGAGAACCCCGCTGCCGTGAAATATGCCCTGTGCCTGCTCGGCTATCATGTCGCCGAACACCCGCCTGCCGATCGTCGAATTGGACGATGCCGCGAAAGCCGAGGTCGCGAGCGCGATCGCCGGAATCGGCGACGAGGATCTTGTCTGTCCGATCGAGAGCTGGCACGGTCGGCGCCTTCCCAGGGGTTCGGCCGCTACGTCGTAGAGGCATCTCGCATGAGTTCAAGCGTTCCCGGAAGCGAATGGCACGCCAAGACCCTGCGCGCCTGGCAGCTGGCGATTCTGCGCTTTCGCGGTGACGCTGGACAATGCCGACAGACTGGCCGTTATGGCGATCGCAAGCGAGATCGACAGGCTTGGCCCGGAGCACGAGGACAAGCCGGATTTTGGTTTCTTTCGGCGGACCAGCGCCGGAGCTATGCGCCGCCATTCTGCAGCCGAACGAACGCAACGCCGCGGTCTTGCGGCAATACCTTGCGCGGATCGACGACGGCCGGCTGCAGCGCGCTTTCGCCGCGGCCATCGAAACCGGCGAGCCGAAGACGTCTTCGGCCGGCAAACCGTTCAAACGCGACAGCGGCCTCTGGAGGGGGCTTTCCCCGCGAACCAACCAGCCGCTCCGGGGGTTGCGCAGGAGGTGAGGGCTTGCAGTACCGGGAATTCAGGCGCTGTCGGCGGACGCACGATCGAGCGAATGCTTTTCGTGCCATTTAGGCCCGGGACCGCGCATATAGTGATCGTGGGGCCGGTATTTCCTGCGCGACCCGTCCCAGGATGGGCCGAGAAACGTCAGCACAGATCTGGCGACGCTGCGCAGAAGGACAACCAGAAGGGATACAGTGAACCATGTTCGTGGCATGTGACGCTCGACGTTAAGAGGCGAACCCGAATAGGCGGGCCTGATGGCCCGCCTTCTCATCACGAACGTTCTGTCGGCGGGGATTCGCGCGTCACTCAATTATTACTGGGCCGGTCCAGGCGAATACCGCGCAGCTCGAGCTCGCGCTCCATGCGCCGCAGCTTCGCATCGGCGATCGCCTCGATCATGTTCTTCAGGTAGTCGTTGACGCGCCTCAAAGCGTTGCGCGCATGGACGCGAGCGCGCTTTCCCCGCGTCCTGCCGAACCGATAGTCGCCCGATGAATTGCTTCGGGCCATGAGATACGACCGATAATCATCGTCGTAGATCAAATCCCGATATTCATCATCGTTGGTAAGAAAGTGAGTCATCTTCGTTCTCCGCCATCAGCTCGGATTGCGAGCTATTGGTACGAAGATGCGCATGGCAGCATAGGAAATCGAGGCGGCTTCCTGCTCTCCCTCATAAGCGCCGCATAAAGGCCTGCGGCGGATTAGCGCGGCGTCATCCGGTCCCCCACCATCTTTATATCTCTCCTATGAGAGGCAACGCCGGGCCATCTGGCATTCCTATGGCCTCGTCGGCACATCATGCGCATTGGATTCGCAAGGAGGTCGCCATGGCCGCGATCACTTTCAATACCGTGCATCAGGCAGAGCACATTCGGCAACGGCTCGAAACCGCGCTCGCCGCTTTGCGCGAAATGCTCGACACGTTTGTCAGCTACCGAATGCGACAGGCTGCGGCGGAGGCCGAGTATGCCCGCCTGCGGCAGCTCCAGCGGACGTCGGCGCAACAGGTAAACACGCAATGACCGCGATGCAGCTGACAAACCCGGATGTTTCGCCGCGGCAGGCGCCCCGACGTTCGCCCGCTGCGGTCGCGCAGGACGGCGAACGTCCCGCCATCGTGCCAGCGGATAAGCCCTCGATCATCGTCGCGCAGTTTCAACCGCTCGATCCCGGCATCGTCAACGAGACGATCCCGGCGTTCTTCATCGGCCGCAACATGGAAGGCTTTTGGGTTGCCCGCGACGTCAACGGCCAGATCGGCGGAATTTTCCTGCTCGAAAACTCCGCACTGTCGTTCGCGAGAAGGCAATAGCCGGGCTGCGGGGTGCGCGACCATATATCCGTCCGAGCGGTTCGAACTCGACCTCGAAAACAAGGGCAATCCACTGATCGTCCGGCTTGGATATGGGAAGCGTTTGGCGAAGCACCTTGGGGAGCGAATGGCCGCCTTCATTGCCAACATGACGGAAGCGGTCAAACGGCGGCTGAAGGATTTTTGATATGACCATGCTCACGCACACGCGTGGCCCCTTCGAGCGGGCACCCTACTCGTCGGGAGCGCGAGACACGGTCGGAGCCGGTGCGGCGAAAGCGCACCTGGCGATGATCAAGCGATTTTGCATCAGCGCCGTTACCATCCTGGCGGCCGGGTGTGCCGTGACCGCCATTATGGCGCTAAAGATCGCAATCTATCTTCCGCTCTTTATTCATCATTGATGCACCGCAATTTGAGTTCCGCTGAGGAAGCCTGGGAGATCCGATGAACGTCAGCAGCGCAGACCTGTCGACGACGCTGGATCGCATTCTCGACACGGCGGCGGACAACCTCCGGATCGCAAAGATACTGCGTCCAGCTGGGCCTCGACCCCAACAACATCACCTACGACGCTATATTCGACCGCCTTCTCGAAATTGTGCTGGTCAACATCACCCTTGCCAACATGTTCGCCCTGGTCGGCGCAATCTTCTTTGTCGCCACCTTGCTGACGCAAACGATGGTGCCGCTGCGCGTCGCGAACATGGTGGGCTGTGCCTTCTTCGTCGGCTTTGGTGCGCTCGCGCACGACGTCAAGACGTTTCTCCTGTATCTGTTACTGCTGCCCATCAATGCCGTTCGCCTCCGTCAAATGCTCACTCTCGTCAAGAAGGCGCGTACCGCAACGCAGGGCGACACCTCGATGGAATGGCTGAAGCCGTTCATGACCGAGCGCAAATACCGCAAAGGCGATATCCTGTTCAAAAAGGACGACGCAGCCAACGAAATGCTCCTGACCGTCACCGGAAAATTCCTGGTGAAAGAAATCAGCGTCGAACTTCCGCCGGGACGTCTGATGGGCGAGCTCGGCTTCCTCTCACCCAACAACCGGCGGACGGCGACGATCGAATGTATCGAGGACGGGCATGTGCTGACCATCACCTACGAAAAGCTGCTCGAGATCTACTTTCAAAATCCGCAATTCGGCTATTACTTTCTCGTCCTCACCAGTCAGCGTCTGCTGGAGAATATCTCGCGGCTCGAAGCAATTGTCGCGCAAAACAAGATCGCGCAACAGGCTGCAGCCATGCGAATTGAGCGGCGCCCGCGGCACTAGCTCTCGTGCAAATACAGCCAGACCACCCCGACGAAAGCCAGGAGCAATCCCAAACCAATTTGCCAAAGCGGTACCGACGCGGGGTCTCTCAATAACCAACCGGAAGCAAACAGGGTGCTCGCCGGCACTGCAATGCGAAGGATCGAGATCATGCGAACTCCCGGGTTGACGCGATGCTGGCCGGGAGGGCCGGGGGTCAGCGGTGCCTTCGCGTTCACTCCGCCGCGTTGCTGACCTCGGCGGCGCGCTCGGCCCTAACCGCGCAGAACTTGAATTCGGGAATCTTGCCGAACGGATCGAGCGCCGGATTGGTCAGCAGGTTCGCCGCGGCTTCGGCGTAGCAGAACGGCATGAACACCATATTTTCCGGCACGTCGCGATCGGAGCGCACCTTCACCTCGACCGCACCGCGCCGCGTCTCCAGCCGCACCATATCGCCCGGCCAGACCTTCATCCGCCGCATGTCCTTCGGCGACATGAAGGCCACCGCCTCCGGTTCGATCTGATCGAGCACCTGCGAGCGCCGCGTCATCGAGCCGGTGTGCCAGTGTTCGAGCACGCGCCCCGTCGAAAGCACCATCGGATATTCGCTGTCCGGCAGTTCGTCCGGCGGCAGCACATGCGCCGGCACGATCTTGCCGCGGCCGCTCTCGGTCGGGTAGCCCGTGGTGAAGATGATCTCATTGCCGGGAATGTCGGGACCATCGACCGGATAGGTCACCGCGCCCTCGCGCACCAGCCGCTCCCAGCTGATATTCTTCAGCGACGGCATCACTTCCGTCATCTCGGTGAAGACGTCGGCCGGGCCGTCGTAATTCCAGGGCAGCCCCATGCGCCTGGCGATCTCCTGGATAATCCAGAGATCCTGCCGCGCGTCGCCGGGCGGCTTGATCACCTCGCGCGCCAGTTGCACCCGGCGGTCGGTATTGGTGAAGGTGCCGGATTTCTCCGCGAAAGCCGAGGCCGGCAGGATGACGTCGGCATGAAACGCGGTTTCGGTGACGAACAGATCCTGCACCACCAGATGATCGAGTTTTGCGAGCGCCTCGCGCGCGTGCTGCAGGTCGGGATCCGACATCGCGGGGTTTTCGCCCTCGATATACATGCCCGTGATCTCGCCCTTGTGGATCGCGTTCATGATCTCGACCACGGTAAGGCCGCGAACCGGATCGAGTTCCTGATGCCAGAGTTTTTCGAAGGGTTCGCGCAGGTCGGTGCGCCCGACCGGCTGGTAGTCCGGCAGGAACATCGGGATCAGTCCCGCATCGGAAGCGCCCTGCACATTGTTCTGGCCGCGCAGCGGGTGCAGACCCGTGCCGGGCCGGCCGACCTGCCCGGTGATCAAGGCGAGCGCGATCAGGCAGCGCGCATTGTCGGTGCCGTGCACATGCTGGCTGATGCCCATGCCCCAGAAGATGATGGACGCGCGCGAGCGCGCATACATCCGCGCCACCTCGCGCAAGGGTTTCCGCCGGGATGCCGCAGATCGGCTCCATCTTCTCCGGCGTGAATTCGGTGATCTTGGCCTTCAGCTCGTCGTAGCCCTCGGTATAGCCGGCGATATATTGCTCGTCGGTCAGGCCTTCTGAAATGATGGTGTTGATCATCGCGTTCAGCAGGGCGACGTCGCTGCCGGGCTTGAACGCCAGGTGCTTGTAGGCATGGCGCGACAACCCCTGTCCGCGCGGATCAATCACGATCAGCTTGGCGCCGCGTTGGGCCGCGTTCTTGATGAAGGTGGCGGCGACCGGATGGTTCACGGTCGGGTTGGCACCGATCACGATGATGACTTCGGCGTCCATGGCCGCGGCAAACGGCGCCGACACCGCGCCCGAACTCAGGCCTTCGAACAGCGCCGCCACCGAGGAGGCGTGGCACAGCCGCGTGCAGTGATCGACATTGTTGGAGCCGAAGCCGGTGCGAACCAGCTTCTGGAACAGATAGGCTTCCTCGTTGGAGCCCTTGGCCGAGCCGAATCCGGCGAGCGCCTTGACGCCCTTGCCGTCGCGGATTTTGACGAGACCATTGGCGGCAATGTCGAGCGCCTCTTCCCAGGAAGCTTCGCGGAAATGCGTGAACGGATTGGCCGGATCGACCTGGTCGTTGGCGTCCTTCTTCGCATTCGGCAGCCGCACCAGCGGTTTTGTCAGGCGATGCGGATGATGGATGTAGTCGAAGCCGAAGCGGCCCTTGACGCAGAGCCGGTTGTGATTGGCCGGGCCGTCGCGGCCTTCCGCGTAGATCACCTTCTCGTCCTTGACCTGATAGGTGACCTGACAGCCGACGCCGCAGAACGGGCATAGCGAGTTGACCTTCCTGTCGGCATAGGTGACGCGGGTCTGGTTCTCGTCGAGCATGACCGCCGGCATCAGCGCGCCGGTCGGGCAGGCCTGCACGCATTCGCCGCAGGCGACGCAGGTCGATTCCCCCATCGGGTCGTCGAAATCGAACACGATCTTGGAGTCATGATTGCGATAGGCCATACCGATCACGTCGTTGACCTGGACCTCGCGGCAGGCGCGCACGCACAACCCGCACTGGATGCAGGAATCGAGATTGACGCGCATCGCCGGATGGCTGGCATCGCCCTGCCAGCGCTCGGCGGCGGGGAAGCGGCTTTCGGTGACCTCGACCTTTTCGGCCCAGTGCCAGAACTTCGATTCGGGATCATGCGAGGTGGCGCGCGCCGGCTGGTCGGCGACCAGCAATTCCATCACCATCTTTTGTGCGGCGACGGCGCGCGGGCTCGCCGATTTCACCTTCATGCCGACGCTGGGCGTGCGCTTGCAGGACGCCGCCAGCACCCGCTCGCCCTCGACCTCGACCATGCAGGCGCGGCAATTGCCGTCGGGCCGGTAGTCCGGTTCCGGCGAATAGCACAGATGCGGAATTTCGCGACCCTGGCGTTTTGCGACTTGCCAGATGGTCTCGCCGTTGACGGCCTCCACCTGCTTGCCGTCGAGTTCGAACTGGATTTTTGTCATTCCGCAGCTTCCTGAAACTCGTCCGGGAAATATTTAATGACTGTGGTGAGCGGATTCGCGCCGCCTGGCCGAGGCCGCAGATCGAGGCATCGCGCATCACCTGGCTCAACTCGTCGAGCAATTCGCGGTTCCATACCGGTTTCTGCATCAACAGCGCCGCCTTTTGCGTGCCGACGCGGCAGGGCGTGCACTGGCCGCAGCTTTCGTCCTCGAAGAATCGCATCAGGTTCAGCGCCGCGTCCTTCACGCTGTCCTGTTCGGACAGGATGATGATCGCGGCCGAACCGATGAAGCAGCCGTATTTTTCCAGCGTGCCGAAATCGAGCGGGATGTCGTCCATCGACGCCGGCAGGATGCCGCCCGACGCGCCGCCGGGCAGATAGGCGTGGAACTTGTGGCCGTCGGCCATGCCGCCGCAGAACTCGTCGATCAGTTCGCGCACCGTCAGGCCTGATGGCGCGAGCTTCACGCCGGGATTTTTCACTCGGCCCGACACCGAGTAGCTGCGCAGACCGTGGCGGCCGTTGCGGCCATGCGAATTCCACCAGGCCGCGCCTTTCTCCACGATGTCGCGCACCCAGAACAGCGTCTCGATATTGTTGATCAGCGTCGGTAATCCGAACAGCCCGACCTGGAACGGGTATGGCGGCTTGTGCCGCGGCAGGCCACGCTTGCCCTCGATGCTTTCCAGCAGCGAGGATTCCTCGCCGCAGATATAGGCGCCGGCGCCGCGCCGGATATGCAGGGTGGGACCACCCTTCGGCAGCTTGGCGAGTTCCAGCGGCAGCACCTTGAGCGCCGCCGGATATTCATCGCGAATGTAGATGTAGACGTCGGTTGCATCGACGATATGGGCGCCGATCAGCGTGCCCTCCAGGAAACGGTGCAGATCGCGAAGCAGATAGAAGCGATCCTTGAAGGTGCCGGGTTCGCCCTCGTCGCCGTTGACCGCCATCAGCCGCGGCCCGGGCTCCCCTAACACCGCTCGCCATTTGCGCCCGGTCGGGAAGCCGGCGCCACCGAGCCCGCGCAGGCTGGAATCGTCGAGCGCCATCAGGATATCTTCCTTGCTGACGCGGCCGGCGCGCAGATCGTTCAGGAGCTTGTAACCGCCGTCCTTCACATAGGCGTCGTAGTCGACATAGGGCGGGATGAAGGGCTCGGTCTCGCCGCGCGCGGCCGTCGCCATCACTTCGGATGCGGTCGCGCGCATAACGTAGTGATGACCGACCTCCGCCACGGGGGCCACATCGCACAGCCCGACGCAGGGCGCACGCACCACGCGAATGCCGGGGCCGACGCCGGTCTGCAATTCATGCAGCAGTTTTTCCGCGCCCAGCATCGCGCAGGTCAGGGAATCACAGACGCGAATGGTCAGTGGCGCGATATCGGCCTCGCCCTCTTTCACCACGTCGAAATGCGCATAGAAGGTCGCGGTCTCGAACACTTCCGCGAAGGAAAGCATCATTTCGTCGGCCAGCGCCGCGAGGTGGGCCGCGGAGATCTGGTGATATTTGTCCTGGATGAGGTGCAGATGCTCGATCAGAAGGTCGCGCCGCCGTGGCCGGTCGCCGAGCAGATGCGCAATCTCTTCGGCGGCCTCGGGATCGACCTGGCGTCCCTTGGGCGTGGACTTGGCGCGCTTGCGACCCTCGCCAGGGTGTTCGAACGAGCGGACCTGTTGCACATCATGACTTATTGAAATCGCTCGTTCTTGGCTTCAGCTATATGACTCTAATCAGTGGTATGCCACATGCCAAGAGGCAAATGATGCCGCGTGAAGAATGAATTAGGGGGCACGCAGCGCTCGCTGTCGTGCCCCCGATCGATATGGATTGCCGTCGCGGGACGATGGTGATCGTCCCGCGGTACAGCGCCGGCGCTCAGAGTATCTTGGCGGCGCTTTCCAGCGTCTTCCACACACCCCACGCGAGCGGGATGCCGACAAAGGCCCAGAACAGCGCGGCCCTGGCATCCAACCCGCCTCTGCCGATGCCGTACGAGCCGGATTGCACGCCGGCCGAGCTCTTGGCACCCACCGCCTGCAGCTTTGCGACTTCTTCAGGGCTCATATTCCACTTGGAGTCGACCGGCTTGACCAAATAGTTGCAGATCATTCCTGCGACCAGCATGGCGCACAGGATGTACATGGTGGTGTTATATAGGTGGTCGCGTGGCACGCCGGCCGCGAGCTGGAACTCGCGGATATAGTTCACCACCACGGGACCGATGATGCCGGCGGTCGACCACGCCGTCAGCAGCCGTCCGTGAATGGCGCCCACGAACTGGGTTCCGAACACGTCGGCAAGATAGGCCGGCACCGTCGCGAAGCCGCCACCATACATCGACAGGATGATGCAGAAGGCGGAGACGAACAGCAGTTTCGAGCCCATATCGGCGAAGGTGGGCGCCAGCGCGTACAGAGCGATGCCCAGCACGAAGAACGTATAGTAGGTGTTCTTGCGGCCGATATAGTCCGACAGCGACGCCCAGAAGAAACGGCCGCCGATGTTGAACAGCGACAGCAGGCCGGCAAAGCCGGCTGCGATGCCCGCGATCAACGTCTTCTGCTCAACCGAAAGTGCGCCGAAGTTTAGATTGGGCATTCCGATCAGCTTGCCGGCGATGGACGCAGCTGCCGATTCCGCCGTCGCCGCTGAAGCAGAAGTATGTGATCAACGCCGACCAATGGGATGGCTACAACGCGGCGCGCAAGGACCTCATGTCGTTTCTGCGGGCGAAGCAAATCGGGAACGTGGTTGCCGTCACCGGTGACATCCACGCATTCTTCGCGGGCACGGTCTACGAGGATCACGACGTCCCGCAAGCGCAGCTCGTGCCGGCCGCCGTCGATCTCGTCACGGCGGGCGCGTCGAGCACGCCGCTCTTCTACGCGTTCCAGGCAGCAGTCGATTCGAGCCCCACGTTCGCCCAGCTGCGCGATCTCGTGTACCGGATCGAAGGCGGCAAGCTCATCAACACGTTCGACGGCACGCTGCAGTTCTTCAATCCGGCGAGCCTGCGGCACGTCGACACGAACGCGATCGGCTACGCCGTGGTGCGGGTGACGGCGGAGAAGCTCGTCGCAGAGTTCAAGAAGTTCCGCCAGACGCTGCCCGGAGGCGTCGTGCCGGAGCCCGTGCTGGAATCGGTGACGCGCGTCACCGTCGCGAGCGGCAGCGCCGTGCCGCAGGTGCAGGTCGTGCGCGCGACGCCGGAAACCTGCGCCGTCTGAGCGCCGTCCGCCGCACGACGCCCGCGGCCATCGAGTAACCTCGCTGCATCGCACTGCCGTCCCGGCACTCCCGGGACGGCGCGCAGTGCTTCGCGAGGATCGGGATGGACCGGGTCAGGGATGTGGACGGAAGGCGTGCCGGTCGAGCCCGAAGCGCTGCAGCAGCTGATCAACGTCGCGCAGCTGCCGATCGTGCACGGCCACGTCGCGGCCATGCCGGACGTGCACGCCGGGCATCGGTGCGACCGTCGGCAGCGTGATTCCGACCAAGGGCGCGATCATCCCGGCGGCCGTCGGGCGTGGACATCGGCTGCGGCATGAACGCGGTGCGCCTGACGCTGCCAGCCGACGACCTGCCGGACAGCCTGGCCAAGCTGCGCAGCGCCATCGAGGCTGCGGTTCCGGTCGGCTTCGACCAGCACGACGACGACAAGGTGCGCGGCAGCGCGCATGCGCGCGCGGCACGTCCGTTCGCCGATGCGCCTCGAACGCATCGCGGCGAAGCATCCGGGCGTGGCGAAGATGCAGCGCCAGTTCGACCGCACCTGGATCTGCCAGCTCGGCACGCTCGGCGGCGGCAACCACTTCATCGAGCTGTGCCTGGACGAGGCGCGACGCGTCTGGGTGATGCTGCACTCCGGCTCGCGCGGCATCGGCAACGTGCATGGGCCGCTACTTCATCGCGGCGGCGCGCAAGGACATGGAGCGGCATCACGATGCACCTGCCGGACCGCGATCTCGCGTACCTCAGCGAAGGCTCCGCCCTGTTCGACGACTACGTCGAGGCGGTCGAGTGGGCGCAGGACTACGCGGCTGCCAACCGCCGGCAGATGATGCACTGGTGCTGCAGCGCGCTGCGCCGCGCATCTGCCGCCGTTCGAGTCGGCGGGCGAGGCGATCAACTGCCACCACAACTACGTCGCGCAGGAGAAGCACTTCGGCGAGAGCGTGTTCGCTCACCCGCAAGGGTGCGATCAGCGCGCGCGCGGGCGAGCTCGGCATCATCCCCGGCAGCATGGGCGCGAAGTCCTACATCGTGCGCGGCCTGGGCAACGCGGAGTCGTTCCACTCCTGCTCCCACGGCGCGGGCCGGCGCATGAGCCGCACCGAGGCGAAGCGCCGGTTCACCGCTGCGGATCTGGCCGCGCAGACCGAGGGCGTCGAGTGCCGCAAGGACGGCGGCGTGATCGACGAGATCCCCGGCGCCTACAAGGACATCGACGCAGGTCATGGCGAACCAGACCGACCTGGTCGAGGTCGTGCACACCCTCAAGCAGGTGCTGTGCGTGAAGGGTTGACGCTCGCCAGGGCGCGCGGCTTGGGGTTCGGGCCGAATCCGACTAGCATGAAAACCGCATCCCGGCCTTCGGTTCCAGTGGAGGGATCATGGAAGAGACACGGATCGCCGCACTGCAGCGCATGCCGATCTTCGGCGCCATCCGCGCCGACATCCTCGCGTCGCTCCTCGCCACGTCACGGGTGGTCTGCGTGCCACGGGACGGCTACTTCTTCCGCGAGCGCGACCGCGCCGAATCGATGTTCGTCCTCGAGCAGGGCCAGGTGGCAATCGTGCGGCACTGGGAAGGCACGCCGTACTTTCTGGGCTACCTCCACGAAGGCGACTGCTTCGGCGAAATGGCCGTCCTCGATCTCTTCCGCGCAGCGCGTCGATTCTCGCGCTGGAAGATTGCGCGGCGATCGAGCTCTCCACGGCGGGCCTGCTGAAGCTCGCCGAAACCGACCTCGAGCAGTTCGCGCTGGTGCAGATGAACATCGGCCGCGAGCTGAGCCGGCGCCTGCGCGACGCGGGCGAGCGGCTCTTCCGTGCGCAGGTCGGCGCGCCGCCGCCGGAGCGCGCGCACGCCATGTGGACGTGACGCGGGCTACTGCGTCGTCGCGCCCGCGCGCGAAGCCGCGAAGAAACGCATCATCTCCCGTGTGGCATCCGGGCCGCGCTGATCGGTGAATGAACCGCTCGGGCTGCCGCCCGACCAGGCGTGGCCGCCGCCGTGGACGGTCCAGTTTTCCAGCACCGTGCGGCCCGACGCGTCCCGGTACGACGTGCACGTGTAGCGATGCCCGCCCGGCACGGTGCCCTCGGTGACGATGCCGCCCGGAATTGCGCCGGACGGCGCACCGGCGTCGATCGCATGGCTCGCGGCCGACTGCGCGACCACGTGATCCGCATTGCATGGATGCACCACGTCGTCCTCGTCGCCGTGGAAGACGATGGTCGGCGCCGGCGTGATGGGCGGCGCGCCCGCCACGTCGCGGTGCGCCCGACGCATGCGCTGCGAAGGCCGCCAGGGCGGTCGGCAGATCCTGGGCGCCCGCAGGCCAGGCCCGAATGCACGCCGACCGCGGCATACAGCTCGGGGTAGGCCGCCCACGATGGCCGCCATCGCGCCGCCGGCCGACAGCCCGGCGACGAAGACGCGCCGCGGATCGATGCCGTGCTGCCGGCCCTCGCGCGCGTCATGTCGGCGATCAGCGCCGGCTCGCCGCTGCCGCGCTGCTGGTGGTTGTGCTTGAACCAGTTCCAGCAGCGCGAGGCATTGGCGGCGGGCGACTGCGCCGGGTAGAGCACGAAGAAGCCCGTCTCGCGGCCGAGCTCGTTCATGCCGTTGCCGGCGGCGAAGTCGTCCGGGTCCTGCGTGCAGCCGTGCAGCATCACCACCAGCGGCAGCGCGTGGCCGGCCTCGCCCGGCGGCACGTACAGCTTGTAGGCCCGCGACCCGGACACATTGGCGAACGTGCGCTCGATGAAGCGGCCGCGTTCGCGCGTCCGCTCGGGCGCGGGGCGCTCCAGCGGCGTCGTGTCCGCGTCGAGGACGCGGTATTCGCCGTCCAGCACCGTGCCGCCCGGCGCGACCGACGGCGGCGGGGTCGACTCGGGCGTGGCGGCACGGCTTCCGCGCAACGCGCGCTGGATGAGGGCGGTCGCTTCGGCAAGGCGCCCGGCGCGCGTGAGGCGCGTGGCTTCGAGCAGTCCGGCAGGGAGTTTCAGCAATGCAATTCCTTCGTTGAATCGACGACGGGGTTCAGCGCGTGCGATCGGCGAGCGCGGCCTTCACGGCGGGACTCGCGTGAAACGCGCCGAGCACTTGCAGGGAGGCGATGGCAGCGCGAGCGAGCTCGGGCGATACGTCGGACGCAACGGTTACCAGCCCCAGCACCTGGATCTGCAGCTGTTCGCCAGCTGCGACCGCGCCCTCGAGCCGCTCTTTCGAAAGATGTTCCAGGCCGAGGGCGAGCATCTTCTGCGCCACGGTCTGCTTCACCGTATCGGCATGCGACGCAAGCTGGTTTCGGATCGCCGTGCGGATGAAATCCGTGCGGTTCGAATAGAACGCTTCCTGCACCAGCAGATCGATCTGCCCGAGATCGACCGCGCCGACGTTGATCGTGATTTTCTCCGCCTCGGGGGTCCCGAACCGCGGCCTCGCAACGACTTCAGTCATCAACCATCCTTTAGCCATCCAATAACCATCCAACCGGATGGTATGCCCATGCTGCATTGCAGTCAACCCGGCAGGCCGCCGGACGTGGCACCCTCCCGGTGCCATGACCGCCGCCATTGCGTTGGCCCTGGGCGCGCTGCTCGCCAACGGGCTGTTCGATCTCGTCTACAAGCGCGCCGCGACCGCCGGCGTGCCGACGCACCAGTTCCTGTATGGGGCAGTCGTGGCTGTTCGCGCCCTCGGCCATCGTGCTCTCCCGGCGATCAGCCGGCGCGCTCCGATCGATCCCGGGCGCGCTGTGGGGCGCCGGCGCGGGCGTGCGTGCTCGTTCATCGCGTTCTACAACTTCTCGCGCAGCCTCGCGACCGGCTCGATCAGCGTCAACGCGCCGATCTTCCGCATGAGCTTCATCCTCACCGCGGCGCTCGCGGTGGTGCTGCTCGGCGAACCGCTGACGCCGCTCAAGGTCACCGGACTGGCGCCGCGCGCCGTCGCGGCGTGGCTGCTGCTCGGGGCGCCCGCCGGGGCGGCGGGGCACGCGCATCCCGCGCGCGTCGCTGGTGCAGGTGGGGGTGGCGACCGCGGCGATGGGCGTCGCCAGCCTCTTCTACAAGATGGGCCTGCTGCACGGCGC
>CAVTNA010000038.1:0-79459 GCA_963735835.1 uncultured Alphaproteobacteria bacterium | reverse complement strand
CGGCGAAGATCTCCTGCAGCATCGGCGAGGCCATGCCGATCACGCCGATGCCGGCCGAAACGTTCAGCGTCAGCACCCACCAGATCAGCCAGAACTGCGGCGTCTTGTGCGCGTCCTTGAGATGGACGTGATGCTCCGAGATCATCGACTTGTTTTCGCTTGGCGGCGTCCAGCCTTCAGGCTGCCAGCCGGCCGGCGACACCCGATAGGCGAAGGCGCCGATCATCATGAACACGAAATAGATCACGCCAAGGGTGGCGTAAGTCTGCCAGACGCCGACCGAGGTCGGGGTCTTGAAATAGTTGATCAGGATATTCGCCAGCGGCGCGCCGATCATGGCGCCGCCGCCGAAGCCCGCATGATGGCCAAACCGGTTGCCATGCCGCGATGGTCGGGGAACCATTTGATCAGCGTCGAAACCGGGGAGATGTAACCAAGGCCGAGACCGACGCCGCCGATGACGCCGGCGCCCAGCCACATGATCCAGAGCTGATGCACGTAGACGCCGAACGCGCCGATCAACAGGCCGCCGCCCCAGCACAAGGCCGCGACGACGCCGGCCTTGCGCGGGCCGACGCGCTCCAGCCAGCCGCCCCAGATCGCGGCGGAAACGCCGAGCAGCACGAAGAACAACGTGAACATCCAGCCCATGCTGGCGACCCGCCAGTCACAGGTGGTGGTGAACAGTTCCTGCAGCAGCGACATGTCCGGGCAGGTCTTGCTCGCCGTCAGCCCGATCGCGCGCGACAGCGGCAGCCAGAACACGCTGAAGCCATAGGCCATGCCGATGCACAGATGAATGCAAAGCGCCGCGGGCGGCACCAGCCAGCGATTGAAGCCGGCCTTGGCAATCGTATGTTCGCGATCGAGAATTCCCTCACCGCCGCCGGACAGTGTTCCAGCGCTTCGAATTGTAGCCATTCAATCCTCCCCTGCAGCCGCCCATGCCGGGCATGTCTGCGCTTTCGATTCCGCTATCTCAACTTCCTTCGTGCCGCCCACCATTCCCCAGCGCGCCGGACCGCAGAGCGCATTCCGAATGCTAACACCTGTGAGAACCGGTTATGCCGTCTGCCGCGGTCAATCCGGGTTCCACCCAGAATTGCGAGCGTATGACCGGCACGAATCTCCCCGTTACATACAGACGATTGGGGCAGAAGCCGGGCCGAGTGTCGATTGGCCAATGGTAGCGATGTGAGCGCCCCGATTTCGCCGCGATAGGCCGCGGACTAGTCATTCGTTTTTCCGATCAGGCCATTTGCTTTTTCAATCACGAACACGATTTGCTGCTCCGCGCGTTCGGTGATCTCGACCTTGTCGCCGGTTTCCCTGATCAGATTGGGGATATCGATCACCGACAGCGGATCGGTGCAGCGAACTTCCAAGAGGTCGCCGGGCTTCAGCGCCTTCAGCGCCTTTCGCGTCTTCAAAGCCGGCAGCGGACATTTAAGTCCGGTGAGGTCGAGTTTTGTCGTGGCCATGCAGCCATAGATGGCGAAAGCGGCTCACATCGTCAACGGACATCGCCTGCGGGTTTTCGACCCGAGCGACGTGCGCCGCTGTTCGGCGATAGTTCTGGCCTACTTCACGACCAATACCGGACAAGCCGCCAGCTGAATAATGCGGTCGGCGCGGCTGCCTACCATGCGCTCGTACAGTGCCGAATGTCCGGCCGCACCAATCACGAGCAGATCGGCGCCAATCTCATCTACGAGGTCCACGATCATGCGAACCGGATGGCCGCTCAGGACGTGGACTTTCAGCTTTATGCCGTTTTGCTCGGCCTGAACGCGCGCGCGCTCGATTACCGGATGGAAGCGGCGCGCGGCGATTCCCTTGGCCTCCCGCACCTCCTCAATGTACTCCGGCATTTGCGGGATTTCCTCCACGCAAACCATGTGAAGCGCAGCCGCGTTCTGGTTGGCCAGTGCAATCGACAGTTCGAGCGCCTTGAAGGCAGGTTTCGATCCGTCATTGGCATGCAGGATGGTCCTGAACATCGCGCAAGCCTCCGGCTATTCGGCATGGTCTGACGCAACCAGAGCGCCAGGACGTTCGGACCTTTCGATTTGCGTCTCTTCCGAACGGGACGACGGCAACAGATGGCGCGGCAGATAGAACGCATTTGCAATCACTGTCGGAATAACCGCGCTTGCGATGACCGTCGCAACCAGCGACGAGTATTGGGCCTGGCTGATAATCCCGTGCGAAAGGCCGAACAACGCGGAAATGGTACCGAAGGTCAGCCCGGTCGACATCAAAAGGGTCGTGTACATCGCCTCCCTGTCCGGCGCGGAGAACAGCTTGGTGACGGGATACACGCCGACGATTTTCGAGCCGATCTTGACCACCAGAAAAAGCAGGAATGCCGCGGGCGCGGCCACCAGCGCCGGTATCGAAACAAACGAGCCGGCGCGAATGAAATAAAATGGTGTCAGAAATCCGAACGTCAGCGTACGCAGGCGTCGAATGAGCGCGTGGTCCTTTCCAACCGTTCCGGCAAGCATCATGCCGATGAGATAGGCCGGGAGCACAGCCTCACTGTCGGCCCAGCTCGCAAGCGCTCCCATTCCAAACAGGCACAACAGCAGAAACTTTGTTTCGAGTTCCGACGGTCGATTTCCATACAGCTTGAAGAAGCGCGGCGTCAGCCAGGGGAGAATGAAAAACACGACCACGCCGACGATCAGAAACACCAGGGTCTTGAACGTGAACGGCGCAAAAATCAGGCCGAGCGCCACCACCGTCCCAAGGTCGGTGACGAAACATGCCGCGAGAACCGTCTTTCCGTACTCCGTCCTGTTGAAACCGAATTCGAGCATTACCGCGTAGACGACCGCTACCGACGTCGTCGACATCGCAACGCCGGCGAGCCAGCTCGGCATCGGCTCCCAGCCAAGCACGTAATATGCGGCAGCGGCGCATCCCAGGAATGGAAACGAAAAGCTTGCCAGACCGACTGCCGCCGCCTCCTTCCACTTCAGCTTGAACACGACGGGATCGAGCTCCGCGCCCGCAAGAAACGTCAATATGATCGCGCCGATACCCGACAGGAACTTGATCCGACGAATCTCGTCGGTGCCGAGCACGGCCTGGCCGACGACCGCGCCGATGATGAGTTGCGCGATCGTTCCGACGACGATCTCCGAAAGGGCCGTCGATACCCGAAACCAGATCGACAACAGGCTCGCGATCAACGCGAGGCCGAGCCACAAGGCCGCCAAGGCCCAGACGCCTGTCATTTTGTCCTCCGGATCCAGAGGGACACGGCAGGTATTTTTTGCTGGGCGGGAACTGCGGTAAAGGCCGGAAGGCGATGATCGCACATAGATATTCTCCTGCTCACGCAAACGCGTTGCAGGAGTCATCAGCCAGAATGGCGGTTTTGGGGGACTCCATCCCCGTGATCGGTACGCGATCCGCCCCAGCGGCAGGCAATGACAAGCCTGAATGGTTCCAACCGCAGGCCCGCGATCAGCCCGTGCCTTTCGTCCCGTATTGAAGGACCTGGACCTTTTCGAGAGTTATCAGGCCACTGGTCATCATTTCATCCAGCGTCGGCAGGAAGCCATTGATCTTGTCCTCGCTGTCGACGATCTCGATCACCAGCGGCAGGTCTTCCGAAAGGCGCAGGATCTTCGTGGTGTGAAGCCGGCTGGATGCGCCGAAACCCATCCCACCGCGCAGAACGGTGGCGCCGGCCATGTGCAGCTCGCGAGCCTTGAGCACGATCGCCTCGTGCAGCGGCGATCGGCCGAAGGTGTCGCCTTCGCCGATGAAAATGCGGAGCAATAGCGCCTGTTTTGGGATTTGCATTGTCAGCTCCCTTTCAAACGATTGAGGCGGCTTGCCAGCGCATGTCCCAGCCACACGGCCACCAGCCAGGTCACGATTGACACCGCGATATACAGCAACGCAGTCCGCGCCATCCCGGCTTCCAGCAGCCTGAACGTTTCCAGGCTGAAGGTCGAGAAGGTCGTGTAGCCCCCGCAAAATCCCGTCATCACAAATTGCCGTTGCCGCGCGCTCGCAAACAGCCGTCCGTCAGGGCCGCTGAGCGTGCTGTAGAATCCGATAATGAAGGAGCCGGTGACGTTGACGAACAGGGTCGCCCACGGAAATCCGGGGATCAACTCAACGAGCAGGGACAGAAGATAGCGCGCAACGCCGCCCAGCACGCTGCCGGCTGCAACGTATCCGTACAGGACCACGGTATTCCACCGGCCGGTTATTGCCATCGAACAAAACTCATCTTCAGCAGATTGACCAGCGCAAAACCCACGGCAACGGCTCCAATTGATAGCGCCACGGACATCGCCACATAGCCAGCCGCCCTGGCCGCGCTCTCCGTCTCTTGCCAGCGAGAGCGTCTGCAAACTGAACGAAGAGACGGTGGTATAGCAGCCCAGAAATCCCGTCACGGCGAACAGCCATGGATTCGACGAGGCAAACAGCGAGGCGCTGTCTCGCGCCATCGCAGCCGAAGATACCGATCAGAAAAGCGCCACTGACATTGACCAACAGCGTGCCCCACGGAAACGTCTCGCCCACCCGTCTGGCCACTAACCCGGAAATAAAATAGCGCGCGGTGCCCCCCAGCACGCTGCCCAAGACAACACAGATCAGTCCACTTATCACGTGCGAAGGTATCCGCAGAGTTTCGGGCAGAGGCGATATCTCATGTTTATCGCTCCAGATCGGCGTCTTTCACGATCATATGCACTCCAGCACAAACCGGAAGCCCGTCAGCGGCAACCGCGCAAAGCCGAGCCACATCAGGGTGTATCGATCGGCCCAAAGCTTGTGAAGCCCTGTGATACGCCCTTGCCTGCCTCTCAATTGGCGCGGCGACAGCCGGAATGCAGGCGCTCACATCAGGCTGGCATAGCCCAGAAACCCGACGGTCTGGCCGGGCTGGACCTGCGTGATCTCCTCGCCGAGTTCGACCAGTCCGTCGGTGTCCACCAGCGACGACAACAGGCCGGCGCCCTCGCGCGGAAATTTTGTCGCTTCGAGCGCGCCGTCGGGCGCCTTGCGCAAGGTGACCCTGACATATTCGCGGCGGGCGATCTTCTTCCGGTAGGCGAAGGCCGCGCGAACCGGCATCGGAACCAGTTTCTGCTGCATGGCGCCCGCCAGCGCCAGCACGGTCGGGCGCACCACATGGACGAAGGTGACAAAACTCGCCACCGGATTTCCCGGCAGTCCGATGAACGGCGTGCCGCCGATAATTCCCATCGCCACGGGACGTCCGGGCTTGATCGCCATGCGCCACAGCACCAGCGTGCCGACGCTTTCGACCGCGGCCTTGACGTGGTCCTCCTCGCCGGTCGAAACGCCGCCGGTGGTCAGGATCAGGTCGTGGCTGCCGGCCACCTTCTTCAGGCCCTGCGCCAGAGAGGCGCGATCGTCGCGCAAGATGCCGAGATCGCTGACCTCGCAGCCAAGCCGCGCCAGCATCGCCATCAGCATGAAGCGGTTGGAGTCGAACAATTGCGCCGGCTGGCGCGGGCTCCCCGGCGATACCAGTTCGTCGCCGGTCGAAAACACCGCGACCCGGATGCGCCTGCGCACCTCGACATGGGTCAGACCGAACGCGGCCGCCAGCGCGACATCCTGCGGCCGCAGCCGCTGGCCCGCCTTGAGCGCAGAATGCCCGGCGGGAATGTCTTCGCCCGCGGGACGCACATTGGCGCCGGGTTTCAGGCCCGCCGGGAGAACAACCCTGCCGGCCTCATCGATGCGGACGTCCTCCTGCATGAACACCGTGTCGGCGCCATCGGGCATCGGCGCGCCGGTGAAAATCCGCACCGCCTGGCCCGGCTCGAGCGCCGCGCCTGCGGACGCGCCGGCCTGAACGCGGCCGGTCACGGGAAATGCGGCTTCGCGCCTGCTGCGGAAGATCGCGGCTGCGCACGGCATAGCCATCGACGGCGGAATTGGTGAAAGGCGGCAGCGGCAGCGAAGCCGAAATGCCGCTGGCGAGAATGCGTCCGTCGGCCTCATTCAGCGCAACGGTCTCGACGTCCCGCACCGCCGTCACCCGCGCGGCGATGATCGCGACGGCCTCATCGACCGACATCATCGGCCCGCCGAAGGCAAAGCAATCGTCGGACAATTGCGCCATATTTGGTCTCAGGTTCCGTCTGTCGCTTCGCGCCAGCACGTCTTCGATACTGACCGCGGATCGCCTGCATCATAGCGGCGACGGCCGGGATGTCATCGAGATGGGCAACCGGAAGCGCGGTTTCGATGGCGCCGTCGGTGGCAATACCGGCGATCGCGGGATCGTCGGGGAACAGCAGCGGCTTGCCATTGGCCGCGCGATGCACCTCGATCTTGCGATGCGGCTCGGACTTGAAGCCTTCGACGACGACGAGATCGACCCGCGACATCTTCTTGAGCAACTCCGGCAGCCGCGGCTCGGGGGCTCCGCGCAATTCATGCATCAGGGCCCATCGCTTGCCCGAAGACACCAGCACCTCGGTGGCGCCGGACTGCCGGTGCACCCAGGAATCCTTGCCCGGCACGTCGACATCGAAACCTGATGGGCGTGCTTGATGACGGAAACGCGCAGGCCATTCCTGATAAAATGCGGGATGATACGCGAAAGCAGCGTCGTCTTGCCGGCGCCGCTCCACCCCGCCAGGCCAATCACCTTCATCTTATTCTCCGAGCCGCCCGCGGAACCGGGCTAGGTTTTGTCCTGAGGTGCTTTATATCGGCTAACAGGCAATGTCATGCTAGCCTGAGCCGTGATGATGAAGATCGACAAAGCGCCGGTCCCCCTGATTGTCCCGAATCCGCACGGATCCGCGGCTGACCGAACGCGTCGCCGGGACCGACCAGACCGGCGCAGCGGTCGAGATCAACGTCCCGGTGGAGCGGCCGCTGACGCTCTATCTGAACGCGCAGGAGATCGTCACCATGATGACGATCGGCGATTATCCGGAATATCTGGCGCTCGGCTATCTGCTCAATCAGAACATGCTGAAATACGACGACGTCGTCACCGAGGTCGAATATGACGACGATCTGCAGGTGGTGGTGGTGCGCACCGAGCACCACACCAATTTCGAGCAGAAACTGAAGAAGCGCACGCAGACCTCGGGCTGCGCGCAGGGCACGGCGTTCGGCGACCTCCTGGAAGCCGTCGAAAGCGTCGCGCTGCCCAAGGCCGAGTTGCGCACGTCCTGGCTCTATCAGATGACGCACACGATCAACACCATGCCGTCGCTCTATCTCGAGGCCGGCGCGATCCACGGCTGCGTGCTGTGCAAACAGGGCACGCCGGTCTGCTACACCGAAGACGTCGGCCGCCACAACGCCGTCGACAAGATCGCGGGCTGGATCTACCGCCACGGCGTCGATCCCGCCGACAAGATTCTCTACACCACCGGACGGCTGACCTCCGAGATGGTGATCAAGACGGTGCGGATGGGAATTCCGATCCTGGTTTCGCGCTCGGGCTTTACCGCCTGGGGCGTCGATCTGGCGCGGCAGGTCGGACTGACGCTGGTCGGGCGCGCGCGGGGCAAACGCTTCATCGCGCTGTCGGGCCAGGAGCGGATCATCTACGATCAGAATCTGGCCTTCGTCGAAGAGGAATCGGCGCGTCACAAGCGCAAGGGCGCCGAGCGTGACGACTGAATTTCCGGCGACGTCAAGTGACGCGCCGGCGACGTCGACGCGCCGGCAACGCCGGGCGTGCTGCTGGCCGGCGGCCTGGCGCGGCGGATGGGCGGCGGCGACAAGCCGATGCGCCGGATCGGCGGCCGCACCATCCTTGAGCGCGTGATCGCGCGGCTGCAGCCGCAATGCGACGGGCTCATTCTCAACGCCAACGGCGATCCGGCGCGCTTTGCAGGATTTGGGTTGCCCGTGATTGCCGACACGGTCGAGAATTTTCCCGGACCGCTCGCCGGCATTCTCGCGGGCCTCGACTGGACGGCCGCGAACCGGCCCGACGTCGCCTGGGTGCTGAGCGCGGCGGCGGATTGTCCGTTCCTGCCGCGCGACCTGGTCGCGCGGCTGCATGCGGCGCGAATCGAACAGAACGCGCAGCTCGCGGTCGCGGCATCCGACGGCCAGTCGCATCCGGTCGATTGGACTATGGAGCGTCGCCCTGCGCGAGGAGCTTCGCCGCGCGCTGGTGGTGGAAGACATCAGAAAGATCGACCGCTGGACCGCGCGCTACGCGTCTCGCCACCGTGGAGTGGCCGGTAGACCAGCTCGACCCGTTCTTCAATGCCAACACCGTCGATGACATCGCCGCGGCCGAGCGGCTGGCGGCGCTGGATGGGGGCTGACGGATCGGAAGCGGAGGATTTTGGTCATGACCATCAAGCCGGATTTGAATGGCCACATTGCGCTCGTCACGGGCGCCTCACGCGGCATCGGAGCTGCGGTCGCAGCCTCCCTCGCTGAAGCCGGCGCAGCCGTCGCGGTGAACTACCGCGAACGCGCCGCCGAAGCCGACGCGATCGTCGCCGACATCAAGCGCGGGGGTGGCCGGGCGATCGCCACCGCGGCCGACGCATCGCAGGCCGCGGCCGTCGCAAGGATGGTGGACCAGGTCACCTCGGCGCTCGGCCCGATCGACATTCTCGTCAACAATGCCGGCATCGCGATCGTACGCGGCATCGATGACCTTACCGAGAGCGAGTTCGACCAGACCATCGCGGTCAACCTGAAGTCCGCGTTTCTCTGCAGCCAGGCCGTGCTGCCGGCGATGCGCGCCGGGAAATGGGGACGCATCGTCAATATCTCGTCCCTGGCCGCGCGCGGCGGCGGCGGCATCGGCGTTCACTACAATGCGTCGAAAGCCGGCATGGAGGGCCTGACGCGCGGCTATGCGGCGCGGCTGGTAAAGGAAGGCATCACCGTCAATGCGGTGGCGCCCGCGCTGATCGAAACCGACATGATGCGCGGCCGCTCCGATCTGGCCAGTCGAATCCCGCTCGGCCGCATGGGGCGATCCGAGGAAGTGGCGCAGGCGGTGCTGATGGTGCTCGGCAACGACTACATGACCGGCCAGACCATCGCGCTGAACGGCGGCATGGCGTTCAATTGAGCGGTTTGTCGCACCAATTCTCTGCGTCGTCCTGGCCAAGCCAACGGGTCGCGCAAACGCGCGCCCGATGACAGGCTCCGCGCGAGCCGGGACCCATAACCACAGGCCGGTGTAATTGGGAAGGCTGGAGCCCCATCTCACACAACAACAGTCATCGGTGGTTATGGGTCCCCGCGTTCGCGGGGACGACTCGTGGAAGGTGCAATGCCTAAACCGGTCTGAACCCCGCTTGCTCCAGCGCCGCGCGGCTCTCCTCCGACGCCAACGCCTGCAGAAACGCCTGCACCGCCGGACGATGTTTCCGTGCCGTCACCAGCGCGAAATCATAATGCTCCTCGGCAAAAGGAATGAAGCCGAGGCCCGCGGCGTGGGCGACCGGCGCGATGGTCATGCCCCAGTCGGCGCGATGCTGGGCCACGGCGGCGGCGACCGCGTTGTGCGAGCGCGGCTGGTTCCAGTAGCCGTCGGGACGCGCCTCGCCGAGCAGCCGGTCGATCAGGATGCGGGTGCCCGCGCCCTGGTTGCGGTTGACCATGATGCAGCCGGGGTCGGTGAGCGCCGCGCGCACGGCGGCTTGCGCGTTCAATCCCTCGAAACGCGCATCGCCGGCACGAAACACGATGCCCTGCATCCGCCGCCAGCCCGGCACCAGCTCGAGACCGGCCATCAGAAACGGCGCGTTGTAGCTTTCGGTCTGCCTCGTCGAACAGATGGATCGGCGCAAGGTCGCACTCGCCGCGCCGCGCCGCCGCCAGACCCCCGAGACTTCCGACCGCGATCGAGCGCACCACCACACCCGCACGCGCCAGCGGCGCCGTCACCAGATCGAGCCCGGTGCAGTGGCTGCCGACGATCACGAGATCCGGCACCCGCACATGCGGCGTGAACAGCGTCACTTCCGCCTGGGTTCCGGCCGGCATCTGGTCGGCCAGCGCCTCGATCTTCAGAAATCCGTCGGCCTGCGCG
This sequence comes from uncultured Alphaproteobacteria bacterium, assembly GCA_963735835.1. Lineage (GTDB taxonomy): Bacteria > Pseudomonadota > Alphaproteobacteria > Rhizobiales > Xanthobacteraceae > Bradyrhizobium. The sequence goes on along the minus strand of CAVTNA010000038.1, from coordinate 69,420 downwards.
AACGAGGTGATGGCGCCGCTTCCCTTGCCGGAGGGATAGGCGATCAAGCCGTCAGCGCCTTCGACCAGCGACACCATGACGAATTCGGTACGGCCGAGTTCGGATGCGATCCGCACCGGCACCTTGGCCATGACCTTCGCATCGGAACGCGGCGGCAGCCCGGCCATCCGCCGCAGCACCGGCACGATCAAGTCGTGAAAGGTGAACATTGCCGAGGTCGGAAATCCCGGCAGGATCACCACCGGCTTGCCGTCGCAGACCGCAAGACAGAGCGGCTTGCCCGGCTTCAACGCGACGCCATGGGCGATGATCCCGGGCTTTCCGAGCCGCGCGATGATGCGGTGGGACACATCGCCGGCGCCCTTCGAGGTGCCGCCTGACAGCACCAGCATGTCGCTGGTCTCGAAGCGCCGCGCGCATCGCGGCTTCGAGTTGTGCTTCGTCGTCGGGAACGGCGCCGAGAAAAATCGCCTCGCCGCCATTCTCGCTCACCGCCGCTGTGACGATCGCGCCATTGGTGTCGTGGATTTCGGCCGCGACCCAGCGGCTTGCCGGGTTGAACCAGCTCGTTGCCGGTGGAGATCACGGCGACGCGCGGCCGGCGCGCGACCGAAGACCTGCGCGATCCCGCAGGCCGCGAGCATGCCGATCTCGCGCGAGCCGATCATGCTGCCGGCGCGCAACAGCGTCTCGCCGCGGGCGATGTCGGAGCCGGCATAGGACACGAATTGTCCGGGCGAGGCGGCGCGGCGGATCTCGATCGCGCGTTGGCCGACCGGCTGGGTATGCTCGACCATGACGACGGCGTCGGCGCCGCGCGGCAGCGGGCCCCCGGTCGCAATCGCGGTCGCCGTGCCCGACAGCACCGGCCGGGTCGGCGCGGTGCCGCAGGCGATCACTTCGTCGTTCAGCGTGACGCGGACCGGCGCGGCCTCGCCGGCGGAAGCGAGATCGGCGGAGCGCACCGCAAAGCCGTCGACATTGGCGCGATCGAATGGCGGCACGTCGATCGGCGCCACGATATCCTGCGCCAGCGCGCAGCCGAGCGCGCTGGAAAGCCGCCGCTGCTCGCTCGGGACAGCACGCGGAAACAGCGCGGCTTCGAAACGCGCAAGCGCGTCTTCGCGCGACAGGATGGTCAGGAACTGGTCCTGCTCCACATTGTCGCGGTGTTTCGGCGAAGGCGCATCGGTCATGTCGGAACCCATATCAGTCCCGCAGCATATAGGCATCAACCGGCGTGCCTGCGGCAAAGCCTTCGGCCTCGCCCGATACGGCGAGCCATGCGTCGGCGCGGGCGATCGCATCGAGCGAGAAGTCGCCGACCGCCAGCGGCATCCATCTGCCCTCGATTCTTTCCAGCAGGGCGACCTCCGTGATGCCCACGCTAGAGGCAATCTTGCGCTGAAGCGGCAGGGTGACGGGCTGCCGCGGCCCGAGCCCGGACAACCGGTCCAGCACGGGAAGCGCCAGCGTCCACCACGCCGCGAGCGCCTGATCCGGCGCGCCCGGCAGCGCAATCGCGGGGATGTTGCCGATCCTGGCCACCGCCGCGGTCCGCCCGGGCTGCAGCGCGATGCCATGCGCGACGACCTCGCCGCGCCGGGCCAGAGCCGCGATAACCGCATCGCGACGGCCGACGCCGCTGCCGCCGATGGTAAGAAGTAAATCGCATGCGCCGGGTTCGAGCGCCGCGGCGATGGATGCCGCGTCGCGCCCCGTGGCCTCGGCGCCGGCGACATCGGCACCGGCCGCGCGGGCGTTTTCCGCTATCAGCCGCGCCGTCAGCGCTTCGCCCGAGGTTGCGGGAATGTTGACGAGGCGCAGACGCGGGCGGCGCACATTCAATGTGTCGAGTGCCGCCGCCCGCGCGATCAACAGATCGAGCGGGCGAACCCGCCGCCCGCTGGCGATGCCAACGCTGGCTTCGGCGATGTCGCCGCCGGCGCGGCGGACGCCCTGCCCCGGCATCGCTTCCGCCAGCGCCTGAACCACCGGACCAGTTTGGTCCACGGAATCGGCATCGATCACGCAGTCGCAACCTTCCGGCAAGGGGTCACCGGTGTCGACCCAGACTGGCGATATCTCAAGCGGGAGCGGCGAATAGGACGACGCGCCGAAGAGATCGCGGGCGCGCAACGCCCAGCCGTCGCCGGCGGCGACGTCGCGCGGCGGATGCGCGTGAAGCGGCGGCGAGTCCGCCGCGACGCCGCCGAGCGCTTCCGTGAGCGGAAGCGCGATCGGCGCAACCGGCTCGACGCGCGCCAGCAACGCCGCGAGCGCGGTGTCGAGCGGGGTCAGCGAAGCCGGCAGGCGCTGGGTTTTCATCCGGGATGCCGGAGCATGCGGCGACGCGCAAGCAACCGCCCGGACAGGAACAATCGCGGCAACCGGACGTTTGCATCGGATTGCTTCAATCGTATCTCACAGAGGCTCAAAATGCATAGTCGTTTCATTGCCACCGCTCTTGCAGGATTGTTTGCGGTAACGCCAGCATTGTCACAGACCAGCGCGCCCGCGGGCGCAAAGCCCGAAACCAGCTGCAATACTGCATCAAACACGACCACCGGCAGCGCTGGCAAGACGGCCAATTCATCCATCGCAATGGAAAAAAGCGCAATTCTTCCCGACGCCGGTGGAGAAAAGGACTCCGCTGCGCCGACGGTTCAAAGCGGCGGCAAGCCGATGGAGGTGGGCACAGCCTGTCCGCCCGAAACCAAACCCAAATAAGCCATTGCCGCCTCAACTCGCCTTCTTGTCCGCGTTCGGAAAGAACAGCTGCTGGCCGTCGATCTTGTAGCTCGCGATCGCGGCCTGGCCTTCCGGCGAGACCAGCCAGTCGACGAAGGTCTGGCCAAGCTCCTGCTTCACGGTGGGATATTTCGCAGGATTCACCAGCATGACGCCGTATTGATTGAACAGCCGCTTGTCGCCTTCGACCGCTATCTCGAGATCGCCACGGTTCCTGAAGGATATCCAGGTGCCACGGTCGGACAGCACATAGCCGTTCATCGCGCTCGCGGTGTTGAGCGCCGCCCCCATGCCTTGCCCGATCTCGCGATACCACGGGCCTTTGCTGCCGGCGATATCGATGCCGGCCTGCTTCCAGAGCGCAAGTTCGGCCGAGTGCGTGCCCGATCTGTCGCCGCGCGAGACGAACGGCGCGCTTTTGGCCTGAATCGCCTTCAGCGCGGCAGCGATGTCCTTGCCTTTGACGCCGGCGGGATCGCGCTTTGGTCCGATCAGCACGAAGTCATTATACATCACGTCAAAACGCTGCACGCCAAAACCCTCGGCGAGGAATTTTTCTTCCTGCGCCTTGGCGTGGACGAACACCACATCGGCGTCGCCGCGCCGCGCGGTATCGAGCGCCTGGCCGGTTCCTTGCGCGATGACCTTCACCTCGATGCCGGTCTTGGCCTTGAAGATCGGCAGCAGATAGCCGAACAGCCCGGAATCCTGCGTCGAGGTGGTCGAGGCCACCACGATCGATCGATCTTCCGCCGTGGCGGGTGCTGTGTTGACGATGATGCCAACCAGGACCGCCGATGCGAGCGATGAAAAGCGAAACGTCATGGGGTCCTCCCTTGAGCAAATCAGATCACGAGATCGCCGCGCAGGAACGCGGCGGCTTCCGGCGTCGCCGGATGATCGAGAAAATCTCGCGCCGGGCCCTGCTCGCACGCCGCGCCGCGGACCAGAAAGATGACGTCGCCCGCCAGCCGGCGCACCTGGCCGAGATCGTGCGATGCCATCACGATCTTGATGCCGGATCGCGCCGCGCTCAGGACGATCTCCTCCACGCTGCGCGTCGCGGCGGGATCGAGATTGGCGGTGGGCTCGTCGAGCAAGAGAAGCTGGGGATCGCGCGCCAGGGCCCGCGCCAGCGCAAGGCGCTGCTGTTCGCCGCCCGACAGCCGGCGCGCCGGCCGCTGCGCCAGATCGGACAGCCCGACCTGTTCCAGCAATGCGGCCACGCGCCCGGCGCGCAGCCGGTGCGGAACGCCGGCCTGCGCCAGCGCATAGGTAACGTTGGCGGCGGCGGTTCTTCGCAGCATCACCGGGCGCTGAAACAGGATCGCGCGGCGCACCGGCGCGCGATCGCTGCGGCCGCCCCAGGTAATGCGGCCGGTCGACGGCGCATCAAGCCCCATGCAGAGCCGCAGCAGGCTGGTCTTCCCCGCGCCGTTCGGTCCGACGATCAACGTCGGCGCACCCGGCGCAATCGTCAGGCTCAACCGGTTGAGGATCGTGGTCGAGCCCGCCTGCAGCGAGACATCATCCATAATCAGGGGAAGTTCGCTTGTCGGCGCCCGCATCGTCACCCCGCCTGCCGTTCGGACCAGACGCGCGTCCCCCACGCCGCCGCATTGACCGCGAGAACAATGGCGACAAGGATAAGCCCCAGGCCCATCGCCAGCGGCAGGTTGCCCTTGGACGTCTCCAACGCCACCGCCGTCGTCATGGTGCGAGTGAAGCCGTCGATATTGCCGCCGACGATCATGACCGCGCCAACCTCGGCGGCGGCCCGGCCAAATCCCGCCAGCAACGCCGTGAGCAGGCTGTAGCGCGCGTCCCACAACAACGTCGTCATGCGGCCGGCCGGGCTGACGTCCATCGCGGTAAGTTCGTCGCGATACTCGACCCAGAGATCCTCGACGGTCTGGCGCGTCGGCGCCGCGATGATCGGCACGATCAGGATGGTCTGGGCGATCACCATCGCCATCGGGGTGAACAGAATGCCGAGTTCCCCGAGCGGTCCGGATCGCGACAGCAACAGATAAACCGCAAGCCCCACCACCACCGGCGGCAACCCCATCAGCGCATTGAGCAACACCACCAGGATGGAGCGCCCGCGAAAGCGGGTCAGTCCCAACAGCGCGCCGAGCGGCATGCCGATCAGCGCGGCCAGCGCGACCGCGGACAGGCTGACCGCGAGCGACAGTCTCACGATCGCAAACAGCGCCGCGTCGCCGTTCAGGATCAGTTGCCAGGCGCCGAATTGGTCGGACATTGCACCCTCTACCCCCTTGTTCGGCAAATATTCCGCTTCTTGTCAATTGATTGAACCTAAGCAGAAATATGCATAAAAGTGCAGGATGGAATTCCTGCCAGGGCAACGCAACTACTTCCAGCCCTCGATGCAGGCGCTGATCGGCTATTTGGGCGAAAAACGGCTGAAGCAGCGCGCGGTGGAACTCGGTGGTTACGGCCCGACGCCCGCCGGTCTGATCCGCTTCGCGGCCTAGTCAATTCGGCTGTGTTGACGCGGACTGCGAGTTGATTGCAAAAGCAGCCTGCCGGCTGAGTGAGACTCGAGCGGTCAAGCAATACGGCCAATGCGCCGAACGTAAACAGGGAGAGCTATCCGTGATTTCAGCCAGAAGAATATCCCTGCTCACGGCATTTGCCGCCGCGATGTTGTCATCGCCGGCGGCGCTGGCCCAAATCTCAGACGACGTGGTCAAGATCGGCGTTCTCACCGACATGAACGGCCCGGCGTCGACCCCGACCGGCCAGGGATCGGTGACCGCGGCGCAAATGGCGGTCGACGATTTCGGCGGCAAGGTGCTGGGCAAGCCGATCAGCGTGATCGTCGGCGATCATCAGCTCAAGCCGGATATCGGCGCCGGCATCGCGCGCCGCTGGTACGACACCGAACAGGTCGACCTGATCGTGGACGTGCCGGTGTCGGCGGTGGGGCTGGCGGTGCAGAACGTCGCCAACGAAAAGAAGAAAATGCTCATCGTGCACTCGACCGGGGCTGCGGATTTCCACGGCAAGTTCTGCTCGCCCTATGCGATCCAGTGGGTATTCGACACCCACGCACTCGCGGTCGGCACCGCGCAGGAAGTGGTCAAGCGCGGCGGCGACAGCTGGTTCTTCATTACCGACGACTATGCGTTCGGGCATTCGCTTGAAAAGGACGCCTCGGAAGTGATCGTCAAGAACGGCGGCAAGGTCGTCGGGTCGGTTCGTCCGCCCTTTGCCACCCCCGATCTATCGTCGTTCATTCTTCAGGCTCAGGCCTCCAAGGCCAAGATCATCGGCATCGCCGGCGGTCCGCCCAACAATACCAGCGAAATCAAGACCGCCGGCGAATTCGGCGTGATGAAGGGGGGACAGCAGATGGCCGCCCTGCTCGCATTGATTACCGACGTTCATTCGCTCGGCCTCCCGGTGGCGCAGGGCCTGTTGCTGACCACATCGTTCTACTGGGACATGGACGACAAGACCCGCGAATGGTCGAAGCGCTACTTCGCCAAGATGAACCGGATGCCGACGATGTGGCAGGCCGGCGTCTATTCGTCGGTGACGCATTATCTGCAGGCCGTCAACGCGAGCGGAACCGACGAGCCGCTCAAGGTGGCGGCGAAGATGCGCGAGAAGCCGATCGAGGATTTCTTCTCCCGCAACGGCAGACTGCGCGAGGACAATCTGATGGTTCACGACCTCGTGCTGGCGCAGGTCAAAAAGCCGGAAGAGTCCAAATACCCGTGGGATTACTACAGGATCCTCGCGCACATTTCGGGCTCGGATGCGTTCGGACCGCCTGATCCGGCCTGTCCGCTGGTGAAGAAGTAATTCTTTCGTCGTCCCGGCGCGCGCCGGACCGTACCCTGGCATCGTGGCGCCGCGTGCTCAGCGCGTACCCGCTCGTGGCTATGCCGCCCGGACGACGAGCGATTCCGCCTTACTTAACTAACCCGATCTCGCGGAAGTATCTGAGCACGCCCGGATGAATCAATTCCTGGCTCGGCGCGGCTCGCGACCGTGTTCGCCGCCGTGGTCTCGCAGGCCTGCGCGAGTTTCTTGCAGAACCCGCCTTCGACGCCGTGCAGCGTCCGCGCCAGCCGATAGGCGATGTCGTCGGGCAAGCTCTCGCGCGCCAGAACAAAGCTCCATGAACCCAGCGCGTCGATCGGCGCGCTCTGGTTCGGATAGCTGCCGGCCGGCACGGTCAGCGGCTTGAGAAAGCTGTGCTTGACCCTGATCCGCGCGATCTCGCCGGCATCCGGCGCGATGAAGCGCCCGCCGCCGGGACTTCCCGCCACGGCGGTGAATCCGGGCCAGCCGATGCCGGCGCCCCACAGCGCGGCGACCCGTCCGTCGATCACCATCGCCGGTCCGTCGCCGGCGCGGTCGAGATAGACCGATTGAAAATCCTCGTCCTGCTTTAGCCCGAGGCCGTCAAGAACGTAGCGCGAAAGGATCGGAAGTCCCGAACCTTTCGCGCCGAACGCGATCGGTTTGCCGACGAGGTCGCGAATGGTCCTGTACGGACTGTCGGCGCGCACCACGAACATGCCGGGGCTCGAATACATCGCGGTCAGGATTTTCAGGCGGGTGGCCGGCCGGCCGATCCCCATGAAGGCTTCATAGGCGGGTTCGCCGGCGACCAGCGCGATATCGAGTTCGCCCTTCTCCAGCAACGGAATGTTCTCGTTGCTGCCCTTGGTGTTGCGCGGCAGAATCGAGAGCGCCGGATCGGCCTCGTTCATGATCTCGGCAAAGGCGTTACCATAGAGCGGGAAGCCGCCGCCTGGCGTCGCGGTCCCCAGACTGATCGTGGCGTTCTGAATGACCTTGCCTCCATCTTGCGCCGCGGCGCTGCCCGCCAGCGCGAGAACGCCGGCGCAAACAATACAAACGACGTTCATTTTCGGCCTCGGACGCGGATGACGAATAATCGCGCAAGTGAGGTTGTAGTCAAAGTCCGGATTATGTGAAAGCATGGATTCAACGGCAGGAACGCACCGATGTGCCGACGGCGTTCGACGGCAGCGACAGGATGACTGGAGAGACGATGATCGCATATTCGCGCGCAAGTCTATTCGGCCTGGCCTGTCTCGCGAGCCTCGCCTTCGGCATCGTGCCATCATCCGCCGCCGACTATCCGAACCGCCCGGTGCGCTGGCTGATCGGCTTTCCTCCCGGCGGCCCGGTCGACACCGTGGCGCGCATCGTGGGCCAGGCGCTGTCAGAGCGTCTCGGCCAGCAATTCGTGGTGGAGAACCGCGCCGGAAGCGGCGGCAACATCGCCACCGAGACCGGTATCCACTCGACGCCGGACGGCTATACGCTGATGTTCAGCGGCGCCAACAACGCGATCTCGGCCTCGCTCTACAAGAATCTGCCGTTCGATTTCATGCGCGACACCGTGCCGGTCGCGCTCTTCATGCAGGTGCCCAACCTGCTGGTCGTCACCAACGCCTTGCCGGTCAAGACCGTGCAGGAACTGATCGACTACTGCAAAGCCAATCCCGGCAAGCTCTCTTTTGCCTCGTCGGGCAACGGCACCACGCTGCACATGTCGGCGGAACTGTTCAAGGCGATGACCAAGTGCGACATGCTGCATGTGCCCTATCGCGGATCGGCGGCCGCCTTTCCCGACGTGATCTCCAACAAGGTGCAGCTGATCTTCGACAACCTGCCGACCGCGATGGCGCAGGCGAAGAGCGGCAGCGTGCGCGCGCTCGGCGTCACCTCGCCGCAGCGCTGGCCCAGCGTGCCCGACGTTCCCGCCATCGCCGAGACCGTGCCGGGATTCGAGGCGTCGGTTTTCTACGGCATGTCCGCGCCGAAGGGCACGCCGCCGGAAATCGTGGACCTCCTCAACAAGGCGGTGAATGAAGCGCTGAAGGATCCGAAGCTGGTCGAACGGTTCGCCACCCTCGGCGGCGTGCCGAAGCCGATGACACCGGCCGGATACGGCAAACTGATTGCGGACGAGACCGAGAAATGGCGCAAGGTGGTCGAGTTCGCCGGCGTTTCGGTGGAGTAGCGCATTCCCACTCAACGGATACATACGGCAAAAAACAGAAACGGAAACCCTATGATCGCATCCTTACGCGCTGCCATTTTCGGCCTCGCCTGTCTTTCGAGTCTCGCGTGGGGCATCGCGCCGGCTTCCGCCGCCGATTATCCGAACCGCCCGGTGCGCTGGCTGATCGGTTTTGCCCCCGGCGGCCCGGTCGACATCGTGGCGCGCATCATGAGCCAGTGGCTGTCGGAGCATTTCGGCCAGCAGTTCGTGGTGGAGAACCGCGCCGGAAGCGGCGGCAATCTCGCCGCCGCCGCCGCGATCAATTCGCCGCCGGACGGCTACACGCTGTTGTTCGTCGCACCCAACAACGCGATCTCAACCTCGCTCTACAAGCATTTGCCCTACGATTTCATCCGCGACACCGTGCCGGTCGCGAGCATCATGCAGCTCACCAACATGCTGGTCGTCACCAACGCCCTGCCGGTCAAGACCGTTCAGGAATTCATCGACTACTGCAAGGCCAATCCGGGCAAGGTGTCCTATGCCTCGTCGGGCAACGGCACCTCGGTGCACATGTCGGCGGAACTGTTCAAGGCGATGACCAAGATCGACATGGTGCATGTGCCCTATCGCGGATCGGCGCTGGCGTTTCCCGACATTATTTCCGACAAGGTGCAGCTGATCTTCGACAATCTGCCGTCGGCGCTGGAACAGGCGCGCGGCGGCACCGTTCGCGCGCTTGGCGTCACCTCGCCGCAGCGCTGGCCCGGCGTGCCCGATGTCCCGCCATTGCCGAGACCGTGCCGGGATTCGAGTCGGTCGGGTTCTATGGCATCTCCGCGCCCAGGGGGACACCGCCGGAGATCGTCGAAACCCTCAACAAGGCGGTCGGCGAGGCGCTGAAGGACCCCAAGCTGGTGGCGCGGCTTGCCGAAATCGGCGGCATCCCGAAGCCGATGACACCGGCCGAATTCGGCAAGCTGATCGCCGACGAGACCGAGAAATGGCGCAAGGTGGTCGAATTCGCAGGTGTTTCGGTGGATTGAGCCGGACAAATGTTGTGCGCCGATCTCGGTAACCGCGACCGGTTGGCGCCCCGCAATGACGCGTTGCCGCGGCATTGCCGGATCGCGGGCCACATTGTAAGGGGTCTCTAGCACCGTTGCCTGTCCGCGAAAGCGGCAGCTCGCGGCGGGGCCTGTAGCTCAATGGTTAGAGCCGGCCGCTCATAACGGTCTGGTTCCTGGTTCGAGTCCGGCAGGCCCACCAACGGATTAAGTTGGCTTTGTTTTGGCACGGCTTTTTTTCCCGGTTCGTCCCACTCTTGATTTTCGATCCGGAAACGTTGACACACCGCGCATCGAGGCGAAGGCGTTGCCCACCGTCTTGATGGCGCGAATGTTATTGAGAAGACGGTGCAAACCGCTCCAGCCGCAAGCCATACCGTTTCGGACGTCGGGGTTTCATCAAACTGTCACAAATGCCCCGAACAGGCTGCCGAAAAGGTCCGCCAGTTCAGGTATTTCGGCTGAGACCGGCGTGTTCCCTTGGCCGATCGAGCCGATTGGGCCTAAAGAATACAGGAGCCGTCGACAAGGCAGGTGCCGCAGCCCGCCTTTGTGTGATAGGTTTATGACGGTCGGTGGATCCTGGATGGCCCCGTGGGGCAGCAGCTTTTTTGGTTGGTGACGCGTGGTGGTCGGCGGGCCAACAGAAATTGAATTAAAGCTTCGGGTCTCACCCGAAGATATCATTGCGCTCCGCAATCATCCGCATTTTGCGGGCGCTCTTCATGATCCTATCAGCGAAACGCTGGATTCCGTCTATTTCGATTCCGACAATCGTTTCCTGCGCGATCACGGACTGACCTTGCGGGTGCGCCACAACGGCGACGAACGCATCCAGACCGTCAAGGCCGTCAACAATGGCGCGGGCTACTTCGAGCGATCCGAGTGGGAGCAGACGATCGAGGGTGATCAACCGGATCTCTCCGGCGTGAAGGATACGGCTCTCGGCCCAATTCTCATCGACGAAATGCACAAAACATTGAAACCGGTTTTCGAGACCCGGATCGAGCGCACGGCCTATCATCTCAATGGAAACGGCGCCGATATAATCATGGCGATCGACGAGGGACAGATTGTCGCGACCGGCTCGTCGCGGCCGGTTTCGGAGATTGAGCTTGAGCTCAAGCACGGCAACCCCGCCGACCTTTTCAAGATCGCGCGTGACATACTCGACATAATACCGGCGCAACTCGACTTTAAGAGCAAGGCTGAGCGCGGTTATGAGCTGATCGAGAAGGCCGCGGTCGCCGCCGAGACAGCGTGTGATCCCGAGTTGAGCGCGGGAATGAGTACGGGTCACGCCTTCACGCTGGTTGGCCGGGCTTGCTTGCGCCATCTGGTCGCCAACGTGCCGGCCATGTTAAGCCGGGATGGCAACGCGTTGCACCAGATGCGCGTCGCTCTGCGCCGGCTGCGCGCCGCGATTTCGCTGTTTTCCGAGGTGGTGGGCGACGATCGAGTGAGCGCGATAAAGACCGAGCTAAGGTGGCTGGCGCAGGAATTTGGCCCGGCGCGCGACCTGGACACGCTTCTTGTCGAAGTCATCAAGCCGCTGCGGAAGCAGCATGCAAATGAGCCGGGGCTGGTCAGTATCGGCAATATGTTCGCGCGCAAGCGTCTAAAGAGCTATCGGCAGGCGCAAGAGGCAGTTCAGTCGGCGCGCTTCCGCACACTCGTTCTCGATACCGCGGAATGGGTCGAGACCGGCCCCTGGAGCACTTCGGAAGACGCGTTGATGCGCGCGCGCCGTGAATTGCCGATCGAGATTTACGCTGCCGAACAGCTTTCGCAACGCCGTAAAAGGATCAGGCGACGGGGCGCAAGGATCGATCGCCTGAACCCGCAGCAACTGCACAGGCTGCGCATTCAAGTCAAAAAAGCCCGGTACGCGACCGAATTCTTTTCCGGCGTATTTCACGGCAAGAAGTCCGCCAAGCGCTGCAAGGAAATCAGATCGTCCCTGATGCAATTGCAGAATAGCCTGGGCAGGATCAACGATATTGTAACGCACAAGGCCCTTGTTCGCGGATATCATCGCCAGTCCTGCGAGAGGCTTGACCGGCGAGCAAAACCGTCACCGCGCATTTGCCGCGGGTCTCATCATCGGGGACCAGCAGGCGCAGGTTCAGAAATTGCTTGATCGCGCGCGCAAGGCGTATTCGCGCTTTGACAGCGCCAAGGCATTCTGGAAGTTACCGAGCCGGAACAGCGCCGCGCAGGCATCCGCGGCGCAAGAGTCCGCTGAAAAATAGTCCCGCCGCCCCCGGGCCGTCGCCGTCGTACCCGTTCGACGGGATCGAGCGGGCGCAGCACGGATTAAACAAGGAGCCCTTCATGCGGGCCTTCGTTCTGCTCACCGCATTGTTGATCGGCCTCAATGCGCCCGCCGGCGCCGCGGACGACGTCGCGGCCGCGCAGAGCGTCATTCGTTCCCAGGTCGAGGCCTTCAGCCGTGACGATGCCGCGGCGGCGTATTCCTACGCCGCGCCTGCCATCCATGACCTGTTTCCGCAGGCCGACATCTTCATGTTCATGGTCCAGCACAGCTATGCCCCGGTCTACCGCCACAGGAGTTTTGAGTTCGGTGAGGCGCGGGTGTCGGACGGCAAAATCGCGCAGCGCGTGCACATCATCGACGAAAATGGCGAAGCGTGGGAAGCGCTTTACACGCTGGAGCAGGAGCCCGACGGCAGCCTGAAAATCACCGGTTGCGTCCTGCTCAAGGCAGGTCAGGCGGTGTAAAAATCTTTCGAGCGCAGGGCACTCGGTTAAAGCACGCGCCATATCACGCCAGCGAAAGCCGCGGCCGCGTCCGCGAGCAACAGCGCCGCTCATGATGATGATATTCACCGCGTTCCACGCCAACCCGTTCATGAACGCCGCGGCGTAGGAGCCGGTGGCGTCGAAGATCACGCCGGACACCCAGCCGCCGAACGACATGCCGAACACGGAGGCGAAAATCACGATGCCGACGCGGGTCGCGGCTTCCGCGCGCCGGCATCGATCTCGCGGACGATGATGGCGTAGCTCGGCACGATGCCGCCCTGGAACAGGCCGAACATCGCCGAGATGAGGTAGAGCGAGGAGAGGCCGTCGAAGAACAGATAGAACAACAGCGCGAAGGCCTGCGCCACCGACCCGATCAGCAAGGTGCGGATGCCGCCGATCCTGTCCGCCAGAAAGCCCGATCCGATGCGGCTGACGATCCCGAACGCCATCATCAGCGACAGCATCTCGGCGCCGCGCGCCACGCCGTAACCGAGATCGCCGCAATAGGCGACGATGTGGACCTGCGGCATCGACATCGCCACGCAGCAGGAAATGCTGGCGATGCACAGCAGCGCCGTCAGCGTATTGGTCGAGATCGGCAGCTCGATCCGCGGCGGCGGCGCGTTGTCGTGATCGCGCACCTTCTCGCTGCCGATCTGGGCGCGCAGCAACAGCAGAAACAGCGTCATCGCCACCACGCAGAAAATTCCGATGGCGATATGAGTCGTTCGCCAGCCGGCAGACTGGACTCCCCAATTGACCAGCGGCGACCAGATCGCGCCGCCGACATAATTGCCGCTGGCGACGATGGTGACCGCCAATCCGCGATAGCGTTCGAACCAGTGCGAGGCTTCCGCCATCAGCGGCGCGAAGGTAAGCCGATGACCCCAACCCGATCAGGAAATGCACCGCAATGAACTGCCACAGCGTGGTCGAAAGTCCGGCGGCAACATAGGCAAGTCCGAGCAGGCGCGATGCTCAATCCCGATGCGACCACGATGCCGAAGCGATCGGTGATCCTGCCGGTGACGACGGCGCCGAGGCCGAAGCCGAGCATGGTCAGCGTATAGGCCAGCGACACCGCCCCCCGCATCGCGCCGAATTCCGGCTGCACCACCGGCAGCACGACCACGACCGACCACATGCCGACGCTGCCGATCGAGCCGATCACCAGCGCGAGCGCAAGCCTCACCCATGCCTGACCGAAGTCAGGGGTGAAAAGGGGCGAATCTCCGTGATGGGAAGGGGCGTGCACGGCCGCAACTTCGTCGCGTCGGGCTCCCAGGTCAAGCAACAATGGCGCGATATTGGGCATGCAAATACACCGCAACAAATCTCCGTCATTCCGGGACGATGCGCGAGCATCGAACTACGATGTGCAATTGCACATCGGAGAATTCTCGAGGTTCCCGGTTCTCCGCTGGGGCGCCCCGAAACGACGGCGTAAGGCCCGTTAACGCTTTCCTAACCATAAACCGGGCAAAAATTGCCGGGTGGAGAAGTTGAGTGTGTCGAACGCGTAAGACGGGGGAGTACCCGTGGACGCCAGTGCGGTGCCTCATTTTCGAAACGGTGGTCCTTCGGCCGCCGCGCAGACGTTTGGCGCCCGCGACCGGCATGCGCGGGGGGAAGCAGCAACGATGGTCGATGTCTCGGCGGGTCAGGGCGTAGCGTCGCCGGGCAACGGATTTCCGAGTTTCAGTGAAATCGGCACCATCCTCAAACGCGGCGATCTCGCGCTGGCGTTCGGCATCCTCACCATCCTGGTGGTGCTGATCCTGCCCCTGCCCGCGATCGTGCTCGATCTCTTCCTCGCGATCTCGATCACGCTGTCGATCCTGATTCTGATGACGGCGCTGTTCATCCAGGCGCCGCTGGAATTCTCCTCGTTCCCGACCATCCTTCTGATCTCGACGATGCTGCGGTTGTCGCTCAACCTCGCCTCCACGCGGCTGATCCTGTCGAAGGGGCATGAGGGCACCGCGGCCGCCGGCCACGTCATCGAGGCGTTCGGCAATTTCGTGATGGGCGGCAATTTCGTGATCGGGATCATCGTCTTCGCGATCCTGGTGATCGTGAATTTCGTGGTCATCACCAAGGGTTCGGGACGCATCGCGGAAGTCGCGGCGCGCTTCCACCTCGACGCCATGCCGGGCAAGCAGATGGCGATCGACGCCGATCTGTCCGCCGGGCTGATCGACGAGAAGGCCGCCAAGGAGCGCCGCAAGGCGCTGGAAGACGAAAGCGGCTTCTTCGGCGCCATGGACGGCGCGTCGAAATTCGTGCGCGGCGACGCGGTCGCGGGCCTGCTGGTCGTCTTCATCAACATCATCGGCGGCATCATCATCGGCGTCGCCCAGCAAGGCCTCGGCTTCGGCGAGGCCGCGCACACCTATACGCTGTTGACCGTCGGCGACGGCCTGGTCACCCAGGTGCCGGCGCTGATCGTCTCCACCGCGGCGGGCCTTGCTGGTCTCCAAAGCGGGCGTCAGCGGCGCCGCCGACAAGGCGCTGATGAAGCAATTGTCCGGCTATCCGCAGGCATTGGGCATGTCGGCCGGCGTGATGCTGGTGCTGGCGCTGCTGCCGGGCATTCCGATGGTCCCCTTCCTCGCGCTCGGCAGTGGTGCGGCGGCGCTGGCGTTCTCGGCGCGCAAGCGCAAGCGCGCCACCGCCGTATCCGACGCCGCCGCGGCAGCTGCTCCGGCCGCCGCGGCCGCCGCGGCGAATGCCGCGGAAGAGCCGATCGCGACCGCGCTCAAGATCGACGATCTCAAGATCGAACTCGGCTATGCGCTGCTGCCGCTGGTGAACGGGCCTGACGGCACCGACCGGCTCACCGAGCAGATCAAGGCGCTGCGCCGCTCGCTCGCGATCGAGATGGGTTTTGTCATGCCGGCGGTACGCATTCTCGACAATGTGCAGCTGGAGGCGAACACCTACATCATCAAAATCAAGGAAGTCGACGCCGGCACCGGCAAGATCTGGCCGAACCAGTTCATGGTGATGGACCCCGCCGGCAATCAGGTCAGCGTGCCCGGCATTCACACCATCGAGCCGACCTTCGGGCTGCCGGCGACTTGGGTCGACGCCGGGCTGAAGGAGGAAGCCTCATTGAAGGGCTACACGGTGGTCGACGCCGCCACCGTGCTCTCGACCCATCTCACCGAGCTGCTCAAAAACAACATGTCGGACCTGCTGTCCTATGGCGAGGTGCAGAAACTCCTGAAGGACCTGCCGAAGGAGCAGGGCGAACTGGTCAAGGACATCGTGCCGAGTCAGGTCACGATATCGGGCATCCAGCGTGTTCTTCAGCTCTTGCTGGCCGAGCGCATCTCGATCCGCGATCTCTCGACCATTCTCGAGGGCATCGCCGACGCGCTGGCGTTCTCGCGCAACCCGGCGACGATGGTCGAACATGTTCGCGCCCGGCTGGCGCGGCAGATCTGCGCGCAGAACACTTCCCAGAACGGTTACCTGCCGCTGATCGCATTGTCGGCAAAATGGGAGCAGGCCTTTGCCGAGTTGCTGGTCGGCCAGGGCGAGGAACGTTCACTGGCGATGCAGCCTTCAAAACTGTCCGAGTTCATGAACGTGGTGCGTGACCGGTTCGAACAGGCCGCCCGTGAAGGCGAGGCGCCGGTGCTGGTGACGTCGGCGGCGATCCGTCCCTTCGTGCGTTCGCTGGTCGAGCGCTTCCGCTCCCAAACCACGGTTCTGTCGCAGGCCGAAATCCACCCCCGGGCGCGGCTGAAGACGGTGGGCAGCGTCTGATCCCCGGCAAATCGAGGCCCCGAAGGCGAGGCTTTTTCGCTACAGGCAAATGATTTGTTACGTCCGCCCGGATTGGCAGCTTTTTGTGCGACGCGCAATATCCAGGAAGCCTAAAATCCTACAAGATATTGTAATAATTAAGAAATCTATCACGTAGAAGATCCAGCCGCGATCCGCCGATCGCGCGCGTTCAACTTTCATCACTGCCTTGTGATCGGATCTTTGGAACCTAAAGGCGAATCCCTACGTTTGTGCTCACGATACGTTGAACCTGCCGGCGGATGACACAGACCAATTCGCAGAAGCAGGAAGGCGGCAGGAGGCTTGCATGAACCATTCGATCTACAGCGCAGATCGCTCGACCCACCTCAAGATCGTGGTCGTGGCGCTCGTTGCTGGCATCGCGGTGGCAGGCTTCGGCATCTCGGCCCGTACCAGTTCGGACGAATACACGACGGCCCGCGTCCTCAAGGCCGGCAAACCCGTGGCCATCACCAGCTCGAACACGATGGTGGTCCGCTAACCCAAGGAATTTGCGAATTCACGCGGCTCTTTACCAGCCCCCCAAAGTCGCCTCGTGGATATTAGAAGACCCAACTACCCCCAAGTTGACTATCGAAAACGCCCGCTCCCCACGGGCGTTTTCTTTTTGCGGGATCGGGATTTCAGCGGGCCCTCGAAGGCGCGGGCGCGGCCGGCGGGACGCTCTCGATCAGCTTGCCGGTGAATACAATGGGACCGGTGGCAACGCCGGTCGGCGATCCACCTTCCGGCTCGACCGTCACCGCATAGGTGGCCTGGTTGACGACTTCGGGGGCATACGCCGACAACACCGGTCGCGCGGTGAAATCATTGCCTCCGATCACGCCGAGCGAACGCGGCCGCTGCAATTTGTCCGACACGATCCAGAGTTCATAACTCCTGCCCGGTTCGGGCTGCGCGCCGACCTTGCGAACCGTGAAATTCCTGGTCGCGCCGTCGACCGTGAGAATGAACGCAGGCGACTCGCCGTCCTTCTGCAGCACGGCAACATACTGGGCGGACGGCGGCGCCGGAGTCGGTGGAGTCTTGACCTCGACCACCTGTGTGCGCGGTTTGGGGCGAATGCCTTCGGGAAGCAGGTCCGGCTGATATATCCCGACCGCGATCATGGCGACGAGGGCGGCCGCGATCGCCGTGGTGAAGCGTCGCGATATTGCGCCAGCGCCGGAGCTGGGTAGCCAGACGGATGACGTTGGAGTTGTCCGCGGCCGCGGCAGCCGCAACCAGTTCGGACGCGACGGGCGGCGGTAGCGGCGGCGCCTCGGGAAGCACCAGCGGCTCCTGCGGCTCGGCAAGTCCGGCCGCGGTTCTGATCCTGTCCCAGACTTCGGGCCGCGGCTCGACCGAGCCGACCATCTGGTTCAGAACGCCAAGTCGGTACTCCCACGCCTGCACCATGGCCGCGAAGTCCTTGTCGACGGACATCATGGTCTCGACCTGCGCCCGCTCATCTGCATCGAGGGTGCCGAGCGCATATTCCGCGGCGAGCGCGATATGGTCTTCGCTGTAGGCCATCATCTAAAGTCCAAGACACTCCCGGATGTCCATCATGCTGCGGCGCAGCCAGGTCTTCACCGTATTCACCGGCGTCTCGAACTTTGCCGCCAGCTGGTCACGGCTCCAGCCGTTGTAATAGGCCAGCAGCACGAGCTTTTGCCGATCCGGCTCCAGGCGGCCAACGCATTCCAGCAACCGCTTCAATTCTTCGGTCATCTCCCGGCGCGCCAGCGGATCCGGGCTATCGGCGGCCGCTTCCATCGCCGTCGGCTCCTCTTCGATCGAGACCTCGCCGCGTTTGCGCATGACGTCGATGGCCCGATTCCGGGCAATCGACGCCATCCACGTGATCGGCGACGACTGGCCCGGATTGAACTGTCCGGCGCTTTTCCAGATCTTGACGTAGGTCTCCTGAATGACCTCCTCTGCGAGATCCGGTCGCCGCAAGATACGGAGCACCACGCCAAAGAGTTTCGCCCGCGTCGCGGCGTAGAGGCGCTCGAAAGCGGCCTCATCCCCCTTCGCAACCGCGGCAATCAGCCAGACCAGCTCTGCTGGCGTCAGCATTCACTGTCCCCAAATTCGCGATGCCCCATCGCTTTTGCCCATAACCAGGCGGCATTCCCGACGTGTCGTATCATATCCTGCGCCAAACCGGTCTACCAAGCCACCGGGGGCCGGCTTTCCCTCATAAGAAAAACCCGGGCCTCGCGGCCCGGGTTTTCGATCATGCTTTGGCAGATGCGCGAGGCAAAGCCTCAGGCAATCGCCGCCCCGATGCGGGCGCGCATCAGGCCGATACTGTCGAGATCGGCCTGTTCGCGGGCGCTTTCCTCGGCGCGCTCGCGCGCCTGGTCGCGCTCGTCCAGGAGCTCGACTTTCTTGAGTTCCTCGAACGCCTCGCCCAACAGGCTCTTGGCGTCTTCAAGCTGAATCCGCAATTCGTCGGCGGAGCGGGTCAGGTTTTCCCGCCGCTGGATCGCAGCCTTGGCGTAGGTCGGATAGGCGAAGTGCGAGGGGTCGTTGATCCCGGCACGCTCCTGCTCGGACTGGATTTCGCGCTCCAGGTCGACCGACATGCGCTGGAAGTCGGCGATCATCCCTTCAATCTGGGCGACCCTTCGGCGCTTTTCATCGACCTGAAACTTCTTCAGTCGGATTAGCGTTTCACGTGACTTCATCAACTCATACTCCCCAGAAGTCCCGATCTGAACGCGGGACAGAACCGGTATCCCCCAGGGGTCCCACCGGCATCGCTAGTTGTGTGGCGCGGATGATGGCCTGACAAAGTTAGCGTTCCGTTTCCAAATTCCTAAGGATTTGCTCAAGTTGCCGGTAGCCGTCATCCAGGCTGGTCACCTCGTCCTTGGCCTGGCGCAAAAAGTCCTCCAGCGGCTCATGCAGCGCGGATCGCCTCGTCGACCTCCGCGCTCGAGCCGCTGCGGTAGGCCCCGAGCCGGATCAATTCCTCCATATCGGTGTAGGTTGCCATCACCTGACGCCCCCGGGTGATGGCCGGCAGATAGGCCGGATCGGCTGATTTCGGCATGGTGCGGGACACCGATTTGAGAATGTTGATCGCCGGAAAGCGGCCGCGCTCGGCGATCGCCCGCTCCATCACCACATGGCCGTCGAGGATGCCGCGGACCGCATCCGCGATCGGTTCGTTATGGTCGTCGCCGTCCACCAGCACCGTGAAGATGCCGGTGATGGTGCCCTCGCCCATGCCCGGGCCGGCGCGCTCCAGAAGCTTCGGCAATTCGGTGAACACGGTCGGCGTGTAGCCCTTGGCGGTCGGCGGCTCGCCGGCCGACAGCCCGATTTCGCGCTGCGACATCGCAAAACGGGTGACCGAATCCATCAGGCACAGCACATCCTTGTCTTCATCGCGGAAATATTCGGCGATCGCCAAGGTCAGGTAAGCCGCCTGCCTCCGCATCAGCGCCGGCTCGTCGGAGGTCGCCACCACCACCACCGAGCGCGCCAGCCCCTCCTCGCCGAGGTCATCCTGCAGAAATTCCTGCACCTCGCGGCCGCGTTCGCCCACCAGGCCGATTACCGTGATGTCGGCGTCGACATTGCGCGCCAGCATCGACAGCAGCACCGACTTGCCGACACCGGAGCCGGCGAAGATGCCGAGCCGCTGGCCACGGCAGCAGGTCAGAAACGTATTGAGCGCCCGCACGCCGAGATCGAGCGGGGCGCCGACCCGCTTGCGCGAATGCGCCGGCGGCGGCGAATTGCGATAGGGCACCGGCGAGGGACCTTGCGGCAACGGCCCCTTGCCGTCGATCGGCTCGCCCATCGCGTTGAGGACGCGGCCGAGCCACAACGGCGAGGGCCGCACCTGGCTGGCGGCATTGGCGATAACCGCGCGGCAGCCGCGCCTGACACCCTCGAGGCCGGCGAACGGCATCACCACGGCATTGCTGCCGTTGAAGCCGATGACCTCGGAGGGGATAAAACGATTGCCGCCGGTCTCGATCACGATGCGGGCGCCGACCGACATCGCGTGAATGGGGCCCGCGATCTCGACCATCAGGCCGCGCACGCCGACCACGCGCCCGTATATATTGGCGCCGTCGATGTCGCTGATCTGCTCGGCGAGCGCTTTCATTGCGAAAACCTTAAGTTTCCACGCTTTACGGCCCTGTCCTTAACTTCGTGTTTACCCGCATCGTTAATCATTACGTCACTGTCTTTGGTGACTGAAGAGCGCTCGACCATCAGAAGGAAGGTCGAGTCGCAGGAATCGGTTAGGCCCGAATCCTAATGTGGGACCTGAACGGGACTGGATACAAAAACCTGCTTCTCAGCAATATCTTAGAGCGATTCGGTAAAAATTGCACTCAAAGACCTTGCGGACGTGAATCAGATTTTGTTAACCATATGTCGTCAGGATCCGAATCAGTTGTTCAAAGGCGTTTTGAGTGCCGCAAGTGCGGCCGACCTGACGCCCGGAGCGGCGACTATAGGGGACTGGCATGCGCGTATTGCTGATAGAAGATGACAGCGCCGTCGCGCAGTCGATCGAGTTGATGCTGAAGTCCGAGAGTTTCAACGTCTATACGACGGACCTCGGGGAAGAAGGCGTCGATCTCGGAAAACTCTACGATTACGACATTATCCTGCTCGACCTTAACCTGCCCGACATGTCCGGTTACGACGTGCTCAAGCAGCTTCGGGTCTCAAAGATCAAAACACCCATTCTGATCCTCTCCGGTCTCGCCGGCATCGAGGACAAGGTCAAGGGTCTCGGCGTCGGCGCCGACGACTACATGACCAAGCCCTTCCACAAGGACGAACTGGTTGCGCGCATCCATGCGATCGTGCGCCGCTCCAAGGGCCACGCCCAGTCGGTGATCCAGACCGGTGATCTCGTGGTCAATCTCGACACCAAGACGGTCGAGGTCGGCGGCCAGCGCGTGCATCTGACGGGCAAGGAATACCAGATGCTGGAGCTGCTCAGCTTGCGCAAGGGCACGACGCTGACCAAGGAAATGTTCCTCAACCATCTCTATGGCGGCATGGACGAACCCGAACTGAAGATCATCGACGTCTTCATCTGCAAGCTGCGCAAGAAGCTCGCCAACGCCTCCGAAGGCCGCAACTTCATCGAGACCGTGTGGGGCCGCGGCTATGTGCTGCGCGAGCCGCACGAGGTCGAAGAGCGCATTCCGGCCTGATCCGCAAGGTTTTACCCGAGAGCCCGCCGGGCTCTCTCCTCCCAGACTGGACCCCGCCGCAAATGGCGGGGTTTTTGTTTGGGGATTGAACCGGCTGAACGGGTGCGCCGACTGGCAGGTCGTGCAAATCTCGGGCAATTGGACGAATTGGGGGGCTTTTAAATGATCCTTCAATCACTGGCGGGACTGCCGGCGTTCCTGGTCTATTTCTGTACGGCCATCGTTGCTGTCGTTGCCTACCTCTTCGTCTACACCCGCGTCACGCCACACAATGAATTCCAGCTGATCCGCGACAACGACCCTGCGGCGGCAATCGCGCTCGGCCTCAGCCTGCTCGGTTTCGTGCTTCCGGTGGTCAGCGCCATCGCCCACTCCGCCAATGTCGTGGACTGCCTGATCTGGAGCGTGATCGCGCTGATCGTTCAGATCGCCGTCTATTTCATCGTCAAGATTCCGGTGCCGAACCTGTCGGCGCGGATCGCGGCGGGCGAACTCGCGGCCGCGATCTGGCTTGGGCTGGCCTCGCTGGCCGCCGGCGCGCTCAATGCCGCCTCCATGATCTACTGATCATGGAGGAGAACACAACCAGGGAATTCGGCAGGCGCAGGCCGGTTGCGATCCAAACGACCGCGCCGGTAAAGCGCTCCAATCACGTGGCGCTGCTGCTGATGGGCACCTTTGCCATCGGCGGCGGCGCCTATGCGCTGATGCCAGGCGAGAGCTGCGGACAGCCACCCGGCATGGCGGCGGACCTGCAGTCCGCGCCAATTGCCCGCCGCGCGGGTCCTCCTCCGGTGGCGGCCATGGCTCAGCCGGCTCCTGGTCGCGCGTCAGTTTCTGGGGCGGAGATACTTCATCGAGCCGCTCGCCGTCGGCTAGTTCGTCGGATTCCGGTTCGGGCGGCGTGACGCGCGGCGGCTTCGGCGGGTTTGCGCACGCGTTCGCGTCGCATCTTTCCGCGGGGCGGTTGACGGCCAACGATATTGAACGCCGTCCGCGATCGGGAACAGAAGACGCGATTCCATCGGCTGCTGGTGGCCACGCCCAATGACAGGTCGGCTAATGACGGGTCGGCGACTTCGTTGCGTCGGTCGGCTTGGCGATCTCCAAAGCAGGAACGGCTGCGCTCGCTGCGGGAATTGACGCGGACGCGCCGGGTCGCTTCACTGCTTGAACCGGTTGCCGGACCTTCCGCAAAGCCGAAGCTTGATTCGAAAACCAGGCTTTCAGCATAAACGGCACCGACGATGCTTCGCTTTTCCATAATGCTCTCCATGCTTCGAACTGATCCTGCGGGGCACAACCAATCCCAGCGCACCCGTTTTGCATCCTGCCTTGGATCCTCGCCGGCCGCCTTGATCAGGATCAACGAGTCGGCACTCCCGATGGAATTGGTCCCGCCGTCTGTCCGCTTCGGACAAGGCGCAGCGGCGGATCGAGCCGCATCAAATTCATGCCAACGACCGGGAGCATATTGACGCGAGCCGATTTGCGGACGACGCTGGCCGCTTCCACCCAATTGCGCCACGGACCCCGCAGAGCGCGAATTTCAGGGAGGTATCATGTCCAGTAGATGCCGGGTGGTTTTGACCGCAGCGCTGCTCTGCTACGGCGCTTCCCGCGCTCGGCCAGCCGTTGCCGGATGGACCGGGCAAAGAATTGGCGGCGACCAACTGCAATGGCTGCCACACGCTGTTGAGCCGCGTGGGATCGGGCTACACGCCCGAGGGCTGGACCACGGTACTGCGGATGATGGTCAATCAAGGCGCTCCGCTGCCAGCGGACCAGGTTGAGCCGCTCAAGGCATATTTGATCAAGAATTTTCCTGAAAAGGGGAAGCCTGCCGGTGCCGTCATCCCGGGACCCGCCGAAATCTCCTTCAAGATGTGGCAGGCGCCGACACCGGGGTCGCGGCCGCATGACCCGTTGGCGGCGAGCGACGGCTCGCTCTGGTACACTGGCCAGCTGGCCAATGTGCTCGGCCGGGTCGACCCGAAGACCGGCGCGATCAAGGAATTTCCGCTCAAGACCGCGCATTCCGGACCGCACGGCCTGCAGGAGGATCGTGACGGCAACATCTGGTACACCGGCAACACCGGCTCGCTTGATCGGCAAGCTTGACCCGAAGACCGGCGCCGTCACCGAATACAGCACTCCGGAACCGGGCGATCCGCATACGCTGATCTTCGACAACAGCGGCATCCTGTGGTTCACGATGCAGAATGCCAACCGGATCGGGCGGCTCGACCCCAAGACCGGCGAGATCAAACTGCTGACGCCGCCGACGGCCAATGCGCGCCCCTACGGCATGGCGCTGAATTCGAAGGGCACGGTGTTCTTCGTCGAGTTTGGCACCAACAAGGTGGGCAGCGTCGACCCGAAGACGTTGGAATTTCACGAATACCTGTTGCCCGATCCGGCATCGCGCCCGCGGCGCATCGCGATCACCGGCGACGACATCGTCTGGTACTCCGACTATTCGCGCGGCTATCTCGGCCGTCTCGATCCCGCGACCGGCAGGGTGACCGAGTGGCAGTCACCGAGCGGGCCGAAGTCCGAGCCCTACGGCATCTCGGCGATATCAGGCGTCATCTGGTACAGCGAGTCCGGCTCGACGCCGAATACCGTGGTGCGCTTCGATCCCAAGACCGAAAAATTCCAGAGCTGGGCGATCCCGGGCGGCGGAAACATCGTGCGCAACACCTCGGTCACGCGCGACGGCAACTTCATGCTGGCCAACAGCCTCGTCAACGGCATTACGCTGGTCACGATCGGGAAGTGAGCCGGGCGGCAGCCGTGTCGGCGCCTCAAGCGTGCGCCCAAATGATGCGCGCGCCGATCGCCGCACGATCCCGTGAATGGACCGGCTTTCGCTTGCCTCGCTGGCGCCGGCTGATGGAAACTGCCGGCGGGTCCAAGAACTGTCCTTTCTGATAACGCCGGGGGCCGCACCATGAAACGCTCGCGCCGTGTGATCCTGACCATGATGGGCACGGCTGCCATCGGCACGGTATCGATGGGCTTTGCGCGGCGAAGCGACTGTGGTCCCGGAGGCCTCTCGCAACTGATGCGCGGTCCGGACGGGCGGCTCGGGGAATATTGCCGCGCGACCTATGGCGGCTTCGGCGGCGCGCCGCACCGCTTCCAGGGCACGCCCATGCGCATGGCGGCGGATAGCGGCCGTCCATGCAGCGCCTCGCCTGTCCCGAGCGCGACGACTGGCGCTTGACCGCCGATGAAACCGGGTTTGATTTTCACACCATCGACGGCGAGCGCTATTGGGACGAGCGCGCCTGCTACGTCTTCACACTCGACGAAATCGAACGTCAGATCGAAGAACCCACGGCTGAAATCGATGGCATGTGCCTCGAACTCGTCAGCCTTGCGATCGACGACGAAGAGTACCTGCGTCGGTTGAAAATACCGGAAGCCTTCTGGCCGCTGATCTCCGAGAGCTGGCGCCGCGATGAAGCCAGCCTCTACGGCCGGCTCGACCTCAGATTCGACGGGCCCGGTCCTGCGAAACTCCTCGAATATAACGCCGATACGCCGACCTCGATTTTCGAGGCGGCGGTGTTTCAGTGGACCTGGCTGGAACAGGCGATCGAGCGCCGCATCATTCCCAGCCACGCCGACCAGTTCAATTCGATCCATGAACGCCTGATCGAGGCGTGGAAAAAGCTCGGCCAGGGACGCCACCTCCATCTCGCGGGCACCACGGAAAGCACCGAGGATGCCGGCACGCTGGCCTATCTCGAGGACACCGCGCGGCAGGCCGGCCTCGACACCACCTTGATCGATATCGAGGATATCGGATGGCGCGATGACGGCCGCTTCGTCGATCTCGACGATCGCGCCATCGAATTGGCGTTCAAGCTCTATCCCTGGGAGTGGATGTTTCACGATGCGTTCGGCGCGCGGCTCGCCAAGGCGCCGACGCGCTGGATCGAGCCGCCGTGGAAAGCCATCCTTTCCAACAAGGGTATTCTTCCCCTGCTGTGGGAGATGTTTCCGGATCATCCCAATTTGCTGCCGGCCTTCTTCGAGACCGACCCGCGTGCCGCAAGCCTCGGCGCTTCCTTCGTGCGCAAGCCGCTTTTTTCGCGCGAGGGCGCCAACATAGCGCTGATCAGCGACGGTATGACGGTTGCGGAACAGGAGGGGCCGTATGGCGCCGAAGGTTTTATTCGCCAGGCCTTGGCGCCGCTGCCGAACTTTTCAAACCAGTATCCCGTGATCGGAAGCTGGCTGATCGACCACACCCCATGCGGGCTATCGATCCGCGAGGACGAAAATCCGATCACCGGCAATACGTCGCGGTTCCTGCCGCACGCAATCCTGTAGCAAGCTCAGCGCGCCGAAGCAACCACCTTCAACGCCTGCGGCATGACGCCCGCGCGCGCCGCTCGGTCGGCGTTGGGGCGATAGAGCCCGCGCCGATCCGGATAGGGCTTGAAGGCGTCGGATATCCCGACCACGGATTCGGCAGCACCCAGCAGCAGCACGCCATCGGGTTCGAGCATTCTTGAAAGCCGATCGAAGACGCCGACCTTGGTGTCCTGATCGAAATAGATCAGGACGTTGCGGCAGAAGATCACGTCGAATGTTCCAAGCTGGGAAAAATCCTGCAGCAGGTTCAGTTGCCGGTGCTGCACCATGGCGCGAATATCGGCATTGAGCTGCCACAGCTCGCCTGTTTGCGATGAAGTACTTGACCAGCAGCTGGATCGGCAGGCCGCGCTGCACCTCGAACTGGCTGTAGATTCCCGCCCTGGACTTCTCCAGCACCTCCTGCGACAGGTCGGTCGCAACGATCTCGACCCGCCATCCCGCCAGCGCCGCGAATTCCTTCACGCACATCGCGACCGAATAGGGCTCCTGCCCGGTGGAAGAAGCCGCACACCAGATCCGCAAGGACCGGCGGTTGGCGCGCGCCTGCACCAGCGCCGGCAGGATCGTCTCGCGCAGATGATCGAACGGAATCCTGTCGCGGAAAAAGAAGGTCTCGTTGGTGGTCATCGCCTCGACCACTTCCGATGTCAGCGCGTCGGCGCCGCCCTTCATCTTCGCAACCAGTTCGGCAATTCCGGGCAGTCCCGCCCTTCGCGCCAGCGGGATCAACCTGCTTTCGACCAGATATTGCTTGTCGGAAGATAGATCCAGGCCGGAACGCTCTTTCAGAAGCTTACGCAGAAACTCGTAGTCCGACGGCGTCACGAACGATCTCCCGAAAACAATCGAACCAGTTTCGGCGCGATCTGATTGAGCGGCAGAACGGCGGCGCAAATGCCGGCATGCGCGGCCGCACCCGGCATTCCCCACACCACGCTCGACGCCTCGTCCTGGGCGATCACGCTGCCGCCGGCGGCGACGATCTCCTTGCCGCCGCGCATCCCGTCCGAGCCCATGCCGGTCAGCACCACCGCCAGAACGCCGGCCTGCCAGACATCGATCGCGGAAGTGAACAACGGGTCGACCGCCGGTTTGCAGAAATTGACCGGCGGCCCGTCGTCGAGCGCGATCGCAACATCGGTGCCATGACGCACGACGCGCATGTGGCGGCCGCCCGGCGCAAGATAGATCCGGCCGGGCTTGACGATCTCGCCATCGACGGCTTCATGCGCCGGCCGATGGCTGGAGCGCGCCAGATGCTCCGCGAGAATCGTCGTGAATGTCGGCGGCATATGCTGGGTGATCAGCACCGGAAAACGGTCGATCACCGGGCCGATCTCGGTGACCAGCGTCATCAGCGCCTGCGGACCGCCGGTCGACGAGCCGATCAACAGCGCGCGCGGCGCCTGCGTGCTGAACCCGCGCTGCAGCAATTGCACCGGCGCCGGCTGCGGACGCGGCAACGGCTCGCGCGGTCGATCCAGCGCGAACGCCAGCGGAGGAGACGAAGCCGTGGCCGGCGGCGGCCTTTGGCGCCGAGAGAACGAATCTTCTGGATGAGATCGTGGTGGAAGGTTTCGGCGGCCGTGGCTTCGCGGGTGCTTTCCGGCTTTGGAATGTAGTCCGACGCGCCGAGCGAGAGCGCCTTGAAGCTGATCTCCGCATTACGGCGGGTCAGGGTCGACGCCATGATGATGATGAGGTTGCGCTTCTTTGCCAGCAGCAGCGGCAGCGCCGAAATGCCGTCGAGCTCCGGCATTTCGATATCGAGCACGGCGACATCGGGATTGACGCGCTCGATCTGGTTGACCGCGTCAAGGCCGGTGCGCAGCGAAGCCGCGACCACCATGTCCGGCTCGGCGCTGATCCAGCGGGAGATCAAGCCCCTGATAACGACGGAGTCATCGACCACCATCACCCGCAACGGTTCGCGCCGCGTTGAAATCGGGGTCGGGGAACTTGTCAACGTAACACTCATTACTCACCAGGTACGGCTGAAAACGGCACTATTGAAAAGCGATAAGCCGAAGGCCTTCAGCCGCCGGACCGAAGGAGGCAGATCAGATCAGCCCGACTTCCTGGAACTTTGCGGTGACGATGTCCTTGTCGAACGGCTTCATGATGTATTCGTTGGCGCCGGCATGAAGCGCGCGCGCGATGTGCGCGACGTCGTTCTCGGTGGTGCAGAACACCACCTTGGGCTGGTCGCCGCCGGGCATGCGGCGCAGATTGCCGAGGAACTCGTAGCCGTCCATGATCGGCATGTTCCAGTCGAGCAGGATCGCATCGGGCAGTCCGCGCTTGCAGACTTCCAGCGCCTTCTCGCCGTCCTCGGCTTCGACGATCTGGAAGTCCAGGCCTTCCAGGATGCGCCTTGCGACCTTTCGAATGACGCTTGAGTCATCGACGACCAGACATGTTCTCATTTCAGCCTCTGCCAGTTTCAATCCCGAAAGGGACGTTTCCATTGCCATCAGTTAGCGCGTGCCCGCCGCCGGTTTTATGCCGCCAGCATGTCAGGCACGATTTCGAGGACGCGATCGACGTCGAGCACGACCATGAGCTGGCCGTCGAGACGATGCACGCCGCCGGCGAGCTTGGCCATGCGGGGATCGAGATTGACGGGGTTTTCCTCGCGGCCGTCGTCGGCCAGCTTCAGCACCTCGCCGATCTGGTCGATCAGCAGGCCATAGGATTCGCCGCGCAGGTCGACGCCCACCGCCATCGGCGGCTTGCCGTCCTCGTTCCTGGGCAGGCCGAGCCGGGCGCGCATGTCGACCACGGTGACGATGCGGCCGCGCAGATTGAGCACGCCGGCGATCTCGCCCGGCGACAGCGGCACCCGCGTCAGCCGCTCCGGCATGAACACGTCCTGCACCCGGGAGATCGGCAGGCCGAACAGCTGGCCGCCGATCATCGCGGTGACGTATTCGGCCACCGTGCCTTCGATGGTTTCGGTCTTGCTGGTCATGCCTGATCCCTCATGCCGCGCGGTTGAGTTCGGCGGTCTGTTCCTTCAGCGCCGCGATCAGGCCGGGACGGTCGAACTTGGCGACGTAATCGTGGAAGCCGGCCTGCCGGCCGCGCTCGATCGCCGCCGGCGACACCATCGAGGACAGCGCGATGATCGGCATCGCGCTCAAATGCGCGTCGGCGCGGATCGTCTCGGCGAACTCGAACCCGTTCATGTCGGGCATTTCGATGTCGGTCAGCACCACGTCGAACGCCTGGCCCGAGCGCAGCGCCATCAGGCCCTCCTGCGCGTTGGGGGCAACCCGCACCCGGTAGCCCGCCGCCTTCAGGACCGGCGCCAGCATGTTGCGGAAGAACGCGGAGTCGTCGACCAGCAGCACCGATTGCGCGGTCGCCGACGGGCGCATCTCCTTGCGGCTGAACCAGTCGGCGAACGCCATCGGCAGGAAGTGGCCGACGTCGATCACTTCGGTGGCCTGGCCCTTGATCACGGCGGAGCCGAGAATGCCCTCCTCGCCGCCGGCGACCTCGATGTTGAGCCTCTCCTCGACGATGTCGATGATCTCGTCGACCACCAGCCCCATCGAGCGGCCGTCATCGGCGAACACCAGGATCGGCTGGGCGCCGGAGGTCTGGACGTTGACGCCTTCCATCTGCACCAGCGGCATCAGCTGCTCGCGGTACTGCACCATATAGCGGCCGTTGGAGAGCTCGATCTTGTCGGTGGCGATCTCCTCCAGCCGGGTCACCAGCCCGAGCGGCACCGCCTTGGGCTGGCTGGTGCCGGCGCGGAACACCAGCAGCGAGGTCAGTTGCTCGGCGGCGCTGGCGCGCATCGCGGCGTTCTCGTCCGCGATCTCGCGGCTGGCCGAGCCGGCGGCGCCGAGCGCCTTGGCAATGCCGTTGGGATCGATGATCATGATCACGGCGCCATCGCCCAGGATGGTGTTGCCGGAGAACATGTCGATGTGGCGCAGCTTGGTCGACATCGGCTTGACCACGATTTCCTCGGTGTGGAACACGCCGTCGACCACGATGCCGAAGGTCTGGCTGCCGACCTGCGTGACCACGATAAAGCCGTTCTCCGGGTCGGACGAGGAGCCGTCGTCGATCTTGAGCAGCTTCTTCAGGTGCATCAGCGGCAACAGCTTGTTGCGCAGCCGCAACACCGCGGTGTCCTTGATGCGCTCGATGCGGTGTTCGGAGTTGGCGCGCGCCCGCACCAGTTCGACCACCGACAGCTGCGGGATCGCAAAGCGGTCGCCGGCGGCTTCCACGATCAGGGCCGAGACGATGGCCAGCGTCAGCGGGATCTTGATGGTGACGGAGGAGCCCTCGCCGGCCACCGACTTGACGTCGATGGTGCCGCCGATCTGGTCGATATTGGTGCGCACCACGTCCATGCCGACGCCGCGGCCGGACACCGAGGTGACGGCGGCGGCGGTGGAGAAGCCCGGCGCGAAGATGAACTTGTGGATCTGCGCTTCGGTCATCTTCTCCAGTTCGGCCTCGCTGACGAGACCGCTGGAGATCGCCTTGGCCTTGATCC
The DNA here is from genome assembly GCA_963735835.1 of uncultured Alphaproteobacteria bacterium. Classification (GTDB taxonomy): domain Bacteria; phylum Pseudomonadota; class Alphaproteobacteria; order Rhizobiales; family Xanthobacteraceae; genus Bradyrhizobium. The sequence continues at coordinate 38,904 of CAVTNA010000038.1, read as the reverse complement.
GCTCGGTGTTGAGCCCGCGGCCGTTGTCGGCGATGCAGATGATGATGTGGCCGCCTTCGTGATAGGCCGACAGCCGGATGGTGCCCTGCTCGGGCTTGCCGCAGGCGGCGCGCTCGGCCGGCGTCTCCAGCCCGTGATCGGCCGAGTTGCGCACCATGTGGGTGAGCGGATCCTTGATCAGGTCGAGCACCTGGCGGTCGAGCTCGGTGTCGGCGCCGTGCATCTCCAGTTCGATCTGCTTGCCGAGTTCGCCGGAAAGGTCGCGCACGATGCGCGGCAGCTTCTGCCAGGCATTGCCGATCGGCTGCATCCGCGTCTTCATGACGCCTTCCTGCAGCTCGGCGGTGACGTTGGACAGCCGCTGCAGCGGCACCTTGAACTCGGTGTCCTCGTTGCGCCGGGAGATCTCCAACAGCTGATTGCGGGTCAGAACCAGTTCCGACACCATCGTCATCAGGTGTTCCAGCGTGTCGACATTGACGCGGATCGACTGGTTGGCGACGCGGTCGCCTTCGCCGGCATCCGGATCGGCGGAAGGCTTTCTCGCGACCGGCTTGGCCTCTTTCGATGAAGCCGCGCGCTGTTGCGGGCGCGGGCGCGGCCTGCTTCGCCGGCGCCGGCTGCGGCGCAACCTCGATCGCGGTCTCGCGGAACGCGCGCTCCAGCTCGTCCAGCGACACTTCGCCGGGACGCAGTGGCCGCTCCAGCATCTGCGGCACCAAGGTGCCCTGGGCAACCGCGGGCTCAACTGCAGGGGCCGTCGCGGTCGGCGGCGCCGACGCTGACATCGCCCGCATGCCGCGCTCCACCATCTCCTGGAGCTCGACGATCAGGTCCTGGTCGGTGCCTTCCGGCTCGGCCTCGGTGGCCTCCAGTCCGGAGAGGATTTCCTTGATCCGGTCGATGCTGCCGAGAATCAGCGTGACCGCCTCGGCCGTGACCGGCATGCCGTCGCGGAATTTGCCCATCAGGGTCTCGCCGGCATGGGCCAGCGCTTCCAGCCGCGGCAGCCCCAGAAAGCCGCAGGTGCCCTTGATGGTGTGAACCAGGCGGAAGATGTTATCCAGAATCTTGGCGTTGTTCGGTTCCTGCTCGAACCGCACCAGCTGATTGTCGACCGTATCCAGGCTCTCGCTGGTCTCCGTCAGAAACTCCCGCAACAGATCATCCATGAAACTGGCCTTCGAACACACCGGCGCGCGACATCGACACGCCTTTCAGAGTGTGGCCAGCTTGTCCGTAAAGCGTTTAATATTGGTTGAGTAATTGGAAAAGAACGGGATCAACAAAGAGATAAGGCGGTCCCACGGAATCCGGGCGCCCGCTGTAAACCGTTGGTTAACCATGTTTTCGCGCGGGCGGCTTCAGGAAGCGGTCACGACCACCGCTTCGCCCTCGGCGGCAAGCACCACGCTCAACCCGCAGGCCTGCGCCAGCAGCCGCGTGTAATAAGGCTGCACCGCATGGGCATCCGGGGCCGAGCCTGAACTCAGGAGATCGGCGATATTCTGCGGCAGGCGGGCGTTGAGCCCGCTCGCGGTGACGCGAAAGCCGATCGCCTCGCCCTCGCCGATCGGATCGACCGTAAGCACGCCGCCGCGCGGGATCGTCTGCTGCGCAATCACCAGCATGTTCAGGAGCAGCTTGACCCGGTTCTTCGGCAGCAGCACGCGCGGCAAATTCCACGTGATCGTGGTCTTGCCGTCCTCGAGGTGACCGCGCGCCATGGTCTGCGCATCGCCGAGATCGATCTGCGCGCCCGACGATCCCGCCGCGCCGAACGCCAGACGGCAGAACTGCAACCGCGCCGAGGCGGTCTTGGCGCTCTTGCGGATCAAATCGAGCGCGAATTCGCGGTCTTCCGGCTTGGGATTGTCGTCGAGGACCTCAAGCCCATTGACGATGGCGCCCACCGGGCTGATGAGATCGTGGCAAACCCGCGAACACAACAGCGCCGCCAGTTCGAGGGCATCGGGGGCGGGAGCGGGAGACGAGGTGCCAGACATAAGGTGTTCCTGGAAATCCGCGACAGCGCGGACTGAGACGAATCACGCATGCTTGCTGGTTTGATACACTGCGGACGCACGGGCTGCCAACACAAGGCGAGGCCCGAGGGAAAGACGAACTGCATATGAGACCCGCCCATGAATGAGGCACGTTCGCAAGCAGCCGTGATCGATCGCGACGCCGCGGCCGCGCTGATGGAGCCCCTGACCGACCTGGTGATCCGGGCCGGAGCGGCCATTCTTGCCGTCAACCGGGCTGCCATGAGGATCGACGGCAAGCTCGACGGATCGCCGGTGACGGAAGCGGATCTCGCCGCCGACCGCATCATCGCCGAGGGCCTTGCGCGGCTTGTTCCGGAGGTCCCGGCGCTGTCCGAAGAGCGCGTCGCTCTGGCGAAGCCGCCTTACAGCGGCAGCTTCTTCCTGATCGATCCGCTCGACGGCACCAAGGAATTCGTCGCCGGCCGCGACGAGTTCACCGTCAATCTCGCGCTGGTGACCAACGGGACGCCGCTGCTGGGCATCATCGGCGCACCGGCGCTCGGACTGATCTGGCGCGGCCTGGTCGGCCGCGGCGCGGAACGGCTGACGATGGGTGAGAAGTCCGTGGCCGAGCCGATCCATACCCGCACCCACCCGCAGCCGGGCGAGCCCTGGATCGTCGCGGTCAGCCGCTCGCATGGAGAGCCGGACCGAAGCCTTCATCGCGGCGAGACCCGGCGCCATCCGGCAGGTGCTCGGCTCGGCGGTCAAATTCGGCCGGGTGGCGGAAGGCGGCGCCGATATCTATCCCCGCCTCGCCCCGACCTCCGAATGGGATGTCGCGGCGGGACACGCGGTCGTCACCGCCGCCGGCGGCAAGATCACGGATGCCCAAGGCGCTGACCTGCAATTCGGCAGAGGCCGGACCGGCTTTATCGTGCCGGAATTCATCGCCTGGGGCGATCCCCGGCGGCAGCGAGTGAATGACGGCTTCGCTACTGCGCCAGCTCCTGCTCCAGCGCCGGCCAGCGCGCGTTGGCCTCCCGCAGGAAGCGCGCGGGATCGGCGGCGAAGGCGTCGCGGTTCTCCTCGCGGCCGAACAGATAAAGCCGCTGGCCCGAGACCAGCCAGAACCGCGGGTTACCGGCGACGGTGACGCCACGCGCCAGATCGATCGGGTCGTAGCCGCCGAACTGGGGACCGTAAATTTCGGGATGGGCGACAAAAGAGGCGCGATTGCCCTCGTTGCGGAACCGCCAGACCGCGCCGGCCTCGGACGCCTCGAAATCGGGCAGGCCGACCAGGGCGCGGGCGTCGACGAAATAGGCGACGGGGTCGAAGCCCTCGATGGCCAGACCGCTGAAGCGGTTCACCACCACCCGCTCGGTGGTCGCGGCCCGGGCGGCGAAATCGGGGCAGGCCTGTGCGGCAAGGCTGGCCATCAGGCGCAAGGCGATCAAGGCTATTCCGGGGCGAAAGCCTGTTCCGGAGCGATCGCCGTTTCTTTCCTGCCGTTGTGCCGTCATAGTTGGTGCCGATAACATTCGAGTCGGGGGACACTGGGCGCAACCTAAAGCCATGCTTGTTGGCGTCAGGTTAAGGCGGCGGCCAGGATTTCGATACCAGGGGTTCTTTCATGACTTTCGCTTCACGCCTTGCCGCGGTGACGCTCGCCGCGCTGATGTGCTGGACCGTGCCCGCTTCCGCGCAGCAGGCGCCGCCGCCGGAATTGCCGCCGCCGCAGCGCCAGCCCGGCCCCAATACCTACGGGCCGGACGAACTGGCTCGGCGCCGGGCACAAGTTCTTCGGCAACGTCTCGCGCGGGCTCGCCTCGGTGATCGAGCGCGCGGTCAGCCAATGGGGCCTGCCGAACGGCTATGTGCTCGGCGAGGAAGGCTCGGGCGCCTTTGTGGCCGGACTGCGCTACGGCGAAGGCACGCTCTACACCAAGAATGCCGGCGACCTGCGGGTCTACTGGCAGGGACCGTCGGTCGGCTTCGACTGGGGCGGCGACGGCGCGCGCACCATGACGCTGGTCTACAACCTTCCCGCGACCAACGCGATCTACCAGCGCTTCGTCGGCATCGACGGCTCCGCCTATATCATCGGCGGCTTCGGCATGACCGCGCTGACCGCCAACAACATCGTGCTGGTGCCGATCCGCTCCGGCATCGGCCTGCGGCTCGGCGCCAATATCGGCTATCTCAAATATACCCCGCGCGCGACCTGGAACCCGTTCTGACGCTCGAATCCTGCCAGGGCTGCCAAGACGGCGCTTCTGGTTGCGGATTCACGTTAACGCGGCATTAGGCTGGCGTTTACCCTGCGCCCCATGGCATTGTGATCGTAGCAGTTTCTCTGTGGGGAGTAGCATTTCATGATCGAACCGATCATGTATCTGGCGATCGGTTTTCTGGTCTCGATGCTGTTCGGGCTGATGATCGTGCCGCTGGTGCATAACCGCGCGGTGCGGCTGACGACCCGGCGGCTCGAGGCGGCGACGCCGCTGTCGATGGCCGAGATCCAGGCCGACAAGGACCAGCTGCGCGCGGAATTCGCGATGTCGGCGCGGCGGCTCGAGATGAGCGTCGACCAGCTCAAGAACAAGACCACCAGCCAGCTCGCCGAACTCGGCAAGAAGACCGACGCGATCAACCGCATGAAGATCGAGCTCGGCGAAAAGAACGCCACGATCTTTTCGCTGGAAGCGCGCGAGAAGGCGGTGAAGGAGCAGCTGCGCGCCACCGAAGAGGAATTCGCCGCCAAGACCGAATCGCTGCGCGACGCCGAACAGGCGCTGAACGACAAGCAGGGCGAACTCGCCAAGATCAATGCCGAATTGTCCGACCGTTCGATGATGGCGGACAGCCGCCAGGTCGAGCTGGTCGCGGTGCGCACCCAGATCGAGGCGCTGAAGGGCCGCGTCGGCGACGCCGAAAAGGAATTCGCCGCGACCCAGACGCGGCTCGAGCAGGAGCGCGGCGAATCCGAGAAGGCGACGCGCGAACTGACGGAGGCGCGCAGCCGCGTCGAAAATCTGAGCCAGCGCGTCACCGATCTCGATCGGCAGCTGATCGTCCAGGTCAAGGAAGCCGAGATGCTCGGCAACCGCGTCAACGACCTGGAAGCGCGGCTGGCCACGCAGGGCAAGCTGCTGGCCGAGCGCGACTACGAAAACAACCAGCTGCGCCAGGCGAAAGAAGCCGCCGAACGCACCGCCAGGGAATTGCGCGACGAAATCGCCGCCATGAACGGCGGCAAGTCGCCCGCGCTGGAAAAGCTGCGGACCGAGAAGGCCGCGGTCGAGGAACAGCTCCGCGTCGCGCGCGACGAGCGCGCCAAGCTGCAGCGCGACATCAACGCGATCCAGCAGCAGGCCGAAAGCTCCTGGGCGACCGAGCGGATGGAAAACGCGCTGCTGCGCGAACGCATCAACGATATCGCCGCCGAGGTCGCCAAACTCGCGATGCAGCTCGAGGGGCCGAATTCGCCGATCGAGGCCATGCTGGCGGCAGGAACCGGCGTCTGCGGCAAAGCCGGAGAAGCCCGCCAATGGCGCCGCCGCCAACGGCGCAGCGCCAGGTGGCGGCGTTCCCGAAGGCGGCGGCACGCTGGCCGAGCGCATCCGCGCGCTGCAGTCGCACGCCTCCCGGGCCCGCCAGCAGCAGCCGGGCTGAACCCGCCCGATACTTGGCTTGACACCGGGAGCCCGCACTTCGTAAATCGCGGGCTCTGACGACGACGTGTATTGTTCAGTCGAACGCCGATCTGCCGGCTTTGACGTGCACCAAAATCCCGGACGCATAGCTCAGCGGGAGAGCGTTCCCTTCACACGGGAGAGGTCCAAGGTTCGATCCCTTGTGCGTCCACCATTTAAGTCATTCAGTCGACTTAGATTTCCCGAAGCCTCACCAACCTCCGACAATCCGAAATCGCAGCTGGTCACACTGTGGTCACAGCTGGAGGTTCGATGGCGACTATTCGCAAGCATAGAGACAAGTGGCAGGTCCAGATCAGGCGCGTTGGGCTGGCACCGATGTCCAAATCATTCACGTTCCAGAAGGACGCTCTGGAATGGGCACGACATAGCGAGAGGCAAGCCGACCGACAAGAACTCCCGAGTGATCCGAAGGTCCTGCAACGCGTGACGCTTGGGGACCTTGTTCGGCGTTATAGGGACACGGTCAGCCCACGAAAGAAAACAGCGTCATCCGAGACTATCGTTCTCAACGCTTTCCTGGCCCGGCAGATTTGCTCCAAACGTCTCTCGGAGCTTCGTACAGAGGACTTTGCTGTCTACCGGGGATCAGCGCCTCCAAGCGATCAAGCCAACCTCCTTGAAGCGGGAGCTGACACCCATCAGGCATCTATTCGAGGTGGCCCGAGACGAATGGGGACTACCTCTGAAGGAGAACCCGCTCAACAAGCTCAAGTTGGAAGCGCCAGATCAAAAACGCGAGCGGCGACTGAGAAGTGGCGAGTTTTCTCGATTGGTCGAGGCCGCAAACTCCAGACGTAATCCCCTGATCGCATCAATCATCAGGTTTGCCGTAGCAACTGGGATGCGTCGAGGCGAAATGTTGGCCATGCGATGGAAGAACATAGATCGAGCCCAACGCTCCCTCCTGATCCCGGACACCAAGAACGGACGCTCTCGATCCATCCCGTTGACATCGGCAGCCTTGAACGTGCTGGGCGATCAGCTTGGAGACAATGATCGGGTATTTCCTATCACGGCCAATGCGCTTCGGCTGGCTTGGGAGAGGGTGAAGAGAAGGGCTGGTATTGAGGACCTCCACTTCCACGACCTGAGGCACGAGGCGATCAGTTCGTTTTTCGAGATGGGACTATCGACGCCAGAGGTTGCTTTGATTAGCGGACACAAAGATATGCGAATGCTATTTCGTTATAGCCACGCCACGAGACAGAGTATCTTGAAGCGCCTAGACGCAGCGACGGTTGGAACATAAAACTCGTGATGTCCGAACGACACCCCGCTTTAGGCGCGCTCTCATGCTTTTCGGGACCACATGGGACCTCAGAAACACGAGAGCGCATCAGCCACCTAAGCCGCCTAATCCTTCATCAAAAACGCTCTCGCACCAGGTCCCTTGCCTCGAACGAAATAACGAACGCCCATGTTGCGCAATGCTGTTGTCGTGGGATGATCGGCTCTTCCGAGAACCTCCTTGAGTTTCTTTAGTGTGTTGTCACTCAATCCAAGCGCATCCTTAACGGTGGACATGGCTGTCTCACCGGGAGGCCGCGTGGTCATATACGTGATCAGGGCCTCATGCGAACTGCCCTTTCGCACCGTAGGCACAATAGGTCCGTCCAACTCAAACGCCCACGGCATCTCTTGGATGCCCGGCATGTCCGCACGGATGTCCTGCAGGATGGCGTCCCCAATCTGATCCCTTGGCAGGACAACATAGATGTCCGCTGAAGGGCTCCGCCCCTGAGCGTCTATGACGCGACGGCAGCGAACGCGATTGATCGCTTGTATGATCGACACGGACAACTGGCGCTGCTCCATAATCTGTTGCACGTTGTCGTGTTCGTTCCAGTCGGGGTATTGAAACCAATGATCGTCTTGGTGGCCCCGCAGGGCGAAGAATTGGTTCGTGGACCAAATCCGGTCTCGGTATGGTAGCCCGAAGATGACGGCAGTGTCGTAGTCGGACCAATCGTTGCGACCGTCGATAGCGCCCCAGTGCCCAACGTCAAAGCGCACAAACGAATGAGCGTAAGTCAGGGCCACGTGTTTGGTATCTTTATGCATACACATGAACACGGAACGGTCAGGGCCAACCTCACTCTGCAAAGCCTCAAGCAGCCGAGGAACCCGTGTCTTGGCATTCTCGATCATGCTGCCCTTGCCCAGTCCCGAAGCTCGCGCGACATTCAATTTGACAGTCGAGTAGTCGCGAACACCTGGCGGCGTAGGCACAATCTCTGCCTTCGGTCCGAACAGGTCCCACATGAAATTCGTGTTGGCAGTCGCGTCGAGCACCACAGGTCCTGGGGCATCCAGAGGAAGCAGAAACGACGAAGAGTTGATTGAGTGCTCCATTCCTTTTTGAGAGTAGTATGCCCACTGCTCTGTTACGACCTGAGAGGCCCGCAGAGTGGCATCGACCTTCTCGGCAATGCGCTGACGGCTACCATCATGGCTTTCGCTCAATACAATCGTGTCATACCGCAGGCGCTTCATAGCGCGTCCAAGTGCATCCATGTCGGGCAACTGGATGGCCGTGTCGTCCCAGAGCATCCGAGTTGAACGGTTATCGGATCGCCCCTGCGGATCGGCGTATTTGACGAGAACGAATTGCAGTTCTTCCAAGACCTTGAGCTGCTCAGGAAAATCGTGGCGCATCTCAGGCGTAATGTACGACAACACCTGAGCAAGGTCAGCCATCGTGACGCTAGTGTTCTCGACCACGTTGGCCAAGGCCTCGTCGATGATGGTTAGGAGGCGGTTGCCACCACGCCATGTGACGAATTGCGGCGTATTCTTGGGAGAGCCGAGGTGTTCCGCAGCGTTCACGTAGGCTTGGTGGGTGATGATCAGGATGTCACTCTCGATCAGCTCCTGAGGTGTCGCACGGTCTCGTCGGAGTGATGAGCGACAGCGACCACACGCCCTGTCAGTTCATTCACCCGCTCGGCCAAGGCATCAGCCTGCTCAATACGGCGCGTCACGATCAACACACCAACGGGCTTAAGCAGGCCCTCAGCGTTCGCCTCAGCTTGCATCGCTGCAAACACACAAGCGCCTTCGGTTTTCCCAGAGCCTGTGGGCGGCTGGAGGATCAGCCAAGGCGCATCAACTACACCTGTTATTGAATTTATGATCGATGTCCTGAAGGTGGATGCCATTTTGCTCCACAGGTCTCTGAGGGCTGGCGATGTGACGAGCTGAAGCCTCTGAGACCAGTGGACTGTCCATGCGGTCTGTGAACTCTTGTGGCGAAACGAGGGCATAATGGTCCTGAGCGCTGATAGTAGATAACATCAATGGATTGACCTTGATTAAGGCACAGGGTGTGTTCCCTGCCAGTTGGTAGGTTGCCTTCGTCTGTGTGTGGCTTGGGCTAATCGACCCCTGAAGGCTCTAAGAGAAGAAGGTCTTTAGAGGTCTCAGGGGTGCGTTAATTGGTGGGCAAGCGCAACAATAAAACCACAGACCATGTGTAGAAGTTTCTCTTCTCAGAGCCTTGGCCGCTTTAGGGGTCTCAGGACCCTCAGGAACCCCAGTACTCGATGGTATCTCTGGACGTTTCTGGGTCGCGGTGATCCTCAAGCCGCTCAGTGGGACGCCTGAGTACACCTGAGCCCTATCCGAAATCCCAGATCAAATACCCACGGATTGCCTAAGAAGCCCAAGGGACGTTGGATAAGATGCGTGTCTCATGGTGGGATCGCGGACCCGTTAGCTCGCTTGAGTAGCGGGCGATTTAGGGGGCTCTCAGGGACATAGGCATCTTAGGCGTACCTAGGTACTCCCTAGCTTCACCCCCGTTCTGCCGCTTCGCTCAACTTGAGTTGATCAGCACGACACCGGCGCGTCACATTCATCGACTACACGGCTGGGGCAACCCAAAGGACCCCAAGATGCCGCAGATCACCACAGCCTTCGCACCCGACTTCGTCACCACCATGCGTTGGGCTCTGGACGCTGCGTCTGATCGCGTCCCGGTGACGTCACGCACGCCTGCGACCAAAGCGAAGATGGCTCAGCGCATCGTCATGTCGGCGCAAGAAGGCATCACGGACGCGCACCAACTCGTGGCGGCGGCGGTGGCCGAAGGCATGGTGCCTGCGCTCTAGCTCGGGAGGTCCCCAGAGCCAGCGAAATTCCCCCATTCGGCGCGCGAGACACCCGACAGACCCGACGCGGTCCGTTGCTCTCAAGAGGTCCTGAGAGCCCTCGGGATCGACTGGCTCAGTTCAAGCGCACCGGTGGGTTCGATGGCTCAGGTTCTTGGGTTTTCCTGTGGGCTCCTATGTGGCCCCACAGGACCAGGTGACCTGATTGATGCAAGCACGAGACGGACATGCCGGAGCGGCCTGACGACGTCTGCTCTTGAGGGTGCAACGGACGTGCCGTGCGAGCAGAGACACCCGACCTCCAACGGGCCCGGGTAAGTGCTCTGTGTCCTGGTCACGAGCTCAGTCACCTTCGTTTCGAGAAGTATGACGTGCGAATAGACCGCGAGCTTGGGCTTTGTGCGCGAAAATACGATGCCGGCTTCCTCAGGCGACGTATGATGATCCGCGACGGGCTTCAACTGCGGCAACTTTGCCAATTGTGCTGAAATCGCAAAGACTTCGTGGATCAACAGATCGCTTCCCGTTGCGTGCTTAATCAGGTTTTCGTCAAACTTGGTGTCACCTGAAATCGTTACAGATCGGGTGCCATAGTCGATCCGATAGCCCACCGATGGCCTGATCAGGTCGCCGTGATTGACAGCAAACGCCGTGACCCTGACGCCGGCCTCTTCAAACACCACGCCGTCCGCTTGGAAGTCGTGGACCTCAATCTGCATGGCAGCCGCTGAGATGTGTTCGTCAGCTTGACGGATGCTCATGTCATCCGAAAATGCCTCCGCGAGGCCCTTGGCAATCTTTGCCGCACCGCTTGGCGAGGCTGAGCCGTTCGATGGACCCCACAGCCTCATGGGTTTGGCACGCGATCCAAACGGCCCGAACATGTACCCCGTCATCCACAGGTCAGGCAGGCCAGCGACATGATCCGAATGATAGTGGGTCAGAAAAATTGCATCGATGCCCTTACCTGATGATATACCCAACTGATAGAGGCGTGTCGTCACTCCTCGACCCGCGTCGAATAGTAGATTTTGTCCGCCGACTTGAACGAGTGTGGCCGGTCCGAAACGCAAGGCGGTCGGTTCGGGGCCACCCGTGCCAAGCAGCGTCACGACAATATCGTTAGAGATGGCAGGCTTTTCCTCAGCGGTCGCACTGCTACGGATCGAATAGATCAACGCGAAAGTAGCTGCGAAAAGTGCCAGAATGGACTGCTGTGCCGGAAACACCATCCGTAAGCTCCTTCCCCGTGATCGCAATGAATGGACCGGTCAAATGCGCCGCCTGCGCAGGCGGCTTGGTTTCCCGATAACAAATAACCGCCGCCGGCTGGCATGCTTGTATATTTCAGCCATCTGGGGAAAGAATGTTATCCCAATCACCGATAAAATGACTTGGACCAACGCCAACTAATGCGTGGCACTCGCGGATGAAATGCGCTTGATCGAAATAGCCAGCTTCATGCGCAATTTGCGTCCATGACTTCATTGGTTCGTTGCGATGAGCTGTCAAAGCTGCATCAAATTTGATCGTCCGCGCATAGAGTTTCGGAGAAAGGCCCACTTGTGACGCAAAACGGCGTTGAAAATGACGTGCGCTCAACCCCGATTGCTTCACAAGCTGGTCGATACGGACGCGCCCCCGCGATGCCAGCAGCAGACGGGATGTATAACCGATCCCGTCCTGAACCGAACCGTCATCTTGCATCATTCCAAACCAGCGTTCTGCGGCGGCCATACGCGAGGCAAAGTCCGGAGCCGAACGCACGGTGTCGTTCAGCAGCACGGCGCGCTTACCGATAACGTCGCGAGCCGAAATGCCGTCATTGACCAAAGACGTCATATCGCAGCCGACAAGGCTGTTGAGCGCAGCCGGCTGTAGCAGAATGTTGAAGACGTGTACTTCGCCTGACATGTGGAGATGAATTCGGCGCGACCCTTGCGGACCTACCACGACCATTTCGGGGGCCGTCTGCAGGGAACTTCCGTCAATTCGAACACGAAATGGATCGCCTAGATAAATGTCAATGATCTGGTGGGGGCGTGCCGTCAGCGGCCACGCCAGCCCTTCGGGGCCCAATGTTGCCCGGCGTTCCTCGAACGAGCGAACGAGGCTGCGGAGCGCAGGATGCGAGGTCCTTCGTCTGATATACATCGACTGCCTCGTGTTTCGGCAGCCACCGCAAGGCAGCGTCTGGCGATCTACATCCTACCACAAATGACCTGCCAGAAGCGATGGTAGGCGCCGTGCCGATGTGCCTTGGCTACCCGATCATTTAAACCGTTATGTTTTCCGGTTTTGGCGCACTTTTCGGACCTCGCGTAACGACTGACCTAAGTCCGTTATGCGCTCCGAAGCGGACGTAGCACTGACGAGACACCTAAGACCACCAAGGCTCGCTCTGGCCGCAAGACCCGCAGGCGGCTCAGGGTCGCGATGTCCCATGGTCGATGTTGTGCGCAGTGGTGCCTTTGGGGCTCGTTGGTGTCCCTGCTCCGCTGATTGTCCCTTGCCTCCTGCTTCCCGCTCCGTACAAAATGCTCCAGAGAGGGGCGCTTGCCTATGGAGCAGCAGCAACCAGGTCGGGTCGGACGCAGGCTCGCGGCGATAGTCGCGGCTGACGTTGCGGGCTACTCACGGCTCATGGGGCTCGATGAGGTCGGCACCGCCCGCACCCTCCGCGAACACCGCGCGGTCACCGACGCTCTCGTGGCGAAGCATGGCGGTCGTCTCGTGAAGACCACGGGGGACGGCGTGTTGCTTGAGTTTCCCTCGGTGGTCGATGCGGTCGAATGCGCGGTGGCGGTGCAGGCGGTGATGGCCGAGCGGAACGAAGGGGTCCCGCAGGACCGGCGTATGCTGTTCAGGATCGGGATCAATCTCGGTGACATCCTGATCGAGGGCGACGACATCCTCGGTGACGGCGTCAACGTCGCTGCAAGGCTTGAGGGCATCGCCGAACCGGGTGGCATCTGCATCTCATCTTCAGCCTACGATCAGGTTCGCGGCAAGGTCGCGGTCGAGTTCGCTGATCTTGGCGAGCAGACCCTCAAGAACATCGCCCGTCCGGTACGTGCCTATGCGGTTGGCCCGAGCGCGAATGCTCATCAAACCGCCCCGCTGCCATCTTCAGCCCCGCGTCTGTCCATCGTGGTGCTGCCGTTTGCGAATATTGGCGGCGATCCCGAGCAAGAGTATTTCGTGGATGGCGTGACCGAGAGCCTGACCACGGACTTGTCGCGCATCAGTGGCGCGTTCGTGATTGCGCGCAACACCGCGTTCACGTTCAAGGGCAAAGCCGTCGACGTAAAGAAGCTGGGACGCGAGCTGAACGTCCGCTATGTGCTCGAAGGCTCGGTGCAACGTGGCGGCAACCGCCTCCGGGTGAACGTGCAGTTGATCGACGCCGAAACCGGCAATCACCTCTGGGCCGAGCGGTTCGACAAGCCCGTCGCCGACCTGTTCGACATGCAGGACGAAATCGTATCGAGGCTCGCCAACACGCTGAATGCCCAACTCATTGAAGCTGAGGCGCGGCGGGCGGAGCGTTCGCCGCATCCCGATGCGATGGACTTGTATTTCCAAGGCAGGGCTTGTGTGAACAAGGGGCGAACTTCCGAATATCATGACGCAAGCGCGCAGCTTTTTCGAACGGGCCTTGGCGCTCGATCCCGGCAATATCGAGGCGCTGGTCGGCATGGCGATGGTCGACGCTGCAATTGGTGCCGTCCTTGTGTACCGACGACCGGATCGCGCGCCTTGCGGCGGCCGAAGCGACCTTGACCAAGGCGCTGTCCCTAGCGCCGAACCACGCATTGGCGCATCACTGCGTTTGGGCTTCGTCCAAATCCAAACGAACCGCGCGGCCCAAGGCATTGCCGAATGCGAGCGGGCGTTGGCGCTGGATCGCAATTTGGCCGCCGCTCACGGCGTTCATCGGTCTCGCCAAGTATTTCATTGGTCGCGGCGAGGAAACCGAGAGCCCATATCCACGAGGCGCTCCGCCTCATCTCCTCGTGACACGGACGCCTATTTTGGATGATATTCGCGGGCTTCGCCAAGCTGTAGCTCGGCGCCGACGAGGAGGCGGTCGCGCTGGCTCCGTCGCTCGATCGAGATCAACCGAAATCATCCACGTCACGCATTTCTGGCTCTCGCCGCTAGCACTTGGTCGCTAGCTCGGCTCACTCGACTGAGGCACGGGCCGCCGCGCGGCGGGCCTTGCGTACAATCCACCTTCACCATCCGCCGCTACCGAGACGGCCTGCGCAGGCCGGATGCCGACCATCCGAGATGGCTCGTCTCCGCGACGCGAGCGACCACTCGTAGCCAGGGCCTGCGAATTTGCCTGGGTGCCCGAGGGCTAAAGGGCTCCCAGCGCGAGTGCCGAGCAACTAGAGCGCACCCCCGCCCGCAGCTCCACACGCGATTGACCCCATTGGCTCCGGCGTACCAAGATACGCCCACGGAAACCGCAGGCACTGGGGTCACCCTTGGCCGAGCCCATTGAAACGAAGCGACGCTTAGCGGCCATCTTCGCGGCTGACGTGGAGGGCTACAGCCGCCTCATGGGCGCCGATGAGGTCGCTACCCTCGATGCTCTCACGGCGCGCCGGGAAATCCTGGATGGGCTCATTGGGGCGCACGGGGGCCGCATAGCCAACACGGCTGGCGACAGTGTGCTGGCGGAGTTTGGCAGCGCGGTTGATGCCGTCCGGTGCGCCATGGAGGCTCAGGATGCCTTGGCCAAAGCCAACTCAGCGCTTCCTGAGAACCGTCAGATCAACTTCCGCATAGGGGTGCATGTCGGTGACGTGATGGTCCGCGCCGGTGACCTGTTCGGTGATGGGGTGAACATCGCAGCTCGATTGCAGACGCTCGCGAAGGCTGGCGGGCTCTGCGTCTCCGGTGTGACCTATGATCAGGTGCGGAAAATCCTGCCGCTGGAGTTCACGGACCTCGGTGTGCAGACGGTCAAGAACATCGAGGAGCCGATACGGGCTTATGAGGTTAAGGCGCAAGGCGAGGCGGCGTCTTCAGCGTTGAAAGAGGTCTCGTCTCTCGGTGATGGCAAACCTCTCGCGCTGCCCGACAAGCCCTCCATCGCGGTACTGCCGTTCCAGAACTTGAGCGGTGACCCTGAGCAGGAGTTTTTCGCGGATGGGATGGTCGAGGACATCATCACAGCGCTTTCGCGGTTCAAGTCGCTGTTCGTTATCGCCCGCAACTCGTCGTTCACTTACAAAGGCAAGGCCGTAGACATCAAGCAGGTTGGACGCGAACTTGGTGTGCGTTATGTGCTGGAAGGCAGCGTCCGCAAGGCGGGTGGTCGCGTGCGGATTACAGGACAACTTATCGACGCCGCGACAGGCGCCCATTTGTGGGCGGATCGATTTGACGGCGCGCTGGACGATATTTTCGATTTGCAGGACAGCGTAACGCAACTGGTCGTGGGAGCCATCTCGCCGGAACTTGATCGCGCTGAGATCGAACGAGCAAGGCGGAGGCCAAGTGACAGTGTCGATGCGGTTACTGAGCTCTATCGTGGACTTCCTCATATCAACTGGCCCACGAGCCCGGAAAACAATGACGCCGCCCTCCAACATTTCAAGAATGCAATAGCGCTTGACCCGACTTTTCCGGACCCGTACGGGGCCGCAGCCATGTGTTTGATGTGGCGACGAGCTAACCGCTGGCCAGCCGACTTTGCCAGCGACGATGCGGAGCTTTTGCGTCTCGCTGACCGCGTTAAGGAATTAGGCACTGATGACGCAACTACTCTTAGCGCGATTGGCTTTGCTCTTTTCCATAATCGGGTGAATTTTGAAGCTGGTATCGAGTTGGTTGATCGGGCTATCCGGTCAAATCCCAATTTAGCGTCGGCATATAATGCGAGAGGATGGTTACGAGCTTGGGATGGTGGCTCGGATGAAGCGATTGCCGACCTTGAGCGGAGTATGCGCCTCAGTCCGCGCGATCCACTTAGCTTCACTTTGATGCTCGGTATTGCTTTTGGTCACTTCAATGCTTGCAGGTATGCTGAAGCGGCAATCTGGGCAGACAAGTCCATACAATCATTTCCTTATTTCATTGGTGGGCTCACAACAGCGATTGCGTTTTACGTAGAGGCTGGAAGGCTGGAGGACGCTCAAAAGGCCAAAGCGGGCCTTCTCCGGCTTTCGCCTGAGTGGCGTATCCAACCACTAGGGTCCGGGTCCAGCCCGATACGGTCTCTCGAATTGAATAAGAAAACTTCGCGAGGCGCTCCTGAAGGCAGGCCTTCCCGAATGACCACGACCCGCCGCCTCGCAGCCATTCTCGCGGCAGATGTCGTCGGCTACAGCCGTGTGATGGGTGCAGACGTGGTCGCGACGCTGCAGGCGTTGAAGGAGCATCGGCGCGCTCACGAGCGGACGTACAGCCAACGCGACCGATGCGACCAAATACAGCGCGAGAACACCGCAGCGTTCAGCCGAGCCAGCAGCGGGCGTAAAGACCTCAGTTTTCTGAAGTCGCGCTGAGAAAATCTTGCGGAATTGGGGAGCCCAAATGGGACCCGTTCGATGATGACGAGGGTCTACCCAAGGGGTGTTTGGTCCACCAAGGTTTGCTTGGGTCCGCTGGGTTCGTAGGTGCCTCGGTGGCCAACGATGTCCCGTGGCCGCTGTTGGTCGCATTGGTGTTCCTTGGGCTCTAGGTGTGCCTCGGGACTGGCCGGACGCACTTCATGCGACATGGTCGCTATCGGGGGGTGGGGTACTGGCCTACTTCGACCCCGAGTGGCCGGTTTTGGAAATCACAGTGGCCTTATTTGGAATGTTCACTAGGGAACCGACGGCCTCGCGGCGGCATATTAGGATCGGAACTTGCAAACCCTACGGTCAGGACCCGTAAGCACGAGGTTGTGTCATGCAGCGTCGCCGATCCCTCCCCCACACCTTTGAAGAGAACATCGCAGCCGAGAAGGCCAAGCTGGAAGCCCAAGTCGCCAAGCTGAAACCTGGACCTCAGAGGGACGCGCTGCTGGGGAAGATCAGGCAGCTAAACACCGCAAGCCATATGAGCGATTGGCTTCGATCACCGGGCCTCCAGCCTCCACAATAATTAATCGGGAACCCGACATAAGTGATAGCGTCTAAACATCATCGCCCGGACCCCGGCTACTATCGATGACTGAGAGCGCGTTTGCTCCCGCCTGATCTTGCGGTGAGCCTATGTGCGAACAGTGCGAAAATCTTCAAAAACAGATCGACCAGTACAATCGTTTTCTAAGGCATCAATTCGATCCGCTTACAGAGGAGCGGATGAAGGCAGCGGTAATCGAGCTAGAAAAGCGCAAAGTGGAATTGCACTGAAGCCACCTCAGTTGGGGCCCTTCATTTATATTCCATGACGCCTGTTGGCGCTTTTCTGACATGGTGCGATGTCTGACCTTAGTCCGTAGTGCGCTCAAGAGCGGACGTACACCGAATGCTGCCGTCACGGCCAATTCCAGCGCGAGAACACCGCAGCACTGAGCCGAGCCAGCAGCGGCGTAAACCTCCAGCTTTTTTGAACTCGCGCTCAGGAGAACTTGGGGATTTCAGGCCCCGAAAGGGGACCCGTTCACCGCCCAACGCTCGAATGGAACAAAGGCTTCAGTTCCGAGTTACGGAGGTAAAAATCGGGAGGATCATCTCATGGATCAAACAACACGCTGCCCTAAATGCGGAAAACGAATGGTCCCGGTTGTCACCTTCTCCGGCCGCACCGACCTCCAATGTATAAGTTGTGACGACCCCGCGGTGAAATGGACTGAAAGTCCGCTTGCTGCCCCCTGATAAGCCAATCGTACCAGAGCCCGTTTAACCACTCCGCTCGCCTTGGGTTGAAACGGCCTACGTTCCTACGCGAACCTGATCAACAGGGCTGCGAGAGAACACCACGGCCACTCCCGCGCATTCGAGAAAACGTCGCCATCGACGCCATTGAGACTTGAGACGGCGTCCAACGCTCTGCTATCCCGTGAGTTGAAAATACGCGACGTTTGTAACGGGAAGCCCAGAATGGCCTTGCATCGCGACATATTTTGGCTTGGCCGTCAGTGGGCTGTCACCGGCTATGGCCTTCAGGCTGTCAATAAGAAGCTCGAGGGGAAGTTCGATGTTGAGACTTCCCGGCTGTGGGAGGAAGGCTTGGCCGAGCCCATGTTGTCCGAGCCTTGGTTCGACATGGACGATTTCAATGAGGCCTTAGAGGTCGCGCGGAAGCGCCTGGGAGAAACTCCGGTGATCTTCCGACCTCCTCAATCGGATGAGACATGAGACAGCACAGGTTCCTTTGGGCTGTCCCTTGCGGCCCTCGTGATGCGAGGATAGCTCGATTTGGCTATCACCGTGCAAGCGTTTCGACTATATGCGGGGTATGGAAAATCTCTCGAAACTGATCGCTGCGGCTTTCACAACAAAAACTCTCGTGTCAATCGCTTGCTTTCTTGCGGGCGTTCTTTTCATGAAGGGGTTGGGCGGCTACTACGGCTTCAATTGGATAAGCGCCCTCGCTGCTCAATAGGTTACGCGCGTCAATCCCGTGCGTTCATGCTCGTGCCCAGAGCATATTCATGGCTAACGCACCGCAGCGTTCAGCCCAGCAGCAGCGAGCGTAAAGCCCCCAAGTTCTTGAACCGCTCTCAGGAAAAACTTGAGGATTTCAGGTCCCAAAGGGGGCCAACATTTTAGGCATCAACCTTCCCCCAGCTGAGACTTGCCCGCTATCGGGCGGTCCAAGGCATTCTTGACTGACATCGCGTGCCAAGCTCCGCCGCGCGGCGTTGGGATGCCGCGAGCGTTCAAGGCATCGGCTACCGCTCGCAAGGTCGTAGCCCCAGCCTTCTGGGCTTCTCTGATGATCGGCAGGATGTTCGCGGCGTGCTGGTCTGCGCCAGCCTTGATCGAGGCCACAGCGCTCTCACGGGCCTTTGAGAGCTTTGGACTTCCCAGGGTCACGCCGCGCGCTTGGTCGCTGCGAGCGCCTGACGGGTCGGGAGGGCATCAGAGAGCGCTCCTTCTCAGCCAGTACCGCGAACGGTGCGTCGTCGTTCGGTCAGCAAACCGGTCACACTCTGGCCACAGCACCGAGCCCAAACAGGGTGATTGCGCAGTTCGATAGAAAATCGTACGTTTCATAAGCGGTTGTGATTCCACGAGTTTCGGACAGCTGGTTAGGCGACAGCGGGAGAGCGTTCCCTTCACACGGGAGAGGTCCAAGGTTCGATCCCTTGTGCGCCCACCATTTTTACCCATATTCCACAGGCTTTTTTATTTTCCTCGCCGAGCGGAAGACATTTCAACACAGAACGAAGCGTGAAGACGGCGCTTCAAGCGGTGGAGAATTCGTGGACTTTGTTCCATGTTCGTTTCGACAGACTAGAGCATGATGGAATGCGCCCTTAAGGCGAAGGCCAGCAGATCAACCGTTTTCCGGAAGGGGAGCCAACCCCCGCTAGGGGGCCGCCTATAAACAGGCCGGTGGCGGCCTTGAGTTTTGCCTTGGTCAGCCTTCAGCAAATATGGCTGGATATATATTTTTTTAAAAAATACTCCTGAAACCCAATCGGGGAATATTTTTATAAAAATACTCGGAGGCCACCCTCATACGTTACCGTTGACAGCCCTCATACGTTACCATTGGACGCCCACCGAAGCGCTGTTCGCAAGGCGTTCGACCATGATGCCGGTGATGATCGGCGGCGATCAGATCAATCAATTTCTACCCGCAGGGAAAGCGTGGTGGCGGCTGGACCAGAGCTTGGCCGCTTTCGTTTATCTGTAAAAATCTGCCGAGACCCAATTTGTGAATATCGCGAGCAGGTTTGAAAGGGCCAGCCCTGCTAGACTGCATGTCCGTTGTTGGGGTGCCGGCTCAACCGGTCGACGCAACACAGGCATTAAATCTCTCTGCTGGCGTTTCAAATTGCAAGGTCTCACGTGGCCGTTCGTTTAGCTGACGAGCCACCTTGTTCAGATGAGCTTGCGAATGCACCGACAAGTCGGTGCCCTTTGGAAAGTACTGTCTCAGCAGGCCATTGGTATTCTCGTTCGACCCGCGCTGCCACGGGCTTTGCGGGTCGCAAAAATAGACATCGATGTTGGTCGCCATCGAAAAGCGCCGATGATCTGTCAGTTCCTTGCCCCGGTCCCAGGTCAGGGACTTATAGAGTTCTTTTGGTAGCTTGTTCGCCTGCTTGATGAGCGCGTTGACTACAGTCTGGGTGTCCTTGCCTGCCACCTTGGCCAACATCACGTAACGCGTTTGACGCTCGACTAAGGTCGCGATGTAGGTGTTGTTCGGCCCGGACAGCAGATCGCCCTCCCAATGGCCAGGCACCGCCCGATCTTCAACCGCTGCCGGTCGCTGACGGATTGAGACGGCATCCTTCATATGTCCCCGTCTATCGCCATTCGGATCAACCGGTCTGGAGCGACGCATCGAGCGCTTCGATCGAAGATGGCGAAGCAGCTCTTTCTTGAGCACGCCGCGCGCTTGGACAAACAGGCTGCGATAGATGGTCTCGTGTGACACCTGATTATACTCGTCTTCAGGATGCGTTCTCTTCAGCCAACCGGCTATCTGCTCGGGTGACCAATCCAATCTGAGCTTCGCTGCCACGGCCTGCCGAAGCCGCGAATTGATCGCCAATTTACAACATTTTGGACGACGCGATCGTGCCCAGGCATTCTCGTCCGCAACTGTCGCCCGGTAGCGATCACAGCCGCCATTGCGGCTCATTTCACGACACACCGTCGAGGGCGAGCGGCCAAGCAGTTTGGCGATAGACCGGGCCGATTGACGTGCCGTAGCGCCTCTGGAAATCACCTCGCGTTCCGCCAGCGTCAATGCCAACCTGGAGCGACGCCGCTCCGCAGGACGAAACCCTCCATGCGGGGCGACCAGAAAATAGATCGACGATGACTCCTTACCAAAAGCTCGCCCGATCGCCTTCAGTGACTCCCCGCGCTTCCATCGGTCCCATAATTCCGTCTTTTCTGCCGCGGTAAAACCTCTATGAAATCTCCGTTCCATCCTACACTCCATCTCTTCCCTTTAAGATAAAGTGTTGCGTCGATCGGTTGAGACCGCCGGGGTAGAGCGGAAAACATATGCTCGCCTTGAGCTTTTCCGCTTTTGACCCACAACGGACATCGCGAAGGCGTGAATGTCCGCTGAGGGTATCCAAACCGACAGGTACGGCCCGGCTTATGCCTCAGTAATGGCTCCACGGTGTTCTGCCGAGAACACGTGCGCATAGAGGTTGGCGATCCACTGCTTGCCTTCCTGCGTGACCTGCAGATACCGGAGTGCATCGCCGATATAGGGGCGGACGGCCTGCCAGAAGAAAGCCGGGTAGGCTGCCCGCAAATCATCCGGGGTCCGGTATCCAAGTTCTCGCTCGCGCCGGTCTCCCGGAATTCTGCAAATAACGCCGACGTCTTGCGCAGATAGTTGATGTCGGCCAACTGGCCGATCAGATCCGCCGCACGAAGCAGGCCAGGATAATCGGCCGTGCTGGCATGCTGTTCCTGCTCAGGTACTGGGAAACGGGTGTGCTCGATGTTTGCCTCGATTTCTCGCGTATCGATGTGGGTCAAGCTCACTTTGCCGAAGCGCTCGCGGACAAAGAGTTTCGATCGCGTGACATGATAGGGGGTCAAGGATGCATCCGTGGCTCCCGCGGATATGGCTACTGCATCGCCGTTTTCGTTTGAGACATAATATCCCTTGCGGTCGCCCCGACACACACCCCGTACATAGCCGATGTCATGGCATAACAGGGAAATCATGAAATGCAGCCAATCGCGTGGCGTAACGCCGCCCTCGCTAGTGTGCTTCCCAAGCAAGATTTCCTGGCCGACCAACGTCACCATGATGGTGTGGTTCATGTCGTGGTAGGTCGCATCGCTGTTGGCAATATTCTCCAAAGCGAGGCGCGCGACGAAACCGATAATGTCGGGATAGGCGGGTTCGAGGTTTCCGTAGATCTAGGCCGTACTTGCCTTTGAGCTCCTCGACAAACGCCTGGATGACAATTTGGGTGGGATTGAACATGATCGCCTCCAATCCGAGGATGCTAATCCGGTTCGAGTACGTCGTCACGCACCTGTTGTTCTCGTGGCAGTGTCCGTTAGCGCCGTACACTTGCACTCCATCCAACGTTCAGCATGTCGCTTCCGCAATAACCCTGCAAGCGATAATCCGATTTACCACGCCGCTCGCGAACATATCTAGGAAGGCATGCGATTGGCCGGGTGCCGGAAAACTTAGTTGGAAGCCACGGCGTCTAGCAAAAACCAGCAAAAAGACGCTCCGACAAATGGCGGACCGTTCTTCTGGAACGGCGGATGTCTGGAATGGAAGTATCACCTGACTTACCGCATGCAGGGCGCGAAGTTGCAGTTTGACCCTTCTGGGACGCCGCGCGTGCGCGATGTCGGTATCTCGGCATGCTTCCGCCGCTTTCGTTTGTAGACCGACGCAACGGTGATGCGGCGATCTATCTCACCACCGACGAAGACAGTTCACCGAAATCCAGTTCAAGGAAGGTCAGCGCTGCATCGAATGGACTTGCAGCCGGCCCCGCAAATGCCCTGGCTTGCCGCGCCTGTTAACCACGAAACAAATCTGCGGATGAAAAATGTAAAAATTAAGATAAATTGAACCAATCGGCGGGTCGACGTGTGTTGTGAATTTTCATTCTACCGGCGCGGTAGAAAGAGCTACACATGGAACGCCTTTTGTTGGCTGCCATCGTTGCGGTGGCGGCTCGCTACGATGGCGGCGAGCGGCCCTGCATGGGCTAAATCATCGACGGCGACCGGCGTCGGCATTGCCAGATCGACATCGAGCTCGCAGGCGATCTCGGGGCAAGGCGGCTCGGCGAGGATCATCAGCAACAGCACCGTCCCGGCCGATCAGACGGTCAAGAACGTGCCGAGCGTTTTCGCACCGGGCTTGGCCGCGGCCGGGCTCGAAACGTGCCTCGGGTCGGTTTCCGGCGGAGGCGCGTTTGTCGGGACCGGAATCAGCTTCGGCACCTCGATCCCTGATCCCAGCTGCGCGGCGCGGCTCGATGCGCGGACGCTATGGAGCATGGGCCTGAAGAAGGCCGCGGTGGCGCGGCTTTGCCTTAACGGCGACATCTACCGCGCGATGCCGGACGTTTGCGCGATCTATCTGCCTCGGGCTCCCGTGCGTCCCATCCACGCTCCCGCTCCGGTCGTCTACGCATCGGCGGCAACGACGGCCACGGACGAGCAGCCCTACGCGGGCGGCCCGATCCTGCTGGTCGAGGGCGAGACCGGCAAGATCCGTCTTTGCAACGACTACGACGAGCCCGGCCAGCGCTGCCGGGTCTGGGCCTACGTCGAGCACCACGCGTCTCCGCCGAAGAAGAAAGCGGCGGTGGGTGGTGGACTGACGACCACGGCAGCAACCCAATCCGCCCCGGCACCCGCCGTGGCGGAAACCGAAAAGAAGGGAGTGTCACAATGAAGAAGCTATTGATGAGTGTTGCGTCCATCGCTCTGATGGGAAGCATTGTGCCGGCTGACGCCGCCTCGACGTTCGCGATCGGAGGAGGCCTCAACCTCGGTCACGTCCAGACCGGGACGGCGGCGGGCTCGACGGGCACGGCGGCGGCGGGTTCGCTCGCCAACGGGACCACCACCAACATCGGTGCTGGTTTCGCGGCGGCGTCCCCGGTCGGCGGCATCTCGACCGGCCTGGGAGCGTCTGTGGGTCAAAGCAACGCCGTGAGCGGCGCGGCCTCGATCGGCAACGGCGCGGCCATGAGCAGCGGCGTCTCCAACAACATCGGTATCGGTGTCGGCGGTGGCTTCACCAACGTGCTGCCGTAACGTAGACGACAGCAGCATGGTGGCAAATCTTCGTCACCATGCTGCCTGATCGGGTGGGGGTGCGATCTTCTACTCAACCGCATCGAAAACCGCGCCTTCGCCAGGCACGGCTACGTCAGGCCCATGCCACCGAGCGGAGTCCATTGGGACAATGTCCATCAGAACAATATTAACGACAACGGCGCCTATCCTAAACTCAGTGACGGGATAAATCATCCCTCGGGCGGGCGCGCAAAAGCGAGCGGTACGATAATCGAGGTCGTGACGGTGTCCCCTGTTTTCTTGAGCGCTGTCATCTTTGTGGCGCATGCATTCGCCGCGTTTCGCAGGCGCTGAGTAGATGAATCAAATCGACAAACCTCAACGACTGTTTGGCAGTGCGAACTGACTTAACTGAAGTGAGTAGCATCATGCTTATCAAGACACTCACGTTGCATTCGCTCACCTATCTCGTGGGCATTACTAGTTCTGTGGCGGTGCATCAGGTCATTCCTTCGGACACAGCAGCACGTTTCCAGTCCGATACCGGTACGACTGCAATAGTTACTCAGCAGATCGTCGATCGCGCGATTAAGAGTGACAGGCTGCTAATTAAGCAAGCAAAGCCTCAAGTTAATGACAAAGCACCTATACAGATGCCAGCACAAATCACGCCAAATCCGAAATTCAAAACCGATTGTAAGCCGCCAATTGATATCCTTGGGCGCTGCTTTGCAGACGCTAGAGTGAACCACAAGGTCGCGTAGTCCGTTCGTGGCACTTTTCGGACATGTAGCGTCTGGCGGGCAATGTCCGCTTCTGGGGGTGAAGCAGACATGCCGTTCAGGCGGGCCGACTTCCGTTTTTAACCCGGAACGGACTTCAGATGTCATTTTCCTAGGTGGCCGGAAGCAATGTGCCGGAGCCCTTTTTGCCGCTTCTGTGTCATGCGCACCAAATTACCTGAGCCTTTGGGACCCACATCAAAAGCCCGCGATTGGTCGGACGGGCTGGCCTGACACAATCAGAACCTATGCCTGAAGCCGACTGCGACGTTGATCTTGTCGCCAAGTAATCCGCTACCCGTATTTTTCCAAGCGTAACCCACATTGCCATAGACGAAGTTACCTGCGCTCCATTCATAAGTCAGGCCGGTTGCGACCTTGGGAGTGATCCATGTGTAATCGAACGCGTCACGGTAGCGCAGCTCAAACATGTTCCACGTCCATTGCGAATTGAGCTTCAGGTCGCCGGCTAGATACAAAGCATAATAATACGCGTTGGCGGTACTGCTCGCTCCGAGCCCAGTTGCGCCCCCGGTATTGCCGATTGCGACAGACGGCTTCAAGGTGAATTTGTCAAAATCGAATCTGTACCCCACCGAGCCCTCGACATAATTTTGGTAAGTATTGTTGTTCTTGACCGTGACCTGAAACGACCCTCCTACAAACCAATTGTTTGCAAATGCATGGGTGACGCCAAGCTTTGCCTCTGTGTCCGCATAATTGCCGGCGGCGTGAGAGCTGTCCGAAAGTGCATAGAATTCCGGACTGGCCTCAATGCCAATCGTCGTGGTCTCCCAAATGCTCGCCGAGCGCGGTGGATCAACAGGGGCAAGATCGGCAGCCGTGGCCGGCCGCGAGACCACGAGCGCGATTACCGCAATCCACAAGTCAGTGCGCGTCAGTATCCGGATCGACGAGCCTTGGTATTGCTTAGTAGCCGTCATGAAGAGCATCCGCACGGTTGCCAACCCAGATCACGACAGGCAGCGCCAGCAAATAAGTCTGCACAGCACATGCTTAAGGTCCAGATTATCATAGAGTTTGTCAGCGCCTGCTTTGTCAGGGACGCCAGCCAAGCCAAAACTATATTTCCAATCTTTGCAAGAGAGTTTTGGCGATAACCTCGAAGCGGTCGCCGCTCAGCAATGCGACGCCGCGAAATATCCGCGTTAGGACGTCAATGCCCATGTGCGTTGAGCAAGTTCAAGCTGGTGATTAATCAGAAGACAGCTACGGCGCTCTGCCTAACGATCCAGGCGAACGTGCTCACCATCGCCGACGAGGTGATCGAATAGCGGTGCGATTTGCTTCGGTGCATGAATTCGTTCGTGGCACTTTTCGGACCTTAGAGACCGGGCTGACGATGTCCGTTTGCGGGGGTAAAGCAGACCTCGCAATCGGATGGCCGGACTTCCGAAATTGACCTGAAGCGGACATTGGAGCAGTCCGCTCATTTTTGTCCCAGTTGATCTGCGCCGCTCATGCCCGGCATGTTGATGTCGGACAAGATCAGAATCAGCGTTTCGCCCGCGGCGTCGCTGATCGTTGCAGGGCGCTGGCCGCCGACTGTGCAAAATCCATCCTGAAGCGATTGTCGCGCAGGTCGCGCCTGAATTGCTGGCGAAACAGCATCTCGACATCGGGCTCGTCGTCAACAACGAGAATAAGCAAGCTCATGAATTTGCTCCGGCCTGACTGTGGGCGGCTCTGCGCGGAAGAATGACTTTGAATTCGGTAAACTCGCCGGGCTGGGTATCGACCTCGATTGATCCCGAGTGTTGCTTGACGACAATATCGTAGCTCAATGAGAGACCGAGACCGGTCCCTTGGCCGGGCGGCTTGGTAGTAAAGAAGGGATTGAAGATCTTTTCCTTGACCTCCGGTGTGATGCCGCCACCATTGTCGCGAATCCTGATCTCGACACTATCACCAAGGTTTCTCGTCGCGGCCGCGAGCGTGGGCTCATAACCATTAAGTTTCTTTTCCGCCTTGCGCTTCGTTGCCGCATAGAATCCGTTCGAAATCAGGTTGATAAGGACGCGGGTAATCTCCTGCGGGAACAGATCGACTTTGCCGACGGACGGGATCAAAAGACTGCTCCAGATTGATTTTGAAATCCTGATTTTCGGCCCGGGCACCGTGATAGGCAAGGTTGAGGCTTTCTTCGACAAGACGATTGAGATTGACCAGTCGGCGCTCGCTGGAACCTTCGCGCGAATGCAGCAGCATGTTCTTGACGATAGAATCGGCGCGCTTGCCATGCTGAACGACCTTTTCGAGGTTGCCCTTCAGCATCTCCGTTAGTTCATCGGTTTCTTCGCGCGTCTTGGGATCGAGCGGCGCAGGCTTGAGCACATCATCGAGTTCGTCGACCAATTCCACTGACAGTGCCGAGAAGTTATTGACGAAATTGAGCGGGTTCTTGATCTCATGCGCGATGCCGGCGGTGAGCTGACCGAGAGAAGCAAGCTTTTCGGTCTGAATGAGGCGATCCTGCGCGGTGCGTAGCTCGTCGAGGGATTTGGAGAGCTCTTTGGTGCGTGCCTGTACCTGTTCGAATAGGCGCACATTTTCAATAGCGATTGCTGCCTGATCGGCGAATGTCGTGACGAGTTCAATCTGTTTGTCGGTGAACGGCCTGACTTCGGACCGCGTTAACGTTACAACGCCAATCGGCGTGCCTTCGCGCATCATCGGAACGCCGAGAAGAGTGCGATAATTTCCCAGTCTCAGTGCCTCGTCAAAATGATAGTCGGGATCCGACTGCACGTCCGGAATATGAACTACTACACCCTCAAGCAGAGCGCGCCCTGTAGCCGAGCCCCGGTCAGGAAAGACGGGAATGTCCCTGACCAGGTCCATAAACTCGCGAGAGAAGCCAAAGCTTTCGGAGCGATAGAAAGCCCCTTCCCTCTGTCGGGTGATGGTGGCCTTGTCGGCCTCACAAAGCCGGGCCGCCGATTCAACAAGCGTTCTTAGTACTGTTTCCAAATCAAATGTCGAGCGGCTGATGACCTTCAGCACGTCAGCGGTCGCGGTTTGTTGCCGGAGGGATTCGCGCAGGTCCTCAGTGCGTGCCTGCACCTCGTCGAATAGCCGTACATTCTCGATCGCAATAACCGCCTGGTCGGCAAAGGTTGATACCAGCTCAATCTGTTTGCCGGTAAAAGGTTCTACATTCGGTTTCAGGATTGCAATAACGCCAATCAGTACTCCTTCTCCCAGCATTGGGACGCAGAGCGCCGAACGAAAGCTTTGCTGAGTTCAAAAGTTCGCGTTGCTCATATTCCGTGTCTAATAAAACATCGTGAACATGGCAGACCTTGAGATCAAGGGCAGCTCTTCCCGCTATCGATCCTCGTCCTGGACGCAAAGGATTTGCCTCTAACCAGGCCCGAAATCCTGGCCAAGCACCGTGAGCGGCAGCAAAACGCAAAAACTCGCCATCATACCTGTAGACGTGACCGCGAGTCGCACCACAGAGCCGGATGGCGCTATCCAGCAGGGTCTCGAGAACAGTTTCCAGATCACGCTTCACTCCGAGAGTGGAGCGGCTAATGACCTTGAGAACGTCCGCCGTCGCGGTCTGCTGCTGCAGGGATTTGCTCAGGTCCTCGGTACGCGCCTGCACCTCGTCAAACAGCCGCACGTTCTCGATCGCGATCGCAGCTTGGTCGGCAAACGTCTCGACGAGAGCGATCTGTTTATCGGTAAAGGGCCTGACCTCCAGGTGAAAAATCATAATAACGCCTAGCAGGTCATCGCTCTTGAGTATCGGCACCCCGAGAACTGTCCGGATCGCCTCGACGTCTCTCGCCCCATAGGTATAGTTCGGATCAGACCAGACATCAGGAATGTGGATCGTTCGTCGCTCCAGGGCGGCGCGGGCGGCACCGCTGTGCGGGCCGGGGCGGATTGGATGTTGCTCTACCCACGCCGTGAACTCTGGAGAACAGTTAAAGGCCGCTGCCATCCGCAGCAACTCACCATCGAAACGGAAGATGAATGCCCGGTCGGCCCCGCATAGCCTGACCGAACTTTCGACCAACGTTTCGAATACCGCGTGAAGGTCGAACGCCGAACGGCTGATGACTTTGAGAACGTCGGCGGTGGCCGTCTGCTGCTGCAGCGATTCCGATAGATCGTTGGTCCGCCCTTGAACCTCGTCGAACAGCCGCACGTTTTCGATGGCGATCACCGCCTGATCGGCGAAGGTTGAGACTAGGTCGATCTGACGCTGGGTGAAGGGCCCGGGCTCGCGACGCATTAGCGTGAAAACGCCCGCAATCTCGCCGTTGCGCATCAGCGGCACGCCCAGGCATGAGCGATAGTTCCCAACGATCTCGCCACCGTGATAATCGTATTCCTCATCCAGCGTCACGTCGGGGACGTGCACGACGGAGCGTAGGAGTGCGGTGCGTCCGGTAACTGACTTGCGATCGGGCCGGACCGGGTTTCCGCAACAGTTCCGCGAATTCGGGCGTACAGCCCGTTTGCGCCAGGGGCTTGAGCAGGCCGTCTTTGATAGCGAGATTACGCCATACGTCGATCCGCAAAGTGCGACCCCGGATTCCGTCAGGTTGTTGAGCACGGTATCCACATCGAACGTCGAGCGGCTGATGACTTTGAGAACGTCGGCCGTCGCGGTCTGCTGCTGCAGCGATTTGCGTAGATCTTCGGTACGCAGCTGAAGATCGCGTGTGCGCGCCTGCACCTCATCGAACAGCCGTACGTTTTCGATGGCGATGACGGCTTGGTCGGCGAAGGTCTCCAACAGCGCGATTTGACTATCAGTGAATGGGCGGACCTCGTGCCGATAGATAAGAATTACGCCCAACAGCTCGTCCGCTTTGAGCACAGGAACCGTGAGTATGGTTCGAAAAGGGTCCACCTGCCGCGATCCATAGGTGTACTCGGGATCGGTCTGGGCATCGAGCACGTGGACGGTGCGCTGCTCGAGGGCGGCTTCCCCGGCGCAGTTGCGCTGCCCCTTCCGGGCAAGATTGGATTTTGTTCGACGAAAGCTCTGATTTCGGCGGAGGCGTTGTGGGTGGCCACAACACGCAGGTATTCACCGCCGAAGCGGAAAATGAATGATCGTTCGGCCTCGCACAGCCTGACCGCGTTCTCGGCCAGCGTCTCAAAAACGGGCTGGAGATCGTACTTGGATCGACCGATAACCTTAAGGAGTTCGCTGGTCGCGGCCTGCTGTTCCCGCGCCTCGGCGAGTTCGTGCTTAAGTCTCGAATTTCCCTTTTTTGCATCGACTTCCGCTAGCGCCTTTTGCGCGCGGTCGAGGTTTGATGTTCCTTGGCAGGCCGCCTGCGCACCGCTTGTCCGCGTTTCGCCATTAATGTGCGCTCCGACCGGGTACAGCCTTAAATAAGAAACTGATATCGGCCAAGCCTACCCAATTCGGGAACGGCCGTACAGCAGCCAGGCGACTACACTTAGCGTCAGTTATTGCGATGCAGCGCCATGTCCGGAGTTGGGGGTAGACCGGAAGTGACCGGCACACAGCCAAAGTGACGCGATTGACCCCGAAGATGGTGTAATCGGCCGGCCCAGCTTGTGGATAGCTGAAGATTTTCCGTGCCTGCGCTTCAGGCTGATGGTGAAATCGATGTCCGTGGTGACGGCCTCAAGCATCAGAAGGAGAAGCGCAGCATCAGCCTGTTGGCGCATTGGACGTATCGGTCAAGGAGACCAGCATCTGCATTGTGGATGACACGGGCAGGATCGTGAAGGAAGTGAAGGTAGCGAGCGAACCTGAAGCCCTGCTGAAGGTTCTGGCGAACCCCACCTACAGCTTCAAGCGGATTGGACTGGAAGCCGGACCGCTATCGCAATGGCTGTTCAGCGCTCTCGCCGAAGCGGAGTTACCGGTGATCTGTGTCGAGACGCGGCACATGCAGGCGGTGCTGAAGGCGCAGATCAACAAGACCGACCGCAATGACGCGCGCGGCATCGCTCAGATGATCCGGGTGGGACTGTACCGACCGGTGCATGTGAAGACGCTCCGCAGTCAGAAGCTGCGAATGCTGCTGACCCATCGCAAGCTATTGCAGTCGAAGGCCATCGCCATCGAGAATGATCTGCGAGGTACCTTGCGCAACTTCGGCCTCAAGGTCGGAATGGTTGGCAAGGTGAGGTTCGAGGCCCGCATCCAGGAAATGGTCGAGAACCAGCCCGATCTAGCCGTTCTGGTCGAATCACTGCTCATCGTCCGGCGGGCGCTGCGCGAACAGGTTGTCATTCTGCACCGCCGCTTGCTGGCTATCGTGCGGGAGGATGAGGTATGCCGGCGCCTGATGACGACCCCCGGTGTCGGCCCCGTGGTGGCGCTGACTTATCGCGCTACCGTCGATGTGCCAGCCCGGTTCCGCAAATCCAAGTCGGTCGGGGCGGTGTTTGGGCTGACCTGCTCCAGGTATCAATCGGGCGAAATCGATTGGAGCGGCAAAATATCACGCTGTGGCGATGAGATGATGCGGACGATGCTCTACGAAGCAGCTCAGAGCATGATGCATTCAAAAAAATGGTCCTGGCTCAAGGCGTGGGCCATGCAGATCGCCAGGCGCCGCGGCATGAAAAAGGCGATCGTGGCTCTAGCTCGCCGGCTGGCCGTGATCATGCACCGCATCTGGGTTGACGGCACCGAGTTCCGCTGGACCAGGGAAACCGCAGCGGCATGAGGGGCACATAAGATCAATGCGATAGGAGGAAACCGGAGATCCACCCAGCGGTGGCAAGATGTCCCTCGCGGGACGATGGATGAGGTGAGTTCGTATGTCCGCTTGGACCTGCCGTTCGTCTGACGGCAAGGCCGCCCCAAAGATTGTTCCACCTCGTCTTCGAATCCCATGATGGAAGGGCCCTGTGCCGATTCCGAAGAGAAGCAAGAGCCCGTGAGCGACATCGACACCGTGATGGTGGATAGTCTGAAAGTGCTTGACCCCAGACGGCCGATTAGAGAAGCGGACATTGGGCCTAGCCCACGAACAACCCTCCATGCTTTGATAAGGTCGGGCAGTGGCTACTTGGGGGCACCTTTGGCGGGCGACCGGACAGAACGGCGACTGGCGGCGGTGTTGGCGGCGGATGTCGCCGGCTATTCTCGCCTGATGGGAGCCGATGAGATCGGTACCCTCGCAGCCCTGAAAGCAATCCGCCGCGATATCGTCGATCCTGCCATCGCAGAATACCGAGGGCGCATCGTCAAGACCACCGGTGACGGCATGCTGGTCGAGTTTGCCAGCGCGGTGGATGCTGTTACCTGCGCCATGGTGATGCAGGGAACGATGGCAGAGCGCGACAAGGATCAATCCAATATCACGTTCCGCATTGGCATCAATGTCGGCGACATTATTATCGATGATGGAGACATTTTCGGCGATGGCGTCAACGTCGCGGCGCGCGTTGAGTACGAGTGCGAACCGGGTGGCGTGTGCCTGTCCGGCAGCGCCTTCGACCAAGTCCGCGGCAAGACCGCGTGCACCTTCGACGACCTCGGCGAGAAATCACTCAAGAATATCGAGCGGCCCGTGCGGCTCTATGCGGCGCGGCGCGCCGGAGAAAAAGCGGCAGCCGCGCCATCCCCGGAGAACAAAACGCCGCTTCCGCTTCCCGACAAACCCTCCATCGCCGTCCTGCCGTTCCAGAACATGAGCGGCGATCCGGAGCAGGAGTATTTTGCTGATGGCATGGTGGAAGAGATCATCACGGCGCTCTCCCGAAACAAGCAGCTTTTCGTCATCGCTCGGAACTCCAGTTTCACGTTCAAAGGCAGAGCGGTTGACATCAAGCAAGTGGCTCGCGAGTTAGGAGTACGATACGTCCTCGAAGGCAGCGTCAGGAAGTCTGGCAACCGCGTGCGGATCACGGGTCAGTTGATTGATGCCACTTCCGGCGCGCACCTGTGGGCGGACAAATTCGACGGAGCCCTCGAGGACGTATTCGATTTGCAGGATCAGGTATCCACCAGTGTGGTTGGCGCAATCGGCTTAAGCGTGACAACCGCCGAAATGGAGCGCGCCAGGCGAAAGCCCACCGACAGTCTCGATGCATATGATTATTTTCTCCGCGGGCAGGCTGCGCACTGGCAGTTCACGAGGGAGAGTACCAACGAGGCCATCAAACTTTACGAGCAAGCGGTTTCGCTGGACCAGCACTTTGCACCGGCGCACGTGGCGTTGGCAGTGGCCATCAATCAGAGAAAAAGTTCGGGGTGGAGCGACGATCCTGCATCGGACCTGTCGCGAGCGGCAGCCGGCGCGAGGAGCGCCATCCGCATGGCCCCGCAAGATCCATTGATATTGGCACGCTCAGCAGTTGTCTTTCTGGTCGGTGGCGAAATCGAATTGGCCGACAGCCTCGCGGAACAGGCAAATCGCCTGGATCCCAACGAGATAAACGCGTTGATATGGGGTGGGTTTGCAAAATTGTTTCTGGGCGATCGCCAAACCGCAAAGGACTATTTCCAGCGCGCATTAAGACTGAGTTCGGTTGACCCTCGTGCTTTCTATGCCCAAGCCGGACTGGCCTATGCCCATTTCTTCCTTGGAGATTATGTCAAGGGATGCGAATACGCAGTCGAAGCAGTGCGAGACCATCCAGAGGTTTTGATAGGGCTGCGCGTCGCAATGGCCTGCCACGCCCTTGCAGGTGATCTGAAAGCTGCACACGAGTTCTATCGGCGGTTTGCCTTACTCGCTCCAGCTGAGCGCATCTCGGATTTGCGGACGCGTAACGCATACAGGCGCGAGGAAGATTATCGAAAGCTGGAGGATGCGTTTCGGTTGGCCGGTATGCCCGAATGATGCCTTGGGGGCTCGAGGTCCGCTTCTGGCACTTTTCAGACATGGCCGGTCAGGTGACCAATGTCCGTTCCTGGGGGCGGAACGGACTTCGCGGATGCGACTGCCGACTTCCGAAAATGACCCTGAGCAGACATCGGGCTTGATATTGTTCCAAACAAAGTCCCGGGCAGAGTTGGGGCTTCGTTGTCGGGATGGCAGCGGACGTTAGGCGGTCAATGTCAGCTTTCACACTGCGACGATCGCCTTGTCTTGCTGCGTACCCAGGAGCCGCCTGACCTCAGCAGCCGGCATTGCCGGACTGAACAACCAGCCCTGCATCTCGGTGCAGCCGAGCTCGCAAAGTACTTCGCGTTGGGATTTTGTTTCGACACCTTCCGCCGTCGTTGTCATGGAGCGGGAAGCGGCAATATTTACCACCGCCTGCACGATCGACGCCGAGCCTTCCGAATGCGTGATGTCCTTGATGAAGCAGCGATCAATCTTAATTTTGTCGAAAGGGAACCGTTGCAGGTAGCTGAGCGATGAATAGCCGGTTCCGAAGTCGTCCAGCGCGGTACGAACACCGATGGATCGCAACTGCCGTAAGGTAGCGAGCGCACCATCGTCGTCGCGTATCAGGACGGCTTCGGTAATTTCGAGCTCCAGCCGGCTCGGCTTGACGCCAGACGCTGCCAGCGCGGACACCACGTGCAGCCCAAACGTCGTGTCACGAAGCTGAACCGGCGAGACGTTGATCGCAAGTCTGACGGCATCGGGCCAGTTGGCCGCCTCCCGACATGCGGCTGTCAGTACCCATTCGCCAAGCTGATTGATAAGGCCGGTATCCTCGGCGACGGGGATGAACTCGGCAGGGGAAATCGAGCCGAGCCTGGGATGCTTCCAGCGCAGCAGAGCCTCGCAGCCGGAAATGGAATTGGTCTGTAGATTCACCAGTGGCTGGTATTGGACCTCGAAACCGGTCGCGGCGAAGCACCGGCTGACAACGGCCTGTCGCAGATCCTGCTCAAGCTGCTGACGCATCTTCACCCGTGCATCCATCTCGGGTTCGAAGAAGCGGTGGGTGTGGCGGCCGTCGGCCTTGGCGGCGTACATGGCGAGATCGGCGTGCTTCAGCAATTGTTCTAGATCTGTGCCGTCGTACGGTGCCAGCGCAATGCCGATACTGGCGTCGGTGGAAATCTGGTGACCCAGACAGTTGCAGGGCAGCCGGATCGCGTCATGCAGCCGGTTGGTGAATGCAATGACGGCGTCGCGTTCAGTAACGCCGGTCTGGACAATGGCGAATTCGTCGCCGCCTAGTCGGGCGACGAGATCGCTGCCCTCGATGCAGTCCCGCAGACGGGCTGCCACCGTCTTCAGCAACTCGTCGCCGATCGAGTGCCCGAGCGAATCGTTGACGCTCTTGAATTCATCGATGTCGATGTAGAGTATTGCACAGGGCGTATTGCGATCGAGCTCGCCCCTGAGCTGCCTCTGGAAAAGCACCCGGTTGGGCAGGTCGGTCAGGGAATTGTAGTGCGCAAGATGAGCGATCCGCTCTTCGGCGCGGGAACGCTCGGTGACGTCTTCCAGCGTGGTGACCCAGCCTCCATCTTCTAGCGGCTGGTAGGCAACCTGAATCCACCGTCCATCGCTTGGCTGGTAGGTGGACTGGGTTGGCTTTCCCTGCTGCAGTAGACCTTGGATCCGGGCGCAATACTCATCGACATCGCCGGGAAATGAGCCCATTTCCTTGTGATGAGTGAGCAGTTCTCTGAACTTGCGCCCCGGCTTGACGATGTCGCGCGACAGTCCAAACATATCGACATAGCGCTCGTTACTGACGATGAGCCGTTCCTGGGCATCATAAAGCAGCAGACTTTGGGGCATGTTGTTGATCGCAGTATAGAGGCGCTTCTTTTCCAGCGCGAGCTCCAGCCGCGCTCCGCGATCCCTTCGTGACAACCACGCAACGATAAGAGCCAGGGTGACGGCAATCACGAAGACGAACAGGCCGGCCGCAACAACTATACCTCTGGTTTGCGCTCCCCAGTCGGAAAGTGCTGCTGCCACTGTTGTCGTTGCAACAACTGTCAGGGGAAACTGACCTAGAGCCTGAACCGAGACCAGCCGCTCCCGGCCGTCGACCGGACTGATCAGTCGTGCGGTACCTCGTTCCGACTTCAGTAATTTCGCCTGGATCGAATTACCTGTTTTAAAATTTTTGCCGATAATTTCCTCGACGTGGGGGTAGCGTGCCAGCAGCGTTCCATCTCGGTGGTGCACTGAAATCGCAGCGTCTTTTCCCAGTGAGATCGAAGAAAAGAAATCTTCAAATTTTGCCGGAGAAAAGCCGCGCGTCGCGACTCCCAAAAAGTTGCCATTTGCTCCAGTCAGCTTGCAGGCAATGAGAACTACTGTTGCGCCAGTTACGCGGCTGCGCAACAGTTCGACACCCAAAGATTCCGACGGAGACGACTTCAGAAACCTGAAATATTTGCGATCAGAGATGCTGATAGCTGGGACGGGAAACATTACCGACGAGTTTGCCAGCGCTCCGTCTGCGTCATAGATATTGACACCCGTTGCATCCGTGGCTCCTTCCAGCCTGGATTTCAGCGAGAGATGCATTTCGAAGGTGGACATCCGTTGCTTGAAATCGTCAGCTGATCCGATGTCATGCATCTTGGCCGCAAGGACATCTTGAACCACCTTAAAATCTCGAAGCTCTTGATCAAAGTGGCGGGCAAGCAGCTGTACGGCGTTTTCCAACTCCCGCTCACTGTTCATGATCGCTCGATCGCGGAAATTGGTAACCATGAAAATGGTGCCGGCCACGACTGCTGCGATCAGCACGGTACCGCAACCGATAAGCCAGCGGATTGGATCGCGTCGGCCTGCCACCTCGCTACCGACAAGCTTTCCGGCGATCGACGCGCCGCTACGATCGGTAGAATCACCACTCAAATAGTGTTTCCGCATTTTCCCGCCCCTGCGGACTTGGATACAAGCTGCAGGTGGAGGTCACGTTAGCAATATCGGTTACCAAGGTCATAATTTGGAACTGTTTGGCTTCCGAAAATGGCACGAAACGAACGTCCGAGCCCTACCGCCGGATGTCTGCTTTCAGGGGTAATCGGAAGTGTCGAGGCAAGTTGCGTCCGTGCGGTCCTAGACCATGCCAGACAAAAAAACCTGTGCATCTTCACCGAGAGCGGGCCGCTGATTGTGCTAGCCAAAGCGGCGGGGATGGTGCTCGGCATGGTCGGACCCACCTCGGCGCAGTTCTTCAATTTCGGTGGATTTCAGCAGCGGCCGCAGCCACAACGCGGCGGCGGCGGGTTCGGTGGCGGCTGATTTGGTAATGACACGTTTGCGCCGTTCCAGCGGCACGCGCCGCAGGGGCGGCAAACGTTACCGCCCGTGCGCGAGGATTTTTCAAAGGCGCCTGGCCGGGACCAAGCACCGGTTCTCCGGCCTAAGCCAGCCGCGCCAGCGCGGAGAAGACGTGTTACGAATGTTGGTGATCGGCGGACCTCCGGTCTTTGGCGGTGGTGGCATGCCCCAACGCATCATGGCCAGTTCGCGCCCGCTGCCAGTGTTGCGGACGACCGGGGCGGGAAGTCCGGGAAGACACCCGGCATGGGCGGCAGGTTGCCGAGCCTGCGTCACTTTGTTGGTTCATCAAGGAAATTACTACGTGCTGCATGTATTTCGGGAACGTGATGAATTCTATGAGTTGGAGACCAAAGCCGAGGAACTCGCACGTATGCATAAACCAGATCAAATCGTCATTGAGGATGGTGCATATGGAGAGGCGCTCGTCCTTAAGATGAAAAAACTTGGCTATGCCGCGACTACGTATCGGCCTCAAGGAAATAAGGTTGCGCGCATGTCG
Organism: uncultured Alphaproteobacteria bacterium; assembly: GCA_963735835.1. Classification (GTDB taxonomy): domain Bacteria; phylum Pseudomonadota; class Alphaproteobacteria; order Rhizobiales; family Xanthobacteraceae; genus Bradyrhizobium. The sequence continues at coordinate 1,733 of CAVTNA010000038.1, read as the reverse complement.
ATACAGACCACTAAGATCGAGGCGGGTCAGCTTTGGCTGCCCAAGCAGGCGCCATGGCTTGGGGAATTTGAAGCTGAGCTTTTCTCTTTCCCAAATGCGCCGCACGATGATCAGGTCGATGCGCTCTCGCAGGCATTGGCACAGCCACAACGTCGCTCTTTTTTGTGGAGCGACAAAGCCACTGAAAACCTAAATGAGGCACTGGCGACGATCGCGTTTCAGAATTTCATCAGGTATTCGCGTTGAGGCGGAGCGGATGTTTGGGTTGCGAGTCGCGTAATGAGCGGTTACTTCTCTAATCGGCCATTCGGGGTCAAGCACTTTCAGACTATCCACCAATGCGGTGTCGATGTCACTCGCGGGCTCGTGCTTCTCTTCGGAATTGGCACCTGGGCCCTTCCATCATGGGATCCGAGGACGAGGCGGAACAATCTTTTGGACGACCTTGCCGTCAGTGTGACGGCAGGTCCAAGCAGACATACGAACTCACCTCATCCATCGTCCCGCGAGGGACATCTTTCCACCGCTCTGTGGAGCTCTGGTTTTCTCCTATCGGGTTTGATCCTGAACGGTTTTCATGCTGCTGTTGCCGCGGCTTGCTCCCGGGTCCACCGGAACTCGGTGCCGTCAACCCAGATGCGGTGCATGATCACGGCCAGCCGGCGTGCCAGAGCCACGATCGCCTTTTTCATCCCGCGGCGCCTGGCGATCTGCATGGCCCACGCCTTGAGCCAGGACCATTTTTTTGAATGCATCATGCTCTGAGCTGCTTCGTAGAGCATCGTCCGCATCATCTCATCGCCACAGCGCGATATTTTGCCGCTCCAATCGACCTCGCCCGATTGATACCTGGAGCACGTCAGCCCAAACACCGCCCCGACTGACTTGGATTTTCGGAACCGGGCAGGCACATCGACGGTGGCGCGATAGGTCAGCGCCACCACGGGGCCGACACCGGGGGTCGTCATCAGGCGCCGGCATACCTCATCCTCCCGCACGATAGCCAGCAAGCGGCGGTGCAGGATGACGACCTGTTCGCGCAGCGCCCGCCGGACGATGAGCAGCGGTTCGACCAGAACAGCTAGATCGGGCTGGTTCTCGACCAGCTCCTGGATGCGGGCCTCGAACCTCACCTTGCCAACCATTCCGACCTTGAGGCCGAAGTTGCGCAAAGTACCTCGCAGATCGTTCTCGATGGCGATGGCCTTCGACTGCAATAGCTTGCGATGGGTCAGCAGCATTCGCAGTTTCTGACTGCGGAGCGTCTTCACATGCACCGGACGGTACAGTCCCACCCGGATCATCTGAGCGATGCCGCGCGCGTCATTGCGGTCGGTCTTGTTGATCTGCGCCTTCAGCACCGCCTGCATGTGCCGCGTCTCGACACAGATCACCGGTAACTCCGCTTCGGCGAGAGCGCTGAACAGCCATTGCGATAGCGGTCCGGCTTCCAGTCCAATCCGCTTGAAGCGGTAGGTGGGGTTCGCCAGAACCTTCAGCAGGGCTTCAGGTTCGCTCGCTACCTTCACTTCCTTCACGATCCTGCCCGTGTCATCCACAATGCAGATGCTGGTCTCCTTGACCGATACGTCCAATCCAGCAAAATGGTCCATGCTGCGCTTCTCCTTCTGATGCTTGAGGCCGTCACCACGGACCTCGTTTTCACCATCAGCCTGAAGCGCAGCACCCAAAATCTTCAGCTATCCACAAGCTGGGCCGGCCGATTACACCAT
>CAVTNA010000037.1:0-99304 GCA_963735835.1 uncultured Alphaproteobacteria bacterium | reverse complement strand
GCCTGGGTGCGCGTCCCGGGCCGTCACGCGCTCAGCGCCTGCTCCAGATCGGCGATCAGGTCTTCCTTGTCCTCGATGCCGATCGACAGCCGTACCACATCGGGAGCTGCGCCAGCCTTGGTCTTCTGCGCATCGTCGAGCTGGCTATGCGTGGTCGAGGCCGGGTGAATCACCAGCGAGCGGGTGTCGCCGACATTGGCGAGATGAGAGAACAACTTCAGGTTCGACACCAGATTGACGCCGGCTTCATAGCCGCCCTTGAGGCTGAACGTGAACACGGCGCCCGCGCCCTTCGGCGCATATTTGCGCGCGAGGTTGTTGTAGGCGTTTCCCGCAAGACCGGAGTAATTCACCGAGGCCACCGCGGGATGCGTCTGCAGCCATTCGGCGACCGCCTTGGCGTTGTCGCAATGCTTCTGCATGCGCAGCGGCAGCGTTTCGATTCCGGTGAGGATCAGGAACGCATTGAACGGCGACAGCGCAGGCCCGAGGTCGCGCAGTCCCAGCACCCGACAGGCGATGGCGAAGGAAAAATTGCCGAACGTCTCCTGCAGCTTGATGCCGTGATATTCGGGTCGCGGTTCGCTCAACATCGGATATTTGTTGTCCTTCGACCAGTCGAAGGTGCCGGCATCGACGATGATTCCGCCGATGGAGTTGCCGTGGCCGGCGAGAAACTTGGTCAGCGAATGCACGACGATGTCGGCGCCGTGATCGATCGGGCGGATCAGATAGGGCGTCGCCAGCGTGTTGTCGACGATCAGCGGCACGCCGGCGTCGCGGGCGACCGCCGCGATCGCCTCGATATCGGTAATGCTGCCGGCGGGATTGGCGATCGACTCGATGAAGATAGCCTTGGTGTGCGGCGTCACCGCGCGGCGGAAGCTTTCGACATCGTCGGGGTCGGCCCATACCACGTTCCACCCAAAACTCTTGAAGGCGTGGGTGAACTGGTTGATCGAGCCGCCGTAGAGTTTTCGCGCGGCAATGAATTCGTCGCCGGGCCTGAGCAATTGCTGCAGCGCCACGACCTGCGCGGCATGCCCCGAGGCGACCGCGAGCGCGGCGGTGCCGCCCTCAAGCGCTGCGACCCGCTCTTCCAGCACCGCGTTGGTGGGATTGCCGATCCGGGTATAGATGTTGCCGAACGCCTGCAGCCCGAACAGCGAGGCCGCATGGTCGGCGTCGTTGAACACGAAGGACGTGGTCTGATAGATCGGTGTCACCCGCGCGCCGGTGGTGGGATCGGGCTGCGCGCCGGCATGAACGGCAAGGGTCGAAAAGCCGGGAAGACGATCGGTCATTGTTTTTCCTTTATGACGACCTCATCCCGAGGAACCGCCGTTTGGCCGCGTCTCGAAGGATGAGCAACAAAGCGTGACCTCATGGTTCGAGGCGGCGCGGGTGCGCCTCCTCACCATGAGGGAGACAATTACGGTAGCCGCGCCCGCCGTCAAGGCGGCTCCAGGCTTCCCTTCGTGGTTCGAAACATTTACGCTTCGCTATATCGCGTTGTCGATGGAATCGTTTCGCATTTGGGTCAGGCGAGGTCGCGCTTGTTTTTCGCGGCGCGATCGGATGCGCTGGTTTCACCGCCGCCGACGCTCGTCCGGTTCAACGAAAGCCGCATGCCCTGGGTCGGGACCGGCGCGCGCTTCGAACTCAGGGTTCGCGAATTGACGCCCATCCACGAAATTTCGGAGGACAACCGGCCATATTCGATTTTTGGGCAGCGGTTCATGACAACCTTGAGACCGGCGGCCTCGGCCTTGGCGGCGGCGACATCGTCGCGCGCCCCAAGCTGCATCCAGATCACCTTCGGCAACGGCATCATTTTCAAGGCTTCATCGACCACCGGCATGATGTGGCTGGAGTTCCTGAAGATGTCGATCATGTCGACGGAACGGTCGATGTCGAGCAGCGAGGCGACGAAGGGCTTTCCGAGCAGGCTCTTGCCGACATGGCCGGGATTTACCGGGATCATGTCGTAGCCGCGCTGCGCCAGATATTTGAAGGCGAAGTAACTCGGCCGCACATTGACCGGAGACGCGCCCACCATCGCGATCGACTTCACGCTGTTGAGAATTTCGCGGATGTAATTGTCGGAGTAGGCGTCATGGTTCATTTGGAGCGATCATTTGTCCTGCCACTTCGGCTCGCGCTTCTCGATGAAAGCGCCGATGCCTTCCTCCGCGTCGCGCGCCATCATGTTCTCGGTCATCACCTCTGCTGCATAGCGATAGGCGTCGGCAAGGCTCATTTCGGCCTGACGGTAGAAAGCGGCCTTGCCGAGTTTTACCGTATAGGCGGATTTGAGGGCGACCCTCTGCGCCAGCGCGATCGCCGCATCCCGCTCGAAGCCGGCGGCGACGACGTGATTGACGAGGCCGATATCCCGCGCCCTCGCGGCCGAAACCGGCTCGCCGGTGAGCAGCATTTCCATCGCCTGCTTGCGCGGCACGTTGCGCGACAGCGCCACCATCGGGGTCGAGCAGAACAGCCCGATATCGACCCCCGGCGTTGCGAAGGTCGCGGCCTCCGACGCCACGGCGAGATCGCAGCTTGCCACCAGCTGGCAGCCTGCCGCGGTGGCGACACCCTGGACCGCGGCCACCACCGGCTTCGGCAGGTGCACGATGGCCTGCATCATCGCGCTGCAGGCGTTCATGATCTCCGCGAAATAGGCGCGGCCGCGATCGGCGTCGGTGCGGCGGGCGGTCAGTTCCTTCATGTCATGGCCCGCGGAGAACGCCGGGCCCCTGGCCGCGATCACCACCGCGCGTACCCCGGCATCCCCGTGAATATCCCTGAGTGCCGCATGCAATTCCGCGATCAGGCCCTCGGACAGGCTGTTGCGGGCCGCGGGCCGATTGAGCGTGAGCACGGCAATGCTGCCAAGCGTCTCGCGCAGGAGAACGGGCGATCGCGGCGTGGCGGCGCGTACGGTGTGGCTGGTCATCGAAATATCCACTTGGGCAGGTGCGTCATCCTAATGTAACAAGCGGCGCGAGGCGAGGGCAGGCGTAGCGACATGGCAATTGCAAGAATGAGCGTGGCCGAACTGGAGACGTTTCTTCATGCCGAATTTCCGCAGGCCTTCCGCGGCGGCGATATCTCGATCGAAAGCGCCGATGGCGCTTCCTGCCTGCTGCGCCAGCGCTACAGCGAGCAAATGCTGCGTCCGGGCGGGACGGTTTCGGGACCGACGCTGATGGCGCTGGCCGATTTCGCCATGTATGTGGTGCTGCTGTCGGCGATTGGTCCGGTCGGTCTCGCCGTGACGACAAATCTCAACATCAATTTTCTGCGCAAAGGTGCGCCCGGGCAGGATGTCCTTGCGGCGGCGCGGCTCTTGAAACTGGGCAAGCGGCTTGCGGTGGGCGAGGTCAATTTGTTGTCGGGGACATCAGCCGATCCGATCGCGCACGTGACATCGACCTATTCCATTCCAAATGTTTAGAGTTTTTTACGGTAGTATTACACCATATTTATAAGCTATTGTTTATGCTATGTTAATTATTACAGTGAGGCATTGACGCGCGCGGCGCTGTTATCTAGAAACCGCCGCAGTTCGGCGCTGACGCGTCCGATGTCCCCCTTTCACGGATTTCCTCACATGAAAACGTTTTCGGCAAAGCCTGCCGAGGTGACGAAGAAGTGGGTGCTGATCGACGCCAAAGGTCTGGTGGTCGGCCGGCTCGCTTCACTGGTCGCGATGCGCCTTCGCGGCAAACACCTGCCGACCTATACGCCCCATGTCGATTGCGGCGACCATGTCATCATCATCAACGCAGCCCACGCCGTGCTGACCGGGCGCAAGCGCGACAACAAGATCTATTACAATCACACCGGCTTCATCGGCGGCATCAAGGAACGTACCGCAAAGTCGATCCTCGAGGGCCGTTTTCCCGAGCGCGTGGTCGAGAAGGCCATCGAGCGCATGATTCCGCGCGGGCCGCTCGGCCGCGTGCAACTCGGCAACTTGCGCGTCTATCCCGGCCCCGAGCATCCGCACGAGGCCCAGCAACCCGTGACGCTTGATATTGCTTCGATGAACCGCAAGAACATGAGGGCCGCATAAGATGTCCGACACCATGCAGTCTCTCGATCAGTTGTCGCAGCTCAAGCCGGCCGCGCCGGAAGCTCCGAAATACGTCAAGAAGGTCGACAAGCACGGCCGTGCCTACGCCACCGGCAAGCGCAAGGACGCGGTCGCCCGTGTCTGGATCAAGCCCGGTGCCGGCAAGATCGTCGTCAACACCCGCGAAGTCGAGGTCTATTTCGCACGTCCCGTGCTGCGGATGATGATTCAGCAGCCGCTGGTCGCCGCCGCCCGCGCCGGCCAGTACGACGTGATCTGCACCGTGGCCGGCGGCGGTCTGTCAGGCCAGGCAGGCGCGGTGCGTCACGGCATCTCGAAGGCGCTGACCTATTTCGAACCGGATCTGCGCGGCATCCTGAAAAAGGGCGGCTTCCTCACCCGCGACTCGCGCGTGGTCGAGCGCAAGAAGTACGGCCGCGCCAAAGCGCGCAAGTCGTTCCAGTTCTCGAAGCGTTAATTGCTTCGCTAAAACTGGCCGCGAATGCGGCACGTGTGAACCTCGAAACGGGCGCCTCGGCGAATGCTGCGGCGCCCTTTTTGTTGCGTATTTGCCGACGAGTTGACGCAGTTTTTCCCGAAAACTTGCACGATGCGCGCAAACGGAAATCGAAGAGAGCGGTCGTAGAGTACGGGATGCCTGAGGGCGCATGTTTCGTTTTCCGCCGCGCCGTTTTCGCTGCATCACAATCGCTGGTTGGTCCATGTCGCTCGATACCGCCACGCTCTATCTCGTCGCTACCATGATCGCAGCCATGCTGGGAGCCATGCTGCTGTTGTTCGGCACGCAGGAGAATATCCCGGCGTTGAAATGGTGGGGAAGCGCCTATCTGCTCGGCGCAGCATCGGTCGCGGTCTGGACGGTCGCCAGCGGCACGCTCGGCGCGGTGCTCTCGCTGACGCTGAACGCCATCGGCCTCGTCGCCTGCGGCATGGTCTGGAACGCATCGCGCCTGTTCCATGGCCGCAAGCCCAATCTGCCGGGGCTGGTTCTGGGCGCGATCGCCTGGATCGCCGTCGTCATGACGGTGGCGCCCGAGGCCTCCGCGCTGCGCCTGACGATCGGCGCCGGCATCGTCGACCGTCTATGCGGCGCTGACGGCCACCGAATTGTGGACTGAGCGCCGCAGGACCTTGCAAAGGCGCTGGCCCGCTGATCGTGGTGCCGGTCATGCACGGTTTCGTGCTGATGCTGCCGATCCTGCTCGGCAACCTGCTGCATCCCCACGACGACAAGTTCGCCACCAGTATCTGGGTGACCGGATTCTCCGTCGAGCTTGTGCTCTATGCGGTCGGAACCGTGTTCGTCATCTTCATGCTGGTCTCCGAGCGCGTGGTGACCGTGCACAAGACGGCGGCGTCGATGGATCCCCTGACCGGCATGTTCAATCGTCGCGGCTTCGCGGAGGCGTCGTCGCGGATGATCGAGCGCGAAGCCTTTGCCGGCCGTCCGGTGACCGCGCTGATCTTCGACATCGACCATTTCAAGTCGATCAACGACCGCTTCGGCCATCCGGCGGGCGACGAGATTCTCAAGCTGTTCGCCATCGTCGTGGTCAACACGCTGCGGCTATCGGACCTGTCGGGGCGAGTCGGCGGCGAGGAATTCGCGGCGCTTGCTGCCCTGTTCGCTGGAAGAGGGCGTGATCGCCGCCGAACGCGTGCGCGAGGCGTTCGCGAATTCCGGAATCGCGGTCGAGGACGGGCCGGTGGACACCACCGTCAGCATCGGCGTCGCCGGCGGGCCGGCGGGCACCGAGCTCGAGGTGCTGCTGGCGGCGGCCGATACCGCGCTCTATCAGGCCAAGCGCAGCGGCCGCAACCGCGTCGAGGCGGCCGAGGAGCTGCCGTTGTCGCTGGAAAACTGGCGGCGAAAGACCGCCGGGATCGCGCGTCAGCCGCAGCCGGGCGTCGCGCAGTTTGCCGCCTGAGCGCTAGAACGGCGGCGGTAACCCGCCATTTACCATTCGATCGATATCATTCCGGTCATGAACACGACCCGCAGTCAGAACGCCCACGCCGCCCTGACGTCGCTCGAAGCCGCCGCGGTATCGGCGCGCGGCGGGTTTGCCTGCATGTTCTCGACCTCGGATGAATATGAGACGGCGCTGATCACGGAGCGGCGCGCGCAAGGCCGCTACGATCGGCCGCGAAGCCGGTGGCCAGCCGTCATGTTCGTCGGCTGTGCGCTGGTGATCGCCGGCACAGTGCTGCTTCTGACTTGAGTTGCTGCAGGGACAGGGGATGCCGGGGCGCCGCAAGGCGCCCTTTTTCTTTGCGGCCGGCTGGGCTAGAGACGGGGGTTCCGCAACGAGAGGCCGTGAACCCCATGATCACCGAAATCGCACAAATCGACGTCAAGCCCGGCACCGAGAAGGACTTTGAAGCCGCCGTTGCCAAGGCGCGCGCCGCCTTCGGCCGCTCCAAGGGTTTTCACGGATTTGAGCTGCATCGCTCGATCGAGAAGCCGCAGCGTTATCGCCTCATGGTCAAATGGGAAACCCTCGAAAATCACACCGTCGATTTCCGCGGTTCGGAGAATTTTGCGGAATGGCGCGGACTGGTCGGGCAGTATTTTGCCTCGCCACCGGAGGTCGAGCATACCCGAAACGTGCTGACCTCGGCGAACTGAACGGCGGCGCCGCCCTCAGGCGGCCACCGCCTCAGGTCGGCTCCTCCGCCTTGAAATGATCGATCATGACTTTCGCGATCGCCATCAGCGGCAACGCGAGCGCGAGTCCCCAGATGCCGAACACCACGCCGAGCAGGATCTGGAACGCAAATAGCGTGGCCGGGGGAATATCGAGCGCCTGACGCTGGATCATCGGCGTCAGAATGTAGCTTTCCAGCGCGTGCACGCCGAGGAACAGCGCGAATGCGCTGGCGGCGGCGACCCAGCCGGACGCAAGGCTCGCGAGCACCACGATCAAGCCTGCGATCAGCGCGCCGACGGTCGGAATGAAGGCCAGCAGTCCGGCCTGGATGCCAAGGATGAACGAACTCTGGATGCCGATGATCGCAAGCCCGATCCAGGTCACGAGGAACACCGCGAGCATGGTGATGATCTGCGCGATCAGCCAGCGCTCCAGCGTCTCGCCGATGCGGTCGACGATCACGGTTGCGCGGGCGCGATGCCGCGCCGGCGCCATGAACAACAACCCCTTGCGATAGACGCCCGGCTGCGCCGCGAAAGTCAGTCCGAGAAACAGCACGATAAAGAAATTGCCGACCGCGCTCACCGTGCCCAGAAGCAGTTTGAACGTCTGGCTGATGATCGCGCCGCCGCTGGAGGCGAGCGCGCCGGCGCTCGGAAGATTGTGCGTCGTCGCAGCTCCCGGCGTCGCCGGCGTCGACGAAGCCGCCGATGACGCGCTGGAATTGCCTTGGTCGAAATAGCTGGTGTCGATGCCGTTTCGCTCGAGGAAGGCCTTGACGCCGACCAGCTGCGACTTGATCGTGTCGCTCAGCGCTGTCGCCTGCTGCGCGATGGTGGCGCCGCCGAGGAAAACCACGCCCGACAGCAGGCTCGCCAGCACCAGACAGACAATGGTCAGCCGCACCGCAATGCGGCAGCCTGACGACGCGGGCGAGCAAGGTGGTCATGGCGTTGAGCGCGACCCCGAGCAGCATGCCGGCGAAGATCAGAAACAGTGTCGCGGCGAAATACCAGGTGAACAGCAACAGCGCCGCGAATGCGATCGCGCCAATGCCGCCAACCGATATTGCCCAGGCCAGATCGTTGCGGGCCTGACGACGTTCGTGGGCCGAGACTGCCACCTTGCTTTCCCTTTGACAGAGAATTCGAACCGTACTCTTTCGCCAAATGCGGCCGGGATCAAGCGTGAGAAGCCGCGCCGGTTTGACGCTGGCGCCTTCGTTGTGCGAAGCGATGAGCGGGAAGTATCGGCTGGACGGGCGAGGGGCGGATCGGCATGAATTTCAAATGGCTCGGGCCGCTGGCATTATTGGCCGCGCTTTTGATCGGCGATCAGATCCGGATCAACCGGCCCGGGCACAAATATCGTCTGACGATCGAGGTGGAAACGCCCGAAGGGATCAAATCGGGTTCGGGAATCCTGTCGGTGCATCCCGACCGGGGTTACAGCCGCCACGGCCACACCGCCACCCGGGGCGATGCCGTGTTCGTCGATCTCGGCGGCGGCAAAAATCTTGTCGGCTTGCTGGCGCATATCGACAAGACAGATCGATCTCGACGCGATCAACTATGTGGCCTTGCGCGCCTACAGGGCTGCCGGCCGCAACGTGTCATTCAACGAGATGAACCGGATGACCGGCGCGGTGCCGGTGACAGGCGAGCTGCTTCCGGTTCTCGTGACCTTTACCGACTTGAGCGATCCCGCGACCGCGCATGCGGTGCAGCCGGACGATCTGGAAGCGGCGCTCGGCAAGGGATTTCACCTGCGCGGCGTTTCCGCCGAGGTGGTGCCGAACGGTCTGTGGCCGCTCGATTTCGGCGGCCCGCTCGGCGAGCCCGTGACGCGCGGCATCGAGACGAAATTGCCGTGGTTGAACGGAGCGGACGGGCCGGCGGCCGCATGCGCTCCGGGCCGCGGGATTGCCGTCGGCGAGGGGATCGATCCGAAACAGGCGTTCACGCGGAAATAGCATCGCCGCGTTGCGGCGTAACATGTTGATCCGGCGGCGGCCGGCGGGCATGATCCGTGCCAGACCTGTGCAATCTGAGACTGGATTTAGAGGCAATGAGGAGGCCGGTGGTCGGTGTGATCGGCAACGCCTATCGCATCGAAAATCGATTTGCGACGCAGATGGTCGGAGAACGAAATCTTCGCGCGGTGGCCGAAGTCGCGGGCGCGCTGCCGCTGATGTTTGCGGCTTGCCCCGAGATCACCGATATCGGCGCCTTGCTGGACACGGTCGACGGCGTGGTGCTGACCGGGGCCCGCGCCAACGTTCATCCGACGCATTTTGGCACCGAGCCGGATCCCCGGCACGAACCCTATCGACCTGCGTCGCGACGATCTGGCGCTGGCGCTGTCGGAGGCCTGCGTCGCGCGTGGCGTGCCGCTGTTCGGCATCTGCCGCGGCCTGCAGGAGATGAACGTCGCCTTCGGCGGCTCGCTGCATCCGGAAATCCGCGAATTGCCGGGCCGCATGAACCATCGCATGCCGCGGCTGGAGAACGGTGAAATCCACCCCGATCCCAAGGTCATCTTCGCCGACCGCCATGATGTCACGCTGGTTCCCGGCGGCGCCTTTGCACAAATCCTCGGATGCGAGACGATCCGCGTCAACTCGCTGCACGGCCAGGGCATCCTCGAACCCGGCGAGCGGGTGGTGGTCGAGGGCGTGGCGGAAGACGGCACGATCGAGGCGATCCGGATCGCGGACGCGCCGGGCTTTGCGCTCGGTGTGCAATGGCACGCCGAATACGATCCGCAGCGCAATCCGATCAACCGCGCCCTGTTTCAGGCGTTCGGCGAGGCGATGGTGGTCCGCAAGCGGGCCACCGCCTAGCGCTTGCGGTTCCGGTCAATTGAACCGAAGCTCCGGATTTTGTCCTAGTGTTTTCGCACGCGTTCGCCGGATCCGTCGCTGGCGATCCGGCGATCACGCCGCCTTGCTTGTCTTCTCCACCTTCACGCCGCCGCCTTCCAGCAGCATGACCTTGTTGAGAAGCTTCACCAGCGCGTAGACCGATTCGATCGCGGGCGCCGGCGTATTGGTCAGCTTGGCCATTTCAAGTATCGAGCCGATCAATGCCTCGGTTTCGAGCGAGCGGCCGGCTTCCACGTCCTGCAGCATCGACGTCTTGTGCGCGCCGACCGCCTCGGCGCCGGCGATGCGCTTTTCGATCGCTGACGCGGAAGGTGACGCCGAGTTTCTGCGCGATGTCCTGGGCTTCCTTCATCATGGCCGCCGCCAGTTCGCGGGTCTCGGCGAACTGGCAGATGTCCACCAGCGTGGCATGAGTCAGCGCCGAGATCGGGTTGAACGAAAGATTGCCCCACGCCTTCAGCCAGATCTCCGAGCGGATATCCGGCAGCACCATCGATTTCAGCCCGGCCTTGATGAAGACGTCGTGCAATTCCCTGACGCGCGGAGTCTCCTTGCCGTCGAGTTCGCCGATCGGGAAGCGATCGCCCTCGACGTGGTGAATCACGCCCGGTGCGATTGCCGCCGCCGCCGGATAGACCACGCAGCCGATGAGGCGGTTCGGATCGATATGCTTGGTAAGGACGCCCGAGGGATCGAGACTTTCCAGCCGGTGATTGTCGTACTGGCCGCCGAGCCGCTGGAAGTACCACCACGGCAAGCCGTTCTGCACGGTCAGCACGATGGTGTCGGGACCGAGCATCGAATCGATATCGCGCACCACCTGATCGAGGAAATGCGCCTTCACCGCGAGCACGACGATATCCTGCTTGCCGGCCTCGGCCGGCTTGTTGACGGCCTTCATCTTGGCGGTCTGGACCTTGCCGTCATGCCACTCCAGCTTGAGTCCGTTCTTCTGGATCGCAGCGAGATGCGCGCCCTGGTCGATCACGGTGACGTCCTCGCCGGCGAGCGCAAACTTGGCCGCCAGCAGGCCGCCGATGGCGCCCGCGCCGACCACGCAGATCTTTTTCTGTTTGGGCGGCGCGCCCAGCAGATACGGACTCGGCAACACCTGGTCGAAGACGTTGCTGAGGCTGCCGACGCCATCGATCACGATGTCGACGACATTATGGGCGTCACCCATCGTGCCGGCGCCGAGCGAGGTGCCGCAGGCGATGATGTCGCCCGGCATCAGCGTCACGTCCTTGGAGATGGCGGCGACGAGCTTGTGCGGCGGGAAGAACATGTCGGCGACGGGATAGTTCTGTCGCTCCTTGCCGTTCAGGATGGTCTTGATCGACAGCTTCATCGGATCGAGGCCGGTCGCGATGACCGGACCAAACACGCCGAACGTGTCGAAGCTCTTCGAGCGCGCCCATTGTTCGAACGACTTGTCCTTGCGCAGGAGATCGACGGCGGTGACGTCGTTCACGCAGGTATAGCCGAAGATATAATCGCCGGCCTCGGCCTCGCTGATGTTGAAGCATTTCTTGCCGATGACGACGCCGAGTTCGCCCTCGTAAATGATCTTTCCGGCATAGGTGGCCGGGCGCTGGATCGGCTGGTTCGCGGGCCAATAGGCGTTCGGCGCCTTCAGGAACCACAGCGGTTCTTTCGGCTCCTTGAAATCGTTCTTGGCCGCGAGCTGATGGAAATTATTCCACAGGCAGATCATCTTCGACGGCTCGCACGGGGTCAGGACCCTGACGTCGGAGAGTTTCAGCCTCTCGCCGGTCGGCTTCGCACCGGCGAACATATCGCCGGTATGAACCGCGATCGCATCGCCTTCCAGCGTGCCGAAGCCGGTCTTTCCCTCCTGCTCAAAACGGATCCATTTTGCCATCTGCGATCTCCCGGTGCTGTCAAAGGGCGGCGTCATTCGGTCGCGCGGCCCTTTGCTCATTGTAGCCGTGATGCCGCTCCCCGCAATCATGCACCGCATCAATTGGTGCGCGGCAGCGGGCAGGCTTCGCCGGGCGAAAGGGAGGCGGGCTATTCCGGCGTCTTTGGCGCCTGGTCCGAGGTGGCGGGGCTTTCATACCGCCGATGGTGGGTCGGTTGCCGCAAAACAAAAGGCGCTCCGATCAGGAGCGCCTTTGCCGTTTCAGGCCGTGACCTCGGCGGGAAAACCCGCCAATAAAATCACCGCGAATAGTACATGTCGAATTCGACCGGATGCGGGGTCATTTCGAAGCGCTCGACTTCGGTCATCTTCAGCTCGATGAAGCTGTCGATGAAGTCGTCGTCGAACACGCCGCCGTTCTTGAGGAAGGCGCGATCCTTGTCGAGATTTTCCAGCGCCTCGCGAAGCGAGCCGCAAACCGTCGGAATCGACTTCAGCTCTTCCTTCGGCAGATCGTAGAGGTCCTTGTCCATCGCCGGACCCGGATCGAGCTTGTTCTTGATGCCGTCGAGACCGGCCATCAGCATCGCGGCAAAAGCCGAGATACGGATTGGCCATCGGATCGGGGAAACGCACCTCGACGCGCTTGGCCTTCGGATTGGTGGTGTAGGGAATGCGGCAGGAGGCCGAGCGGTTGCGCGCGGAGTAGGCGAGCAGCACCGGCGCTTCATAGCCCGGGACCAGGCGCTTGTAGGAGTTGGTCGAGGGGTTGGTGAAGGCGTTGATCGCCTTGGCGTGCTTGATGATGCCGGCGATGTAGGACAGGCAGGTCTCCGAGAGGTCGGCGTATTTGTTGCCGGCGAAACACCGGCTTGCCGTCCTTCCAGATCGATTGGTGGCAGTGCATGCCCGAGCCGTTGTCGCCATAGACCGGCTTCGGCATGAAGGTGGCGGTCTTGCCGTAGATGTGGGCGACCTGCTGGATGCAGTATTTGTAGATCTGCATCTGGTCGGCCATCAGCGTCAGCGTGTCGAACTTCATGCCGAGTTCGTGCTGGGCGGACGCCACCTCGTGGTGATGCTTCTCGACCTTGACGCCCATCTTGGCCATCGCGCCGAGCATTTCCGAGCGCATGTCCTGCACCGAATCCTGCGGCGGTACGGGAAAGTAGCCGGCCTTGGTGCGGATGCGGTGGCCGAGGTTGCCGCCCTCATATTCGGTGTCCGAGTTGATCGGCAGTTCCGACGAATCCAGCTTGAAGCCGGTGTTGTAGGGCGTGGTCTGGTAGCGGACGTCGTCGAACACGAAGAACTCGGCTTCCGGCCCGAAGAACACCGTGTCGCCGACGCCCATCGACTTGACCATGGCCTCGGCCTTCTTGGCGATGCCGCGCGGGTCGCGGTTGTAGGGCTCGCCGGTGGTCGGCTCCAGCACGTCGCAGGTGATGACCATGGTGGTCTCGGCGAAGAACGGATCGATCGTCGCGGTGACCGGATCGGGCATCAGGCACATGTCGGATTCGTTGATCGCCTTCCAGCCGGCGATCGACGAGCCGTCGAACATCAAGCCTTCCGCGAACGTGTCCTCCTCGATCATGCCGACGTCGAAGGTCACATGCTGCCACTTGCCGCGCGGATCGGTGAAACGCAGATCGACGTATTTCACGTCGTTGTCCTTGATCGATTTCAGGACGTCTTTGGCGGTCTTCATGAATACCCCTTTGGCTTACAGGTCGTCGTGATCTGGCCGCGGGCAGCGACCGTCGGTAATGGTCAATACAATTGGGGGATGCTCAATACAATATCAGAGTGCCGGCTGGCTCGGCTTCAGATGGCATCGAGCCCGGATTCCCCGGTTCTGATACGAATGGCTTCCTCGATGTTGGAGACGAAGATCTTGCCGTCGCCGATACGTCCGGTCTGGGCCGCGCGCCTGATGGCGTCGATCGCCCGCTCGACCAGATCATCCCCGATCACGATCTCGATCTTCACTTTGGGTAGAAAATCCACGATGTACTCGGCGCCGCGATAGAGTTCGGCATGGCCCTTCTGCCGCCCGAATCCCTTGGCTTCGGTGACGGTGATGCCTTGCAGTCCGACTTCCTGGAGCGCTTCTTTCACCTCGTCGAGCTTGAATGGCTTGATGATGGCTTCGATTTTCTTCACTGAGCGCCTCCCGGGCATTTCCATATTTTGGACTGCAGGTTTGTTTCACGTTGCGCGTGGTGCGCAAGCTGTTCGATCGTATATCCCGGACCCTCGACCGCCGCGGCCGGGCCCACTCCATGATGGCCAGTGAGCACGACGAACCGGAGCCGGCTTCCTCAAAAGCAGGGTCTATGCCAAGTTGTTAAGATGCCTGATTTCGAAATGTTATCAGACTTTTAACGGGCATTGCGTGAGGTGGGATCGAGTGCCGTCACCATACCCAAGCCTACGAAATAGGCAAACAGTTCAATCGGTGTGCAATCGTTGCGGATTGTACTGCGCATAGCAGGCGAAATGCCTCAGGATAAGGCGCTTGTACCAGGGATTTGGCATGGAAGTTCTCACCACAGCTGAAATGGAGCGTGCCGATCGGCTCACCATTGCCGCGGGCACTCCGGGCTTCGCGCTGATGCTGAGCGCCGGCCAGGCCGTTGCCGAGGCCGCGATGGACCTCGTCGAGGAGGGGCCGATCCTCGTCGTCGCCGGGCCCGGCAACAATGGCGGCGACGGCTTTGTCGCGGCGGCCGAACTGGCGGCGCGTGGCCGCGAGGTCTCGGTCATCCTGCTGTGCGAGCGCGACAGCCTGCAAGGGCGACGCGGCCTCCGCGGCGCGGGGATGGAAATATCCGGTGCTGCCGTTCAATCCGCAGGCGATCGGCAAGCCGGCGCTGATCATCGACGCGCTGTTCGGCGCCGGTCTCGACCGGCCGGTCGACGGGCGAACCGCACGACATGATCGAGGCGATCAACGCCAACGGCGCGCCGGTCCTCGCCGTCGACCTGCCGAGCGGCATCAACGGCACCACCGGCGCCGTCATGGGCGTCGCGGTCCGCGCCACCGAGACCGTGACCTTCTTCCGGCGCAAGCCGGCACATCTGCTGCTGCCGGGACGGATGTACTGCGGTCGCGTGCGCGTGGCCGATATCGGGATCGATGCAGGCGTATTTTCGGAAATACAGCCTCAGACCTTCGAGAACATCCCGCAGTTCTGGCGCCAATCGTTTCCGGTGCCGCAGGTCGACGGCCATAAATACGCTCGCGGCCATGCCATCGTCGTCTCCGGCGACATCGCCTCGACCGGCGCGGCGCGGATGTCGGCGCGCGGGTGCCTGCGGGCCGGCGCCGGGCTGGTCACGGTGGCTTCGCCGCGGGATGCGCTCGCGGTCAATGCCGCCGCGCTGACCGCCGTGATGGTGTGCGCCATCGATACCGCGGTCGAATTTGCCGAACTGTTGACCGACAAGCGCCTCAACAGCTGCGTGATCGGACCGGGCGCCGGTCTCGGCGCAGCGTACTCGCGATTTTGTCCTCACCGCGCTGTCGGCAAAGCGGGGCCTGGTCTTGGATGCGGATGCGCTGACGAGCTTTGCCGAAGCGCCTGATCGTCTGTTCGAAGCGATCAAGGCATCGCATGATCCGCAGGTCGTTCTGACGCCGCACGAGGGAGAATTTCCGCGGCTGTTCAGCGACATCAGCAACAAGCATCCACTTCGCTCGAAACTCGAGCGGGTGCGGGCAGCCGCTGAACGCTGCGGCGCCGTCGTCCTTCTCAAGGGACCGGATACGGTGGTGGCGTCACCGGATGGACGCGCCACCATCGCCGCCAATGCACCGCCCTGGCTCGCCACCGCCGGCGCCGGCGACGTGCTGTCGGGAATGATCGCGGGCATGCTGGCGCAGGGCGTGGCTGCGTTCGAGGCGGCCTCGATCGGGGTCTGGATGCACGGCGAGGCCGCGCGCGAGGCAGGCCCCGGCCTGATCGCGGAAGATCTGCCGGAGGTGCTGCCTGCGGTGTTCCGCCATCTCTACGACGAGTTCGGCATCGACTATTGAGAGGCTCTAAGTTGATCTTCCGGAGCGCGTATTCGAAATGTGCGAGCGTCTGGCGCCGCCATCATCTGGACGACATCGATCAACTCCAGCCGGCGTCGAGCTGATGAGCCGACAGCATCGCTGCGGCCGCGAGATCGCCGCGTCCACGCGCCGCGGGCTGTGATGCTGCGAATGGCCGGCGTACTCCTTCACTCGACACTGTACCACCGCACCAGGCGCGGCGCCGTCCAGTCGGTCGTGCGGCCGAACTCCATCAGCCAGCGGCCGGCATACTCGGCAGCGAATGCGATGCGCTGGGTCTGTCCGGCGTCGATCGCCAGCGTATCCAGCCAGAATGGCTTCCAGCCGTCGTCGAGCCGGTCCAGCAGCCGGAAATGATGCCCGTGGAGGTGAAAGACCGTGGCGATGTCGGCGCGGTTGGTCAGGGCCAGGACGACGGTGCGGCCGGCCTTGGTGCGAAACGCCGGCGCGGCCGAGGCTTGACGAAATTCGCCGGCGTCACCCAATCGGCTTCCCACTGGCTTCCGCCGAGCGTCAAATCGATCCGCAACGCGTTTTTCAGGTCGAGCATGCGCCGGCAGGCCATTGGATGGCAGCGGCGGGGCCGCCGGCAAGGCGCGTCCCGGATCGGCGGCTCCATCGAGGCGGTCACGCCGGGCGATCGGACGGGCTTCCTTGCCGTCATGCAGCAGGATGGACTGATGTCGAACCCGGCGGCGCGTTCGCATCGACGAACGCATCGACCCGGGCTCCCGGCGCCAGAACGAGCGCGCCATTGCGCGCAAAAATGGCTCGCTCGGCTGGCCGTCGAGGGCCATGACGCGGACCTCATGCTCTTCTATTTTTATTGCAATGACAGCTGCGCTGGCAGCCATTGATAAAGCGAAAGCCGCAACCGCTCGTGGGTGCGCGCCGGGAACGTCCGAGCGTCATCCGGCCGTTGACGGTGTAAATCGGCGTCGTGTCCTTGCGGATCGGTGCCGGGCGCGATTGCGGTGCCATCCGGGCGCAGCCGCCAGTCTTCGATCAGGAACACCTCGTCGCGGTCGACGGCGACGGGCTCGCTCTCGCGCGACGACCAGCGTAAGCGCCGGCAATGGCCGCGCCTGACCGTCACCCAGCAGCCGAAAGTCGCACAAGCAGGGTACCGGCGTGACGCAATGGAATCGTACAAGGTTTTCCCTGGCTCCCGGCGCCAGGGCGGACGTGCCGCCAGCGGCTCGGCTGCCGGCACGCCGTCGATGCCGCGCCAGTTCAGTACCGTCGGCACCGGCAGCTCGTTTCCGAAGCGTGACTTCAAGCGTGTCGCCACGCTTGAGGCGAAAGCCGGGGTCTGGGCGGCGGGTCCTGGAGCGACCATATCGGGGTATCCGGTTGTCCCGGACGCAAGGCGATGACGTCGGCCTTGGCCTGCAGCGTCAGCGACCGGCGGCTCCCGCGCGGCGGCGATCCCGGATATCGCCGGGCCGAAGGACCACGGCGCCCAATCCGGCTATCAGCTCGCGTCGGTCCAGCCGGAGAATTCGATCTGCCATAAGATCGATGCGGACCATTTTCCGCTGGATATGTCCAGTTGGCGTGAGGTAAGTCGAGGCAGGCTTTGCGAAGGCCATTTTTTTGCTGCGGACCGGTGGGCCCATGTTATAAGCCCGCCGCTCGCGGCATCGCGGCCGGACATGATGCTATCAGCGGGCGTGGCGGAACTGGTAGACGCGCTGGATTTAGGTTCCAGTGACGAAAGTTGTGGGGGTTCGAGTCCCTCCGCCCGCACCAAGCGCTGACAGCGTTTGCATGCACAGGGATTGCTGGATGACCTGTTCCTGGAGGGCAAATCTCCCCCGAAGGATTGGGTCCGCCGAACCACCGGCGCCAGGCCAAGGCCGCGCGCCGACCAGATTGACAATATCCGTGCCGTCAGGCCGGACGAAAGCGGAAGAAGATTGACGCCATGCAGGTCACAGAAACCCTCGCCGAGGGATTGAAACACGAATTCCAGATCAGCGTTCCCGCATCCGATCTCGATGCCAAGGCGGACGCCCGTCTGGTGGACCTCAAGGACAAGGTCCGTCTCAACGGCTTTCGTCCAGGCAAGGTGCCGGTAAGCCACCTCAAGAAGGTCTATGGCCGCTCGGTGATGGCTGAGACCATCGACCAGACCATCCGCGATACCAACTCGCAGATCTTCACCGAGCGCGGTTTCCGTCTGGCGACCGAACCCAAGATCACCATGCCGACCGAGGAAAAGGCCGTCGAGGACATCCTCACCGGCAAATCCGATCTTACCTACACGGTCTCGATCGAGGTCGTGCCCGCGATTGCGCTCGCCGATTTCAAGAGCTTTGCGGTCGAGAAGCCGGTCGCCGAGGTGACCGACGCCGATGTCAATGACGCCATCAAGCGGGTTGCCGACCAGAACCGGCCATTTGCGGCGAAGGCCGAGGGCGCAAAGGCCGAAACCGGGGATCGCGTCACAATTTCCTTCAAGGGCACCATCGACGGCACGCCGTTCGAGGGCGGCACCGGCGAGAACATTCAGGTTACGATTGGCTCCAACACCTTCATTCCCGGCTTCGAGGAGCAACTGCTGGGCATCGCCGCGGGCGAGACCCGCACCCTGAAGGTTTCATTCCCGAAGAATTATGCCAGCGAGAAGCTTGCCGGCCAGCCGGCCGAATTCGAAACCACAGCGACATTGATCGAGGCGCCGCAGGAGACCGAGATCAATGACGAGTTCGCCAAGACGCTCGGTCTGGAGTTGCTCGACAAGCTGAAGGAAGCCGCGCGCGAGCGCCTGACCGCGGAATTCGCCGGCGCAACCCGCCAGCGGGTCAAGCGCATGCTGCTCGACCGTCTCGACGAGAGCCATCAATTCGAGGCGCCGCCGTCGCTGGTCGAGGAAGAATTCAACCTGATGTGGAACTCGATCAAGGCCGAGATGGAGTCCAGCGGCAAGACGTTCGCCGATGAAGACACGACCGAAGAGGCCGCCAGGCAGGAGTACCACAAGATCGCCGATCGCCGGGTCCGGCTCGGCCTGGTGCTGTCCGAGATCGGCGAAAAGAACAAGATCACGGTCACCGACGATGAAGTCAGCCGCGCGGTGATCGAGCGCGCGCGCGGGATGCCCGGTCGCGAGAAGGAGGTCTGGGACTACTATCGCAAGAATGCCAATGCGCTGGCCCAGCTTCGCGCGCCGATCTATGAGGACAAGGTGGTCGATTTCATCCTCGAACTCGCCAATGTGACCGAAAAGAAGGTCACCCGCGAGGATCTCTACAGGGACGACGACGAGGCGGAGAAGAGCGCTGCCTGATTCCGTCAGTCCGGCGTTAAGGTTGAGACGCGAAAGCGGCATGGCGGCGGTATCCGTCGCTATGCGACTCCGTCCGAATCAGCTTCAACTGCAACGAATTCCGCACGCTTTTGACCCGGTCTTGTCACCGGGGAATTGGCCCATATCTGTCGATCCTGTCTTTTAAGTCCTGCATCACGGGACGTTCGTCCGTGCCCGGCAAATTCCAGCCTGCCTTTGCCGATGGATGTTCGCCTCCGCCAACCTGTCTACTAACCCTTGGGTGACTAATGCGCGATCCGGTCGAAACCTACATGCAACTCGTGCCGATGGTGGTCGAACAGACCAACCGCGGCGAACGCGCTTACGACATTTTTTCGCGCCTGCTGAAGGAGCGCATCATCTTCCTGACCGGAGCGGTCGAGGATGGCATGTCGACGCTGGTGGTGGCACAGCTTCTGTTTCTCGAAGCCGAGAACCCGAAGAAGGAAATCTCGATGTACATCAACTCGCCCGGCGGGGTGGTGACCTCGGGCCTTGCGATCTACGACACGATGCAGTTCATCCGCCCGCCGGTGTCGACGCTTTGCACGGGGCAGGCGGCCTCGATGGGCTCGCTGCTGCTGGCCGCCGGCCACAAGGACATGCGCTTTTCGCTGCCGAATTCGCGCATCATGGTGCACCAGCCCTCCGGCGGCTTTCAGGGCCAGGCCACCGACATCATGCTGCACGCCCAGGAAATCCTGAACCTCAAGAAACGGCTCAACGAGATCTATGTGAAGCACACCGGCCAGGCCTACAAGGCGATCGAGGAAGCGCTGGAACGCGACAAGTTCCTTACCGCCGAGATGGCCCGCGACTTCGGTATTGTCGACAAGGTGATCGACAAGCGTTCCGAAGACCCGATGGCGAAAACCCCATAAGTCGCCGGATCGGATACGTTACCTCAACGTTAACGGCCATCAATATCGGCAGTTTCCGGCCTCCCGCGCCGCCTTTATGCCCTCGCGCCGGCGGAAAGTTCCGCTTTCGTGCCGGTCTGCCAGCGTGGCAATCGCGCAACGCTCGACCGATTTCGGCAAGATCGGCTCGCGCGGATGCCGCAAATCACGGTATTGTCACGGGTATTGGATGTGCGGCCGATTAGCGAATTCTTGATAGTCGGGTGCGACCATGGTTGGCTAGGTCAGTTCGGCTATGATCGTGGGGGATTCGAGTTAGGCGCGATTCGTGCGGCATTTGGAGCGCAGGGTCTTTTTTGGTACGGATTTTGCTCTATCTAGAACTCTGTGCCGGTAGTGCCGGAATAGGGCGATCGAGCGGACGGGATCGAACGGCGGACGGAGATAAGAATGAGTAAGGTCGGCACGAGCGACTCCAAGAACACGCTGTATTGCTCCTTCTGCGGCAAGAGCCAGCACGAGGTCCGCAAGCTGATCGCGGGCCCCACCGTATTCATCTGCGACGAATGCGTTGAACTGTGCATGGACATCATCCGCGAGGAGAACAAATCCTCGCTGGTGAAGTCGCGCGACGGCATCCCGACCCCGAAGGAAATCTGCAAGGTCCTCGACGATTACGTCATCGGCCAGAGCCATGCCAAGAAGGTGCTCTCGGTCGCCGTTCACAATCACTACAAGCGGCTCAATCACCAGACCAAGCACAACGACGTCGAACTTGCGAAGTCGAACATCCTGCTGATCGGTCCGACCGGTTCGGGCAAGACGCTGCTGGCGCAGACGCTGGCACGGATTCTCGACGTGCCGTTCACGATGGCGGATGCGACGACGCTGACCGAAGCCGGCTATGTCGGCGAGGATGTCGAAAACATCATCCTGAAGCTGCTGCAGTCGGCCGACTATAATGTCGAGCGGGCGCAGCGCGGCATCGTCTATATCGACGAAATCGACAAGATCAGCCGCAAATCGGACAATCCGTCGATTACCCGCGACGTCTCGGGCGAGGGCGTGCAGCAGGCATTGCTAAAGATCATGGAAGGCACGGTTGCGTCGGTTCCACCCCAGGGCGGCCGCAAGCATCCCCAGCAGGAGTTCCTGCAGGTCGACACCACCAACATTCTGTTCATCTGCGGCGGCGCGTTCTCGGGACTGGAGAAGATCATCTCCGCGCGCGGGCGCTCGACCTCGATTGGCTTCGCCGCCCAGGTGCTGGCGCCGGAAGACCGCCGCACCGGCGAAATCTTCCGTCACGTCGAGCCCGAGGATCTGCTGAAGTACGGCCTGATCCCGGAATTCGTCGGCCGCCTGCCGGTGGTCGCGACGCTGGAGGATCTCGACGAAGTTTCGCTGAAGAAGATTTTGACCGATCCGAAGAACGCGCTGGTGAAGCAATATCAGCGGCTGTTCGAGATGGAAAATATCGAATTGACGTTCGCCGACGAAGCGCTTGGTGCCGTCGCCCGCAAGGCGATCGAGCGCAAGACCGGCGCGCGGGGGCTGCGTTCCATTCTCGAAAGCATCCTGCTGGAGACCATGTTCGATCTGCCGGGCCTGGAAGGCGTCGAAGAGGTCGTGATCTCGCGCGAAGTGGTAGAGGGCACGGCTCGCCCGCTCTACATCTACGCCGATCGTTCCGACCGCGCCATCGAGACCAGCGCCAGCGCCTGATCGCATCGGCCGCCGGTGAGTTGAACGTCCAGAAAAGACGGCTGCGGAGCCTCCTTCTGCGGTCGTGTCTGGCGCCGGCATTGTCAAGCGTTCGCTCCCGATCGGCGGGCCGTTTTGAGCGACTTGACACCTCCCTCGCCGATAGCCACCTAATGTGGTCGGCGATGAAAATCACTTCCAAGATTTGCCGCAACAACGATCCGGTGAAATGGGCTCAGGCGCCATTACTGTCCGGAATATCTCGGCACCTTGTGGCGGTTGCGCAAACTGGCGGACTGCGTGCAAGGGGGCACAACAAAAGGAATAGGCCATGACTACCCCGAAACCCCGGCCGTCTATCGTTCACGGCGAGAGCCACTCTTATCCGGTGCTGCCGCTGCGCGACATCGTCGTCTTCCCGCACATGATCGTGCCGCTGTTCGTCGGCCGCGAGAAATCGATCCGCGCGCTCGAAGAAGTGATGAAGAACGACGCCCTGATCATGCTCGCGACGCAGAAGAACGCGTCGGACGATGATCCGAGTCCGGATTCGATTTATGAAACCGGCACCCTCGCCAGCGTGCTGCAGCTGCTCAAATTACCCGACGGCACCGTGAAGGTGCTGGTGGAAGGGCTTGAGCGCGCGCGCGTGCAGAGATATTCCGACCGCTCGGAATATTATGAAGCGACCGCGGTCGCGCTCGCCGACACCGACGCCGCTTCCGTCGAGGCGGAAGCGCTGGCGCGCTCGGTGGTGTCGGATTTCGAGAGCTATGTGAAGCTGAACAAGAAGATCTCCGCCGAAGTCGTCGGCGTGGTCCAGGCGATCACGGACTTCGCCAAGCTCGGCGACACCGTCGCCTCGCATCTCGCCGTCAAGATCGCCGACCGTCAGGCGATCCTGGAGACGCTATCGGTGACCGCGCGCCTCGAGAAGGTGCTCGGGCTGATGGAGAGCGAAATCTCGGTGTTGCAGGTCGAGAAGCGAATTCGCTCGCGCGTCAAGCGCCAGATGGAGAAGACTCAGCGCGAATATTATCTCAACGAGCAGATGAAGGCGATCCAGAAGGAGCTCGGCGACGACGAAGGTCGTGACGAACTGGCCGATCTGGAAGAGAAGATTGCCAAGACCAAGCTTTCCAAGGAAGCCCGCGAGAAGGCACAGCACGAGCTGAAGAAGCTGCGCCAGATGTCGCCGATGTCCGCGGAAGCCACCGTGGTGCGCAACTATCTCGACTGGCTGCTGTCGATACCGTGGAACAAGAAGTCCAAGGTCAAGAAGGATCTGGTCGCGGCGCAGACCGTGCTCGACAACGACCACTACGGACTTGAGAAGGTCAAGGACCGCATCGTCGAGTATCTCGCGGTGCAGTCGCGCGCCAACAAGCTGACCGGACCGATCCTGTGCCTCGTCGGGCCTCCCGGCGTCGGCAAGACCTCGCTGGGCAAGTCGATCGCGCGAGCGACCGGGCGCGAATTCGTGCGCGTGTCACTCGGCGGCGTGCGGGATGAGGCCGAAATCCGCGGTCACCGCCGCACCTATATCGGCTCGATGCCCGGCAAGATCATCCAGTCGATGCGCAAGGCCAAGACCTCGAATCCGCTGTTTCTGCTCGACGAGATCGACAAGATGGGCGCCGATTTCCGCGGCGATCCGTCGTCGGCGCTGCTTGAGGTCCTCGACCCCGAACAGAATTCGACCTTTAACGACCACTATCTCGAGGTCGATTACGATCTCTCCAACGTGATGTTCATTACCACCGCGAATACCCTGAATATTCCGGGACCGCTGATGGACCGCATGGAGATCATCCGGATCGCCGGCTATACCGAGAACGAGAAGGTCGAGATCGCGCGCAAGCATCTGATCCCGAACGCGATCGCCAAGCATGGCCTTGATTCCAAGGAATGGTCGATCGACGACGAGGCGCTGCTGCTGATGATCCGGCGCTACACCCGCGAAGCGGGTGTGCGTAATCTTGAGCGTGAGCTTTCGACGCTTGCCCGCAAGGCGGTGAAGGAGCTGATGATCTCCAAGAAGAAGTCGGTGAAGGTCACCGAGAAGTCGCTCGAGGATTTTCTCGGTGTGCCGAAGTATCGCTATGGCGAGATCGAGAGCGACGATCAGGTCGGCATCGTCACCGGCCTGGCGTGGACCGATGTCGGCGGCGAGCTGCTCACCATCGAAGGCGTCATGATGCCCGGCAAGGGCAAGATGACTGTCACCGGCAATCTGCGTGACGTGATGAAGGAATCGATCTCGGCGGCGGCATCCTATGTCCGCTCGCGCGCGGTCGGCTTCGGTATCGAGCCGCCTCTGTTCGACCGGCGCGATATCCACGTCCACGTGCCGGAGGGGGCAACCCCGAAGGACGGGCCTTCGGCCGGCGTAGCGATGGCGACGGCGATCGTTTCGATCATGACCGGCATCCCGGTCCGGCATGATGTCGCCATGACCGGCGAGATCACCTTGCGCGGGCGGGTCCTGCCGATCGGCGGCTTGAAGGAGAAGCTGCTGGCGGCGGCACGCGGCGGTATCAAGACGGTGCTGATCCCCGAGGACAACGCCAAGGATCTCACGGAGATTTCCGATGCGATCAAGGGCGGCATGGACATCATTCCGGTCGCGCGTCTTGACGATGTGATCTCCAAGGCGCTGGTGCGGCCGCCGGTGCCGATCGTCTGGGAAGAGGACACCAAGGTGCCGGTCAAGCCCGACGCCGCTGGTGACGAAGCGGCCGGTGGCCTGACGGCACACTGAAGTCCCTCCATGACAATGGCGGCGTCCCCTCGGGGCGCCGCTTTTTTATGAGCGATACCTGGCTTGCGCCGGAGGGCAGGGCGGCGCTAAACAGACGGCGAGGGCGGTTAGCTCAGCTGGTTAGAGCATCTCGTTTACACCGAGAGGGTCGGCGGTTCGAATCCGTCACCGCCTACCAGACAAATCGACAATTTGGCATTTCGCCCTTACCATGACGGCAACTATACGCAGCCGGGAGCCCAACATGAGAGTCGTCCTCGCCGCAGCAATGACTGCATTACTGGCCGGACCGGCTTACGCGCAAAGCGAGCCCATCCAAAGGTACGGGGAGACCGCGAAGGCGAAGTCACCGCAGGAAATCGCGGCCGAGAAGGAAGCCGAAAAGGCCTACCAGAGATCGCTCGGTAACATTCCTGACAAGGGCCCTTCCGACCCCTGGGGCAATGTGCGCAGCGACGGCGCGCCGAAGCCGGTTGCGAAGGCCGCTGCGGCGAAGCGAACCAAAACCGGCAGCACCGCGAATTAGAGTGTGATGGAAGCACCCGTTGGCCACGATCTGAACGCCGACCAGATCGCTTACTGGAACGGACTGGGCGGCCAGCGCTGGGCCGATCGGCAGCAGACCCAGGACGTCGTGCTGGCGCCGGTCTCCAACGTCCTGATCGATCGCGCCAAAGCCGTCGCGGGAGAGCGGATTGTCGATGTCGGTTGCGGCTGCGGCGCCATTTCGATCGCGCTGGCCCAAGAAGTCGGCCCGACCGGACATGTGCTGGGCATCGACATCTCGGCGCCGATGCTGGCTCGCGCGCGGCAACTTGCGCGCGCCGGGTCTGCCGATCGATTTCGTCCTCGCCGACGCCACGGTATATCCGTTCGACCCTGCAAGTTGCGATCTTCTGATCTCGCGGTTCGGCGTGATGTTCTTCGCCGAACCCGCGCGCTCCTTTGCCAACATGCGCAAGGCGCTGCGGCGGTCGGGCCGGTTGGTGTTCGCCTGCTGGCGCGATCCCCGCGAAAACCCGTTTTTCATGGCACCGCTTCAGGCGGTCTACAAGCATGCCCCCAAGCTGCCGCAGCTCGGTCCGGAGGATCCCGGCCCGTTCTCCTTCGCATCCGAAACGCGCGTGCGCCGCATACTCGGCGAGGCCGGTTTTGACGGAGTGGCACTGGAGCCGAGCGACCTGTCGCTCGATATCGCGGCCGGGCGCGGTATCGAAGCGGCGATCACAGGCGCGTTGGAAATCGGACCCGCCGCCCGTGCGCTTGCCGAGCAGCCGCCCGACGTGGTCGCCGCCGCCAAAAATTCGATCCGCGAAGCGCTGGCGCCCTTCGCCAGGGGACAGGAGGTGCCGCTTGCCGCCTCGATCTGGATCGTGACGGCGTCAGCCTGTTAGGACCGCTCTTCCCAGATCATGGCGAGGTGGACGATGGTCTGAACAGCCTTCTCCATGTCCTGCCGGCTTACCCATTCCAGCCGCGAATGGAACGCGTGCTCGCCGGCGAAGATATTGGGGCAGGGCAGGCCCATGAATGACAGCCGCGAGCCGTCGGTGCCGCCGCGGATGGAAGTCTTCACAGGCTTGAGGCCGGCGCGGCGGATCGCTTCCATCGCGTTGTCGATGATTTCGGGGTGGCGGTCGATTACCTGTTTCATGTTGCGGTACTGCTGTTTGATCTCGATTCGCCAGCTCGATCCTGGATAGTCCGTCATCACCCCTTTGACGATGTCCTCCAGCAGGGCTTCCTTCTCTTTCAATCCCGCGTCGGTGAAATCGCGGACGATGAAACTGAGCGTGGCTTGTTCCAGCGTACCAGAGATGCCTATCGGATGCAGGAAGCCGTCCCTGCCTTCGGTGGTTTCCGGCGAGCAGGTCGTTTTCGGCAACCGGTCGACGATGGCCGCCGCAATCTTGATGGCGTGCTCCATCTTGCCCTTGGCAAAACCGGGATGGGTACTGACGCCGTCGATAGTGACGGTGGCGGCGTCGGCGCAGAAAGTCTCGTCCTCGATATTCCCAGCGGTCTCGCCGTCTATCGTGTAGGCAAAATCGGCGCCCAACTTTTTCAGGTCGGCCTTGTCGACGCCGCGGCCGATCTCTTCGTCGGGCGTGAACAGGATCTTGATGGTGCCGTGCTTGATCTGTGGATTGCCGATCAGAAAATGTGCCGCATCCATGATCTCGGCAAGGCCGGCCTTGTTGTCGGCGCCTAACAGCGTTGTGCCATCAGAGGTGACGATGTCGTTGCCGATCTGGTCGGCAAGCGCTGGATGTTCGGTGGCGCGGATCACCTGCGTGGGGTCGCCCGGAAGCACGATGTCACCGCCGCGATAATTCCTGACGAGCTGCGGCTTGACGTCCTTGCCGGTGCAGTCGGGCGAGGTGTCCATGTGCGAGCAAAAGCAAATGACCGGAACTTGTCTGTCGGTATTCGCCGGAATGGTTGCATAGACGTAGCCGTGCTGATCGAGATGGGCGTCGCGGATTCCCATCTCCTGCAGTTCGGCTGCGAGCAGGCGGCCCAGGTCTTTTTGCTTTTCGGTCGAGGGGCAGGTCGGGGAGGAGGCGTCCGACTGGGTATCGATCACCACATAGCGCAGAAAGCGCTCGGTCACGGTGTGCGTGAACCTGAAGGGTGAACTCACAGTCAAAACCGCGGGTAGAAACGGAAAGCAGACGTCGGCGAAAACGTCATTCCGGGAGGCCGCACAGGCCGCGCCGGAATGACGCAAATTTCAAAGTCTGAAGTGGCGTCCTGTCAGACGGCTTCCTTGAGCTCCTTGGCTGCGCGGAAGGCAACCTTCTTGCTGGCCTTGATGTGGATCGCTTCGCCGGTGGCGGGGTTGCGGCCCATGCGGGCGGCGCGTTTGCGCACCTGCAGGATGCCGAGTCCGACGATG
The DNA here is from genome assembly GCA_963735835.1 of uncultured Alphaproteobacteria bacterium. Lineage (GTDB taxonomy): Bacteria > Pseudomonadota > Alphaproteobacteria > Rhizobiales > Xanthobacteraceae > Bradyrhizobium. The sequence continues at coordinate 72,185 of CAVTNA010000037.1, read as the reverse complement.
CGGATACGCTCGCCCTTCTTCAGGTGCTTGGTGATCCGGTTGACCAGATCGTTCAGAATCGCTTCAGCCTGCTTCTTCGACAACTCCTGATCCTCGGCGATCGCGGCTGCAAGATGCTTGAGCGTGACGGTAGTCGGGGTCGCTGCCTTCTTCGCCATATTTGATCCTCCTCAGTGTTGATGGCTTAGGAACCTAAGACGTATCAGGCCTTAAACGATTCGGGGGGCGGCTGCCTATGCTGTTTTGCCGATAAACAGCCTATTATTTGCATCGACATCCCAAAAAGGCCTGACTGGCGGGCGGATTCGCAACAACCTTGACTAAAACGGAGCGCCCCTTTAAGCCCTCACGTCTGTGCGGACCAGCCATCAGATCATGGTATCCGCGGGAGTAGCTCAGTTGGTTAGAGCGCCGCCCTGTCACGGCGGAGGCCGCGGGTTCGAGTCCCGTCTCTCGCGCCATTTTCAGCCGTTCGACACACGCAGCGATCCAATTCTCATTTCCACTCCTCAGCCTGCGCATCAGTTCACGACGGCAGGCGGTGGAGTTGAGATCGCCAGATTCCAAAACAAGTCGGCGCGTCCTACGGCCGGCGAGTTCGATCCCGAGTCCTGGTTTATGCGATGAATGGCCTCGCTTGGGCGGCGGGCTATCAGCGCTTCCTCTTCGCTAAATCAATGGCTTAGAGCGGGTTTCTGTTTCGAATGGTGTGCTGGAAATCAAAGCGGCCGCCCGCGGGCGGCCGTCCTTCATAGCCTCGAACTCCGGTGTTGGCTTAGCGGACGACCATGGCGTCCGAACTGGTCACGGCGACCGGCTTGCCGGCCTTAATGATATGGGCGGTCTGGCTGTAGTCCGCATTGGTCCGAGCCGAGATCCCAATGCCTGCCACCACGATGCCGGCCACCAGCGCCATCACCACGATCTTCAGATGCGTGGAGCGATCCGCTGAGTGAATTGAGTGGTTCATGTGAGCCTCCCCAGGCGAGCTTTCCGCCGCCTTGTTGGCGGTAGAAGTACCTCCCCTTTGTTTCAGCGTGGTTTCGTGGATTCCCCAAAATGGTTTCGTCGCCGGGGCGGCAGTGCCGGCAGCCCGCCAGGCTGGCCGCGACCTTGCGGCCCACGGCGTGGTAGTTCCCTGGGAACCGCATCCGGCTTTACGCGGTCCAGCATTGAAAGCTTCGTCCCGCCGCTATCCGGTCACGAGTTGCGCACCTTTCAGTGCCAGGACTCCGCTGCTCAGGCGACCTGCGCCTGACTCCGGAGACAACCATGCCCGCTGTGAAGCTCCGTGCGTCGACGATCCTCGGTGCGTTCGAGCAAGCTCAGACCGAGCTCGTCGGCAAGGCCGTGGTCCTGACCGATGGCAAGGCCGGGACGGTGGAGAGCGTTTGGCTGGATGAATTCCACGGCCTGCGAATTTCCATCAAGGGCCACGTCGGAAAGTGGCCCATCTCAACCATTAAATTCGCGCAGACAGCCGAATAGCGATCGTCTGTTCCCCCGGCCTGATGGGTTCATGTCGCCCGCTTGATGTCGGCGCGAATCGTGGCCGCCGCCCAGACGAACAGCAGTGCGCCGAGCGTGGTCGTGACCGCGGCCGACAGCAGCGAATAGCGCACGGCGTCGGCGCCGTAATCGTTCTTCAGCGCGTCGTTGATCATGCCGACCGCGAGCGGGCCGACACCCTGGCCGAAGCAGGTCGCGGTCAACAGGATGATGGCCGAGGCCAGCGCCCGCATGCTCGGGCGCGCCACCGTCTGGGCGATGGCGAAGATCGGCCCGAGGTGAAAGCCGACCAGGAACGAGGTCGCCGCCAGCGCCGCGACCATGGTCGTAAAGTCCGGCGTCAGCATGCACAGCGCAAACACCGGTCCGGCGAGGCCCGAGGTGATCGCCGGCGCCCACAATTTCCAGCGGTCGTCGCGGCGGCTGATCTGCGCCACCACGAGGCCGCCGACCAGCGTGCCCGCCATGCCGAACAGGCCCTTGAAGGTGCCGGCATAGGTGCCGATCTCGGCGCTGCTCAGATGATGCACCCGCGCCAGGAACGGCGGGATCCACGCCGCGGTGGCGTAGTTGGTATAGGTCGTCAGGCAAAAGCCGATCAGCACGATGACGAAGGTCTTCTGCGAGGCGAGGAAGCCGAGCGTCGGCCCGATCGGTTCGGGCACGAAGGTTTCCGCCATTGCGCCGCGCTTCGGCTCCGAGATCGTCAGCCACAGGACCGCGGCCAGCGCGATGCCGGGCAGGCCGGCGGAGAAGAACGCCATGCGCCAGCCGTAGTGCTGGTTGACATAGCCGCCGATGAAATAGCCGAAGAAATACCCCGAGATAGGTGCCGATGGCGAAGATGCCGAGCGCGCGCGGGCGCTCGTTCTTGTCGAAGAGATCGGCGACCATGGATTGCGACGCCGGCGTGCCGGCGGATTCGCCGATGCCGACGCCGATCCGCGCCAGCGCCAGCGTCGCCGACGCTTCGAGGCCATGCCGCACAGGAACGTCATCGCGCTCCAGAACGCGAAGGCGATGCGACGATGTTGCGCCGGTTGAGCCGGTCGGCGACGCGCGCGATGGGAATGCCGAGCAGCGAATAGAACAGCACGAAGCCGAAGCCCGCGAGCAGGCCCATGGTGGTGTCGCTGAGCGCGAATTCCTTCTTGATCGGCTCGATCAGGACATTGAAGATCGTGCGATCGAGAAAATTCAGCGCGTAGACGACGGTCAGGAGCCCCAGCACATAGTATCGCCGCGTCGATGGCCTTGCGGCTGCGTCCGCTGGCGCGGCCGACCTGCGGCGCGAGATCGACCATGGTTTCCCCCTGAACCTTGTTCTAAGGACAGCCGGTCTCTCACGCCTCGCGAATGAAATTCCCGGCCTCGAATTCGACCGGCGGCGCGCTCTGATCGAACGAGACGCCGATGGGATCGCGCCCGGCGGCCAGCGCCTCGAGCTGGTCGCTCAGCATCCGCCGGATCATCAGGATGCCGCGGTCGCTCTGGCCGAAATGCTCTTCGGAATGCAGCGTCACCGGTCCCTGGCCGACCTGCGCCTCGTAATCGCCGGGGAATTGCTGGTGCTCCTGCTCGGTCATGTCCCACCAGAATTTGCCGTTGAACTTCGAGCGCATCCGTCCGATGTCGCCGCGCTGTTTCGACCCGGCCGGCGACGTAGATGCGGAACGAGGTGTCGTCGATCGGCAGCGTCCAGCCGATCGAACTCGACGCGGGCGAATTGCGCGACCCGCGGATTGGGCACCACGCGCAGGGTAGGGAGTGCGGCCTCGGTCACCCGGTAGAAAACCTTGCCGTCGTCCTGGTTGCGGATCGAGCGCACGGTGACGCCGCGCGGCGACATCTCGAACGTCACTTCCGGCATCGAGGCCATCATGTTGGTGAACTGCGGGCCGCTGAACGAGCCGTGCAGCACCGGAACGTGGTAGGGATCGACCACATTCTCGAAATGCTGCAGCCAGTTGCAGGGAATGACGGCCGGTCCGCCGCCGCCGATCGAAGTGTCGTCGGCCTCGACGAACTCGCCGTCGTCCATCTTCTCCAGGCATTCGTAGCGCGGCAGCACCGGCTTTTTCTCGGCTGGTCCCATATAGGCGAAGATCAGGCCGTAGCGCTCCTGAACGGGGTACCAGGGCTGGCGCACCTTGTCCCTGAACTGGCCGCCGTCGGGCTCGCAGGGCTGTTCGAGGCAGCGGCCCTCGGTGTCGAACTTCCAGCCGTGATAGCAGCAGCGGATGCCGTCCTCCTCGACCTTGCCGTAATAGAGCGTGGTGCCGCGGTGGCAGCAGCGGGCGTGCAGCAGGCCGGCGCGGCCGTGGCGGTCGCGGAACAGGATCAGGTCCTCGCCAAGGCGCGGACTTTCCGGGGGACGTCGGTGGCGTCGGCCACAAGGCCGATCGGGTGCCAATAGCGGCGCAGCAGTTCCCCCATCGGCGTGCCGCGGCCGACCGCGGTCAGTTCGGTCCGGGTGGCGGGCGGCCTCATGGCATAGGCGGTGCCGAGATCGCGATCCCGCTGGGTGATGTTCATCCGCTTCCTCCCGCCGGGCTTTGCGCCGTGTTCGTCGAGAATGAGAACCGCTCGCAAAGTGAACTGGAGATCGATGATAATGTCAACGGTTTCAAAAACCTTGGCATCGGAAGGTTTTATTGGCACATCTTGGCCATGAAGCAGCAGTCGAAGAAGGCCGCACCGTGCCTCCGGCGAGTCCCGCCAGGGACGACCGACTTGCGCCGGTCACCGCGATGGTGTCGTCGCGGTTGATGGTGCTCGCCAATCTGCTGAAGCGCGGAGCCATTCTGCGCTACAAGCGTCTGGTCGGGCTTTCATCGGTGGAGTTCGGACTGGTGGCGTCGCTGGGACGCCGGCCGCCGATGAGCGTGGCCAGGCTCGCCGACGCGGTCGGCATGGACAAGGGGCAGATCAGCCGGGCGCTGGCCGGGCTGGTGTCGCGCAAGCTGGTTTCGCGCGCGGTCAACCCGCGGGATAACCGGGAAGTGCTGGTCTGCCTTACCCGGGTCGGGCTGATCGCCCACGAAACCATTGTGGCGGGGGCGCCGGAGCGCAATCAGCGCTTGCTGGAGTCGCTCAGCAAGGACGAAGTGGCCGTCTTGCTGGGACATATCGATCGTCTGACCGACACAGCCGCCAAAATGCTCGAAGCCGAAAAAGATTTGACCTGAAAGGCCGCTGCCTCTCGTCCCGACGCTGCGATCACAGCTTTGCGGCCGCTGTTTTGATCCAGGTCAAGGTGAACCTCGGCCGGAAGTAGCCTATGTCTCCCGCAGGCGCTGGCCTCGACGCGGTGCAGTGTTCCGAAGATTTCCCGTGGCATGAGGAGACCGGCGGACCCGTCAAAATAGCTTGTCTTGCGCCCCTTGTTGCGCTGCGCTAAGCCTCGGAACAATTCCAATTAACGAATCTGCGGCCGTCAGCATGCCGCAGGAAGAAGGCACCGCCGATGACCGGCATCCTGCAGAATTATCTTCCACTTGTGGTGTTTATCGGGGTCGCGAGCCTGATCGGTTTGGCGCTCCTGATCGCTCCCTTCCTCGTCGCCTTCCAGCAGCCCGATCCGGAAAAGCTTTCGGCCTATGAATGCGGATTCAACGCATTCGACGACGCCCGCATGAAATTCGACGTCCGGTTCTACCTGGTGGCCATCCTCTTCATTATCTTCGACCTCGAAGTGGCATTCCTGTTCCCGTGGGCGGTGGCGTTCGGCAAGCTCGGCGCAACCGGCTTCTGGTCGATGGTGGTTTTCCTCGCCGTGCTGACCGTCGGCTTTGCCTACGAATGGAAGAAAGGCGCGCTCGAATGGGATTGAGCCCCGCTGACCGCAACGCCAGGATTTGCCCGGGTCGCACCCGGCCGCGACCGGCATTCTCGATCCCTCGACCGGCAAGCCGGTCGGTGCCAACGACCCGTATTTCCTCGAGGTCAATCACGAGCTGTCCGACAAGGGTTTCTTCGTCACCGCCACCGACGACCTGATCACCTGGGCGCGCACGGGCTCGCTGATGTGGATGACCTTCGGTCTGGCCTGCTGCGCGGTCGAGATGATGCAGATGTCGATGCCGCGCTATGACGTCGAGCGTTTCGGCTTTGCGCCGCGCGCCTCGCCGCGGCAGTCCGACGTGATGATCGTCGCGGGCACGCTGACCAACAAGATGGCGCCGGCGCTGCGCAAGGTCTACGACCAGATGCCGGAGCCGCGCTACGTGATCTCGATGGGGTCGTGCGCCAATGGCGGCGGCTACTATCACTATTCCTACTCGGTGGTGCGCGGCTGCGACCGCATCGTGCCCGTCGACATCTACGTGCCCGGCTGCCCGCCGACGGCGGAAGCGCTGCTCTACGGCGTGCTGCTGCTGCAGAAGAAGATCCGGCGCACCGGAACCATCGAACGCTAAGGGTTTTTGCAATGGACGACGGCAGGCTCGACGCCCTGGGGCAGACGATTGTTAGCGCGCTTCCGGGTGCGGCGACCGGTCATTCGGTCGCGTTCGATCAGCTCACGGTGGCGGTGCACGCCGACAAGATCGTCGATGTCGTGCGCTTCCTGCGCGACGATCCCGGCTGCCGCTTCGTCAACCTCACCGATGTCACCGCGGTGGACTATCCCGGCCGCGAGAAGCGCTTCGACGTGATCTATCACCTGCTGTCGCCGACGCTGAACGCGCGCATCCGGCTGCGCGCCGCAGCCGGACGAGACGACGCAGGTGCCGTCGATCATCGAGGTGTTTCCGGGCGCCGACTGGTTCGAGCGCGAGACCTACGATCTCTACGGCGTGATCTTCACCGGCCATCCCGACATGCGGCGGCTGTTGACCGACTACGGCTTCGACGGCCATCCGCTGCGCAAGGATTTCCCGCTCACCGGCTTCGTCGAGGTGCGCTACGACGACCAGGAGAAGCGGGTGCTCTACGAGCCGGTCCGCCTCAATCAGGAATTCCGCAAATTCGATTTTCTCTCGCCGTGGGAGGGCGCGGACTATCCGGTGCTGCCCGGCGATGAGAAGGCGGGGCCGAAAGTCTGACCATGGCCGAAGCAGCAGCCTCCGCAACTTCACGATCAATTTCGGTCCGCAGCACCCGGCCGCGCACGGCGTGCTGCGTCTGGTGCTGGAACTCGACGGCGAGGTGGTCGCGCGCGTCGATCCGCATATCGGCCTGCTTGCATCGCGGCACCGAAAAGCTGATCGAGCAGAAGACCTATCTGCAGGCGATCCCGTATTTCGACCGGCTCGACTATGTCGCGCCGATGAATCAGGAGCACGCGTTCTGCCTCGCGGCGGAAAAACTGCTCGGCATCGAGGTGCCGCGCCGCGGGCAACTGATCCGGGTGCTCTATTGCGAGATCGGCCGCATCCTGTCGCATCTGCTCAACGTCACCACGCAGGCGATGGACGTCGGCGCGCTGACCCCGCCGCTGTGGGGTTTCGAAGAGCGCGAAAAGCTGATGGTGTTCTACGAGCGCGCCTCCGGCTCGCGCATGCATGCGGCCTATTTCCGCATCGGCGGCGTGCACCAGGACCTGCCGCCGAAGCTGATCGACGATATCGAGGCCTGGTGCGACCCGTTCCTGCAGGTGGTCGACGATCTCGACCGGCTGCTCACCGGCAACCGCATCTTCAAGCAGCGCAACGTCGACATCGGCGTGGTGCCGCTGAAGCAGGCCTGGGAGTGGGGCTTTTCCGGCGTGATGGTGCGCGGCTCGGGCGCCGCCTGGGATCTGCGCAAGGCGCAGCCTTACGAATGCTACGCCGAGATGGATTTCGACATTCCGATCGGCAAGAACGGCGATTGCTACGACCGTTACCTGATCCGCATGGAGGAGATGCGCCAGTCCGTGCGCATCATGAAGCAGTGCATCGCCAAGCTGCGCGGCCGACGGGCAGGGGCCGGTCGCGATCGAGGACAACAAGATCTTCCCGCCGCGCCGCGGCGAGATGAAGCGCTCGATGGAAGCGCTGATCCATCACTTCAAGCTCTATACCGAGGGCTTCCACGTGCCGGCCGGCGAAGTCTACGCCGCGGTCGAGGCGCCGAAGGGCGAGTTCGGCGTCTATCTCGTCGCCGACGGCAGCAACAAGCCCTACAAGTGCAAGATCCGCGCGCCCGGCTTTCGCGCATCTGCAGGCGATGGATTTCATCTGCAAGGGCCATCTGCTGGCCGACGTCTCGGCCATCCTCGGCTCGCTCGATATCGTGTTCGGAGAGGTCGATCGGTGATCGCGCTGCCGCCCATCCAGTTCGACCGGACCACCGGGGTGCTCGAGGGCGCCAATGCGTGGGAGCGGCTGGCGGCGCTCGCTCTGTCGTCGGGCTCGAAGGTGGCGTCGACGTTTTCGCATCGCGGTTACAACTCACTGCGCCAATCTGTTGCGCAAGACGCTGCCGGAGCGCGACATCGCGATCAAGCTCAATGCCGACGCGACGTTCGAGTTTCCCTATGGCGATGGTTACTGGAGCAAGCTGCTCAACCGCTCGTACTCCTACGAGGACGAGCTGGAAGTGCTGTTCCGGGATTCCGTTTCGGCGTCGACTACACGCTGATCGATTGCGGCGCCAATTTCGGCTACTGGTCGGTGCTGATCTCGAGCGCGCCCTACGGCTCGCACAAGGCGATCGCGATCGAGCCGTCGTCGCAGAATTTCGCCAAGCTGCAGAACAACGCCGAGATCAACGGCAACCGCTTCGAGGTCGATGAAGTGCGCGATCGGCGCGGCGCGCGGCACCGCGCGGCTGTCCGGCACCAAGCACGAGGCGTTCAGCATCGCCGGCAACGCCAGTCGGCGGCGGCGAGGAAGTGCCGGTGATCGCGCTCGATAATCTCATCGACGACGGCAAGATTTCGCCGGACGGAAAATACCTGATCAAGCTCGACGTCGAAGGCGTCGAGATCGAGGCCATCAAGGGCGGCACGCGGCTGCTGCAGGGCGACAGCGTGGTGCTGTGCGAGGAGCACGGCAACGATCCCAGCCATACCGTCTCGCGCTATATCCTCGAGCAGACGCCGCTCAAGCTGATCGTCTACGATCCGCGCTCCAATCGCCTGGAAACGGTGACCGAGCTTTCGATCCTCGACCGCATCAAGGTTTCATCCCACGTCGGTTACAACGTGTTCGGCACCGCAAGCGCGTTCTGGCAAGAGCCGGATCAACGCCTTGAACGCGAATGCCGCGCGCCGCATGCAATGAGAGACTGAACGACAATGTCCGTCCGCCGCCTCGCACCGAAGGAACTGCAGCCCGCGAACTTCGCGTTCACGGCGGAAAATCTCGCCTGGGCCAAGGAGCAGATCGCCAAATATCCGGAAGGCCGCCAGGCCTCCGCGGTGATCCCGATCCTGTGGCGGGTGCAGGAACAGCATGACGGCTGGGTTTCGGAAGCCGCGATCCGCGCGGTCGCCGATCTGCTCGACATGCCCTACATCCGCGTGCTGGAGATCGCGACCTTCTACACGATGTTCCAGCTGCAGCCGGTCGGCAAGAAGGCGCACGTCCAGGTCTGCGGCACCACGCCGTGCCGGCTGCGCGGCGCCGGCGACATCATCGAGGTGTGCCAGAGCCGCATCCATCACGATCCCTTCCATCTGTCCAAGGACGGCAATTTCAGCTGGGAGGAAGTCGAGTGCCTCGGCGCCTGCGTCAACGCGCCGATGGTGCTGATCTGGAAGGACACCTACGAGGACCTGACCAAGGAAAGTTTCGGCAAGGTGCTGGACGGCTTTGCCTCCGGCAATCCGCCGAAGCCGGGACCGCAGATCGACCGTCAGTTCTCGGCGCCGGTCGGCGGACCGACCACGCTGAAGGAAACCACATGAAGCGTGACCGCACATCGCAGGCGGCCGGGCCGGGGAGTGTCGGGGCGATGAAGAACTGGCGCTATATCGCTCTGCACGCCGCGGCCGCGGCTGCGTTCATTTTCCTGCTGCAGCGCTACGGGCTGAGCGCGTCGCTTGAATCGAGCCTGTTGTGGGCGCTGACCTTCGGCGGGTGCGCCGCGGGCCTCGCCTACATGCAGTCCAATCGCTGATCCCTCAAGGAAGCTTCACGTCATGCTCGACGACAAGGACCGCATCTTCAAGAACCTCTACGGCCTCCACGACTGGGGCCTCGAAGGCGCGCGCCGCCGCGGCGCCTGGGACGGCACCAAGGCGATCATCGACAAGGGCCGCGACTGGATCGTCAACGAGATGAAGGCCTCGGGCCTGCGCGGTCGCGGCGGCGCGGGTTTTCCGACCGGCCTGAAATGGTCGTTCATGCCGAAGGAATCGACCGACGGCCGGCCGAGCTACCTCGTGGTCAATGCCGACGAGTCCGAGCCCGGCACCTGCAAGGACCGCGAGATCATGCGGCACGATCCGCATCTTCTGGTCGAGGGCTGCCTGCTCGCGAGCTTCGCGATGGGCGCGCATGTCTGCTACATCTACGTGCGCGGCGAATTCATCCGGGAGCGCGAGCATCTGCAGGCCGCGGTCGATCAGGCCTATGAGGCGAAGCTGATCGGCAAGGACAATGTCAACGGCTGGCCGTTCGACCTCTACGTGCACCACGGCGCCGGCGCCTATATCTGCGGCGAAGAGACCGCGCTGCTGGAAAGCCTCGAAGGCAAGAAGGGCCAGCCGCGGCTGAAGCCGCCATTCCCGGCCAATGTCGGCCTCTACGGCTGCCCGACCACCGTCAACAACGTCGAGTTGATCGCGGTCGCGCCGGATATCCTGCGGCGCGGCGCGGCGTGGTTCGCCGGCGATCGGCCGGCCCAACAATGTCGGCACCAAGCTGTTCTGCATCTCCGGCCATGTCGAGCGGCCCTGCAACGTCGAAGAGGCGATGGGGATCCCGTTCCGCGAACTGATCGAGCGCCATTGCGGCGGCATCCGCGGCGGCTGGGACAATCTGAAGGCCGTGATCCCCGGCGGCTCCTCGGTGCGCATGGTGCCGGCGGACCAGATCATCGACACTGCCGATGGATTTCGACAGCCTGCGGCAAGCTGCGCTCCGGCCTCGGCACCGCCGCCGTCATCGTCATGGACAAGTCGACCGACCTGATCCGGGCGATCGCGCGGATTTCCTATTTCTACAAGCACGAGAGCTGCGGCCAGTGCACGCCGTGCCGCGAGGGCACCGGCTGGATGTGGCGGGTGCTGACGCGCATGGCCGAGGGCCGCGCCCACAAGCGCGAGATCGACATGCTGCTGGAAGTCACCAAGCAGGTCGAGGGCCACACCATCTGCGCGCTCGGCGACGCCGCGGCGTGGCCGATCCAGGGCCTGATCGCGCATTTCCGTCACGAGATCGAGGAGCGCATCGACGAATATTCGCGCAAGGCCGATATCGACGACGTCGGCGTTCTCGATCCCGCGCACATGGTCGCGGCGGAGTGAGGGTCGATGACGCAACCGAGCATTTTCTGGTGGCAGAAATACGGGACGCTGGCGCAGATGGCGCAGGCGGCCGTGGCGTTGCTCGGCTTCGTTGCGATCCTGTTTCAGATCAACGAAATCCGCTCCAACAACCGCGCGGCCAGCGCGCGACAGGTGTTTCTTGGCCTATACCGATCTGGCGTTCAAGAATCCGAAATTCTCGGCGCCCGACTACGAGGCGATCAAGGCCGGCGGCCACGACGAGCAGGTTCAGTACGAGAGTTTCGTCTCGTATTTCCTCTATGCCTGCGAGGAAGCGATCGCTGCGTTTCGCCGACAGGCGCGAGTGGCTGGCGTCGTGCGATTACGACCTGAAGCCGCATCTGCCGTTCCTGTGCGAGAAGAACGCGGCCGAGCCGGCCTATCTCGCGACCTACAGCGCCGACACCCAGCAATGGGTCAAGGCGTCCATGAAGACCGCCAGCGTCACACCGCCCGACTGCAAGCTGGGAAAGACTTGAGACAGCATGACCAAACTCATCGTCGACGGCAAAGAGATCGATGTTCCCGCGGAATACACGCTGCTGCAGGCGTGCGAGGCCGCGGGCGCCGAAATTCCGCGCTTCTGCTACCACGAGCGGCTGTCGATCGCCGGCAATTGCCGGATGTGCCTGGTCGAGATCAAGGGCGGCCCGAAGCCGGTCGCAAGCTGCGCCTGGGGCGTGCGCGATTGCCGTCCCGGTCCCAAGGGCGAGCCGCCGGAAATCTCCACCCGCTCGCCGATGGTGAAGAAGGCGCGCGAAGGCGTGATGGAATTCCTGCTGATCAACCATCCGCTGGATTGCCCGATCTGCGATCAGGGCGGCGAGTGCGACCTGCAGGACCAGGCGATGGGCTACGGCGTCGACACCTGCCGCTTCGCCGAGAACAAGCGCGCGGTCGAGGACAAATATCTGGGCGCGCTGGTCAAGACCTCGATGAACCGCTGCATCCAGTGCACGCGCTGCGTCCGCTTCGCCGCCGAAGTCTGCGGCGTGCCGGAGATGGGCGCGACCGGCCGCGGCGAGGACATGGAGATCACGACCTATCTCGAGACGGCGCTGACCTCGGAACTGCAGGGCAACCTGGTCGATATCTGCCCGGTCGGCGCGCTGACCTCGAAACCCTATGCATTCGCGGCGCGGCCCTGGGAACTCGGCAAGACCCAGTCGATCGACGTGATGGACGGCGTCGGCTCGGCGATCCGGGTCGATACCCGCGGCCGCGAGGTGATGCGGATCCTGCCGCGCGTCAACGAGGCCGTGAACGAGGAGTGGATTTCCGACAAGACCCGCCACGTCGTCGACGGCCTGCGCACGCAGCGGCTCGACCGGCCCTATATCAGGGAGAACGGCAAGCTGCGCGCGGCGTCATGGTCGGAAGCCTTCGCGGCGATCGCGGCCAAGATCGGCCCGCAGCGACGGCAAGCGGATCGGCGCCATCGCCGGCGATCTCGCCGCGGTGGAGGAGATGTTCGCGCTGAAGGATCTGCTGGCGAAATACGGCTCGGTCAATCTCGCGGTGCAGGGCGGCGACGCCTTCGATCCCAAGGCCGGCCGCGCCTCCTACATCTTCAATCCGACCATTGCCGGCATCGACCAGGCCGACGCGCTGCTGATCGTCGGCTCGAACCCGCGCAAGGAGGCCGCCGTTCTCAACGCCCGCATCCGCAAGCGCTGGCGCACCGGCCAGCTCAAGATCGGCGTGATCGGCGCCAAGGCCGATCTCACCTACGGCTACGACTATCTCGGCGCGGGCACCGATTCGCTCGGCGATCTCGCCGCCGGCAAGCATTCCTTCGCGGACGTGCTGAAGGACGCGAAAAATCCGATCGTGCTGGTCGGCGCCGGCGCGGCGGCGCGGCATGACGGCGCGGCGGTTCTCGCGGCTGCGGCCAAGCTCGCGCTCGATGTCGGCGCGGTCAAGGACGGCTGGAACGGTTTTGCGCGTGCTGCACGATACGGCTTCGCGCGTCGGCGCGCTCGATATCGGCTTTGCCGCGGGCGCGGGCGGCCTCAGCGCGGCGCAGATGACGACATTCGGCACGCTCGACGTGCTGTTCCTGCTCGGCGCCGACGAGACCAAGGTGCCGGACGGCACCTTCGTGGTCTACATCGGCACCCATGGCGACCGCGGCGCGCATCGCGCCGACGTGATCCTGCCGGGCGCGGCCTACACCGAAAAGTCCGGCATCTACGTCAACACCGAGGGCCGGGTGCAGATGGCCAACCGCGCGGCGTTTCCCGCCGGGCGAGGCGCGCGAGGACTGGGCGATCATCCGCGCGCTGTCGGACGTCCTGGGCAAGAAGCTGCCTTACGATTCGCTCGCCGCGTTGCGGCAGGCGATGTTCAAGGCGGTGCCGCATCTGATGCGCATCGACCAGATCGAAGCCGGCAACGCCGACGACATCAAGACGCTCGCCGGCAAGGGCGGCAGCTGTCGAGAAGACGCCGTTCAAGTCTTCGGTCGAGGATTTCTACCTGACCAACCCGATCGCGCGCGCCTCGGCGGTGATGGCGGAATGTTCGCGCCTGGCGTCCGGGCAGATGCTGACGGCGGCGGAGTGAGCGTGACCTGATGGCTGAATTCTTCGCAAGCGCATTCTGGACCGGCTTCCTCTGGCCGCTGATCATCATGGTCGCGGAGAGCGTGCTGCTGCTCGTCGTGCTCCTGATCGCGATCGCCTACATCCTGCTGGCCGACCGCAAGATCTGGGCGGCGGTGCAGATCCGGCGCGGTCCCAACGTGGTCGGCCCCTGGGGCCTGTTCCAGTCCTTCGCCGACCTTCTGAAGTTCGTGCTGAAGGAGCCGATCATTCCCTCCGGCGCCAACAAGGGCGTGTTCCTGCTGGCGCCGCTGGTGAGTTGCGTGCTGGCGCTCGCGGCCTGGGCCGTGATCCCGATGAATCTCGGCTGGGTGATCTCCGACATCAATGTCGGCATCCTCTACATCTTCGCGATCTCGTCGCTGTCGATCTACGGCATCATCATGGCCGGCTGGTCGTCGAACTCGAAATATCCGTTCCTCGCCGCCCTTCGCTCGGCGGCGCAGATGGTGAGCTACGAAGTCTCGATCGGCTTCGTCATCATCACCGTGCTGCTGTGCGCGGGCTCGCTCAACCTGTCGGCCGTGGTCGAAGCGCAGAACAGCCACGGGCTCGCCAGCCTGATCGGACTGCCCTGGCTGACGTTCCTGAACTGGTATTTCCTGCCGCTGTTTCCGATGTTCGTGGTCTTCTACGTCTCGGCGCTCGCGGAAACCAACCGTCCGCCGTTCGACCTGGTGGAAGCCGAATCCGAACTGGTCGCGGGCTTCATGGTCGAATACGGCTCGACGCCGTATCTGCTGTTCATGCTCGGCGAATACGTCGCGATCACCACGATGTGCGCGATGGCCACGATCCTGTTCCTGGGCGGCTGGCTGCCGCCGATCGCGGTGGCGCCGTTCACCTGGGTGCCCGGCGTGATCTGGTTCGCGCTCAAGGTATTTTTCATGTTCTTCCTGTTTGCGATGGCGAAGGCGATCGTGCCGCGCTACCGCTACGACCAGTTGATGCGGCTCGGCTGGAAGGTGTTCCTGCCGTTGTCGCTGGCGATGGTGGTTATCGTCGCCGGCGTGCTGCATTTCGCCGACATCGCGCCGAAATGAGGTCGCTATGAGTGTCAATATCAACGCCACGGCCCGCTCGCTTCTGCTGTCCGAATTCGTGTCGGCGTTCTTTCTCGCCATGCGCTATTTCTTCAAGCCGAAGCCGACGCTGAACTATCCGTTCGAAAAGGGGCCGATCTCGCCGCGCTTCCGCGGCGAGCACGCGCTGCGCCGCTATCCCAACGGCGAGGAGCGCTGCATCGCCTGCAAGCTGTGCGAGGCGATCTGTCCGGCGCAGGCGATCACCATCGAGGCCGGCCCGCGCCGCAACGACGGCACCCGCCGCACCGTGCGCTACGACATCGACATGGTGAAATGCATCTATTGCGGGCTGTGCCAGGAGGCCTGTCCGGTCGATGCCATCGTCGAGGGACCGAATTTCGAATTCGCGACCGAGACGCGCGAGGAACTCTATTATGACAAGGCGAAACTGCTCGCCAATGGCGACCGCTGGGAGCGTGAGATTGCGAAATCGATCGAACTCGACGCGCCGTACCGGTGAGGTGAGGGCATGATCCTTCCCGCGCTGTTCTTCTATCTGTTCGCCGGCATCTGCGTGGCCTCGGCGGTGATGGTGATTGTGTCGCGCAATCCCGTGCACTCCGTGCTGTTCCTGATCCTGGCCTTCGTCAACGCTTCCGGCCTGTTCGTGCTGATGGGCGCCGAATTCCTGGCGATGATCCTGGTCGTGGTCTATGTCGGCGCGGTCGCGGTGCTGTTCCTGTTCGTGATCATGATGCTCGACGTCGATTTCACCGAACTGCGCGAGGGCTTCCTGGAATATCTGCCGATCGGTCTGGTGATCGGCGCGATGTTCCTCGCCGAATTGCTGCTGGTCGGCGGCGGCTGGGTCATCAATCCCGGCGCCGCCAAGTCGATCACGGCGGCGATCCCGGCCAATGTCAGCAACACCGAGGCGCTCGGCCTCGTGCTCTACACGAAATACATCCATTACTTCCAGATCGCGGGCATGGTGCTGCTGGTCGCGATGATCGGCGCCATCGTGCTGACCCTGCGCCACAAGGTCAGCGTCAAGCGGCAGGACATCAATGTGCAGAACGCGCGGACGCCGGAACTCGCCATGAGCGTGCGCAAGGTGGCCTCCGGGCAGGGCCTGCAGGATGCGGACGCGGCGGAGTGGGTGCAATGACGATCGGTCTCGGACATTATCTCGCGGTCGGCGCGATCCTGTTCACGCTCGGGATCCTCGGCATCTTTCTCAACCGCAAGAACATCATCGTCATCCTGATGTCGATCGAGTTGATCCTGCTCGCGGTCAATATCAACCTGGTGGCGTTCTCGACCTTCCTCGGCGACATCGTCGGCCAGGTGTTCGCGCTGCTGGTGCTGACGGTGGCGGCGGCGGAAGCGGCGATCGGTCTGGCGGTGCTGGTGGTGTACTTCCGCAATCGCGGCTCGATCGCGGTTGAAGACGTCAATCTGATGAAGGGTTAACGCGTCAATGATCCAGGCAATCGTCTTTCTGCCGCTGATCGGCGCGATTCTCGCCGGCCTGATCTCTATCTTCGGTGCGCATGCGCGCAACCCGAGCGGCGATACGGTCGAGCATCATGACGACGCGCATGGCGCCGATGCCCATGCGTCGGAAGCCCATGACGATCACGCCGACGATCACGGCCACGACGATCACGCGGTCGAGCCGCCGGCGGCGGGCTCGCGCGCGGCCGAACTGATCACCACCGGGCTTTTGCTGGTTGCGGCCGGCTTATCCTGGTTCGCGCTGGTCGATGTCGGCTTCATGCATCACGACGCCCGGATCGCGCTGTTCCCCTGGATCAATTCGGGCGATCTGCAGGTCGCCTGGTCGCTGCGGGTCGATACGCTGACCGCCGTCATGCTGGTGGTGGTCAACACCATCTCGTCGCTCGTGCACCTCTATTCGATCGGCTACATGGACGAGGATCCGTACCGGCCGCGGTTCTTCAGCTATCTGTCGTCTGTTCACCTTCGCGATGCTGATGCTGGTGACCGCGGACAACCTGGTGCAGCTGTTCTTCGGCTGGGAGGGCGTCGGTCTCATGAGCTACCTGCTGATCGGCTTCTGGTACCAGAAGCCGTCGGCGAATGCGGCGGCGATCAAGGCCTTCGTGGTCAACCGGGTCGGCGATTTCGGCTTTGCGCTCGGCATCTTCGCGGTCTTCATGCTGATCGGCTCGACCGATTTCGAGACCATCTTCGCCGGCGCGCCGGCGCTTGACCGGCAAGACCATCGATTTCTTCGGCTGGCACGCCGACGCGCTGACGCTGACCTGCCTGTTGCTGTTCATGGGCGCGATGGGCAAATCCGCCCAGTTCCTGCTGCACACCTGGTTGCCGGACGCCATGGAGGGCCCGACGCCGGTCTCGGCGCTGATCCATGCCGCGACCATGGTCACCGCCGGCGTCTTCATGGTGGCGCGGCTGTCGCCGCTGTTCGAGCTCGCGCCGGACGCGCAGGCCGTGGTGATGTTCTTCGGCGCCACCACCGCCTTCTTCGCCGCGACCGTCGGCCTCGTGCAGAACGACATCAAGCGCATCGTCGCCTATTCGACCTGTTCGCAGCTCGGCTACATGTTCGTGGCGATGGGGGCGGGGGCCTATTCCGTCGGCATGTTCCATCTGTTCACGCACGCCTTCTTCAAGGCGCTGCTGTTCCTGGGCTCGGGCTCGGTGATCTATGCGATGCATCACGAGCAGGACATCCGCAACATGGGCGGGCTGAGGGACAAGATCCCCTTTACCTATATCGTGATGGTGATCGGCACGCTGGCGCTGACCGGCTTTCCGCTTACCGCCGGCTATTTCTCCAAGGACGCGATCATCGAATCCGCCTACGCCTCGCACAATCCGCTGGCGTCTCTACGGCTTCCTGATGACCGTGGTCGCGGCCGGCCTGACCTCGTTCTACTCATGGCGGCTGATCTTCAAGACCTTCCTCGGCGAGCCGCACGACCAGGAGCATTATGAGGCCGCGCATGAAAGCCCGCTGTGGATGCTGATTCCGATCGGCGTCCTCGCGGCCGGATCGATGCTGGCGGGCTTCCCGTTCAAGGAATTGTTCGCCGGCCACGGCGTGGAGGAATTCTTCCGCGAGTTCGCTGAAGATGAACCCGCACATCATCGAGGACATGCAAGCACATCCCCGAGGCCATCGCCTTCCTGCCGACGGTGATGATGGTGATGGGCTTCCTGGTGTCCTACGTCTTCTACATCCGCCGGCCCTATCTGCCGGTCGAACTCGCCCGCCAGCAGCCGCTGCTCTACCAGTTCCTGCTCAACAAATGGTATTTCGACGAGCTCTACGATCTGATCTTCGTGCGTCCGGCGAAGTGGATCGGACGTTTCCTGTGGAAGGTCGGCGACGGCTACATCATCGACGGCTTCGGCCCCGACGGCGTGTCGGCGCGGGTGCTTGATGTCACCCGCAACGTGGTGAAGCTGCAGACCGGCTATCTCTATCACTACGCCTTCGCGATGCTGATCGGCGTTGCCGGACTGATCACCTGGTTCATGTTCGGCGTGGGAGGCCAGTGATGACAACCTGGCCCATTCTCTCCGTCGTTACCTTCCTGCCGGTGGTCGGCGCGCTGCTGATCTACCTGTCGCGCGCGGCGGCGACGAAGCAGCCAACCGCAATGCGCGCTGGATCGCGCTGTGGACCACGCTGATCACGTTTGCGGTGTCGCTGATCCTGGTCTGGCGCTTCGATCCCGCGCAGCCGGACTTTCAGTTCGTCGAAAAGGCGCCGTGGCTCGCCAACGCCATCACCTATCACATGGGCGTCGACGGCATTTCGTTGCCGTTCGTGATCCTGACCACCGCCCTGATGCCGTTCTGCATCCTCGCGAGCTGGAAATCGATCACGATGCGCGTGCGCGAATACATGATGGCGTTCCTGCTCCTGGAAACGCTGATGGTCGGCACCTTCTCGGCGCTCGACCTCGTGCTGTTCTACCTGTTCTTCGAGGGCGGCCTGATCCCGATGTTCCTGATCATCGGGGTGTGGGGCGGCCCGCGCCGGGTCTATGCCTCCTTCAAGTTCTTCCTCTACACGCTGCTCGGCTCGGTCTTGATGCTGCTGGCGATCATGGCGCTGTACTGGAACGCCGGCACCACCGACATCCCGACCCTGATGCACACCGCGGTGCCGCGCGGCTTGCAGACCTGGGCGTGGCTGGCGTTCTTCGCTTCCTTTGCGGTGAAGATGCCGATGTGGCCGGTACACACCTGGCTGCCCGACGCGCATGTCGAGGCGCCGACCGCGGGCTCGGTGATCCTGGCCGCGATCCTGCTGAAGATGGGCGGCTACGGCTTCCTGCGCTTCTCGCTGCCGATGTTTCCGCTGGCCTCGCATGATTTCGCGCCGCTGATCTTCTCGCTCTCGGTGATTGCCATCATCTACACCTCGCTGGTGGCGCTGATGCAGGAAGACATCAAGAAACTGATCGCCTATTCCTCGGTGGCGCATATGGGCTTCGTCACCATGGGGATTTTCGCCGGCACCACCCAGGGCGTTGCCGGCGGCGTGTTCCAGATGATCTCGCACGGCATCGTGTCGGGCGCGCTGTTCCTCTGCGTCGGCATCGTCTACGACCGCATGCATACCCGCGAGATCGCCGCCTATGGCGGGCTGGTCAACCGCATGCCGCTCTATGCGCTGGTGTTCATGGTCTTCACCATGGCCAATGTCGGTCTGCCCGGCACCTCCGGCTTCGTCGGTGAATTCATGACGCTGATCGGCACCTTCAAGGTCTCGATCCCGACCGCGACCTTCGCCACCACGGGCGTGATCCTGTCGGCGGCCTATGCGCTGTGGCTCTATCGGAAAGTCGTGTTCGGCGCGCTGACTAAAGCCGTCGCTGGCGAGCATCAAGGATCTCACTTTCCGCGAGGGCCTGACGTCTGATGCCGCTGGTGGCGCTCACCATCCTGTTCGGGTTCTATCCGAAGCCGGTGCTCGACATGTCGGCGTCGTCGGTGCAGCAACTCGTCAACAACTACGACACCGCAGTGACTGCCGTGAAGGCAGCCGCCTTGCTGCAGTGAAGGCAGCGGTCAGACCACGCGCATGAGCTTTGAGAGTGCAGGTTATCAGTTGCTGCCCGTGCTGCCGGAGCTTGTGCTGGCCGTCGGGCGCCATGGTGCTGCTGATGCTCGGGGCCTATCGGGGCCAGCAGACCACCAGCCTGGTCACCGGCCTTGCGGTCTGTCTGCTGGTGGTGATCGGCGTGCTGGAGCTGTTGCTGCCGGCCGGCAAGCTGACGACCTTCGGACGGCAGCTTCATCGTCGACGACTTTGCCCGGTTCCTGAAGATCCTGGCGCTGATCGGCTCGGCGGCGACGCTGGTTCTGTCGGTGGAATTTCTGGCCGATCCGTCGCGCCGCATCTTCGAATATTCCATCCTGGTGCTGCTCTCGACGCTCGGCATGATGGTGCTGATCTCGGCCGGCGACCTGATCATGCTCTATCTCGGGCTCGAGCTGATGTCGCTCGCGCTCTACGTGGTCGCGGCGAGCAATCGCGACAACGCCAAATCGACCGAGGCCGGCCTGAAATATTTCGTGCTGGGCGCGTTGTCGTCGGGCATGCTTTTGTACGGCGCCTCGCTGATCTACGGCTTTACCGGCACCGTCAGCTTCGCCGGCATCGCGGCGGCGGTGAAGACCGGCAGCGTCGGCATCGTGTTCGGCCTGGTGTTCCTGCTCGCCGGGCTTTGCTTCAAGATTTCGGTGGTGCCGTTCCACATGTGGACGCCTGACGTTTATGAGGGCGCGCCGACGCCGGTGACGGCGTTCTTCGCCTCCGCGCCGAAGGTCGCCGCGCTTGCGGTGTTTACCCGCGTGGCGCTGACGGCATTTCCGGGCATCGTTTCGCAATGGCAGCAGATCGTCGTGTTCGTTTCGATCGCCTCGATGGCGCTGGGAGCGTTCGCCGCCATCGGGCAGAAGAACATCAAGCGGCTGATGGCCTATTCCTCGATCGGCCATATGGGTTTTGCCCTCGTCGGTCTCGCCGCCGGCACGGCCGAGGGCGCGCAGGGCGTGCTGGTCTATATCTCGATCTATGTCGCGATGACGCTCGGCAGCTTCACGGTCATCCTGGCCATGAAGCGCAATGGTCAGCATTTCGAGAACATCAGCGACTTCGCGGGGCTTTCGCGCACCAACCCGTTGCTGGCATTCTTCTTCGCGATGCTGCTGTTTTCCCTGGCGGGTGTTCCGCCGCTGGCGGGCTTTTTCGCCAAATGGTACGTGTTCGTCGCCGCGATCAAGGCAGGACTGTTTACGCTGGCCGTGGTCGGCGTGCTCACCAGCGTGGTCGGCGCGTATTACTATCTTTCCATCGTCAAGGTGATGTATTTCGAAGAGCCGCTCGCCAAGCTCGACCCGGTACGAATGGAACTGCGCACGGTGCTGGCGGTCGCGGGTCTCTTCAACATTTTCTTCTTTGTCTATCCGGGGCCGCTGGTCAGCGTTGCGACATCAGCGGCGAAGTCGCTTTTCTAGACATGGTCCCGAAAAGTGGACGCCGGTTTTCGGAGAAGATAATGCCCAAACAAGAACATCGGCGCGCAGACGGCTTTGGCAAAGCCGGATCAGCCTGAGATGGCATTTTCGCTCGGTCCGCGAGCCATATCGGCGGGTTACCGTCTCGCCGCCTTCGATCATATCGGCTCGACCAATGCGGAAGCCATGTCGCGCGCGCGCGACGGCGAGCGCGGGCCGATCTGGTTTGTAACCTCCGAGCAGACCGCGGGACGCGGAAGACGGCATCGCTCCTGGATCGCGCCGCGTGGTAACCTCGCCAGCAGCGTCCTCGAGGTGATCGACATATCGCCCGCGGTCGCGGCGACGCTCGGTTTCGCCGCCGGGCTTGCGCTGGAAGCGGCCCTGCGGAAGGTAAGCATAGAGGCATCGCTGAGGTCGGCGGGATCGGACGATATGAAGTTTTCGCTGAAATGGCCCAATGACGTGCTGGCGGGGCGGCAAAAGCTCGCCGGCATCCTGCTGGAAGCGGAGGCGGTGGCCGACAATCGGCTGGCGGTCGTGGTCGGGATCGGCACCAATGTCCTCACCGCGCCCGAGGGCACGCCGACGCCTGCGACCTCGCTTAGGGCGCTCGGCGTCGATATCGGCGCCGAGGAATTGTTCACCGAGTTGTCGGACAGCTGGGCGGAGTTCCGCGGCATCTGGGACCGCGGCCACGGCTTTGGCGAAATCCGGCGGCTCTGGCTGGAGCGCGCCACGGGACTTGGGCAGCCGGTCGCGATTCAGACAGGCGGCTCGACCGTGGAGGGGACCTTCGATACCATCGACGAGACGGGTTGCATGATGGTGCGGACCTCGGACGGCAAGCGGGTCCCGATCTCGGCGGGCGACGTCTATTTCGGCGCGGCAGCGTCGGTGGGGGCAGCCTGATGGCGCGCCCGGATGAACTGACCTTTGCGCCGCTCGGCGGCGTCGGCGAGATCGGCATGAACCTGTCGATCTATGGCCTCGGCAACCGTCACCAGCGCTCCTGGCTCGCGGTCGACCTCGGGGTGTCCTTCGGCGACGAGGAACACCTGCCGGGGATCGACCTGATCATGCCCGATATCCGCTTTCTCGAAAAAGAGCGCAAGAATCTGATCGGCCTGGTGCTGACGCACGCCCATGAAGACCATTTCGGCGCCATCATGGATCTGTGGCCGAAGCTGAAATGCCCGATCTACGCCACCAAATTCAGCGCCGCTTTGTTCGAGGCCAAATGCGCCTCCGAGCGCCATCCGCCGAAAATTCCGGTCACCGTGGTGCCGTCCGGCGGCCGCATCGATCTCGGGCCGTTCAGTGTCGAGTTTATTCCGGTTGCGCATTCGATCCCGGAATCCCACGCGCTGGCGATCCATACCTCCGCCGGCACCGTGCTGCATACCGGCGACTGGAAGATCGATCCGACGCCCATCATAGGCCAGCCGACCGACGAGCGCCGGTTGCGCGAGCTCGGCGATGCCGGCGTGTTGGCGCTGATCGGCGATTCCACCAATGCGGTGCGGGAAGGGCGCTCGCCATCGGAGGCCGAAGTCGCCAAGACCATCGCCGAACTGGTGAAGAGCGGCGAAAGGCCGCGTCGCCGTGACCACCTTTGCTTCCAACGTCGCGCGGCTGCGCGCGGTCGCCGACGCCGCCAAGGCTGCCGGGCGCGAGGTGGTGGTGGTCGGCCGCGCCATGGAGCGCGTGGTTCAGGTGGCGCGCGAGACCGGCCATCTCGACGGCGTGCAGAATTTCCGCGGCGCCGATCTCTACGGCCATTTTCCGCCCGACAAGGTGCTGGCGCTGTGCACGGGAAGCCAGGGCGAGCCGCGCGCGGCGCTGTCGCGCATCGCCAACGACGATCACCCGCAGGTGACGCTGAACAAGGGCGACTGCGTGATCTTTTCCTCGCGCACCATCCCCGGCAACGAGAAGGCCGTGGGCGCCATCATCAATGGCCTGATCAATCAGGGCATCGAGGTCATTACCGACCGAACCCACCTTGTCCATGTCTCCGGCCATCCGCGCCGTGACGAGCTTCGCGACATGATCTCGTGGGTGCGTCCGCAACTGCTGATCCCCGTTCATGGCGAGGCGCTGCATCTGTTCGAGCACGCCAAGCTGGCGCGGGCCGCGGGCGTGCCGAAGGTTCTGGTCTGCCGTAACGGCGACCTGGTGAAGCTGGGACCGGGCGATCCCGGTATCATCGAGGAACTGCCGTCGGGGCGGCTCTACAAGGACGGCTCGATTCTGGAGGATGCCAGGTCGCGCGCCGTCGTCGAACGGAAAAAACTGGCCTTTGCCGGCTGCGCATTCATCGCGGTCGCGGTGACCGAAAAGGGCGAACTGGCCGACGATCCCGAAGTTGATCTTGTCGGCATACCCGAGAAGAATACGGCCGGAGAGATCATCGACGAGATCGTGTTCGACGTCGTGGTGTCGACGGTAGAGGGTCTGCCGCGGGCGCGGCGGCGCGATCCCGACGCCATGGCGGAGTCGGTGCGCCGGGCGGTGCGTGCCACGATCAACGAGCATTGGGGAAAGAAGCCGCTGTGCTACGTTCACGTCCTGACGGTCTGAGTTAGCGCCGTGTTCCGCAAAACTGGATACCGGTTTTGCGATCAGAACACGCGCAAGTTATAAAGTAGGCGGAGAAGTGTCATGCTGGGCCGGCTCAATCATGTGGCGATCGCGGTCAGGGACGCCGAGAAGGCCGCCAAAATCTACGGCGCGGCGTTCGGCGCCGATATCTCGCACGCGGTGCCGCTGCCCGAGCACGGCGTCATCACCGTGTTCGTGACCCTGCCCAACACCAAGATCGAATTCATCCAGCCGCTCGGCGAATCCTCGCCGATTGCCAAATTTCTCGAGCGTAATCCCGACGGCGGCATCCATCACATCTGCTATGACGTGCCCGACATCATCGCGGCGCGCGACACCCTGATCAGGGAGGGCGCGCGCGTGCTCGGCGACGGCAATCCGAGGATCGGCGCTCACGGCAAGCCCGTGCTGTTTCTGCACCCGAAGGATTTTTCCGGCGCGCTCGTCGAAATCGAACAGGCCTGAGGCCGACGATGGTCTACACAATCTCGACCGGGTTTGCGATCTACTTCGTGATGTGGTGGATCGTGCTGTTCCTGACGCTGCCATTCGGCGTGCGCAGCCAGCACGAAGACGGCGAGGGCGCTCCCGGCACCGATCCCGGCGCGCCGGTCGCGACGGGGATGGGCCGCAAGCTGATCTGGACCACGGTCATCTCGGCGACGGTTTTCGCCGCCGCCATGCTGGCCTATAACGCCGGCTTGCTGAACGTCGAACGGCTGTCCAGGCTGATGGGAATTCCGCTCTGATCGGTCGGTCGCCTTTGGGCAGCATCGAGGGGGATACAGCAAATGACGTTTCAAAGAACCATTGTTGCACTGTTGATTCTGACGATCGCCGGCCTTGCCGGCGCCTTCTACATCGACTGGAAACTGGCAACCCAGCTCCGGACCGTGAAGGCGTTCGTCGAAGGCTATGTCTTCGCCGAAGCCGTTGCGGCCTGCGAGAAGACGCAGAGCACGACTCCGTTCAAATGGAATGCCGGGACCCGGACCTCCGTCATCGGACTGAACTCGGTCAAGCTCGACAAGTACACGGTCAGCGCGAGCTTCACGCTGGTCGCCGACGGCGTGTTTTGCGACTACGACCCGGTCAAGAAGAAGGCCGACATCGGATCGAACTTCCTCGAGCGCGATTAAGGAATTTCACGCCTTGGTCCGCCGGTCAGGGCTGGCAGCGTACCGACAATTCTAGTCCGCCATCGAACGGCAGCGTCATGGTTCGGAATCCATTGGCTGGATTGTTGAGATACGCGAAATAGTCCGCATATTCGCTTCGGTATCGCTCCGTATTGTCGCAGACCACAATGGCGCCTGGCCTCAGATGGGGGCTAACCAGTTCCAGCGCCGGCCGCGCCATCGCGATCCAGATATCCACCAGCATGAAATCCACCGGCCCATCGATCTGGATGAGCGTCTTGCGCAGATCGCCTTCGCGCAGATCGATGAAACGACTCAGGCCCACACGCTCGAAATGCGTCCGCGCGGCGGCCACCTTCTCTGGCTCGTATTCGGTCCCAATCACCACACCGTTCCGCCGGAAGTACGGACATTTTCACGCACGGCCGCGGCGAGATAGAGCGTCGAAACGCCGAAAGACGTGCCGATCTCGACGACCCGGCGTGCATCGGTGGCGCGGCAAAGCTGGTAGCAGAATTCGGCTTTGTCACGATCAAGCGCGACAAGCTTGTCGCTGCGAAAGTCCTTGATCTCGTCCTCGGTGGCGGCCTCCCTGGCCCGCTCCGCCTCGTAGCTGTTCAGCAATGCAAACTGCGCGTCGCTTCTGGCGTGCAGGGCGGTCAGCAGGCGTTCCAGTTCCGGATCCTGAAGAACGCTCAAGCGATGCTCCCTTCGCTGGCATGACCCAGGCCGGTTCGGCGGGTATGATCTCAGCCCGCGCAGCGCGGACACCCCGGCAGGTCAAAGCGTCTCAGGCGGGCAAATGCCCGTCAAGGGTGGAGGACGGAGAGGTCCCGGCAAATTCGGCCTGGTCGGCGACGACTTGATCGAGCTGCGCCAGCAATCTTCGCCAGGCATCCTCGATCTCCGGCGACCAGTCGGCCCCGAGAATCTCGCGCAGGGTGTCGGCAATCACACCGAAAAATTCGCCGAACAGTTTTCGGGGCGTGCCGTAGGCGTCGTGCGACTGCACCTCGCATTCGATCATGCGAAAGCTGCCTCTGCGATCCCCGGCAAAATCCATGATGGCCTCGATGGCCAGTGCCAGCATCGAACCTTTCACGAGATCGCCTGCCTCGCGCCGGAACATGGCTTCGGCTTCGGGGTGTTCGCGGAACAGACGGCGATAGACCGCCGGCGTCAGATCCTCGCAGCGCTCGGCGGCCAGTTCAAAACTGTGCTGGATCGGATTGGTCGGTGTCGGCATATCCGTGGCGTCGACCTGAGGTTCTATTTTGACGCGTTTTCTTCACGCGAACCGCTATCCACTTCGCTTGAAAGCGCTATGGAGACATCTCAAAAAAAGAGCAGGGCTTGCGCCCTGCTCAAAAATTGTGTCGACCCTATTTCCCCGCAAAGTTGGATTTGATCTTGATTGGCGGGGCGACGCTGCTTGTGCGCGCCAGGGCTCCTCCCGAGACTTGGACCACCAGACCTGAGCCTCTCGGCCAGCCTGAGCCCGCACTGGTAGACTATCTTTTTCGCCTTGTCACCAATTTCAGCAACGATTGTTCAAATTTCGAGCAATTGGCGAAATGATCGGGATTTCGCCATTCCGGGTTGCGGTCCGGGTTAAGGGCCGGATGGAGTATGGAAGGGGCCAGAAAAAGCGGCCCAGCGATCGCCGATGTTCGCCGGATTCCATCGGACGGAATAACTCGATTCCGAAAAATGCACCACTGTCAGAGTGCCGGGAACCTGATGTCGACACCGGACTCTCTGCATGATTAGTTAGCCAGACTGGAAAAGGTGGATTGACTAATGCGCCGGCGGTTGAGGAAATTTCTTCCGATCGTTCTGGTTGCCTTGACCGTGCAGATCCTCGCGCCGATCGCGGCGTGCTGGGCGGCCAGCATCGCGGCCTCCGATCCGCTGCATGCGGCAACGATCTGTCACGGCGATGCGGCTGCGGCCCCGGGTCAAACCGATCATCAAACCGGTCAGCCCCGCGCCCATGATGGCTGTTGCGCGGTTTGCAGCGTTGCCTTCACCGGCGCGCCTCTCGATGCCCCGCCGACCGCGGTCGCCGACGCCCTATCGGCAGACTACGCGCGTCGTTTGGCTCGACCGCGGCCCTGCGCTATCGGGTTCCCGAACCGGTTCCAACGCCCAAGCCCGCGCGCCTCCACAACTGACGTGAGCCTGGCGGCCATTGGCCGGCGATCCATTCGCACGTCAACATTGTGGGGATTTCCATGTCTATCCGTCATATGTGCGCGGGCCTCTCGGGGCTCGCGATAGCGCTGATTCCCGTGGGCGACAGCAAGCGCCCACGAGATCGTCGGCAACCGCTTCTTTCCGGCTACGCTCGGCATCGACGACCCCGGCGTCAACGACGAGTTGGCCGTTCCAACCGTCGACAGCTTCAACACCGGCGACAATCCACCGGTGCGGCAGCGCGATATTTCCGGGGAGTTCTCCAAGCGGATCACCGAGGATTTCGCGATGTCGTTCGGCTCGACCTACACCTTCCTTGGCCCGATGGATCCGACCGCGGCGGGAGCCAACGGGTTCCAGAACCTCGACACCACGTTCAAATACCGGATCTACCGGAACCCGGAACATGAGTTCGTGATGTCGGTCGGGCTCAGCGTCGAGTGGGGCGGTACGGGCGCAGCGAACGTCGGCGCGGAGACCTTCAACACCTACACGCCGAACATCTATTTCGGCAAAGGGCTCGGTGATCTGCCGGATACGCTGTCCTGGATCAGGCCGGTCGCGATCACCGGTCAGGTCGGCTATGCCATCCCGGCCCGGAATTTCACGACGACCTTCGGCATCGATCCTGATACCGGCAATCAGGCCGTCGACACCGAATTTCACCCGCGCGTGCTCAACTGGGGCGCGACGATCCAGTACAGCATGCCCTACCTGAAGTCCGCCGTGGTCGATCTCGGCCTGCCGGATTTCATCAATCACCTGATCCCGCTGGTGGAGGCGAACCTGCAGACGCCGGTCGCGAACACCTTGACGTCGGGAACCCTTACCACAGGCACCATCAATCCCGGCGTGATCTGGGTCGGCAAGACCTTTCAGGTCGGCATCGAGGCGCTGATTCCGATCAACCGGCAGAGCGGGACCAATGTCGGAGTGATCGCGCAACTGCACTTCTACCTCGACGACATCGATCCGCACGGGATCGGCAAGCCGATCTTTGGCTCCGCCGTGCAACCCGCAAG
Organism: uncultured Alphaproteobacteria bacterium; assembly: GCA_963735835.1. Taxonomy (GTDB): domain Bacteria; phylum Pseudomonadota; class Alphaproteobacteria; order Rhizobiales; family Xanthobacteraceae; genus Bradyrhizobium. The sequence goes on along the minus strand of CAVTNA010000037.1, from coordinate 44,144 downwards.
CCCCTTTTCAAGGAATTGACCATGCGCAGCTCAGCTATTGTCCTCACAATCCCTCTGCTGCTTTTGCTTGCGACGGGTAACGCAAGCGCCCATGCCATGCTCGATCATGCCGAGCCGCGTGTCGGCAACAAGGTCGCCACAGCCCCGCATGAGGTGACGCTTTGGTTCACCCAAAAGCTGGAGCCGGCTTTCAGCACCCTCACGGTGACCGACCCCTCCGGGAAGCGCGCCGATACCGGGAAAGCCCGCGTCAGCGGCAGCCAGATGTCGGTCTCCCTGCATCCGGGAGGGAGCGGAACCTATCACGTGACATGGCATGTGCTTTCGGTGGACGCGCATACGACCGACGGCAGCTTCACCTTTCAGGTCGGCCAATAGGCAGAGCCCATGGACTGGTTCGGCGCGGAGATTAGCGGGCCCTTGGTCGCGGTTCGCGCGATACATTTCGCGGCCACGGCGGTAACAGCGGGAAGTCTGGTTTTCCGGGCGGTGGCGGCGAAGCCTGCCTGGCGTTCGCAGGAACCACTCGCCAAACTGCTGAGGAAGCAAACCCTGGGCGTTGCATGGATCGGTCTGCTCATCGCGGCTTTGTCCGGGGTGGGCTGGTTTCTACTTCAGGCCGTCTCGATGAGCGGACTGCCGCTCGGCGAGGCCATCACGACGCGCGTGCTGTCGACGGTATTGAACCGGACGCAATTCGGACTGGTGTCGGAAATTCGCATCGTACTGGCGATCGCGGTTACCGCTTGTCTGGCCTATTACCGGTTTGCGCCGGCGGAATGGCTGGCACCAGCAGCGGCCCTGGCACTCGCCGGCGCCATCGCGTGGACCGGCCATGCCGGCTCAACGCCCGGTGACACGGGATTTCTGCATCTTGCCGCCGATACGCTGCATCTGCTTGGCGCATCCGTCTGGATCGGAGGGCTTGTGTCGCTGGTGCTTCTGCTCGCTGCGGTCCGGCATCGTCAGTCCATTGCATCGGCGTCGCTTGCCTGGGACGCTACGCGAAGGTTCTCGACGCTCGGCATCGCCAGCGTGGCAATTCTGGCGGCAACCGGAATCGTCAACGCATGGATTCTGGTCGGCTCGTTTCACGCGCTGGTTACCACCGGATATGGGCGGCTCCTGATGCTCAAGCTTGTTGTCTTCGCTATCATGCTGGTGTTTGCTTGCGTGAACCGGTTCTGGTTGACGCCACGGCTTGCCGTTTCGTCAGGTGAACTGCGGCTCGAAACGCTCCGTCAGCTCACGCGCAACAGCTCAATCGAAATCGTCCTGGCGCTTGCGATCTTCGCCATTGTCGGGGTGCTTGGAACGCTTCATCCCGCGGTCCATCTTTTGTAAGTCGTCGGGGGTTGAAGGAGGCAAGAAAATGCAAACCAAGAGACCGGCGTTGGTATCGATTGTCGGCGCGATCGGACGCCTCGCCATGCTCGGCTGTCTTCTCGCCGTGCCAGCGCGCGCCGAGGAGGTCAGGGCCGGCGATCTCGTGATCTCGCAAGCCTGGAGCCGCGCCACGCCGGGCGGGGCGAAAATCGGCGGCGGATATCTGACCATCGAGAACAAGGGCTCCACGGCTGACCGGCTGATCGGCGGCTCCGCCGATGTCGCCGGCAACGTCGCAGGTCCACGAAATGGCCACGAATAACGGCGTGATGACGATGCGTCCGCTCGACAAAGGTCTCACGATCGAGCCCGGCAAGACTGTCAAGCTTGCGCCGGGCGGCTATCACCTGATGATGTTCGATCTCAAGAGCCCGCTCAAGCAGGGCGACAAGCTGCCGGTCACGCTCGAATTCGAAAGAGCCGGCAAGGTGAAGCTTTCGCTCGATGTGCAGGGCGTGGGCGCGCAGGGACCCGCGGGCGGATGGTTCGGCGGTCAGATGCAGATGAAGAAGATGCCCTCCGGGATGAAGATGTGAGGGATCGGCGGCCATCGGCGAGCTCTGCGGCGATCGCCGCGGTTCCGCTGGGCACGGTCGCGATGCTATTGGCATCGACGGGCCGGCTCGACCCGCTGGCATCGCATGACGCCTGCGGTCTCAAGATCGGCTGAACGGCGGGTCGAGTGCCGGCTCGCCGATCGAGTATCCGCTCGGCTGAGGAATCCGCTAGCGGCTTTTGCTGATCCCCGCCCTTGTGTTTTCGCACCCGATCCGGTTTCACTGCTGGCTTCCCGTGCCTGAACCGATTCTTCTGGTGTGCCCATGCGATTGTCGCGGTTCTTTCTGCCCATCCTCAAAGAAAATCCGAAAGAGGCCGAGATCGTGTCGCATCGGCTGATGCTGCGCGCGGGCATGATGCGGCAGGAGGCGGCGGGTATCTATGCCTGGCTGCCGCTGGGCCTGCGGGTGCTGAAGAAGATCGAGCAGATCGTCCGCGAAGAGCAAAACCGCGCCGGCGCGCTGGAACTCTTGATGCCGACGCTGCAGCTCGCCGACCTCTGGCGCGAAAGCGGCCGCTACGATGCCTACGGCCCGGAAATGCTGCGCATCACCGACCGGCACAAGCGCGAGCTGCTGTTTGGTCCGACCAACGAGGAAATGATCACCGAGATTTTCCGCGCCTACGTCAAATCGTACAAGAGCCTGCCGCTCAATCTCTACCATATCCAGTGGAAATTCCGCGACGAGCAGCGTCCGCGCTTCGGCGTCATGCGCGGCCGCGAATTCCTGATGAAGGATGCCTATTCGTTCGACATCGACGAGGCCGCCGCGCGGCGTTCCTACAACAGGATGTTCGTCGCCTATTTGCGGACCTTCGCGCGGATGGGATTGAAGGCGATCCCGATGCGCGCCGAAACCGGCCCGATCGGCGGCGATCTCAGCCACGAATTCATCGTGCTCGCGGAGACCGGCGAATCCGCGGTCTATTGCGACAGCGACGTGCTCAACCTGCCGGTGCCCGGCGAGGAGGTCGACTATGACGGCGATCTCACCCCGATCATCAAGCAATGGACCTCGGTCTATGCCGCGACCGAGGACGTCCACGACGCCGCGCGCTTCGACCGCGAGGTGCCCGCCGAGAAGAAGGTGCACACCAGGGGCATCGAGGTCGGCCAGATCTTCTACTTCGGCACCAAATATTCCGACACGATGAAGGCGCTGGTCGCGGGCGCCGATGGCGCCGAGGTCGCGGTCCATGGCGGTTCCTACGGCGTCGGCGTCTCGCGGCTGGTCGGCGCCATCATCGAGGCCTGCCATGACGATGCCGGCATCAAATGGCCGGAAGCGGTCGCCCCGTTCAAGGCGGTGATCCTGAATTTGAAGCAGGGATCGCGAAGACACCGATGCCGCGTGCGAACGGCTTTACCGCGAGCTTTCGGCCAAGGGCGTCGAGGTCCTGTACGACGACACCGACCAGCGCGCCGGCGCCAAGTTCGCCGCCGCCGACCTGATCGGCATTCCCTGGCAGATTCTGGTTGGCCCGAAGGGCCTCGCCGAAGGCAAGCTCGAGATCAAGCGGCGCAGCGACGGGACGCGCGAGAACCTCAGCTCCGCCGGATGTCGTGGCGCGGCTGACCTCGTGACGAATTATCCACCGCACGCGCCGGGATATCAGAGGTTACGGCCACAATTAGCCCGAATCGTGTGAAAATCGGACTATGGATGAATCCATGAGCGAGCCAGTTCGAACCCCACCTTTCGCGCCATTCGAATGGCTGCTGTCCGGACGCTATTTGCGGGCACGTCGCAAGGAAGGTTTTATCTCCGTCATCGCCGGTTTCTCCTTCCTCGGCATCATGCTCGGCGTCGCCACGCTGATCATCGTGATGGCCGTGATGAACGGCTTCCGCAAGGAACTGCTGGACAAGATCCTCGGCCTCAACGGCCATCTTCTGGTGCAGCCGCTGGAATCGCCGCTGACCGACTGGAAGGACGTCGCCGAGCGCATCAATCAGGTCGCGGGCATCCGGCTGGCCGCGCCCGTCGTGGATGGCCAGGCGCTGGCATCCTCGCCGTTCAACGCCTCCGGCGTATTCGTTCGCGGCATTCGCGCCGACGATCTCAACAACCTCACCTCGATCGCCAAGAACATCAAACAGGGCACGCTGGAGGGATTCGACGAGGCGCAGGGCGTCGCCATCGGCCGCAGGCTCGCCGATACGTTGTCGCTGCATGCCGGCGACAGCATCACGCTGGTGGCGCCGCGCGGCGCGGTGACCCCGATGGGCACGACGCCGCGCATCAAGCCCTACAAGGTCGCCGCGGTGTTCGAGATCGGCATGTCGGAATATGACGCGAGCTTCGTGTTCATGCCGCTGCCGGAGGCGCAGGCCTATTTCAATCGCAACAATGACGTGACCGCGATCGAGGTGTTCACCACCAATCCCGACAGGATCGACGTCTTTCGCAAGACCGTGACCGAAGCGGCCGGCCGGCCGGTGTTTCTGGTCGACTGGCGGCAGCGCAACTCGACCTTCTTCAATGCGCTTCAGGTCGAACGCAACGTGATGTTCCTGATCCTGACCATGATCGTGCTGGTCGCGGCGCTGAACATCGTCTCCGGCCTGATCATGCTGGTGAAGGACAAGGGCAGCGACATCGCGATCCTGCGCACCATGGGCGCCTCGCAGGGCTCGATCATGCGGATGTTCCTGATCACGGGAGCCGCGATCGGCGTGGTCGGCACGCTGACCGGCTTTTTCGTCGGCCTGCTGATCTGCCTGAACATCGAATCGATCCGGCAATTCCTGTCCTGGCTCACCAGCACCGAATTGTTCTCGCCGGAGCTCTACTTCCTCTCCAAGCTGCCGGCCGAGATCGATTTCGGCGAGACCAGCGCGGTCGTGATCATGGCGCTGACGCTGTCTTTCCTGGCCACGCTGTATCCGTCGTGGCGTGCCGCCCGCCTCGATCCCGTCGAAGCGCTCCGGTACGAGTGAGGAACGAGATGGAGCAGGGGGCGGAAGATGTACCGGTCATCTATCTCCACGAGATAAAGCGCCAGTACATGCAGGGGGAGACGACGCTGACGATCCTCGACGGCGCCAAGCTCGCGCTGTGGGCCGGACAGTCGGTGGCGCTGGTGGCGCCGTCGGGCGCCGGCAAATCGACGCTGCTGCATATCGCGGGCCTGCTCGAGAGCCCCGACGACGGCGAAGTCTATGTCGGCGGCGCGCCGACCTCGGGATTGTCCGATATCGAGCGGACCCAGATCCGCCGCACCGACATCGGCTTCGTCTATCAGTCGCACCGGCTGCTGCCGGAATTCTCCGCGCTCGAGAATGTCATGCTGCCGCAGATGATCCGCGGGCTGAAGCGCGCCGAGACCGTCAAACGCGCCACCGAAATCCTGGCCTATCTGGGCCTCGGCGATCGCATCAAACACCGGCCGGCCGAACTGTCCGGCGGCGAGCAGCAGCGGGTGGCGATCGCGCGCGCGGTCGCCAATGCGCCGCGGGTGCCTGCTGGCGGATGAGCCGACCGGAAATCTCGACCCGCACACCGCCGATCACGTGTTCGGCGCGCTGATGCAGCTGGTCAGGGCGACCCGGGTGGCGATGCTGATCGCGACCCACAACATGGAGCTGGCCGGCCGCATGGACCGGCGGGTGTCGCTGGTGGACGGCCAGGTCGTCGAGCTGGACTAGAGCTCAGTAGATTGCGGCGATGCCGATGAATCGCGCGTCCCACCGGCTCTTGCGCGCTCGCGAATATGGATTGAGCACGCACTGGGCCGGGCGGCCGGATGCCGACGCGTTGCACTGAGGCAGCGAGGTGTAGCGGCAGTCGTAATAGGCGACCGGTCCGTACACGTGCAGGCAGACCGGATAGCCCGGAGCGTAGGTTTGGGCCGCCGCCGGCCCCGCTACGGCCAGCGTTGCGATCGTCAAAATCGCCAAAGCCAGACTACGCATCAGTACCTCCTTCGGGTTCGGCGGCTGCTGTAGGGCTGCAGTTCGTCGTTGGCGTTGAAATAGGGGTTGGCGGCGCAAGAGGCATCGCGGCCGGAGGCCGTTGCCTGGCACTGCTGGTAGCTCGAAAAACTGCAGTCGCCGCGCCCTGCGCCGAAATCGCAGCCCACGATGCAGAACGGATATTCCCGCGCCGCGGCGGGCAGCGCGCCCATTGTCGCGGCGGCACAGCACAACATCAGCGCCCAAATTGCCATTCGCATGGCGTCCTCCGTTCCGGCTTCGGCCCCTCTATTTGGCGCGCAAGCAGACAGGTCTCCTTGATGTCCGTCAATTCACGTTCGCGCGTGAGTTGCGCCGGCGGTGTTTGCCGGCGCCATCTTCGACTGCAAGGTGGTGTTTGACTTCGTGAATCCACTCAAGCCGGGCCAAGCGCGGTTGCAAGAAAGGGCCAAAACCGAGGTGGCTTGGATGCGGTGTTGCGATTGAGTGACAATCGCAGGAATTCAGTCGGCTCGCCGATATGTTGCAGGTCATAGGTTGCAATCGTGGGTACCACACGTTTGGACACCAAACGCAGGTTGTGTTGGGGCCGCTCGACAGGGGGAGTACTCATGAGAAATTTGAAATCCATAATTGCGGTCGCGGCATTCAGCGCGATCCTTGGCATTGGAACTGCAGCTGCTGCGGACTTGCCAATGCAAAGCTATACCAAGGAGATGGCGCCTGGGCGCTCTATAACTGGACCGGCTTCTATGTCGGTGGAAACTTCGGTTACAGCTGGGGAAGGGCAAATTCGGTCATTGCCAGTACGCCCGCGGGCACAACGAGCACGAACTCACAGGATTTGAACGGCGCCGTGGGCGGCGGTCAGATCGGGTTCAACTGGCAGACCAACAACTTTGTCTGGGGCCTCGAAGCTGATTTCCAGGGCACGGACCAGCGGAACTCATTTTTCAACATCGACCGCAATCTGGCCGACGTTAACGCCGCCACGGGAACAGCTGTGCCTGGGCAGGCAATCGTATCCAGCTTCGATCAGCGACTGAAGTGGCTCGGCACCGTTCGAGGCCGCTTGGTTTCCTGCCGGATCCTCGTTGGATGGTCTATGCCACCGGCGGCTTTGCCTATGGGCGAGTGGAGTCCAGCGTGACATCCATCGACCCTGATGGTGACGCGGTCGGCGCAAGATGGGCGGAAGACCGGATCGGTTGTGTCGTCGGAGCCGGCGTCGAATCCGTGCTTTACGACAATTGGACCTGGAAGCTCGAATACATCCACGTCGATCTGGGGAGGGGGGCAGTGCCACGAATTCTCCTTGGCCGGTCTCAGCGGCTCACCAAATCTTCCCGCGGGCACGATCGTGGGCAACCTGGCTATGAACACCAGATTGACCGACGAGATCGTGCGCCTCGGAGTGAATTACAGGTTTAGATACTGATCGAACCTGTGGGGCGCGGGATGAACAGGCCCTGGGCGAAAGTCCGGGGCTTTTTCTTGTGGGCCCGGCATGGGCATCGACTCGGAGGCGGAAGTCCTTCTGCGAACTGCGGGTCGACGAACAGAAACCGGAAAGTGGACAGGAGCATAGCTCCGCGCCACCTCATGCCGATGGTGCCCCACGGACCGTGGCCGCCGCCGCCGTCCAAGAGGATGCCCGATCTCCCCATCGGTGATCCCTTAACCAAGTCATTTGTTTTTGGGTCACATTTCAAACTGACGCCCACCGTCCCTTGACTCAGGGAACAAAAAGGGAACAATGTTCTTCTTATGTTCTGTATTGAGGGAGCGGGCATGTTGAAGACTTTTCGTGGAAGAAGCGGCGGCGCTGGCGTCGATTACGCTGTTTGTCGGGATGATTGCGGTCTGGGCGCAGCTGATTCCCCAGCTCTAGGCACCCGGGCTGGCCGGTCGAGCCCGGATGGGACGCGGGCAGCCCTGGGGAAAAGCGGGACGGCTGGCCGGAATTGTGCCGTTCCGCGTGGACACATCCGGCCCGAGGCATCACCATCGCGGGGCGAGTCGGCCTTGACGGGCGGCTTTGCGCTCCCTCAGGCCCCAGTGATCCCCAAGTCCATGACCCAGAAGCCGTCGGCAGCCATGTCCAATGCCGGATTTGTCCATCTCCACGTCCATTCGGCCTATTCGCTGCTGAAGGGGTCGATCAAGATCCAGAAGCTCGCCGAACTGGCCAAGGCGGACCGCCAGCCGGCGTTGGCGCTGACCGACACCGACAACATGTTCGGGGCGCTGGAATTCTCCGACAAGATGGCCGGCTACGGCATCCAGCCGATCATCGGCTGCGAGCTTGCGGTCGATTTCGGCGATCAGGACCCGAGCGCGCGCAATGCGCTGGCCGCGGGGCCGTCGCGGATCGTGCTGCTGGCGGCGCGCGAGCGCGGCTATCGCAGCCTGATGCGGCTGAACTCGCGCGCGTTCCTTGAGACGCCGATCCATCAGGCCCCGCACATCAAGTTCGAATGGCTGCAAGGCGACGCCGAGGACCTGATCGCGCTGACCGGCGGCCCCGACGGGCCGATCTCGCTGGCGATCGCGGCCGATCATGCCGATCTCGCGGCCGCGCGCTGTGACCGGCTGGCGAGCCTGTTCGGCGACCGGCTCTATGTCGAATTGCAGCGCCACGGCATCGAGAAGGAGCGCCGCGCGGAAGCCGGCCTGATCGATCTCGCCTATGCAAAGGGATTGCCGCTGGTCGCGACCAACGAGCCGTATTTCGCGACCACGGACGATTACGAAGCCCACGACGCGCTATCTGTGCATCGCCGGCGGGCGCCTGATCGCCGAGACCGATCGCGATCAGCTCACCCCGGATCACCGCTTCAAGACCCGCGCGGAAATGGCGGTGCTGTTCGCCGACGTGCCGGAGGCGCTGGCCTCCACCGTCGAGATTGCCGAGCGCTGCTCGTTCCGCCCGGTCACGCGCAAGCCGATCCTGCCGCGGTTCACGGTGGGCGCTGGCGCCAACGCCGCCGGCGCGGAAAGCGACGAGGCGGCGGAATTGCGCCGTCAGGCCGAGGAGGGCCTCGGCAACCGGCATCAGGGTTCACGGCCTTTCGCAGGGCACCTCCGAGGAAGACTATCGCGCGCGGCTCGCCTTCGAGCTCGATGTCATCACCCGCATGAACTATGCGGGCTATTTCCTGATCGTCGCCGATTTCATCAAATGGGCGAAGGCCGAGGGCATTCCGGTCGGACCGGGCCGCGGCTCCGGCGCGGGCTCGCTGGTCGCCTATGCGCTGACCATCACCGATCTCGATCCGATCCAGTTCGGCCTGCTGTTCGAGCGCTTTCTCAATCCGGAGCGCGTGTCGATGCCCGACTTCGACATCGACTTCTGCCAGGACGGACGCGACCAGGTGATCCGCTATGTGCAGGAGCGCTACGGCCGCGATCAGGTGGCGCAGATCATCACCTTCGGGACGCTGCAGGCGCGCGGCGTGCTGCGCGACGTCGGGCGCGTGCTGCAGATGCCCTATGGGCAGGTCGACAAGCTGACAAAACTGGTGCCGCAAAATCCCGCCGCGCCGGTAACGCTGGCGGCCGCGATCGCGAGCGAGCCGAAGCTGCAGGCGTTTCGCGACGAGGACCCGGTGGTGGCGCGCGCCTTCGACATCGCGCAGCGTCTGGAGGGCCTGACCCGGCACGCCTCCACCCACGCCGCCGGCATCGTGATCGTCGACCGGCCGCTGAGCGAACTGGTGCCGCTCTACCGCGATCCGAAATCCGACATGCCGGTGACCCAGTTCAACATGAAATGGGTCGAGCCTGCGGGCCTCGTCAAATTCGACTTCCTCGGCCTCAAGACGCTGACGGTGCTCGATCTCGCGGTGAAGCTGCTGAAGCGGCGCGGCATCGACCTCGATCTGGCGCGGCTGCCGCTCGACGATGCGCCGAGCTACGCGATGCTGGCGCAGGGCGATGTGGTCGGCGTGTTCCAGGTTGAAAGTCAGGGCATGCGGCGCGCGCTGGTCGACATGCGGCCCGACCGCTTCGAGGACATCATTGCGCTGGTGGCGCTGTATCGTCCGGGTCCCATGGCGAACATTCCGACCTATTGCGCCCGCAAGCACGGCGACGAAGAGCCGGAATATCTGCATCCGATGCTGGAGCCGATCCTGAAGGAGACCTTCGGCGTCATCATCTACCAGGAACAGGTGATGCAGATCGCGCAGGTCATGGCCGGCTATTCGCTCGGCGAAGCCGATCTGTTGCGACGCGCGATGGGCAAGAAGATCCGCAAGGAGATGGAGCAGCAGCGCGAGCGCTTTGTCTCCGGCGCGGTCGAGCGCGGCATTCGCCGAGCGCAGGCCGACACCATCTTCGAACTGCTCGCCAAGTTCGCCGACTACGGCTTCAACAAGAGCCACGCCGCGGCCTACGCGCTGCTGTCGTATCAGACCGCCTACATGAAGGCGCATTACCCCGTCGAATTCCTGGCGGCGTCGATGACGCTCGACATGAACAATACCGACAAGCTCAGTGAGTTTCGCGCCGAGGCGCAACGGCTCGGCATCAAGGTCGAGGCGCCCTCGGTCAATCGTTCCGGCGCCACTTTCGAAGTCAGCGACGGCACCATCTATTACGCGCTGGCGGCCCTGAAGGGCGTCGGCCACCAGGCGGTCGAACTGATCGTGGAGGCGCGCAAGGACGGGCTGTTCACCTCGCTGGCCGATTTCGCGGCGCGCGTTAATCCGCGCGCGATCAACAAGCGCGTGATCGAGAGCCTGGCTGCCGCCGGCGCGTTCGATGCGCTCGATTCCAACCGCGCGCGCGTGTTCGCCGGCGCCGAGGCGATTCTCGCCGCGTGCCAGCGCAGCCACGAGGCCGCGACCATGGGACAGAACGACATGTTCGGCGGTGCGGCCGACGCGCCGACCATCATGCTGCCGCAGGTCGAGCCATGGCTGCCGGCCGAGCGGCTGCGGCGCGAATACGACGCGATCGGATTTTTCCTGTCCGGCCATCCGCTCGACGATTACGCCACCGTGCTGAAACGATTGCGGGTGCAGTCCTGGGCGGAATTTTCCCGCGCGGTCAAAACCGGCGCGACCGCGGGCAAGGTCGCCGCCACCGTGGTGTCGCGCATGGAGCGGCGCACCAAGACCGGCAACAAGATGGGCATCATCGGGCTGTCCGACCCGACCGGCCATTTCGAGGCCGTGCTGTTTTCCGAAGGGCTCGCGCAGTATCGCGAGGTGCTGGAGCCCGGCGCAGCCGTGCTGCTGCAGCTCGGCGCCGAGTTGCAGGGCGAGGACGTCCGCGCCCGGGTGCTGCACGCCGAGCCGCTGGATGACGCCGCCGCCAAGACCCAGAAGGGCCTGCGGATTTTCGTCCGCGACACCAGGCCGCTCGAATCCATCGCCAAGCGGCTGCAGATGCCCGAGGCAGGGCAGGGTGGCCTGCGCCCGCGGCCCCCAGACAAAACCGGCTCCCGCGGTGGCGGGCGGCGCCGACGGCGACGTGTCGCTGGTGATGATGCTCGACCTCGAAACCGAGGTGGAAATGAAGCTTCCGGGCCGCTTCAAGGTCTCGCCGCAGATCGCGGGCGCGATCAAGGCGGTTTCGGGCGTGGTGGACGTGCAGACGCTCTAGGCCGGGCGAGGACCAGCGGGCGGCCCCGGATCCGGCCGAATTTCCTTGCTTCTGCGAAAATCCCGCTATATAGCGCGCCATCTCACACGGAAACATGGCTCAAAAGGCCGTCCGGTGGCAGCCGGGCCATAAGGCTCGTTTGCTCACACGTTTCCGGAGGAACCAACCGGAGAATTAGACTATGGCGCTTCCCGATTTTTCTATGCGTCAGCTGCTTGGAAGCTGGCGTTCACTTTGGCCACCAATCGCACCGCTGGAATCCGAAAATGGCGGATTACATTTTCGGTGCCCGCAACAACATCCACATCATCGACCTCGCCCAGACCGTGCCGCTGTTGCATCGCGCGCTGCAGGCGGTCAGCGATACCGTCGCCAAGGGCGGCCGTATCCTGTTCGTCGGCACCAAGCGGCAGGCGCAGGACGGCGTCGCCGAGGCCGCCAAGCGCTCGGCGCAGTATTTCGTCAACTCGCGCTGGCTCGGCGGCACGCTGACCAACTGGAAGACGATTTCCGGTTCGATCAAGCGGCTGCGGCACCTCGATGAAGTGCTCAATTCCGGCGATGCCAACGCCTACACCAAGAAGGAGCGGCTGACGCTGCAGCGCGAGCGCGACAAGCTCGACCGCTCGCTCGGCGGCATCAAGGACATGGGCGGTCTGCCCGACATGATCTTCGTGATCGACACCAACAAGGAAGACATCGCGATCCAGGAAGCCCAGCGGCTGAACATTCCGGTCGCCGCGATCGTCGATACCAATTCCGATCCCAAGGGCATCACCTACGTCGATTCCCGGCAATGACGACGCCGGCCGCGCCATCTCGCTGTACTGCGACCTGGTCGCCCGCGCCGTCATCGACGGCATCTCGCGCGCGCAGGGCGACTCCGGGATCGATATCGGCGCTTCCGCCCATCCCGTCCGCGAGGAAATTCCGGTGGCGCCGCAACCTGTGGGCTTCCAGGGTCTCGCCGGGCCGCGCGGGTGCTGCCGACGACCTCAAGAAGCTCACCGGCGTGTCCGGCGCGATCGAGAAGAAGTTCAACGATCTCGGCATCTTCCACTACTGGCAGCTGGCCGAACTCGATCACGACACCGCCCACAAGATCGGCGAAGAGGTCGGACTTCCGAGCCGCGCCGATGGCTGGGTGGCCCAGGCCAAGGCGATGACCGCGGAAGCGGAATAAGTCCACGCGCTGGCCGGAACCTTCCGGCCACCAGTCTTCAATTTCCGTAATTCCTGATGGTGGACGGCGGCGAGGCGGCAACAGCCGCGCCGCGGTCGCCCTGACAGGCAAAGGATTGCAACGATGGCAACAATCACAGCGGCGATGGTCAAGGACCTGCGCGAGACGACCGGCGTCGGCATGATGGACTGCAAGCAGGCGCTCGCCGAGAACGGCGGCGACATGCAGGCGGCGATCGACTGGCTGCGCAAGAAGGGTCTGTCGAAGGCCGCGAAGAAGGCCGGCCGCGTTGCGGCGGAAGGCCTGATCGGCGCGCTGACGTCGGGCACCAAGGGCGTCGTCGTCGAGGTCAATTCCGAGACCGACTTCGTCGCGCGCAACGAACAGTTCCAGGGACTGGTCAAGATGATCGCGCAGGTCGCGCTCGAAGTCGGCGCCGACCTGGAGAAGATCAAGGCCGCGAAGGTCGGCAGCGTGACGGTCGAGACCGCGATTGCGGACGCGATTGCGACCATCGGCGAAAACATGACGCTGCGCCGCGCGGCTTCGCTCGAGGTCGGCAAGGGCGTGGTGTCGAGCTACGTGCATAACGCCGTGATCGAAGGCGCCGGCAAGATGGGCGTGATCGTGGCGCTCGAATCCGCCGGCAAGACCGACGAACTCGCCGCGCTCGGCAAGCCAGCTTGCGATGCATGTCGCCGCCGCCAATCCGCAGGCGCTGGATCCGGCCGGGCTCGATCCCGCCGTCGTGAAGCGCGAGAAGGACGTGCTGGCCGACAAGTACCGCCAGCAGGGCAAGCCCGAGAACGTGATCGAGAAGATCGTCGAGTCCGGTTTGAAGACCTACTACAAGGAAGTCTGCCTGCTGGAGCAGGCCTTCATCCACGCACAGCGGCAAGTCGGTCGCCCAGGCGGTGAAGGAAGCTGAGGGCAAGGTCGGCGCGCCGGTGAAGATCACCGGATTTGTGCGCTATGCTCTCGGCGAGGGAATCGACAAGCAGGAATCCGATTTCGCAGCCGAAGTCGCGGCGGCCAGCGGCAAGAAATAACCGCCGGCAACGGTGCTTCCGGCCTGTTTGCGCCGGGAGCAGCGCGCGCGGGAAGGAAAGCGATCGCACATGGCTGAGCCGGTCTATCGTCGTGTGGTGATCAAGCTCTCCGGCGAATACCTCGCCGGCGCGCAATCCTTCGGCATCGATCAGCCGACCGTCGACCGCATCGCCGGCGATCTGATCGCCGCCCGCCAACTGGGCGTCGAGATCGCCGTCGTGGTCGGCGGCGGCAACATCGTCCGCGGCGTGGAAGTCTCCTCGCGCGGCGTCTCGCGCCCGACCGGCGATACCATGGGCATGCTCGCCACCGTGATGAACTGCCTTGCGCTCGAGGCCGCGATCGAGCGGCGGGGAGCGCCGGCGCGGACCCTGTCGGCGTTCGTCATGCCGCAGATCTGCGAGCTGTTCACCCGAAGTGCGACGCACAAATATCTCGCCGAGGGCCGGATCGTGCTGCTGGGCGGCGGAACCGGCAATCCGTTCTTCACCACCGATACCACGGCGGTGTTGCGGGCCGCCGAAATCGGCGCGCAGGCGGTGCTGAAGGCCACCAATGTCGATGGCGTCTACAGCGCCGATCCCAAAAAGGACCCTTCCGCCAAGCGATTTGACCGCCTGACCCATTCACAGGCGATCGAAGGCGGCTACAAGGTCATGGACGCGACCGCATTCGCGCTTGCCCGCGAGACGTCGCTGCCTATCATCGTGTTTTCGATCGCCGAGCCGGGTTCGATCGGCGCGATCCTGCGCGGCACCGGCCACGGCACCATCGTCGCCGGCTGACGGGCTTGTGAAGCGTGCGGACCGCGCGCAGGCTTGGCGGCCTCGACGAAGGGTTTTCAGGAGGGGAGAGCGTTATGCCCACGGGTAAGTTCGACATCAACGAATTGAAACGCCGCATGCAAGGCGCCACCCAGGCTCTCAAGCACGAACTGGGCGGTCTGCGAACCGGCCGTGCCGCGGCCTCGATGCTGGAGCCGGTGCAGGTCGACGCCTACGGCACGCACATGCCGCTCAACCAGCTTGCGACCATCAGCGTGCCCGAGCCGCGGCTGCTCTCGGTGCAGGTGTGGGACAAGTCGATGGTCAAGGCCGTGGAAAAGGCGATCATCGATTCCAATCTCGGCCTCAGTCCGGCCACCGAAGGGCAGGTGCTTCGCCTGCGAATTCCCGAGCTCAACGAAGAGCGCCGCAAGGAGCTCGTGAAGGTCGCGCACAAATACGCCGAAGCCGCGCGCGTCGCGGTCCGGCATGTCCGCCGCGACGGTCTCGATACGGTCAAGAAACTGGAGAAGAATCACGAGATTTCCGAGGACGATCAGGAGCGCCTGGCCGCCGATGTGCAGAAGGCGACCGACGGAACGATTTCGGAGATCGATCAGTTGCTTGCGGCCAAGGAAAAAGAAATCCTCACGGTTTAGGGATTGACCGATGTCGAACGCCGCCGCCCCCGCAACTGAAGGACCGGATCGAACCGACGGTCCCTTGCATGTGGCGATCATCATGGACGGCAACGGGCGCTGGGCGGCGGCCCGCGGCTTGCCGCGCGCCGAAGGCCATCGCCGCGGCGTCGAGGCGCTGCGCCGCGTCGTTCGCGCCGCCAACGAACTCGGCATTCTCTATCTGACGATCTTCTCCTTCAGCTCGGAAAACTGGTCGCGTCCGGCGACCGAAATCGGCGACCTGTTCGGTCTGCTGCGGCGGTTCATCCGCAACGACCTGGCGACCCTGCATCGCGACGGCGTCCGGGTGCGCGTGATCGGCGAGCGCGACGGACTGGAGCCGGACATCTGCGCGCTCCTGAACGAGGCGGAAGAACTGACCAAGGACAATACCAAGCTCAATCTCGTGGTCGCGTTCAACTACGGATCGCGGCAGGAAATCGCTCAGGCGGCGCAGCGGCTCGCGCGCGAGGTCGCAGAGGGCAAGCGCGATCCCGGCTCGATCGACGCCGACACGCTCGGTCAATACCTCGATGCGCCCGATATTCCCGATCCCGATCTGATCATTCGCACCAGCGGCGAGCAGCGGCTGTCGAATTTCCTGATGTGGCAGGCGGCCTACAGCGAACTCGTGTTCGTGCCGATCCACTGGCCGGATTTCGACAAGGCCGCGCTTGAGGAGCGCGATCGCCGAATATGCCAGACGGGAGCGCCGTTTCGGCGGTCTGGCCGCGAAAACCGGATCGTGACCGAGGGCGAAGCCGCGCCGGCGGCCTGCCGAGCAGGGTTCGCGCAATCTCGTGATGCGCGTCATCGCCGCGCTGGTGCTGGCGCCGCTGCGATCGCGATCGCCTATGCCGGCGGATGGCTGTGGACCGCGCTGGTGACGCTGGCTGCGATCGGCCTCTATGTCGAATGGCTGATGATCGTGGGCGCGGTGCGCGAGCGGCGCGTGGTCGCGTCGGGCGTTGTCGCGCTCGCGATAGCGGGACTTTGTCTCGCGGCGGGGCGGATCGATGCCTCGCTCGTTGCGTCTGGTCCTCGGTTTCGCCGCCGTTGCGTTGCTCTCGCCGGAGCGGCGCCATTGGACCGCGGCGGGATTTCTCTATGCCGCTGCGGCGGAGATCGCATCGGTGCTGGTGCGGCTCGATCGAACCCACGGATTTGTCGCGCTGATCCTGATCCTGCTGGTGGTGTGGGTGACCGATATCGGCGGCTATTTCGCGGGCCGCGGCATCGGCGGGCCGAAACTCTGGCCGCGGGTCAGTCCAAAGAAGACCTGGGCGGGCGCCATCGGCGGCTTTGCGGCGAGCCTGGTCGTATGCGGGAGGATTTGTGGCGTTCGGTCTGGGCAAGGCCGGCCCGTTGTTGCTACTGGGCGCGGTGCTCTCGATCGCGTCCCAACTTGGCGATCTCTTCGAGTCGGCGGTAAAGCGGCGTTTCGGCGTCAAGGATTCCAGCCACCTCATTCCCGGTCATGGCGGGCTGATGGACCGTCTCGACGGCTTCGTCGCCGCGGTCGTCCTGGCGGCGATTTTCGGCCTTTTGCGGGGCGGCGTGGATGGCGTCGGCCGCGGTCTTATGGTTTGGTGAAGACATGAGCGCAGTTCCGTTGCGTAACAACAAGGCCGCGGCATCCGCCGTACGCGTCAGTGACCGTCCTCGGCGCCACCGGTTCGATCGGCGACAGCACGATGGATTTGCTGAGGGCCTCGCGCGACCGCTACCGGGTCGAGGCGCTGACCGCGCAATACCAATGTGCAGGCGCTGGCGAAGCTGGCGAAGGAATTCGGCGCGCGATTTGCGGCGTCGCCGATCCCGCTCGCCTCGCCGAGCTGAAGGACGCGCTGGCCGGCACGCGCACCGAATGCGGCGCCGGCGAAAGCGCGGTCATCGAAGCAGCGGCCCGTCCGGCGGATTGGGTCATGGCCGCCGTCAGCGGCGCCGCCGGATTGAAGCCGGCGCTTGCGGCCGTGGATCGCGGCGCGACCGTTGCGCTTGCCAACAAGGAATGCCTTGTCTGCGCGGGCGACTTCTTCATGCAGCGCGCGGCGAAGGCCGGGGCCTGCATCCTGCCCGCGGACTCCGAACATAACGCGCTGTTTCAGGCGCTGGGCTCGGGCAACCGCGAAGAACTGGTCCGCGTCATCATCACCGCATCCGGCGGACCGTTCCGGACATGGGCCAGCGCCGATATCGAGCAGGCGACGCTGGCGCAGGCGCTGAAACATCCGAACTGGAGCATGGGGCAGAAGATCACCATCGATTCCGCGTCGATGATGAACAAGGGGCTCGAGGTCATCGAAGCCTCCTATCTGTTTGCGCTGACGCCGGACGAGATCGACGTGCTGGTGCATCCGCAGTCGATCATCCACGGCATGGTCGAATTCTCGGACCGTTCGGTGGTCGCGCAATTGGGCGCGCCCGACATGCGCACGCCGATCGCGCATTGCCTCGGCTGGCCCGATCGCATCGTCGGGCCGGCAGCCAAGCTCGATCTTGCCAAGATCGGACAGCTGACCTTCGAGGCGCCCGATTTCGATCGCTTCCCGGCGCTTCGGCTGGCCTACGACGCGTTGCGGACCGGTCGCGGCGCGACCACGGTCTACAACGCCGCCAACGAGGTGGCGGTGGCCGCGTTCATCGCCGGCAAGATCAGATTTGGCGCGATCGCGCGGCTGGTCGAGGCGACGATGGACGACTGGATCCGTTCCGGCAATCTGGCGCCGCTGACCTCCGCCGACGATGCCATCGCCGTTGACCATAACGCGCGAAATAAAGCTGCCACCCTCTTGCCTCAAATTGCCTTAAAGGCATCCTAGAGGGTTGGGGACAGGGCCTCCGGCTCTGGTTAAGGGGAATCGGATGTCCGAGTTTTTTCTACATAGTTTCAATACGTTGAGCCATGGGCTCATCGGTTACATCGTCCCCTTCCTGTTCGTGCTTACCATCGTCGTTTTCTTCCATGAGCTCGGTCACTTCCTGGTCGCCCGCTGGGCGGGCGTGAAGGTGTTAACGTTCTCGCTCGGCTTCGGGCCGGAACTTGTCGGTTTCAACGACCGCCACGGCACGCGCTGGAAGATCTCGGCGATCCCGCTCGGCGGCTACGTCAAGTTCTTCGGCGACGACAGCGAGGCCTCGACGCCATCGTCCGAAGCGCTCGCCAGCATGACCGAGGAAGAGCGCGAAGGCAGTTTCCATCACAAGAAAGTCGGACCGCGCGCGGCGATCGTCGCCGCCGGTCCGATCGCCAATTTCATTCTGGCGATCGTGATCTTTACCTGCCTGTTCACGTTCTTCGGCAAGCCGAGCACGACGGCGCGCGTCGATCAGGTCGAGGCGGGCAGCGCCGCGGCCGCCGCCGGCTTTCAGGTCGGCGACGTCGTGACGGCGATCGACGGCAACAACGATCGAGAGTTTCTCCGATATGCAGCGGATCGTCGGCATTCGCGCCGGCGAGCAACTGACGTTCACGGTCAAGCGCGGCGATTCCAACGCTGCAATTGCGCGGGACGCCGGAACTCAAGGAAGTGAAAGACGCGTTCGGAAACGCCCATCGGCTCGGCGTGCTGGGCATTACCCGCAAGACCGCGGCCGGCGATGTCACGACCGAGCGTGTCGATCCGGCGACCGCGCTGTGGCTTGGCGTCAAGGAAACCTGGTTCGTGGTCGACCGTACGCTGGCCTATATCGGCGGCGTCTTCACCGGTCGTGAAGCGCGCCGACCAGGTCGGCGGTCCGCTTCGGATCGCCCAGATCTCAGGTCAGGTCGCCACCATCGGGCTTGCAGCGCTGGTGCATCTGGCGGCGGTGCTTTCGATATCGATCGGGCTGCTGAACCTGTTTCCGGTACCGCTGCTCGATGGCGGTCATCTTTTGTTCTACGCGGTCGAAGCCGTCCGCGGGCGTCCCCTGTCGGACCGGGCGCAGGAGATGGGGTTCCGGATTCGGGCTCGGTCTGGTGCTGATGCTGATGGTGTTTGCCACCTACAACGACATCCTGCACCTGGCGGCATCCTGAAACGGCTTTTTTGTGACGTGGCCAATAGGCAACGTCTTGGAATGAAAATGAAATTGCACTGCGATAGGACGTTTGCCGCCTCGGCAAAATTGGCTACAAGCGGGGCAATCAATGGGAATCTGCCGGTTCGCTGGGGTGCGGTCCGGCATTGGAATGACAAGGGCGCGTTGCGCATGAATGTTGGAATGCGAGTGCGGGGAGGCCTGTTCGCCGCCCTGATCATGTTCGCCATGCCGGTCGCCGCCACGCTGGCCGCCATGCTTGTGGCGTCGCCGGTCGCCGCCCAGAGCGTGGCGTCGATTCAGGTCGAGGGCAACCGGCGGGTCGAAGTCGAGACCATCCGGTCCTATTTCAAGCCGGGTCCCGGCGGGCGTCTGGATCAGGCGCAGATCGATGACGGCCTGAAGGCGCTGATCGAGACCGGCCTGTTCCAGGACGTGCAGAATCAGCCAGTCGGGCGGCCACCTGCTGGTCACCGTGGTCGAAAACCCGGTGATCGGGCGCGTCGCCTTCGAGGGCAACAAGAAGGTCAAGGACGAGCAGCTTTCGGCGGAAATACAGTCCAAGCCGCGCGGCACGCTGTCGCGTCCCATGGTGCAGTCCGACGCCCAGCGCATCGCCGAAATCTATCGCCACTCCGGCCGCTATGACGTGCGCGTCAATCCCGAAATCATCGAACAGCCGAACAACCGCGTCGATCTCGTCTTCGCGATCACCGAGGGCGCGAAAACCGGCGTCAAGTCGGTCGAATTCATCGGCAACAACGCTTATTCGTCGTATCGCCTCAAGGATATCATCAAGACGCACGAATCGAATCTGCTGAGCTTCCTCGGCGGCGGCGACGTCTACGATCCGGACCGGGTCGAAGCCGACCGCGATCTGATTCGCCGCTTCTATCTGAAGCACGGCTTTGCCGACGTGCAGGTGGTGGCCGCGCTGACGGAATACGATCCGGAGCGCAAGGGCTTCCTGGTGACCTTCAAGATCGAGGAAGGCCAGCAATATCGGGTGGCGTCGGTCAATTTCCAGTCCAGCATCCCGACCCTTGACGGAAATGCGCTGCGCAGCTTCTCGCGCGTCAGTGTCGGCTCGCTCTACAACGCCGAAGCGCTGGAGAAGTCCGTCGAGGAAATGCAGATCGAGGCCTCGCGGCGCGGTTACGCCTTCGCGATCGTGCGCCCGCGCGGCGACCGCAATTTCGAGAGCCACACCGTCACCATCACCTTTGCCATCGACGAGGGTCCGCGGACCTACATCGAGCGCATCAACGTGCGCGGCAACACCCGCACCCGCGACTACGTGATCCGCCGCGAATTCGATATCTCCGAAGGCGACGCCTACAACCGCGCGCTGGTCGATCGCGCCGAGCGCCGCCTGAAGAACCTCGATTTCTTCAAGAGCGTGAAGATCACGACCGAGCCCGGATCGTCGAGCGATCGCGTGATCCTCATCGTCGATCTCGAAGAGAAATCCACCGGCGACTTCTCGGTGTCGGGCGGCTATTCGACCACCGACGGCGCGCTCGCCGAAGTCAGCATTTCCGAGCGCAACTTCCTCGGTCGCGGCCTGTTTGCGAAAGCGTCCGTGACCTATGGTCAGTACGCGCGCGGCTACTCGCTGTCGTTTGTCGAGCCCTATTTGCTGGATTACCGCGTGGCGCTCGGTCTCGACCTGTTCCAGCGCCAGCAGCTCGCCAACAGCTATATTTCGTACGGCACCAAGACGCTGGGCTTCAGTCCGCGGCTCGGCTTCGCGCTGCGCGAGGACCTTTCCCTGCAGCTCCGCTATTCGATCTATCAGCAGAAAATCTCGCTGCCGAGCTATCTGGCGCAATTGTAACAACAATCCGTCGAATTCGTTGCTCGCCTTCAACCCGTCGCCGGCGTTCGGCGAACGCCGACGGGGCCAGCGCATGCGCTGGCGGAACGGCCGATCGATCGCTTCGGGCATCGGTCTTTGGTGCTACAGCGACGGCGAGGCGTCGCTGCCGGTCCGCAAGGAACTGGCGAGCGGCAGCACGCTGACCTCGGCGGTCGGTTATTCGCTGAACTACAATACGCTGGACAACAACAAGAACCCGACCGACGGCCTGCTCGTTGACTTCAAGCAGGACTTCGCCGGCGTCGGCGGCGACGTGAGCTATCTGAAGAGCGCGATCGACCTGAAATACTACACGCCGCTGGTCGCCGATATCGTCGGACTGATCCACGTTCAGGGCGGCATCCTCAACAAGATCGGCAACAACGACATTCGGATGCTCGATCAGTTCCAGATGGGCCCGAACCTGGTTCGCGGCTTTGCCCCGAACGGCATCGGTCCGCGCGACATCAATCCGTACGGAACCGGCGATGCGCTCGGCGGCACCAAGTATTGGGGCGCCTCGGCGGAATTGCAGATGCCGTTCTGGTTCCTGCCCAAGGAAGTCGGATTGAAGGGTGCGGTCTATGCCGACGCCGGCGGCCTGTAGGATTACCAGGGGCCGACGTCCTGGGCCGCCACCGGCGAAGTCAACTACGCCCGGCTGTGTTCCGTCCAACGCCGAATCCTTCACCATCGCCGGGAACCTGCCTGGGATTGCAGTATGACAACGGCAATGTTGTCCGCAGTTCCGTGGGCGTCGGCTCTGATCTGGGCGTCGCCGTTCGGTCCGCTGCGCTTCGACTATGCGGTGCCGATTGACCAAGGGCGCGTTTGACCGCGTGCAGCAATTCAAGTTTGGCGGCGGGACATCGTTCTGAGTTCGATCACCGGCCGGACCGCGACGGGTGGAATGGCGCAGCCGACATTTTTCGAGCAACCACCTTCGTCGACGCTGGCTGAAATCGCCGCGTTGACGAAGGCGCATTTGGTCGATGCCGTCCCGGGGCGGCCAGAAGGTCAGGGGGCTGGCCTCGCTCGACGAAGCCGGCCCGATGCATCTGACGTTTTTCGACAATCTGAAATATGCCGACCAGCTTGCTTCGACCAAGGCCGGGGCGTGCCTGGTGAGCGAGCGTTTCGAGGTCAACGTCCCGGCCCACGTCGCCGTCTTGCGCGCGAGCCAGCCGTTCCGCGAATTTGTGAACGATCGCGCGCGAGCTTCACCGCGACGCGCTGCGCCCGCAATCCTGGTTCGGCAACGCCGGCATCGCGGCGTCCGCCGTCATCGATCCGAGCGCGCATCTGGAAGACGGCGTGATCGTCGATCCGCTGGCCGTGATCGGGCCCAGCGTCGAAATCGGCGCCGGCACGATCGTCGGTGCGGGCGCCGTGATCGGCGCCAATGTCAGGATCGGCAGGGATTGCAACGTCGGCGCGCGCGACGCCATTCAATTCGCGCTGATCGGCAACAACGTCCTGATCCATCCCGGCTGCAGCATCGGACAGGACGGCTATGGCTTCGTCTTCTTCGGACCGGACGGCCATCTGAAAGTGCCGCAAACCGGCCGGGTACTGATCCAGAACGACGTGGAGATCGGCGCCGGAACGACCATCGACCGCGGCAGCCTGCGCGACACCGTGATCGGCGAAGGGACCAAAATCGACAATCAGGTCCAGATCGGCCACAATGTGACCATCGGCAGGCATTGCCTGCTGGCGGCCCAGATAGGGTTGGCGGGCAGCCTGACGATTGGCGACAATGTGGCGCTGGGTGCCAAGGTGGGGATCAACAATCACCTTCGCATCGGCGATGGCGCTCAGGTCACGGCGATGAGCGCGCGTCAAGGATGACATTCCTCCCGGCGGGCGCTGGGGCGGTTTCTTTGCGAAACCGACCAAGCAGTGGTTCCGCGAGATCGTTGCGCTGGAGCGTCTGGTGCGCGACAGCTCGGCCGATCCGAAGGGCGAGGGGCGCGAATGATGGAGGAAGCACCGATCAGATTTGAGCTCGTGGATATCACCACGATCCTCAAGACGCTGCCGCATCGCTATCCGATGCTGCTGATCGATCGGGTCATCAATATCCGAAGCGACTATCGCGGCATCGGCGTCAAGAACGTCACCTTCAACGAGCCGCCGTTTCTCGGCCATTTTCCGGACCGGCCGGTCTATCCGGGCGTGATGATGATCGAGGCGATGGCGCAGACCGCGGGCGTGATCGGCATCATGTCGGTCGAAGGCACCCAGAAGCCGCGCGCGGTTTATTTTCTCACCATCGACAAATGCAAGTTCCGCAAACCCGTGATGCCCGGCGACACCATCGAATACCACATGCGCAGCATCGGCCGGCGCAAGACCATGTGGTGGTTTCACGGCGACGCCATCGTGAACGGCGTTACGGTTGCCGAGGCCGACGTTGGCGCGATGCTGACCGACTGATGAGGGCTCGATGAGCACAATCGATCCCCTTGCTTCGCGGTTTGGTTCGAAACGCCAATAAAATCAGCATTCTCTGCAGAACATCGGGGCAACGAAAAGGCGCTTGGACCCAAGTTGGACCCGAGCCTGTTCTCGCTCAGCCCATAAGACCCTTCTGATAGCTGGCCCATGATCGCGGCGGCGCTATCGTCCGCTTTGCGAGTACGCTTCGCGTAGCTGGGAAGCACACCGGCCGGATCGTGCCCGCACCGTTCAGCGACAGTGGATAGCGAGTGCCGTTGTCGAGCAATAACGTATCGTGACTGCCCCTCAAATCGTGAGTCGAAGGCCGGGAAGCGATCGCCTTTACCTTGCGCAGAAACGCCTTTGGTCACGGTGGTCGGTCATGCGCAGCGCTGTCAAGGAGAAGCTTCGCCAGGCGCCGGCGTCCGAACATCAGGGCGTCGTCTGCAACTTCACGAGCGACAGGTCAACCCGGCGCCTCGGCACGCCGGCGAAGATGCGCAACCGCTTCCACCCTCGCGCAGAGCAAGGAGATCAGGTCGTCGTTAATTGCGATCGTCCGCTTGCCTCGTTTTGTTTTCCGTTTTTAATCGCCAGATGTATTTCGTAGTTTGCTCGATCGCCCGCTCAAATCCTTAGGGTTTTGTTCGCGACGTCGAGATCCGTCCATCAGAGCGCCAGCACCTCGCTTCGAGCGCGCCAGTGAGTGCGAGCGTCACCGACGATCGGAAACAGCGGCGATCCGCGGAACCCCTCAAGCAACGTTCCACTGATCCTTGTCCAGCACGGTGTCGTGGCGTCTTCGCCTGGGTGCGGCGTCTCGGCGCGGCCTACCGGATGGCCGCCAACCATCCCCTGGCGAACCGCGACCTTGAACAGCACCCAGTATCGAATGCAGGTGCGCCACGATTCGCGGGGCGGAGCTTCCTTTCGAACGTCACATAGAGATCATCAATTTCATTGGCCTGGATCGACTGCAGCGGGCGCGTGCCCAGGGCGGGGACCACCTGCCCCTGCAGCAATTGCTCATAACGCTCGATTGTCCGGTTGCTGACAGGCCACGGCGCCGGCTTTCCCCCTCGCCCTGCTGCCGATCGAGCAGGACGAACCACCGATAATCCATTCGCCGAGCGTCACCTTATCGGCGCAATACGCTTTCCGATGTCGGCAGAGCGGATCAGCCGGAAGCTCCTTGCGAGCATCAGTCAAGCTGCCGTGGATCGTTTTGGTGAGCGCTTGCCGTTTAGCCGGTAGCGCAACCGATGGATATTTTCGCCACGTGTGTCGATTGCCCCGTCGCCGTGCGAACGCTTAGTCATCGTCCTTCTCCAATTGCTGCCGGATCGCCGTTTCATCACAGTTTCCGCTTGGTCGCCGCCTCGCGCCCGCCGGTAATCGGTTGTAGATCATCTCGGCGGCTGTGCTGCATCCGCTTTCACTGCGGATAATTCGGTCGCTGGCTCCGCGAGGTCTGCCAACGAGTCGCTTGATCGTTTCGAGAAAGACCTGATCGGGCCTTTTTATCAGCGTGCCAATCGGCGCCGATCGCGCGTCGCACATCCTTGGCGAGCTCTTCGATTGGCCCGACAGCGTGACGAACCGCGGGGCCGAGGCAAACAGCGAACAAACAGGCGCTCTTGAAACTTCGCCCGGATAAGCCGCGTGGACTTTTGCGGAATTCGTCGACCATCGCTTTCGGAGGCGTACCGCGATCTGCTCAGTTGGAAGCTTGGCACCTTGTCGGCCTCGCCTTTTGTGTATCACAAAATACCTCATTTAATCATATAGCGAACTTTCATTCTACCCTATAGTACCGCCTATTGTGAGGCAAAGCAATACATCCCAATCGTATCCCAATAGGATATCAACATGCTGCCGTCCAAGCCATCACATCGGCGCTTCCTGCGAAATGGAATGATCGAGCCACGTTTCAGTCGAAGAATTCGCGGAAATCTTCGGCCTGAGCCGCAATTCGGCATACACCGCAGCCAGCAATGGCACCGTCACCGCAGTCCAGGATCGTGGCGCAGGCTGTCGATCCCGCGCGCGGCGATCGAGCGGCTGTTGGTCGGTACGAAGCTGAGAAACGGCGCCCTGGCAGGCGCCGCTCGTATCTTTGGATCAGCAATTCAGGATCAGCAGAGACGATGGAAATAGGGCAAAACGTCCGCTGACAAGCCCGCGCCAGCGCAGCGCGAGACGATGCCATGCCGAGGCAGCGAAACCGTCTCCCTTAAGCACGGCGGTGCCGACTTCACGATCACAGTGGGCCAATATGCCGACGGCAGAATAGGTGAGAGATTCATCAACGCCCGTCAGCTAACCGCGCACTTGATGCTCTGGCATCCGACGCGGCATCGCAATTTCATTCGCCCTGCAGCATGGCGCCGACCTCGCGGCGATCCGCCGCGCCATGAAGCGCAACAGCCAGGGCGAGCCCTCGTCTCCGATGGGTGCCGCACTGGATTTGATTTCATGACCCAGAAACCCCGCCGCTCGCCGCGCCGATCGAGATTTGCAAAATATCGAAAGAACCGCCGGCGGAGACAGGCCAGTAGTTTCGCTCAGCAGCTATGACCGGAAACCAACATCGTCAATGCAGGGAGCATTTGTTGGCGCTGACGGCATCATGCGCCCGACGACCAAAGGCATCGCAATGAGTGTGCGGGATTGCCCGAACTTTCAAACGCACTCCGAAGGCCTTGAAACTGCTCGATCCCTTAACCTCCTCCCAGAGGATGGCGGCGAATGAACATGGTCACCCAAATCGAAACGGCGCCTGCGATCAATTCGCGCCGCCGCAAAAAGCCGCTTTGCGGACTGTGCGGCTGCGCGATCGAGGACTTGGAAGAGCTGATCTACCTGCGCGCGGCTGACCTGATTGCGCAATGGGAGTGTGCCGACCCGCGCGACTGTCGGGACATACTGGCAAGTTCCGCCGCGCACGATGAACCAGCACCCGCCGCAGCTCAACCCTATCTCGCACGCCACAATCACCAATCGACGGTTTTCGTACGTCGGACGTGCGAGCCCGACAAGCTGAAGCATGGCTTGCCCACCATCCCGATGACGGGCGGCCCTGCACAGAACTTGGAAGGCAAAGCGATGCAGGCTAGCGACCGCGCACAACCCCGCCGAATTGGACGCGACCGTGGAGGATGCTTTCCGCGAGCTTGGCATCGGCGACGCTGCACCAGCCGAGGAGGCACCCCCCGTCGATGACCCGGAAGAATCGGCTTGTCGCTGGACGCGAGCCGATCATGACGCGCAATAACGGTACAACGGTCACGCCAGCAAAGAAGCCGAGCCAGGGCAAGATGCCACCGAGATCTACCCTTTCGAAACCTTCGACGCTTCGCAATGGAGGGCGTACCGATCGAGCAGCGGCGCTGGATCTCGCATAACCGGATTCCGGTAGGCCGAGCCGCGGGATTTCGTCGAGTGGCGACGGCGACACCGGCAAGACCAAACTCGCCTTGCAGCTGCGGCGCCGCCATCGCGGCTTGCCTGCGGGACGGATTGGTGGCGTGGCTGACGCCAGGGCCCGGTCATCGTTTTTTCGGCCAAGAAAAGCTGAAAGAAATGCACCGCCGCACCCTCGACATAAGCTGAACGGTCATCGCGGGCTTTGTTTGCCGACCTCCGCGGCGGGCTGCATTTCATCTGCGATCAGGATGACGCTCTATCGGGTGCGGTCGACCGCAACAGTATCGTGCAACCCACCATGTCATTGCGCCTCGAAAAGACCGTGGCGCGCGATCCGGCCCGCTTTGGTCATCGTCGTAAAACGCGGCCGACGTGTACAGCGGCAACGAGAGCGACCGCCCCACATCGTCACCCGCTTCATGCGAGGCTGCTAGCACGCCGGCTTACCGTGCCGTGCGAATCGACTGTCATGCTGATCCAACACCCGCAGCGTTTCGGTTTTGAACGACGGCACCGGCCGATCAGGTTCAACCGGTTGGGAAGCAATTCCGGCCCGGTGGCGCTGAATGCCCCGATCAAGGATAGCGACGACCTTCGCCAGCTCGATATCGTCAAGAACAATCGACGGCCCACCGGCAAAAGATCAGCTTCGATGGGAACGCGAGGTGTTTGTGCCCGAGAGCCAGGCCGCGGCCTCGCCATATCGCCAGGCCGGGCTGAGAGCAAAGTGGACGAGCTATTTCTGCAGCTGCTCGACAAGGCCACCGCGCAAGGCCGCGCCGTGCGGCCGACCCAGGCCCCGGCTATGCGCCATCAACATTCGCGGACGACCCCGACGCCGAGGGTATCAAATCCGATGGCCCGCCGCCGCGATGGATCGGCTTTTCAAGGCGGAGAAGATGTCACCAAGCGAGAACGCGCGCGGCTCAAGTACCTCGATCGGACCGGTCAATGACGCTTACAAACACCCCTACAACACCGTCCTTCACACCGCTAACAACACCATGCGAAACGCCTATGCGATCGCCCTACAAACTCAACAACACCCAGCAAACCGACGTACACAAGACCCCCTATAACCCCCAGGGCGTTTGTGTGCCTCTCGCGCGCGCATTACCCGCCCCGCAACACGGCTGCGTGGCGCTGCGCTCGCGTCGCAGGCTCTCGATAAACCGGAGCACCAAACCATTGCCGAGCGAGATGGCAAACATGGAAAGGGAAAGGCTGGAATTCACCTCGTCATTGGCATGAGCGTGTGGGCGATCTTCAACGCCGTGCTTTGGCGATCGACGCCAGGATCATCGCCAGATCAGCAGCGTGAGTAGCAGCGCGTCTTCACGCTCTGCCCGCTATCGGAGTGCACCGAACAGCAAAACGTAATCCGACGGGCTTCCTATGGGCTTGTGCCGTGTTGAGCATCGTGTCGAGTCAATCTTGGGTCCAGCCGTCGATCAGCACCGATCGAAGCGTGAAAATCAATCGCTTGAATCCGTCGTGTCACCGATTTGCGCATTCGGTGAGCGTGATGCGAAGGGTTTTCTGCGCAGCAACAGAACAAGCTGCCGCGCGCGAGGAGGCCCAGGTGGATCGAGGCCGGCGAAACCCGAAACCCTATGGCGAAACCGAAATTCTCAGCTCTGATAAATCGAAGCAAAATAGACCGGAGTGGGTGGGGGTGGCGCGGAAGATCGGGCGACGGCGATATACTCGACCCTGTTTTCCTCCTACCCAGCGCCGCCGTTTTCAAAAATTTGGTCTTCAAATTTCGCGCGGCCCTTGCCGAAAAAGTCGGTCGGCTCGCCAAAACTGGCGGCGGCTTTTCTCAAAATCCGAGTTTAGGCCATGACTGAGCGTTTGATCCGGTTATCGACGGACTGTTGGGCGGCGGTATTCCGGCGGCGGATCACGGAGTCCTCGAACTGACGCATTTCGAGGTGAACCGACCTGGCTGGCCTGGCGGAGGGCCATGCAACAAGATCCTCAACGGGAAAAAACGGCCGGCGGCGTGACGATCGAGCGTATGTGCGGCGCGTTGCGCGCTGGCGTTCACGCCGGTGGTCGACACTGAGCGCCAAGGCAATCATGCGGTCACGGTGGGTGAAGCGGCGTCTTTCGATATCCAGTACACAAGTACTTTGCAGGCAAGGCAAAGCAGTGCGACTTTTGAATTATGACAAGACGCGACGATAAATCACACTCAGGGTACCCGCTCCCCTGCGCTCCGGACTGGAGGCCGCGGCCAGCGCCGACGATCGCAGCCTATCCGACATCGTTCGGATGCTCGTTGATCGACTATGCGACCAGGCGTGTCGTCAGCGCGGCGATGTGGTGGAGGCGCGCTGATGGGCCCTGGAATTCAAATTCCCGCCGGCAAACAATTCGCCGCCGGCACCTCCCGCACCTCTCGCAGCCTTATCCCGCTTGCGAGGGGCGCGGGGGGAAATAACCGAGCTGAAGCAGCACGACCCCACCATCACAGGAGCGATGGCACCCATGATCACGTTATTGCAGACGCAAAGCCTGACCCCTCCGCCGGGAACAACTCCCAGCAGCGGCACAGAAGCGTTTTTTGCTCTCCTGCAGAATGGTCTGCCGATCCCAGCGCCGCTTCAAAGCGCTTCAGGAACTCGTCGACGCATGCTCTGAGAGGCCATCGGCCATTCTGGCCGCGACGAAGCCCTGCAGAAATTGGAGGAGGCGCGGAAATTAACAATGAAACTTTACAACGTGAGCGGCAGGAACATCAGCAGAAAATCACCAAGGCCAACGCCGAACTCGCATCAACAGACCAACAGGTTGAATCCGCAGCTTGCGGAGCGCGAACGAACCGTCAAGCAGCTGGAGCACCGGCAGCGGTCGAACACGCCGAAGGTAGCCTTCGCAACTGCGGGCCGATCTGGAACGGCGCCTGAAAGTGATGCGGTCGGCCAGCGCCGATTTGGAAGGCGCCGCGTAATGTCCAAACGCGAGACGGTCCCGCTCGAACCGCTGGCGCGCCCGCGAAAGCGGTGCAGGCTCGCGCACCGGCAAGCGCTCGAATTGTCGTTTACCCGCCTGAAGGCTTGGTGCGGCCGAACTTGCCTTGGCTTCGGCCAGGGGGAAGACTCGGGGCAAAGACCGCCTTGGCGGCGCTGTCACTTGAAAATCACCGGCGACCGAGCTTGAGATCGAATGCAATCACCAGGCTTGTGAACTGGTCGACCGCGGAGGACGCAGCGGCGGAGGTTGCCTGGCGCGCCGCAATCCAGACGCTAGAGCCGGAAGAAATCATTGCCGGCATCGGCACGGATTTGTGTTGCCGTCGCCTACCCCGGGGATCCAAGGCGGTTGCGTGATACCGCCGGCGCGCCGCACGCGGGCTCGACTTGCAGCCATCCCGTCAGGAGAGGCACCTGTTCCAGCTCGATAATGACGGCAAGCGGCCTTTGCCTACCGCAACAACCCGCAGGCTTCGAAAGTCTTTGAGGCCGCCTGCGAGAGATCGAACGTAGGGAGGGAAGTCGCATGACCGAGGTAGCAGCCCCGCCTGCAGCTCCCGCGAACGCCATGGAGGCCCGCACAAGGCTTGACGCCCGGATCGCCGATAAAGACTTCGGCGCGAAGGTTCTTAGTGGCGACATCAGCGCAAATCGCGAATTTCGCGACCTTCAGAACATGGCGGCCAGCGATGACGATAGTACGATCGCGGCGGCAATGTCCGGCAACATCGGCGAGATGCCGGATTCGTCGGTCAAGCTCATGTCCGAAACGGCCGGCATGCTCCGCGAGATTGGGATTCGAGAAGAGATCATCGAGCAAACGCTGAAGGGCCACGAGGTAAGCGCAGAGGAATATAAACTCGTGGAAGCGTGGAAGGCGCGCCAAATGAAGGATCCGGTATTCGTGAAAGCCTATCTAAGCGGCGATCCCGAGGCCGGCCAGAAAATGACCCTTGCAGCCATCATTCTTTCGGGCGGCATCAAGGGTCAGGGTGGCTCGTTTTGAGTCCGATGGGAAAAATGGCCAGTAAAATGATGGCGGCCAAGCAAGCATGAAGTCGACCGCAACCAGCAAACAACCGGGAGGCGCGCGCCGCAAACTGGTGCCGCTCGAACCGCTCGACGCCAAGGACGGCCCGAAAATGTTGGCCCTGCCGAGCGATCGGCACCGCGCATTCGTGCGTGCGCTCTACACGGTTCGGCCCGGCCATGGCGCCAGGGTGAAGGCCGCGAAGCTTGCGGGCTTTGGCTGCGAACACTCGACGCCGCAGACCATGGCGACGATCGCGAGCCGCTTGTCGCATGACGAGCGCGTGTTGGAGGCTATCGCGGAGGAAGATCAGAAATACATCCGCAGCAGCGCGCCGCGCGCGATCGGCGCCCTTTCCCGTCTGATCGAAAATCCCCGGCACAAAGATCACGCACGCGGAATTGCGATGGTGCTTGACCGCACCATGCCGCTTGAGACCGTTTCAACGCTGAATGTCAGGCACGACGCCACGCCGGCTTTGCGCGCAACTGCCGACGTGCTGGCGCGCATTGCCGAGCTCGCCGCGCGCGCTGGCGTCGACCTTTCGAAACTACCGCCCATGATCGACGTGACACCGGAGCGCGCGGCATGAGCAACGCGATAACCAGCGGCGAAATCTACGCCAACGGCCGGACCTATGCCGAGCATTGCGCGTGGCTCGGATTCGCTCGTGGGCGATGAATACCGGATCGTCCATATGCCGATCGGCCACCTCTACAACATCGCGCTTATTTCGCATTTCAAATATATGTTGCTCAATTTAAAAATGACCGCATGGGAACGCTTGAAAGCTTTCGAAGTCATTGCCCTGTGTACCGATGGCCCTGTTACTGAAGAAGCTGTGGCCGCAATCGAGCCTTGCTGCGAAACCGGGCGCAAGATGTTCAAGGAGCTCGATAGTCTGCCCGTCGAAAAGCGAACACAGGCTTTCCATGATGGCGATGTGTTTCGAATTCTCGCGAGATTGAATCCGAGCCTGCTAACCGCGCTCGCACTTTGCGATTGGCATTCCGCCGTACCCGAGAGAAAGAGAGCCTGAAAATGTCAATTATCAAGACTGGAAACCAGGTCCACGATACAGCCTGCACATTGTCCGAAGGAACGCGCCAGAATGATGTTTCGCAGGCGATCTTGGCTGGCGGCGACAGCGCCACGGTGGCGGCGGCGGTGCGGCTTGCTGAGGTGAACCATTACGACCGGCTGGCGGCATCGGCAAAAGCTGCTGGCGTCGAATATGCGCAATGGTTGCAGGCCGCCGCGTGGCGCGCGATCTCGCCATGACGATGCAGCATTGAAGTTTTTGCGCGTGCGTGTATGTTTGATTTGCGAAAGCGTAGAGCGTTCGGGCCCCTGCAGTTGAAGGACAAGTCCGAAACTAAGCGACGCTTTCGCCAGGCCACCCCGAGCATTCCGGCCCCGCAAGGACAAGCCGGTTTCGGGCAGTGAACGCCCCGATCATCGATCGACAAGGCAGAAGGAAACTGACGGCGACCGCGTTTTCCGCGCGGCGCACCGTTGAACTTCACCCTTTTTTCGATCGGACATCGGCCAATGTCACACCACACCACAAAACCACTATCGCAGATGCTTCACGTCGACACTCGCGAACGGCATCAGCCCTGCACCGTGCACTGCCGCGCTGCGCGAATTCGGCACCGGGGGCGTGTGATAAACGCCACGACTGATGTCTGCTTTTGAGGGCAAAGCAGAAAACATCTGCTCCTAATGAGTATTTCGGCTTTTGACCCACAAGCGACATCGGCCCTAGCGGGGTGTGGCCCTCTATGCTCTGATGCGGGTCAGGCCTGCTGCACGAAGAGATTGATGAATTGACCGGGCGTGAAGATTTGATGGATCTCAAGCAGACTATCGCTGAACTCGAACAGCGGCTGCAGGCCAGCTTGGCTGAACGCGACGAGCTTTTACTCCAGCAAATTGCAACGGCGGAAATCCTAAAAACCATCAAGAGTTCGCCGGACAATCTGGCACCCGTGTTCAATGCTATCGCCGAACGCTCGAACCGGTTGATCGGGGGCATTCAGCCGGAGTCTTCCTGTTTGCTAATGACAACGTTCATATCGCGGCAATCACGTCGGTGAGCGCGCAAGCCGACGCAGCATTAAAGGCTTCCTATCCACGTCCTATAGCAAGCATTCCGCAGTTTGCGCGGACCTCGGAGGGTAAGGTTGTACAAATAGCTGACGTTGCGTCTGATGATGACGTGCCCGCCCTTGCAAAACAAATTGCTCAGGTGCGAGGCTGGCGTAGCGCACTGTATATGCCCCTGAACAGCGACAGAGGCCCTATTGGCGCGATCAACGTCAATCGCAAGGAACCCGGCGCTTTTCTAGAGCATGACCTGCAGTTACTACAGACCTTCGCCGATCAGGCTGTAATTGCCATTGAGAATGTTCGCCTGTTTGAACAGGTGCAAGCAAGGTCAAAAGAGTTGGCAACCTCGCTTGATGAGCTGCGTGCCGCACAGGACCGTCTGGTGCAGACCGAGAAGCTCGCCTCCCTCGGCCAACTCACTGCGGGTATCGCCCACGAGATTAAGAACCCGCTGAATTTCGTCAACAATTTTTCCGCGTTGTCGGCAGAATTGACCGACGAATTGAACGACGTGCTCAAGTCGGTCGCAATGGAGGGAAGAGTTGCGAAGCGAAGTGGAGAATTGACCGGAGTTGTTGAAGGACAACCTCGAAAAGGTCGTCCAGCACGGCAAGCGCGCCGACTCCATAGTCAAGAACATGCTGCAGCACTCGCGCGAGGGCTCGGGCGAACGGCGGTCTGTCGACATCAACGCGTTGGTCGGGGAGAGCCTCAACCTCGCCTACCACGGTGCCCGGGCCGAGAAGCCCGGCTTTGCCATAACGCTCAAGCACGACCTCGACCCCGACGCGGGCGCACTCGAGCTGTATCCGCAGGAGATTACCCGGGCGCTACTCAATCTCATCTCCAACGGGTTCTATGCCGCGACCAGGCGCAAGGCCGAGAACAGCGACAGGGCCTTCGAGCCGGTGCTCTCGGCGGCCACCAGAAACCTCGGGGAGACGGTGGAAATCCGGATTCGCGACAACGGCACCGGCATCGCACCTGACGTGAGAGAAAAGATGTTCAATCCCTTTTTCACTACTAAGCCGGCCGGAGAAGGAACGGGGCTTGGCCTTTCGATGACTCATGACATCGTCGTCAAGCAACATGGCGGACGGATCGATATCGAGACCGAGCCCGGCGCATTCACCGAGTTCATCGTCACCCTGCCGCGCGGCAACGGGAATACGGGTCGCCTGAAATCCGAATGACCGCTGTTGGCACTTTTGAGACATGCCGAAGCGGTCGTCTGGAGTGCGCCCCTGGAGCCGGACAGGTTGCAGTTAGTGAGTTGACAGGGTGTTCTGGGCTTTCAAAGGATGAAAGCCATGGCCAGACAGCAGCGTTCGCACAGCATCGAGTTCAAGCGGCAGGTCGTGCAGGAGTACATTGCTGGGGAGACCCTTTATGGGCTCGCCAAGCGGCATGATCTCTCGCGCCAGCTGATCCGCGTCTGGGTTGAGAAGTATGAAGCCGGCGGCTTGGACGCGGATGCCCTGGCTGCTGACCTGCTGCATGAATACGAAACCAAGATCGTGGCGTTGGAGCGCATGGTTGGCCGCCAGGCTCTGGAAATCGAATTTTTAAAGGGGGCGCTGAAAAACGCACCGCGGCCGCGAAGCGCGACTACATCCGTCATTGCAGGCCCGCCGGCGTCTCCATCGCAGAAGGATGCCGGCTAATGGGAATTGCGCGCTCGACTTTTTACGATAGGCCCGACACAGGCGCGGACGATGCAACCGTCGTTGCGCAGATGAAGTCGATTTGCGATGAGTTCGAAACTTATGGCTATCGGCGTGTTAACGCTGAGCTTCGCCATCGTGGCCTTGTGGTGAACGCCAAGAAGGTCCGCCGGCTGATGCGCGAACATGCGCTCAATCCGAAGCCGCGCAGGCGGTTCATCGCGACGACAGACAGCGATCACAACGATCCGATCTGCCCCAATCTTGCGACGACCATGACATTGGATGGTCCCAACCAGCTTTGGGTGGCTGACATCACCTATGTCGCCATCACGACCAGCTTCGTGTACGTGGCTGTCACCCTCGATGCGTGGTCCCGTCGGGTCGTAGGTTACGCCATCAGCCGCTCGATCGATGCGCGGCTGGCTGCTGCTGCGCTCAAGGCCGCCATCAGCGCCCGCAATCCCCCGCGGGGCTGCGTGCATCATTCCGACCGTGGGTCGCAATACGCTTCAGAAACCTATCGCGCTGTCTTGCGAGAGCACGGTTTCGTAGGTTCCATGAGCCGCCGCGGCAATCCATACGATAACGCCAAAGCCGAAAGCTTCATGAAGACTCTCAAGGTTGAAGCCGTGTATCTGATGGCCTACGAAACTTTCGAGGACGTTACGGCTGACCTTCCACGCTTCATCGATCAGGTCTACAATACCCGCAGACTCCACTCCGCGCTCGGCTATCTCAGCCCCGCGCAATACGAGGATCGCCACGCCCAGCAAACTGTCAAAACCGCCGCCTAAAACTGTCCACCATTAGGGGCGCACTCCAGTCACATGTCCGTTGCTGGGGGATGAGCGGACCTCGCTCAGACCATGGCTGAGGTCTGAAATTGACCCAATCCGGACAATCGTTGCAAGCGCCGTGGTTGAAAAGCTGCTATACTTTTGCCTGCTGGTAGTCCGTATAGGTGGTCAAATGAGGCGATTTACCCTCGCGTCGCCGGTCCTCACGGTTCTACTGTTCGTCTTTGTGTCAACAACAACCACCCATGCCGCACAGAGGGTAGCTCGCATGGGAGTGCTATGCGTGACTACATGCACCACGGCCAACATGAATGCGTTTTGGGAGGAGCTTGGCACGCTCGGCTGGACGGAAGGTGCCAACATCGTCACCGACCGCAAGGAAGCAGGTGGGCGCCTCGACCAGCTCTCGGCTTTGGCCTCCGAACTGGTGCAATCGAAGCCCGATCTTATTGTCGCGATTGCTCCGCAGGCGGCGCGCGCTGCCGCGAAAGCGACTTCGGAGATACCGATCGTGTTCGCGGCGGTGGCCGATCCCGTCGGCATGGGGCTTGCCTCGAATATTGCCCATCCGGATCGAAACATAACGGGTGCCGCGTCATTCGCTTCTCCGGGCAGTTTCAACGCCAAGGCATTCGGAATGCTTCGGGAGCTGTTGCCGCAGGCGAAGCGGCTGGCAGCGTTCATCAATTCAACGAATGAAACCCATCGGCTACTGTTTATGAAGGAAGCGCCACCTGCAGCCGCCAAGCTAGGCTTTCAGCTCGACACTTCCGATCTGCACGATCCCGAGGAATTGCCCGGCGCGGTCGCTGCCGCAAAAGCCCGAGGTGCCGACGTGTTGTACGTCGTGCCTGATGCCATCTTCTCCGGTAACCGTATCCCCGATCTTGCTGCAATGGCAGGTTTGCCGTCGATGTCGCTTGAGCCTCGCTTTGCGCAATTGGGTGGTTTGATCTCCTATGGACCGGACTACCTGGCAGTTTCCCGGCTTGGAGCCCATTATGTCGATCGAATTTTGAAAGGCGCCAGACCGGCCGACCTGCCCATCGAGCAATCCGACAAGTACACGCTCATCATCAACCTCAAGACCGCAAGACGCTCGGTGTGAAAATTCCCTCGTCCCTTCTCGCCCTTGCGGACGAGGCGATCGAATAAGATCTTCCTTGTTGCGGTGCATGAGTCCGGTTATGGCAGATTTTGTTGCAAAAGTCGGTTGAAGCAGGTCGAGGTCGGTGATTTCGTTGCAGTGGAGCAATTCGCGACGGGAGCGGAGCATGATGGGTCGGCTCAACCACGATCAGGAACAGTTTTTCTATTCGTTTCGGCTTGATGATGCGGTCCCAGGGGATCACCCTGTTCGGCGTCTCGCCGCGGTACTTGATCTGGGCTGGGTCTATTCCGAACTGGAGCCCTGTTATCCTAGGATTGGCCGTCCTTCGGTCGACCCTGTCCTGATGATCCGGATGCTCATTGTCGGCTACGCGTTTGGCATCCGCTCGGAACGGGAGCTGTGCCGGGACGTAGCGGTGAACCTGGCCTATCGGTGGTTCTGTGGATTTTCGATTGAGGACAAGGTCCCCGATCACTCGGTGTTTTCACGTGCGCGCAATGAGCGCTTTTGTGACTGCGGCATTTTCCGGAGCATTTTCGAACGCGTTGTCGGAGCCTGTATTGAGGCCGGCCTGGTTGGGGGCAAGGGCTTTGCGGTTGATGCGAGCCTGATTGTTGCAGACGCCAACAAGCAGCGGTCGATCCGCGGAGCGCAGTGGAACACGGCGATTGACCCGCAAACGGCGAACCGAGCGACGAAGGAGTATCTCGCCACGCTCGATGACGCGGCATTCGGGGCGGCGAGCGAAGTCAAGCCGAAGTTTGTGTCCCCGTCCGATCCGGCGGCGCAATGGACCGGCGCCATGCGGGGCCCGGCGTTTTTCGGCTATGCGGACAACTATCTGATCGACGTGAAGGTCGGCATCATCATGGATGTCGAGGCGACCCGCGCCATCCGCCAGGCCGAGGTTGGCGCGGCCCGGACTATGATCGAACGCACCGAGCAGCGCTTCGCAATCAAGCCCGAACTGCTTGCTGGAGATACGGCCTACGGTTCGGGTGCTAACCTCGACTGGCTGGTCAACGAGGCCAAGATAACGCCGCACATCCCGGTCAATGACAAGTCGAAGCGAGAGGACGGGACCTTCAGCCGCGAAGACTTCGCCTTCGACAAAGAGCGCAACGTTTACATCTGCCCGGCCGGCAAGGTTTTGACGACGACCGGCAAGCTGGCCAGCGATGGAGAGACACTCTACTACCGGCCCAGGGCACGCGATTGCCGCGGCTGCCCTCTCAAACCGCAGTGCTGTCCGAAGGCGCCGGTGCGCAGAATCCCACGCAGCCTCTACGAGCCCGCCCGCGATGTTGCCCGGGCAGCGGCAAAGACCGAAGCATTCGAGCAGTCTCGCCGTGATAGAAAGCGCGTCGAGATGCTGTTCGCTCATCTCAAGCGCATACTCCGGCTCGGCCGGCTACGCCTAAGGGGCCCAAGGGGCGCCCAGTTTGAGTTCACATTGGCTGCTATCGCTCAAAACCTCAGGCGGCTCGCCAAACTCTTGGTGCGACCGCCGCCGGCTGCACAGGAATGCTTTGCGTAGGTCCTGCGTAACCCCAGGGGCAACGGAAGCAATGTCCGCTTCCGGTGCATCAGATGGCAGACCACGCCATCAAAAACCCTCGTTCGCGACCCTCGCCGTCGTCGGCGCCGACTTCCGCAACGAAATCGGCACTTAGTCGTCCGTGAAGATTGTTTGAAGTGATTTTAAGCGAAGCGGAGCGGCTGGAGCGCGTGACAGATCATCATCGAGCAGGGCGCACAAAAGCTCTGCGAACCATCGCAGGAGCAGGTGGAAGTTATAACCGGCGGCGGCGAGGACGGCGTTGATGCGGTCGCCGTCGCGACCCTTGAGGTAGTTGCGGCCCATGCGGTGCTCGGCCTTGAGGTGGCCGATCACCGGCTCGACGGCGGCACGTCGTTTCATCTCGCGTTTGATGACGGCGGTGACCCGGCGCGCCTGACCGGAGATCCAGACCCGGAACTTCTCCGGGTGATTGTGACCGCGGTAGCCCTTGTCGACATGGATGCGGCGGGTTTCGACGCCGGTCACCCGCTCCAGATCCTTGACCACCGGTCCGAGCGTGTGGCCGTCGAAGGGATTGCCGTGCAGCGCCTTGGCGTGGAGCACGAACTGGCCGCCCTTGGGCGTGGTCACCGGAGTTGCGATCGATACCTTGCAGCCGAACTCGTAGGGGGCTCGCGCCTTGCCTTTGCCGATGCATTCGACCTCGGGCGCGTGCAGGGAATAGACCTTGGGGCCGCGCTGGCGATGGTCCTGATGGCGCACCTTGATCGCCAGATCGAGGAGCGAGGCGAAGCGCGCGATGAGTTCGGGCCGACCCTTGATCTTGCGATTGATGTCGCGGATCACCCGGCCGAGCCTGGTGCGCAGGAACCTGAGCGCCTTGCCGGCGCGCTTGAACTGGTGCGCATGGCTGTAGCGCCCGACCATGATGGCGGCGCGCTTGGCCACCCTGAGATAGCTCTGCCGCAACCTGAGGCCTTCTCGCCTGGCCAGCGCGACCAGCTTGACCAATGCCCGGTGCACCAGCCGGGCGTCGGTGGGGTGGGCGATCGCCTTCGGCTGCACCGTCGTATCCACCGCCACCCGCTCGAGGTCCTTGGTCGCGATGGCGCCGGTCTTGTGGGCCACCGACAGGCTCTCCTGGATCAGGGCAACCAGCTGATCTTCGCCCAGGCGCTGGCGCCAGCGGGTCATCGAGCTGCGCTCGAAGGGCAGCTCGTGGCAGAAGCTCAGCTCGCCGCAGAAGTACTGGTAATAGGGGTTCTCGACCCAGCGCGCGCACAGCACCTCGTCGGAGAGGTTCTCGGCATGCTTGAGGATGAAGAGGCCGGCCACCAGTCGCGTCGGCAGACCCGGCTGGCCGGGGCCGGCCGCGCACACCGAGGCGAAGCGGCGTTCGAGGAACTCCCAGTCGATCCTGTCCGCCAGCCGCACCAGCGGGTGTTCCAGGTTGATGATCTGATCGAGCGGCGGCCGTAACAGATCCCTTTGACGATTGTCTCTCGGCCGCGCCATCCGATCCTCCGAATCCAAAAGTCTGGAGGGAATCGAATCACGAACCACCGAAAACCGGAATCCCAAAACGCAAGAAAGCCAGCCTCACCGGCTCGCTTTCCTGCAAAATCGAACACTTGCTCACCCCAATTCACAGTCCAATCAGCCGCTTCCGAATTCTTCACGGACGACCACTTAGCGGACATGGCGCGTTGTCCGACTTGAGTTCGTTATGTGCTCAAAAGCGGACGTTGACTAAAAAGAAAAAGCCGCCCGAAGGCGGTCGCTGTCTGAAGCAGCGGCATCGAGGCTACGCTGTCTCGCGGGCAAATGATGAGAGATAATCGAAGTCTGAAGGATCAAACCGAAGACCGGTTGAGTCCGTGACGTGAACTTTCCAACCAGACCGCTCCAACACGCGCGCTTTGTCGACAGCAACGGCGGGATCGATGCGGACCGTCACGATGCTCTGATCATCTTTCCATGCGTGAATGGCGAATGTCATTGATACCTCGCGTAACACTGTATCCCAGATTTGGTAAAAGAAACATTGCAGAGTGCTGTGCTGGAATTATCTCGCGCTTGCGAACGTTTCAATGGTACGGCGCGTTGCCCTTTCTGATTCGGAGCGCCTGTTCGCGAAAGCGGGAGTAGCATCGCCCAATCTCCTCCGCGCTGCTCAAAATGTGGTCACCGAAGGCAGCGATTGTGCCTTGCAACATGTTGCCGGCCACCCATAATTCTAGAATGGGCGAAGCTTGGAAAGATCGTCTCTTAGGCGAGTTCCAATGTGCGTAACGCCGGTGAGGCCGCAAAATGGCTTTTAACTCAATGAAACTGAAACCAAAGTCGGGTGCTAATCAGATCAAGAGCGCTGATGACGCTTATTCATTCATGATGTACATGCGACTTTCCGACCAAAACAAGCCGCATTGGCAGGCAGCGAGGCAAGCCCTCAACCATGCTGGCGCGTCAGACGAGAGCGAAATTCAGGCTTGGCGAAGCTTTCGGACGGCGGCTGCCGCGGAAGGCTGGCTTGTGATTAAATAAGAGGGGAGCGTGCCCTGGCTCCGTCACTTCCCCTTCGCCTTCAGCCCCTCACTCAAAATCCTTATCCTGTTCTTTAGTCACGTAGGGACCATGAAGTACATCGCGACGCCTTTCTGAGATTATTATCAAAATAAGAGCGAAGCCCGAAATGAGAAATAGCACCGTGAGGATATAGAGGATCATTCCAGGCCGTCGCGCTGATCAGGCCAGCCGCAACGTCAGTTGGCGCTCCGGACCGAGATGCAGTTCCACGAATCCCTCAAGCGATGACGGCAATTCATCGCCGGCAAGGGCGAGGCGGCGCATGATCTCGTGCGCGATATCCTCCGAAGCATCCTCGGCCCAATGCTCCGCGACATTGAAGGCGACCACGCGAACCGGGTTGGCGTACTGGCCGGATATCAGATCGGAGATGACGGCTTTCAGATCTGCCTGTTCTGGATCAGTCTCGCGATAGGCCTGGCCCAACCGCCCGAAGTCTTCAAGGACGATGTCAGACGGTCTGATCGGTGCCGTTCGGTACGATCGAAGGGGTCCAGCTCCGACGCATGGGCAACTCCTAACGCAACGGACAGCAGCAATTTAAGCACGAACCGCACGTCAGAACGAGTCCTTGACCCTCTCCATTGCCGGATGGCTGCGGTTCTTCACCTTGATCCAGTTCGGTGATCGGCCCGAGCGATAGGTGCTGTCGCGGCGCTTGGAGACCAGTCCCTCCAGTCCGAACTTGCAGGCCTGGCGGAACAGGTCCGGACCGATCTCGCCCAGCTCGAAGTCAGAAACGAAGATGCCCTCCGGCCGCCGCGCCAATAGCCGCGCCAAATTGGTTTTGCGCATCGACAGCGGCAGCTTCC
The DNA here is from genome assembly GCA_963735835.1 of uncultured Alphaproteobacteria bacterium. Classification (GTDB taxonomy): domain Bacteria; phylum Pseudomonadota; class Alphaproteobacteria; order Rhizobiales; family Xanthobacteraceae; genus Bradyrhizobium. The sequence goes on along the minus strand of CAVTNA010000037.1, from coordinate 2,633 downwards.
GCAGATCCTCGCCCTCGAGCGCCAGGATGTCGAAGGCGTAGAGTTGGACCTCGTCGCTCTGCTTCCGGGAGTGCAGCCCGTTGAAGTCGGAGAACCCGTCGACGCCGAGCAGCGACCGCCTCGCCGTCGATGACGAACGAACTGCGTGCGGTTCCGCAGCGCGGCCTCGACGATGAGCGGGTAGCGACTCGGTCCAGTCGTGGCCGTTGCGGGTGAACAGCCGCACGCGCTTGCCCTCTCGCTGGACAATCAGGCGATAGCCGTCGTGCTTGATCTCATGAATCCAGTCCGGTCCGGCTGGAACCTTGGTTCCGCGCGTCGGGATGCACGGCTGAAACTCATATTGGCGCATGTCGAATAGATAGAGCGGCTAGGTCAAAGCGAAAGGCCTAGCGGTGCGGGCTCAGGTCCGCGCCTACCCCTCCAGACTGGGTGCCTCACCTTTCATCTTGACCCAATATCTTGCCGGTTTTTCGGTTGATTAAGTGCAGCTTGGTGCAGGCTAGGCAGGCGATCACCTCATATTCGTTTTCGGGCACGTCTTGATCATCGTCCAACCAATGCTGGACGTTCATCGATGTCGCCGGACACCTGAAAATGACGGAGGCCATCCTCGGAAAGTGTGGCCCGATTTTGTTGGCCGTCTTTGCGCCAAATCAAAAGCCATCCATCCCGGGCCTGGTAGATTTTGCCCATACCGAACGGTTCCATCCTCCTTCTCCTGATCATAACCGTTCCGGTTGGCGGGCTCGTACTCCTAGGCACTTCGGGCATCGTCAGTAAGAAGAGGTCGCTCGGTTGGCGGCCTCTTTTTTCTCGGGCGATGGGATGCTGGACTGTGCCTCTAGAGAGGGGCGCGGCAAGTTGATAACGGCTTTCAAGCCGACGGGCTCAGGTCTGCGCCCCTGGCTTGTTTGTCCCGTCAGCGGGTCCCGCGCTCGGAGCCTGTGGGGCGGGATCAGTCTGCTTTTTGCGCCTGATGCGCGGCTCGAGGAGGATCACGTAATACAGCCAGGCCAGCAGCAACGTGGCGCCAATTAGTTCAGATCCCCACAACAGGGCGTTAAGGCACCACCACAAAATTATTCGCGCGATCTCGATCATGACCCCAGCCAAAAGAAACGGCCCCAGCGCAGGGGGAGAGCTGAGGCCGTCTTTCCTCGGATGCCATTGGGCGGCGGGCATCCGGTCGTCAACGGCTAAGCTAGCCCGGCACAGTCGGGTTCTGCCGTAACATCCTCGTGAAACGACCGACCAGCAAGAGCAAAACACGCCCACTGCGCCCAGCCAGGCCCCGTACCCAGGCCAGATAGCGGCTGACCGCTCACGCAAGGCGGTTGAGGCGGTAAGCCGATCGTCAAAAAAGTTTCGCCGTCGGGCTCGAAATATCGTGTCCCGGCGGCGCCTGGTACTGGGCCCCTGAAATCCCCAGCGGTAAGAGGATTAGCAGGCCCCATGCAGAGCCAGATATGAGCTGGTTCACAATCGGGGCTCATTCTTTCCAAATGCGCGTGCGGGGCTTCGGTCCCGTGCTCTTTAGACTTGGGAGCGCGGCATGTCCAAGCAGCCAAAAGAAATTCGCGATATTGAGAAGCAACTCAAGATAACGACCATTGCTGTCCGAGACCTTTATGCTCGAGCTAAGGAGTTAGGTCTTAGGGATATTGAAGGAGTTGAGCCGGAAAGGCGCACGATCGAACTTCTCGATTGCGCCCAGGCACGCAATCTTGATTTGCGGACTTAAAGCCGTGAAGTGGCTTCGGTCCCGCGTTCGTTCTCACCGGCGCATGCGGCATCAAGGCATGCAGGCCCGAACAAACTGGCGCCCCCATCTGCTAAGCTGGTGCTCGCCGAAGTTCCGAACCCCGACCTGAACGCCGTCTTCCATAATCAACTCTGGGCTACGCGTCACACTCCATTTCGATGAGGCCCAACTGGTGAAATAGACCTGTGCGTTCTCGAGGAAGTCCAGGCCGTCCGGCGTGGCCAGGACTTCGATCGTGGCTGGATCAAACAAGTTTCGCACGCGATCTAGTTTTGCTGACGAGACCTGTTTGACGGGCTGAACAGCTAACGCCTTAAGTATTCTTGCCTCGTCGGCGGAGAGATTTTTGATGATCCCCGGGAAGGCCGGATGAGCGCTGGCATTTCGGTTCTTGTCCATCGAGCTGCTAAGGAGCGCTGCGAACATCTCGTCAATCGGCGTCCCCTCCACTTCGTACCGCACGCCCTCCAGAACGGGACCGAGAATCTGCGGGGGCGGCGCGATCCGCTGCCCCTCTGGCACGGCCCGGATTGAGCGATCGATGAACGCACGGACGCGATCTTGATACGCAGCCGCTATCTGGATTGGCACTAAAACGAGCCGAAGAGTTTTTGCGAGAGTCACCCAAGAACTGGCCCGTTTCTGCCGCCGCTGGCGCGGCCACATCATCGTAGGCTTGTTTGACAGGAAGCTGCTTAGCAATCTCCTTCGCGATTTCGGTCGCCATATCTTCGGCTGGCATTGCCTTCTCCTGCGGCATTCCGCCGCTTCCCATGACCTTCCCAATTCGAATTCCTGGGAAAGATTTGATGTAGAATATCTAAGATAACTTATTGATTTTGTTGGTCGGGGCAGCTGGATTCGAACC
>CAVTNA010000036.1:0-38638 GCA_963735835.1 uncultured Alphaproteobacteria bacterium | reverse complement strand
GGTCGTGCCGAACCTGCGGATCATGGAGACCGACATCGATCGGCTGGCCTGGGATCACGAGCTATTCACCCATGAACCGGAGTTTTTGGACGGCTATCTGGTGATGACCGGACCGGCCCGGCTGGGGCACCGAGCCCAATGAAGAGGCGCTTGCCGCCCATCCGCCGAAGGGCGTCGGCGGACTGTTGAATTACGGCCAAAGAGCTCGGCAATAACGCGCCAGTTACACGTTGCGCGGCGCGCGCAAGCGGCGACCAAGAGTATCTCGCCATCCAGGCCCGCCCGATAACGGCAGATGGGCGCCATCGGACCCGGGGGAAAGGTTTTGATAACCATGTCTGCAGGAATTGGCAGGGTGGCGCGGCTTTTTGCCGAAGTTTTCGGACAATCGGGTGGTTTCATTCAAACCCCGGTGAGGAAGTCAGCATTATAGTGAAGACATTCTCGCGGCAGGTTCTTTGCCACCTGACTTTCGGCATGGAGGCGTCCGATGTATTTTGTGGCCGCAGTGTTAGTTGTCTTGTCCGGTGTGTTTATGGCGCCAGCCATCACGAGATCGGCAGCTTCGGCGCCGATGTGTGTCGATATGGCAGCGTGTTTTGCGATAATCCGGTCTACGTCCTGACGGGCGCCGGTCTCGCGGCGGTATGGGGCAAGTTTGTCAGCATCCGCTGAGTGAGCCGGGCGGCATTTTCAATTCGGCGACATCCGAGCCTAGGAACGATCGAACCCTGGAGCGTGGCAGGGTTAGCGGCTGGACCGGCTTCGGTTCCCAGTGGCACAGTTTCCGGACTAGTCTTGCTGGCGCTTTATCCACATTCCGATCGCGACCTTCGCAATCAGTCCGACGAGCAGCAATGCGCCGAAATAAGCGAGCGCGGTGACGAGCGGACTGATCGCTTTTTCTCCTGTTCGGAACTCGGGGAACGCGCGGGTTTCGCACCTTGCGCTCCCGCGTTGCGGAACCGGCAAGCTCCCTACAATTCCTGAATTGAAGATTACTTCGCCAACCTGGTGCGCCGGAACGATTCCTTATCCCACTTGTTGCCCGTTCTTCCAACCAAGGAGAAGCAACAATGGTGATGGAAGCAAGAGAAACAGGTTCCCTTATCGGCAGCGACAAGGTGGAAGGCACGGCCGTCTATGGCGCCAACGATGCCAAGATCGGATCGATCGAACGCGTCATGATCGACAAGATGAGCGGCAGGGTCTCCTATGCGGTGCTGAGCTTTGGCGGTTTTCTCGGGATCGGCGACGACCACTATCCCCTGCCCTTGGCAGTCGCTGAAATACGACACCCAACTTGGCGGTTACCGCACTGGCATCACCGAAAAGCAACTCAAGGGCGCGCCGAAGTACAGCAACGACAATGCCTGGAACTGGAGCCGACCCGGTGAGAACCCGCGCCGTCAATGACTATTATGGCGTTGCAATGCCGTAAATGATCGCGGCTGTGACAGAGCGTCGAAAGGCCCGCCTGTCGGCGGGCCTTTTCCTTTCAGCAGACAACGTTGCGTCTCGAACGATTGTACATCGCGCGGCAATCCATCACACCCCAAAAAGTTTGGCGTAGCGACCCTTGATGTCTTCGGCCTGCGCCAGCACCGCGGCGGGATCGGACTTTAGCAATTTCAGCGCCGACAGCGGCGGGTGGCCGGGCTTTTCCTTGACCCGCGGATGGAAGGAGCGGTGGGCGTAATCATCGACCAGCAATTGCTGGAATTCCGCGCTGAAGAAAAAACTCTGGAACAGCCGCGCGGCGTTGGGATTGGGCGCGCTGCGGAAAACGCCCGAGGGGACGATAATCAGCGGTGAGCCCTCGGTCGCATAGACGACCTCGACCGGCTTACCCTGGTCCTTCAACAGCAACAGGTTGTAATCGTTGCCGTCGGCCATCACGGCCCGCTCGCCCAGCAGCAGTTTTTTCGGCGGGTCCGCCGCCGACTGCACCTGCATCACCTTTTGCCGGGCAAGCTTCTCGAAATACGACCAGCCAAGCTCACGCGAGAGCACGAACGTCGCCGTCATGATCGCGCCGCTGTAGCCGGGATGCGCCTTGACGATCTTGCCCTGCCATTTCGGATCGAGCAGGTCGGCGTAACTCCGGGGCGCGTCCTCGGACTTCACCAGATTGGTGTTGTAGCCGATGGCCTCGATCCAGCCGCACGAGGTTGCCCAACGTCCATCGGGGTCGAACTGATCGGGCGGGAAATGCCTGGCGACGTCATCGGGCAGATAGGGCGCGAGCCAGTCCTTCGCCATCCAGTCGAGATAATGCGCGGGGTCGGTGGAGTTGGCGACATCGACCGCGTTGATGCCGCTTGCCTGTTCCTGTGCGATGCGTTGGAAAATCCGCTCTGCGCCCGAGCGCTCGACGCGAACGGCGATGCCGGGATATTTGGCCTCGAAGGCCTTGGCCAGCCGCTCCGCGACGTTCAGCTCCAGCGCGCTGTAGTAGGAGATCTTACCCTCCTTGCGGGCGGCTTCGATCAATGCGGGCGTCACACTCGCCGGCGGCGGCGCCGCCGCCCGGACCGGTTCGGCGAACAGCACGCCGGCGGCCAGTCCGGTCGAGGTCTTGAGCAGATCGCGCCTCGACCAATTTCGGTTTCGCATGGGGTTTCTCGTCGGCTTGTTGAGCTGGCGCGACTGAATGCAGGCTGGAAGCATAGCAGGTTCCGGCGGATTATCTGAGCTTCAATCGTCCGGCTCGATCGCATTGGTGGGAGTTGGCCGGTCGGTAATCTGCTGGCCGAACAGGCTGCCGATCAATTCGACCGCGGTGCGCGCGGTGCGGCCGCGCTCATCGAGGAACGGGTTGAGTTCGACAATATCGACGGACCGGACCAGTCCGGAATCGTGCAGCATCTCCATCACCAGGTGCGCTTCCCGATAGGTCGCGCCGCCGGGCACGGTGGTGCCGACGCCGGGCGCAAGACCGGGATCGAGGAAATCGACGTCGAAACTGACGTGCAGCACGCCACCGCGCGCCCTCACTCTGTCGATAACGCGCCTGATCAGAACGCCGACGCCAAACTGGTCGATCTCCCGCATGTCGGCGACGCTGATGCGACGATCGCGCAGCAGGTCTTTTTCCAGCTTGTCGATCGAGCGGATGCCGAACAGTTCGAGCCGATCGGGATCGACGGACACCCGGGGCTCTACGCCCAGAAGGCCGTCGAGCCCGGGCTCGCCGCACAGGAATGCCGCCGACATCCCGTGCATATTGCCGGACAGCGTGGTCGCGGGCGTATTGTAGTCGGCATGCGCATCCAGCCACACCACAAAGAGCTCCCGGCCCGCCTTGCGCCAATGGCGCGCGATGCCATTGACCGAACCCATCGACAGGGTGTGGTTGCCGCCGAGGAAGACCGGAATGGCGCCCGATCGCGCCAGCTCATATGCGCGCCCGCTCAGCGCCCGGGTCCAGCGCTGGATTTCCCGGTAGTGCCTGGCATTGTCGGGCGGTGCGTCAGCGAGCTCAGCGACATCGTCGATCGAGAGATCGCCGTGGTCTTTGACTTCAAATCCGAGTCCGTCGAGCACGGTCAGGAGACCGGCGGTTCTCAGCGCCGCGGGACCCATCAGGGTTCCCCGGTGGGGCGCGCCGATATCGATGGGCGCGCCGAGCACCGCCATTTGTCTGCCTGAATCCGATTTGAAAGCGCCGATCACTAACCAATCCTCTCGGGTTGAAAAAATATTTGCGGCGAATGTCGGGGAATAGAAAGAGCGAGCCTTCGGCTCCGCGCGGACGGCATATCCCCCGCCTTCGCGGCTATTTTGGGGGTCAAGGCGCAATTTCCGAGGGAACAATAAGTCCGGCGCCGCATTTTCTCCCGCGAGGCCGTCACCCGCCGTTGAACACGGCGCCTGTCGCGGATAGCCAAAGGTCTCACGACCCGCTGTTCAAAACGAGCGCGCGCGCGGATAGCCAAAGGTGACGGCCTCATTGCAACTTGGTCCAGAGCCTCGAGGGCATCGCAATCGTGAGTTTCGAAACACCCCCACCACCGCTGCAGCCTGGCATGGCAGAACTCGCCATCGATACCGCAACCGACGTATCGCGCACCATCACGGAACTCTCCGACGGCCTGCGGGCCGCGATAGACCGCTTGAGCCACGCCATTGCCACCGCGCGACAGCCAGGCAAGCCGCTTTCAACCATCAGCGCCATTACCCGGGAAGCGCCGCTCGCGAGCCTGTTCGTCGCCTTCCTGTTCGGGGTCGCGGTAGCCCGCCGGCGCTAGATTTGTCTTCAGGTCTGGTGCTGCGCGCTCAAACAGCTTCGGCCCGCGGCGGTCCCGTTTGGCTTCAGAGGTCATCAGGGTGGCGGCGGCGATCATCAGCGCGATCCCGGCCATGCTGACGGCGGCCTGCATGGCGAGCGTGCCGGAGACCTCGGTCAGAATCGCGAAGGCCACGAACGACAGCCATACACTGAAACAATACATGGCCAGCGAATTTTCGCCGCAGCGGATCATCGCCGTCATCCAGGGCTTCATCAGCCCGTGCCAGTCCGGCGGCGTCAGGCGCGAGACCACGACGGCCAGCGCGAGAAAGTGCAGCAGACGCACCGGCGCAAGATGGCTCTTGTCGATCGGGTAGATCAGCTTTGCCACCGCGTCGGGGACCAACACCTCGAGCGCGTTGATCTGCCAGCTCAGCGCGACGACGAGGCTCAGGGCGAGATAGAGCACAGCCAGCGCCAGCGTGGCGCGCGACTGAATGACGGTCCTGAGCCGGCCGGCACCCTCATCCGCATACCAGGCGCCGAAAACGAACAGCACCTGCCAGGCCAGCGGATTGAAGTACAACTCGCCGCTCGGCCAAGCCGGCAGGTGCCAGCCGAATATCTGCACCATAAGATAAAGCAGAATTGATGCGGCGAGCGCCGCCGCGGGGCTGCGGATCACGAGCCACAACAGGGCCGGAAAGGCCAGATGCAGCAGCACGAAAGTAGGCAATATGTCGGTGTTGACGGGCGTATATTGCAGGATCGCGGCGTGGAAGAGTGCCGTACCGGGATCTCTGAAAAAGAACGCCGTGTTGGTTTCGTCGAGATAATGGCTGCCGCCGCCGGCCACCCAGATCAGAACGAAATAGCCAATCAGCAGAAGCAGGAAAGCGGCGTAGATTTCCCAGCCTCGCCGCAGCGCGCGCGCAATGATCGTAGGCCAGCCCTGCTCCCGCAACGCCCCGCCATAGGCCAGCATGCAGGTGTAGCCGGACACGAACACAAACACTTCGGTGGTGTCGCTGAAGCCGTAGTTGCGAGGGGTCAGCCAGGCAAACGCGTTATCGGGAACGTGATCGATGAAGATGAACCACAGCGCCAGCCCGCGGCACGCGTCCAGCCGCAGGTCACGGCGATCTGCGTCGATGTGAACGACAGGAACCCTGGCAGCCCCCGGCAAATGATCGGTCACGATCTCAACAAGCCTCGTCCAGCCCGCGCCTCCGCGGGATGTTGCAGATTTCGGGAGCAATTGTCTGCACCCCGGTTCGTCGGAATCGGCTCTTCCCGTACCGGAACCAATCAGCACGACCCGGATTGTTGCAAGCAACCGGTTTTTCGGAGGAACGCCATGAAGCTGCTGATCCCCGCTAGCGTCATTCTTTGCACGATATTCGCGCCCGCCGCCGTCGAGGCGAAGGGATGCATTAAAGGCGCCGTCGTTGGGGGCCTCGCGGGTCATATGGCGGGGCACGGCAAGGTCGGCGTCGTTGCCGGATGCATCATCGGCCGTCATGAAGCCAACAAACGGGACGCCGAGAAGACCGATCAAAGGCCGCCTTCCACGGCCCGAGACAATCGCATTTAGGTCGCGTCAGCGCCTCGCGTCGCGCCGCCGCCGAAAGTGCGAAGAGACACTGCCTCTAGATAGACGGGACCAACTGTCACCCGGGAGCTGATCTCCGCCGCCCCGGACGCGGTGGCGAGCGATTATTTTTCGCGCCCTGGCGGGTGCGATGGCGAAAAACGCCAGCTGCGTTGCCGGTGCCGGTTGCGCCACCTCAACTGACGCTCCTCACCTCCTGACGCTGGCACGCGAAAGGCAGCGGCCCTCGCATCGCCCTGCTGCGGAGCAATAAGTTTCCTAAATTTAATTCCGCCCCGGCGGCATCGATCTGGTCGCAGGCGCGTTTGCGCACCATCTCTCGAATCAAAAGTGATCGGGGAGGAAACGATGAAGCGGGGAATTGCCATTCTGGCGTGCCTCTGTGCCCTCACAGGAGCGGTCTATTTTGCCGTCAGCAAATGGGGCATCCGGCACGAGACGTTGAATCTGTTCGATGCCGCGCGACAGCGGCCCATTGCCGTCGATCTTGCCGTGCGCAGGGACTATGAGATGAAGGCGAACGCCGGCTACTGGAAACTTCCGGTCGCCATCATCAGCAACGGCAATACCGTCAAGAACACGGAGTATTCTTTCCTGGCCAACGTGTTCGCTGCCAGGGGATATCTGGTTGCCAGTGTCCAGCAGGATGTTCCGACCGATCCGCCGCTGGTGACCAGGGTCGGCCTGCCCTATGTCGGCCGGCTCCAAGTGTATCAAAAGGGTGAGGCCAACATTCTGTTTGTAGTGCAGCAATTGAAAGGATTACAGCCGAATGCCGACTATGATCACCTCACCCTCGTTGGGCATTCCAACGGCGGAGACATCGCCATGTACTTCGCCAAGCAGCATCCGGAGCTGGTATCAAAGGTCGTCACGCTCGACAATCTGCGCGTTCCCTTCGTGCTCAGCGACAAGCTGAAGATCCTTTCATTCCGCTCGAGGGACCCGAACTTCAAGACCGACCCCGGGGTGTTGCCGACGCCCCAGCAGGCCAAGGCGGAGGATATCGATATCGTCCAGACCCAATTTCAACATACCTGGATGAGCGACCGCGGCCCGGATTCCGCAAAGGAAAGGATCCAGGCTACGCTCGATGAGTTTCTCGGCAACGGCAATGCCAGCGAACTCGCGCCGGTCGATACCGACAACCTGATTGTCACCAACGCCGGGGCGCCGCTTCCCTGAAATGCGGCAGTTGTCAGCGTCGAGCCGGAGCGCTCGAGTCCAGAAATTGCCGCAGCCCACCGCCACACAATCGGTGAACAGCTCCATCACCGCCTCTACGCGGCGCGCAAATCTATTGGTCCGGCTCAAATGCCAAAGCGCGTTCGCCGCGACGGTAGGGAATCAGCTGGCTGACGCGACGGCCGTCGGAAAATTCGATGGTGCGCAATGTCATCAGCGCGAGCCCGCGCTTTTCGGAATGGCGGCTTGCCTGCCGGAGATGCGGCCGCTTCGTGGCCTTCGCCGCTGCCGCCGGAGCGATGGACGCGACCGCCTGCCGGTTGCCTGGCGATGACGCTTCGGCCGTCTGGTTGACGTCCGGGTTAGCCCCGGCCGGCGCCATCTCGGCGTGAGCCGATCGGTTCGGTTGATCCTGAGGCCGCCCTGAACCGGCTGCCTTCGTGTCCTGCGCGGCCGCCTCCGGGCGCGGTTCAGACGGAGGCAACAGCGAGGGAGATTGATCGACTGAAGCCGTCTTGTCGCTTGAGACGGTCTTATCGCCGATCTCCGGTTGGCTCGGTTCCGGCGATGTCGTCTGTTCGGAATTGTCAGCCTGATGAGGCAGTGGCGGCGGCTTTGACTTTGCCTTTACCGCCACTTTCACCGGTTCCGGCGCGGCGAGCCAGCTCAGCGCGCCATATCCTCCTCCAAGAAGAAGGCCAAGAGCGATCAGATAGGCGAACAAGGCAGGCATGGGCGGGCCTCCACCAAGAACACAACGACCCCGCGCAAGCGAGGCCGCTGGTTAGTCGATCACCTGAACGATCCGATGCGTGGCGGGATCGACCAGCACGGTGCGATCATTCGACGACCGTGTAGCGATATTTGGTCACGCCATATTCGCGCGGTACTTCGTAATAAGTGATCCCGGCCGAGGGCAGATCTTCTCCGACGCGAACCTCGTGTTCGTAGCGATATGAAGGAACATGCCGCTCCTCTACATACGTACGGAAGCGTGGCCGCGTATCGTCGGCAATGCCGCCAGCGACGGCCCCTACGCCCGCGCCCACGGCGGCGCCTACCGGGCCACCGACGACCGCACCGGTGACGGCGCCGGTAGTTGCGCCGGCTGCCGCGCCGTTCTGGGCATGCGCCGCAAGCGGAAGCGAAAGCGCCGCGGCGAGAGTTATGCCGGCAAGCAGTTTGGTATTCATGTAATCCTCCAGTCCTGTGCATCGCTTGTGGTCTGCCCGGTGAAGAACGTCAGTGGCCAACGCCTGTTCCCTGATCCAAATCAGTTTCCTCGCAGGAACTTTTGCCGCGTTCCAACATTTCCCCGTCATCGAATTCAAGATGCCGGGAGAATTTATGGAACAGGTTATGCGCCCCGTCGGGGCCGTTGAGGAAGTCGTCGAACCGTCGGTCGCGGGAATTTCATGGGCCGCCGTGCTGGCCGGAGCCATCGCATCTTGCGCGTTGACACTGGTGTTGTTGTCGCTGGGCGCCGGGCTCGGATTTGCCGTGGTGTCGCCATGGGCCCATTCCGGCGTTTCCACCACAACCTTCGAAATCGGCACCGGACTTTACTTCATTGTGATGGCGATGATCTCGTCGGCGGTTGGCGGCTATCTGGCGGGCCGGTTGCGTAACAGATGGGTCGGTGTGCAGTCCCCTGAAGTCCACTTTCGCGATACCGCGCACGGCTTCCTTTCCTGGGCGTTGGCCTCCGTGCTCGGGGCGATCCTGCTCGCCTCTCCGGCGACAACGCTGCTCGGCAGCGCAAGCTCGGGCGCAGTGCAAGCGGTCAGTTCTTCCCAGGCCCAGGGTCCGATGGATGGATATGTCGATGCGCTGCTGCGGACGGACAATCCCGCCGCTGGCAGCACCGTCAATACCAATAGCGGTGAAACGCGGCAGGAACTGGTTCGGCTGTTTGCCGCCGATTTCCGCAATGGCGCAGAACCTTCCGCCGCCGATCGCACTTATGTCGCGAAGGTTGTCGCGGCCCGGACCGGCCTCAGCCAGGCCGACGCGGACAAGCGCGTCAACGATGTGATCGCCCAGGTCAAGGCGGATCTCGATAAAGCGCGCAAGGCGGCGGAGCATCTGGCGATCTGGCTGACGCTGTCGCTGTTCATCGGCGCCTTCGCGGCGGCGCTGGCGGCGACCGAAGGCGGCGGCCTCCGCGATGGAACCTGGGGCAGCAGAACCCTTCGCCGTTAACCCGACCACGCACGAAAAGAAAGGAGAGAACCATGCCGATTCTTCTGTGGCTATTGGGAATACCAATCCCACTGATCATCCTGATCATGCTGCTGCACCACTGAGAGACCTTGCTTTGACGGCCAATAACAATCACCCCAACACGATTCACACGGAGACTGAAATGAAATCGAAATATCTGGCGGCGGCTTTACTCGGCACCGCGATCTTGACCGGCGCGGCCTTTGCGCAAAACGCCACCACCGATCGTTCCAACGTCAACACGGCGGTTCACAAGGAGGGCCAGTGGCGCTCCTCCAAACTGATCGGCGTCAACGTGTACAACGACAACAACGAGAAGATCGGCGACATCAATGAACTGATTGTCGACAAGTCCGGCAAGGTCGATAACGTCGTCCTCGGCGTCGGCGGCTTTCTCGGCATGGGCGAACATTACGTCGCGGTGCCGATGGAGAAGCTGAAATGGGTCGACGAGCCCGTTCGCACCTCATCGACCACGGCGCCGGCCGACAAGTCGACGGTTGGCACCAACAGCCGCCCGGCGCGCGCGGCCGACGAGAAGTGGTATCCGGATCACGCGGTCTTCAATGCGACCAAGGATCAGTTGAAGGCGATGCCGCAGTTCAAGTATAACTAAACCCGAAACAGGCAAGCCGCCCCGCCATCGTCGGCGGGGCGGCTTTGTATTGAGATGATTCTGTCGTTGTGGCGCGAATCGGGACGGCGGCGCGCCCGTTTGATCCGTCCTCAAAGCGGTGACGGCAGCTTGGCACCCGTTGGCTCGCCCGCAAGCGAACTTTGAGGCGCCGGAGACGGCTGTTGAGCTGTCCGCTGCAGCTCCACTTCCTTGGTCACGACGGCAACGGAGTTGCCGACCTTGGCGACAATGCCCCTCAGGTCATCCGCCCGGACGCGAAGCCGCCGGGTCCAGACGCGAACCTGACCCGGATCTGTCAGGTCGATTTTATTGCGAATGGGCGGATGTCTGACGCGTTGCATGAAGGCTTCCCCTGATTTGGGAGATCAACGACATGCCAAATCTATCGTTCCATCTCGCCTCCGGATACGAAAGGGCGTCCCTGTCGTTGGATGGCTCAGGCTGATCGCCGACGATCAGTCGCGATCGATGACCTTGCGGAGGTCGTGGTCGCGGTGGCCTACGCGACCGTCACGCCGGAACAAAGGTTCCAGGGGCGCGAGCGGTCCGGGAAGCTGCGACGCCCAAGCCTCAGACTTGAGGCAGGTCAAAGCACTTCGGCGCCAGTCGCGTTATGAGGATCAATGGCCAAGCTTATCTTTCGATGCGTCCGGACGGGTATGAACGTTCAGGTGTGGCTGCCCGAAACGGCGCCCTCCGATCGAGCGGACAGCTATGAGGCCGTGACCTGTCCGGCCTGCGCCCGGATCCACCTGGTCAACATCACCACCGGCAAGATGCTAAGCGACACGCAGAAATTAAGCGACGCGCAAAAGTAATGGGCGCGCAAGGACGTTACGCCCGCTGTTTCGTTGGCTGCCTCTGCAGCCGCGTGCTGCGGTTTTTGAAGCATCTGATCTCACGGATAGACCTCTCGAATTTCCCGAGGTCATGTTGCGGATGACCGTGGCCGGCGCGACTGGTGGCGGGTATGACTAATCTTCGTGCGGTGGCAAATCGGCGGCACCGTCGTCCCGCGCCTTGAGCGAAATCAATCGCGGGGGCGGCAAATCGCGTAGACTATTTGACGGTCGAAGGAGAGCATCGGATGCGTAGGAATTTCAGGCAAATTCGGATTTTGGTTGTTGCGCCGGTTTTGGCTGTTGCGGTCGCCGGCCTGGGCATCCCAGCGGCACTGGCGGCCGACGCCGATCACGGCGCCGACCTCGCCAAACGCTGGTGCGCCGCCTGCCACGTGGTTGACAGCGATCAGAAGCAGGCAAATGCCGACGCGCCCCCGTTTGCGGCGATCGCGGCCAAGTCGGATTTCACACCGGAAAAGCTGGCCTTCTTCCTGCTCGACCCGCACCCGAAGATGCCGAACTTTCCGTTGAGCCGGAACGAGGCGGCCGATCTCGCCGCCTATATCGGCGCGCTGCGCAAAAAATAAGACGCCCGCGCGCGACGATCAGAATTTGCCTTTCGTCGCGTCCTTCGCAGCGGACATGGCGCCCCCGGTGATCTGGCGCATATGTTCCCCGGCATTGGTAAACTGGCTCTTCAAGAACTCCGATTGGATGCGCATGGCTTCCTGGAGATCGGTCGCGTGGACCAGTTTTCGCGCATGCTCGAACGAAGCCTTTATATTCTGCTCGGTGAGCGACAGAGCCTGTTTGGACATCTCCGTTCCCGGGCTCGGAATTGACGCGATCGACTTGTTTGCCGCATCGAAGAACATTCCGAACGCTTTTTCCGCCTGATCGATGGTTTTCTCGGCGAGATTGCGCAATTCGGCCGGCACTTCCAGTTTTGGTTCCATCATGTCACCATCCTCCGGTTTGGATCGAGAGTTACCACACTTCCCCAGCGGCGTCTGTGCAGTAATAGTCCTATCGGCCTCGGGATCATCGATCATGGTCGGGATGAACCCAGGGATAAGGCGCGATCTTCCGCTCCCTGGTAAGCCTGATCATGTGCGCCGGCGGCGCGTATCGCGGCGTGGCGCAGGAACGGCATTTGAGCGCCGCCTCCAGCTTCCAGATCGGCGTATCACGCGGACGGCGGACGGCCTCGAGCGGGAGGCTGGCGCGGGTTTCGCAGCGGTGGCACATCACCTCCAGCCAGCCATATCCGCCATTGAGGCATTGCGCGATCGTTGGCGACGGCTGCGCCGGGCCGCCGAAGCCTTCCATTTGTTCCGACCACAGCAAACATTCCGCCGCGTCCGCCTCGCGGGCGGCTTTTTCGGCCTGTTCGCGCGCGTGCCGCGCGCTGATCCTCGCGCCCCTGACGCGATCGCCAAAAATCCGTTGTCGGCTGCGGCCTCCCATCGGGCCATTTCACCGGCGTTTGCGCTGCCGCGCAATCCCACTACGAATTGATGCCGGGAACGCACCCAACCCCACAGGTTCTGTCAACACGCCAGCAAACACGCCCGGCGCAGCTTCGGGCGCCAGGCCTTAAGTCTTTCACAGACCCGGCGGACGCCGTCGCCTATGCGAGGGTATGATGGTAGACTTCTCTACCGGTGCGGCCGGTAGGATTCCCGGCGTGGTCGTCAGGATAACGGGCGGTCGGGGGCAGCCAGCGCGTCACTCGCGAGACGTTCGACCAGATCGATGACTTCGAACCGTTGTCCCGGTGCAAGCTTGTTGAAGGCCTTCAAGAGCCGCAGGCTTTCAACAGTTTCGTTCGACGGAGCTCCGAGCTTGTTGTGCAGCTCTGCAGCAAATGTGGGATTTTTCATCTCGCACCTTTGATAGGGAACGGTATTGGCATTTCTGGGCAACGCGAGAACCGGGCCCAAAGGTCGATACAGCGGCGGTGGAGGCCGAGCGTCCCGGCCTTACGACGGTTATCCTGGTACTTCGAATGGCACGCCTGGAAATTGACCGGACCGAACCCGACGAGGTTGAAAGTATGCCAAGGAACAACCTGGTCGGCAAGCCAAACTGACAGGCCGAAAAGCGCCTTGGCCGGTCAAATAATGACAGACGCACCGGGCGCAGCCGATCTACGTTCGACCGGATTATGCTTTTGGAAGGTCGAAAGGATGAAAGGTGCGTCCAATAAGTATCTGGGCAGCAGAAGAATTCGACTCGAATACGTCGTGGCGGGCGAGTTTCACATTTTAGTAACTCGTCCGGGCAAGTCATTTTCTGCCAAGCCCGAAATAAACCGTCTGTGTCGATGTTCCCTATCATAACGCAAGACGGCAGGAGAGACCTCGCGATGCCCAAGGCTGCCCTGGTCTCGCTGGCGACATCGGTACCTCCGCACGTATTTTTGCAGAAGGATGTTCTGGCCGCGGCATGGGATGCGATTTCGGCAGCCGCTTTCCTGAATTCGAGCGGTTCTCCAGCATCTTCTCCAATACCGAAATCATCAAGCGTCACGGCGTGAAGCCATTCGACTGGTACCTCGAACCACGGGGCTGGCCGGTGCGAACTGAAGCCTTTCTCGAGGGTGCCGAGGCGCTGTTCGTCGACGTCGCGGCGAAAGCGCTGGCGGGCGCACAGCTTTCTGCCAGCGACATCGACACGGTCGTGACCGTCTGCTCCACCGGCATTGCAACGCCGAGCCTGGAGGGGCGCGTTGCCCGCCGAATGGGTTTCCGGTCCGACGTCGCGCGCGTGCCGGTGTTCGGCCTAGGCTGCGCGGGCGGGGCCTCGGGTCTGTCGATCGCTTCGCGCCTCGCACAGGCGCGACCGGGCGGCTACGTGCTGCTGGTGGCGGTCGAGCTCTGCTCGCTTGCGCTTCGCCATGACGAACTCACCAAGGCCAATATCGTTGCCATCAGCCTGTTCGGCGACGGCGCCGCCGCGATCATATTGCGGGCGGGCGATGGCGGCGCGATCCAGACCGAGAATGCGGGTGAACATCTCTGGCCCGATACGCTCGGGATCATGGGCTGGAGCGTCGATCCCGAAGGGTTTGGCGTGATCTTCCGCCGCACCATCCCCGATTTCGTCACCACGCGTTGCCTCGCGGGCGGCTTCGCCTCGCCAACCTGGCGACCCTCGACGGATTTTCTCTGGCGCTGATGGCCGTCGCGCTGGCGAGCCTGGAGATCGGCCTGAAGCAGGCCCCGCAGGATGGCTGGCTTTCTCCCCGGAGCGGCCGCACTTTTCGTGCTGAGCGCCGCCGCGGCAAACGTCTTCGCCGCTAGAACGCTGAAGGCGAGCCATCCGGTGGTCGATCTGTCGACCTTGAGAACGCGCTCGTTCGCGATCGGCTGTATCTTGAGTTTCTGTCTGGGGGTCGGATTGTTCGGATCCGGTCTATCTGATGCCGGTGTTCCTCGCCTATGTCCGAAGTCACGACGCATTCGCGATCGGCACCATCATGCTCGTCACCGGCATCGCGCAGCTCGCAACCGCGCCGATCGCAGGCAGCCTGGAAGGCAGGTGGGACCCGCGCTGGTTATCGGCGATGGGGTTCAGCGTGTTCGCGCTCGGCCTGGGATGCGGCGCGTTTCAGAGCCGCGTCGCCGATTTCGACGAGATGTTCTGGCCGCAAGTCTTGCGCGGCGCCGCGATCATGTTCTGCCTGCTGCCGCCGACGCGGCTGGCGCTTGCCGCGCTGGCTCCAAAGCAAGTGCCCGACGCCAGCGGCCTGTTCAACCTGATGCGAAACCTCAGCGGGGCAATCGGCATCGCACTGATCGATACCATCCTGTATGGACGCACCAATGGGCACGCCGAAGCCCTGCGCGACCGTTTGATCGCGGGCGACGTCACGGCGGCGCAGGCGATCGGGCTTGACCTGAAGCTGTTCCTGCACCGGCCTCCTGATGTATCGGACGCGACAGTCGAAGCCTATGTTCGCCCGATGGTCGAGAAGGCGGCGTTTGCGCTCAGCATCAACGAGGCCTGGGCGCTCCTCGCATGCGCCGCGCTGCTCGGACTTTTACTGGTTCCATTCGCCGGCCCGCCGCTCCGCACGGAGCCGGGCCAACATTGAAATCGCGCGACCGGACCGCGCCCTGCTCTGCCCGGAAGATGCGGGCTGCCTTCGGCCGTTGCCGCGGCTTGAACGGGCTCATTTCGACGCCGAATCCTTCGACAGCAGCGCGATCGCCTCCTGCACCGTCGTCATGAATTGCGCGGGGAAGATGATGGTGGAATTCTTCTCGACCGAGATTTCCGCCATCGTCTGCAGGGTGCGCAGCTGAAGCGCCACGGGATGTTGCGTGATGATGTCGGCGGCCTGGCCAAGCTTGACCGCGGCCTGGTATTCGCCTTCGGCGGCGACGATCTTGGCGCGGCGCTCGCGCTCGGCCTCCGCTTCCTTGGCCATCGCCCGCTGCATATTCTCAGGCAAGGTGATGTCCTTGATCTCCACCGCCGTCACCTGGGTGCCCCAGGGTTCAGTGTGCTGGTCGATGACATTCTTGATCTGCTCGTTGATGCTCGCGGTATCCGACAATAGCTGATCGAGACTGAAGCGACCGACCACATTGCGTACGGTGGTCTGGCTAATCTGATTGATGGCGTTGTAGACGTTCTCGATCGCGATCACGGCCTTTTCCGGATCGGTGATGTGATAGTAGGCGACCGCCGCGATATCGATCGAGACATTGTCCTTGGTGATAATCTTTTGCGACGGGATCTGCATGGTGACGGTGCGCAAGGACACCCGCACCATCTGCTGGAACGGAACGAAGATCAGCGTCAGTCCGGGCCCGCGCACGCCTGCGAATTTTCCCAGCAGAAACACCACCCCGCGCTCGTATTGCTTCAGCACGCGAAGCGAAACGCCGGCATAGATGATTCCGAGTAGCACAAGAATCGAAATCAAGCCCATGGCGCCCTCACCGGTGGTTTCGCCGGAGCCTAGCATTTTGCGGTCGGGTAGCCAGTCCCGAATCTTCCTTACGGGGACGGCTGGACCGCGGGGCGTAATGGCCTGCGCGCACCCAATGACTGGCCTCGCGAAGCGATCCGGGGACCGGGATCAGGACCGGATTGCTTCGTCGCCTTGCTCCGCGCGATGACGCCGATCCCTGTAGGTCATTGCTGCTTTTCCCAGAACGACAGCAAGCCTTGCGACGCCGAACCACCGATCACGCAGGGGATGCCGACCGCGACCTGGCCGAGCGCCGCCGCCGAGACGCAGCCGATCGCGACCGCGCCGACTCCGACCTGACCCCAGAAGCCGAGGTTGCGCCTTGCATCGGAGCCCTTGGTCTTGAGTTCTTCGACGGCGGCGTAGGCGTCTTTGCGCACCGCGCCGAGCTGCACCGTGTCGGCGGCCTCGATCACCTCGGCGAGCGGCGCCTTGATCGCTTCCGGCTGACTTGCCAGTTCGCCGCGGAGAAATTCGCGCAATCCGGCATCGCGGACCGCGTAGCTCGCCAGCGTATAACGCGCCATGCTGCCGACCGTCAGCTTGTCGACGGTGTCGCGGCTCTTGCTCCAGGGCAGCATCTGCATGATGCGCAGGATCGGAAGGTGCGAGCCGGTCGCGAAATAGTATCCCCACAGCGTATCCAGCAGGTCCTGGTTGCCTGCGAAGGTCTGGACCATCTTCAGCTTCTTGTCGTCCTTGGCGAAAGGATTTTTGGTGAAGACGCCGCGCAGCTTGTCGAACATCCCGGGGTTTGTTTCTTCCAGCGGAATGTTGGCAAGCGTCGGCAGCGTGCCGGCGAGGTAACCGTCGATCATCACCTTTCGCCCCGGCATTTTTGGCGCGACCTTGCGCAGCAAATACCGCCAGTCCGACAGACCCGAATAGGCGATGGCGCGCACGATCACCCATTCGTCTTCAGGCGCGACCGGAAACAAGCTGTTGACGAGCTGCTCGGCCTTGGCCGGGTTCGATCCGATCGCGCCGGCGATGAAGCCGAGATAGATGCCGGAATTCTCCGGCTCCTTGAAGCTCTGCGCGTGGAACAGCACGCGCACGGCGGCGGGGACATGGGCGTAATCGGGCTTGGCCCGGTAATTGTAGATCCATTGCTGGACCACGCCCAGCGAGCTGCGCGGGTCGATCTCCGGCGTAACCGCGGCGTCGGCAGGCGCAATCAGCAGGAAAATCGAGATGAAAAAGGCTGCGTAGCGCATGTGATGCTCCCAGGAAGCGCGTTCGTCGCCGGCGAGGCGTCGCGAGCCGCGGAGTTTTCCGCTGCCATGGCTAGGAAGCATTTGAAGCGGCTATGCGACATTTTCGGGAATGCGCGGTTCGGCCTTGCGTCGAAATTAAGGCAAGTCGTTAACGCTTAAGCCCGCAACTGACCTTATCCCAGACATTCTTTTGCCCTGCGCAGACAATTCGATCGGCCCCGTCGAATGGGACACGGGCGAGAATTAATGAGGCAATCCATAGCGGGGCGAGGCCGCCGGCCGACTGCCGCAGCCGCGCTGCTGCTCGCTGCGCTGGCGCTGATTTCCGCGCATGCCGCCGCGGCCGAGACTTCTGCGCGAGCGCGCGAGGTCATCGAGGTCGAGGGCAATCGCCGCATCGATGTCGAGACGGTGCGTTCGTATTTCCACGCGGCGTCCGACGGGCGGTATGACGAGGCCGCGCGCGACGAAGCGCTGAAGGCGCTGCTGGCAACCGGACTGTTCGACAATGTTACGATCGAGCGCGCCGCCGAGCGGCTGATCGTGCATCTCGCCGAGGCCCCGGTGCTCGACCGCGTCGCCTTCGAAGGCAACAAGAAAATAAAGGACAAGGACCTTTCGGCCGTGGTCGAGTTCAAGCCGCGCGGCACGCTGCAGCGCGCCGTGGTGCAGGCCGATGTCGGCCGCATCATGGAAGCCTACCGGCATGCCGGGCGCGACGACGTTGGCGTCGTGCCCAAGATCATCAAACGCAGCGAAGATCGCGTCGACCTCGTCTACGAGGTGACGGAGGGCGCGAAGACCACGGTGCGGCAGATCAATTTCGTGGGCAACCGGGTGTTCGGCAAGCGGCAGCTCGCCGCCGTGATCAAGACTTCCGCCACCAACATGTTGAGCTATCTAACCGGCGGCGATGACTACGATCCCGACCGCGTTGCCGCCGATCGCGAGGCGCTGCGGCTGTACTATCGCAGCAAGGGCTATGCCGACGCCAGCGTGACTTCGACGCACGCCGAATACGATCCCGCGCTGCACGGATTTGCGCTGACGTTCTCGATCGATGAAGGGCCGCTCTATCATTTCGGCGACATCGACGTCGTCTGCAATGTACCGGGACTGGATGCCTTGAATTTGCGTCGTCTGCCGGTGGCGCGGTCGGGCGCGGTGTTCAACGGCGGCGCGCTTGACAAGACCGACGAAATTCTCGCGATCGAACTAGCAAAACTCGGCTTTCCCTTCGCGCAGTCCACCCCCCGCATCACCCGCGATGTCGCGGCAAAGCGCATCGATGTCGCGTTCACGATCGATCAGGGGCCGCGGACCTATGTCGAGCGCATCGAGATTCACGGCAACACCCGCACCCGCGGCTATGTAATCCGGCGCGAATTCGATATCGCCGAAGGCGATGCCTACAACAAGAGCCTGATCGATCGCGCCGAACGGCGGCTGAAGAACTTGAACTATTTCAAGACCGTCAAGATTTCGCGCCGGCCTGGCTCGGCGCCGGACCGCGTCGTGCTCGATGTCGAAGTGGCGGATCAAGCAACCGGCGATTTTAATATTTCGGGCGGTTACTCGACAACCGACGGCCTGCTCGCCGAGGTCAAGCTCGGCGACCGCAATTTTCTGGGTCCGGCAAAACCTTCAATTCTACATTCACCTACGGCCAGTACGGCCGCGGGATCGATCTTGCAACCTCCGAGCCGTATTTCCTCGGCACCCGCGTTGCGGCGGGCATCGAGCTCTACGGCAGGCAAAACGATACGAGCCCCTACCAGTCCTACGGCAGCGACATCTACGGCGCGACCGTGCAGTTCGGCACGCCGCTGACCGAGCAGCTTGGTGTGCAGTACCGCTACTCCCTCTATAACCAGAACGTGACGCTGAACCCGGCGTCGCTGGCAGCGGTGCCCTCGCTGCCGATCCGGCAGGCCGCGCTCGCCGGGCCCCAATGGGTGTCTTCCGTCGGCGACACCGTCAGCTACAACACCCTGGACCACGCCAGAGTCCGACCGGCGGCATCAATTCGCAACTCAGGCAGGATCTCGCCGGGCTGGGCGGCGATGTGAGGTTCCTGCGCACCACCGAAGACGTGCGTTACTATCACCCGATCAACGATGACGTGGTCAGCCTGGCGCGCGCGCAAGGGGGCTACATCACCGGCTGGGGCGGTCGGCAGGTGCCGCTGATCAACAGCTTTTTCGGCGGTCCGACGATGGTGCGGGGATTTGCGCCCAACGGCTTTGGCCCGCGCGACCTCACACCAGGCACCACCATGGACAATGTCGGCGGCAGCATGTACTGGGCCACCACGGCGGAACTGCAGAGCAACATCCCCGGCGTGCCACAGGAGTACGGTCTCAAGGCGTCGGCCTTTGTCGATGCCGGCAGTGTGTTTCGCTACGGCGGGCCGACGGTATTTCCAGGCTCCGCCCAGTCGTTGCAAGTCGCCAACGCCAACGTCGTACGCTCTTCGGCGGGGGTTGGCCTGACCTGGGCCTCGCCGTTCGGCGCGCTCACCGTGAACTACGCCGTGCCGTTGTCGAAGGCCGCCTACGACGCGGTGAAGCCGCTCAACTTCGGCGCCGGACCGTTCTGAAGCAGTTACGCACGCGGCGCGCTCACCGACGCGACGTTCGACAGGATCGAGCGGACGCGCGTTCACCGATATCGTTGATGCCAGGGTTGAGATCGAACCGATGCGGGACACCCCCGGCGGCGATCCCTGCCGTCTCATCTGGTGACGGCGCCGAGGTTCATTCTTCCAAAGTCTAGCCCGGTTCCCTGGAACCCTTAGCCGTTCAGTGAATTTCCTCGAAACGGCATGTTCTGGCCAAACTCAAGCGGGGGCTGTTGCGGAGGAAACTCTCATGGCAACCCTCGATGTCGAGGTCGCTCCCCTCTCCATCCGAGCATCAAGTTCAGCTTCGCCGCGCCGTCATCGCGTCCACCGTCGGGACCGCGATCGAATGGTACGACTTTTTCCTCTACAGCACCGTCACCGGCCTCGTTTTCGCAAAACTGTTCTTCCCGCATTCCGACCCCTGGGTCGGCACGCTGGAGGCCTTCGCCATTTACGCCGTCGGCTTCATCGCGCGTCCGATCGGCGCCGCGATTTTCGGGCATTACGGCGACCGGATCGGCCGCAAATCGACGCTGATCGCGACGCTGCTGTTGATGGGGCTGGCGACTGCTGCGGTGGCGCTGGTTCCGACCTATGCCAGCATCGGCATCTGGGGCGCGGTGATCCTGACCGCCCTGCGTTTCATCCAGGGCATCGGCGTGGGCGGCGAGTGGGGCGGCTCGGTGCTGATGTCGATGGAATGGGCGCGCACCGATCGTTCGCGCGGGCTGATTGCTTCCTGGCCGCAATTCGGCGTGCCCTGCGGACTATTCCTCGCCAATCTTGCCGTGTTGGCTTTCAGTCAAATGTCAGGTGAGCAGTTCCTGGCCTGGGGCTGGCGCATCCTGTTCGCGCTCAGCCTCATCCTGGTCGGCGTCG
The DNA here is from genome assembly GCA_963735835.1 of uncultured Alphaproteobacteria bacterium. GTDB lineage: Bacteria > Pseudomonadota > Alphaproteobacteria > Rhizobiales > Xanthobacteraceae > Bradyrhizobium. The sequence goes on along the minus strand of CAVTNA010000036.1, from coordinate 18,205 downwards.
GCCTCTACATCCGACTCGGCATTCTGGAGACGCCGGTGTTCGCCAAACTGCTGGCCGAGCGCAAGATCGAGCGCACCCCGATGCTGGCTGTCATCAAACGGCATCCGAAGGAAATCCTGCTCTCCGCATTTGCACGCATGGCCGAGCAGGCGCCGTTCTACATCTTCACGGCGTTCGTCTTCTCCTACGGTATCGACACCCTGCACGTCACCCGCAACTTCCTGCTCGCTGCGGTGCTCTCGGCCTCCGTGCTGTCGTTTGTCTCGATTCCCGTGTTCGGTCACCTGTCCGACCGGATCGGCCGCAAGAACATGTACATGATCGGGGCGGCCACGACCGGCGTTTTCGGCTTCATTTATTTCGCCATGATGAACACCGGATCGGAGCCGATCATCTTCTTCGCGATCATCCTTTCGCTGGTTCCGCACGACATGCTGTACGGCCCGCAAGCGGCATTGATCGCCGAAAGCTTTACCGGCCGCTTGCGCTACAGCGGCTCCTCGCTCGGCTATCAGCTCGCATCCATCATCGCCGGCGGCCCGGCGCCGCTGATCGCGACCTGGCTGTTCGGCACCTTTCATTCGGTAACCGCGATCGCGGTCTATATCGCGATATGCGCTGTGATCACGCTGGTCGCGACAGCGCTGATGACCGACTACACCGGCAAGGATATCAACGCCGCGGGCGCGTACGGCCAGCGGACTTAAGCCAGATCACGGGAGGTCGAGTATGCGAAAATGGCGGCAAAGATCGGTGCTTGATTTGTACAACCTGCTGCTGGCGATGTTCCTGTTCGTATCGCCGTGGCTGTTCGCGCGGGCCAACGGAACGGCGGCGGCGATGGATCTGCGGACGAGCGGCGCGGCGATCGCCGTTATATCGCTGGCAGCAATGGTCGCGTTCGCAGACTGGGAAGAATGGGCTAACCTGCTTCTGGGAATCTGGCTCATGGTCTCGCCGTGGGTATTGGGCTTTGCCCATACCAGCGCGATGCATCTCAGCATCCTGGTTGGCTTTACGGTGGCTTTTCTGGCCGCACTCGAGCTGTTCCTCGAATATGACGCGACCCATCCGGATTCGCCGCCATCCAAGGCGCAAGAGTAACACCAGGCCCTTGAGCCGCGGCAGCCTTACTGCCCCGGTGATGCGGGCCGGGCGCGCCACAAATGAAAACCCCACCGGATGAAATCCGGCAGGGTTGATGTCTTCTCGCTTGATCTGCTCCCCGGAAAGGAAACAGAAATTTAACCTAATTTACTTCAACGAGCTGTTGATGTTGGTGAACTGGGTGTTGAGGGTGGTGCCGAGACCGTTCACCGCCGCGATAATCGCAAGTGAGATGCCCGCTGCGATGAGGCCGTATTCAATCGCGGTCGCCCCCGATTGATCGGACAAGAACTTTAAAAGAACCCGCTTCACGTCTGCCTCCTGGGATTGTGCCAAAACCGGTCGAGGCCGTAGCAATACCGCAAACGATCTAAGGCTCCGTAAATCGACCGGGCTCAAATTTAACGACAATTTGCCTGCAATTTGCTTCGCCTAGCGCTCACGCGCGCGTCCGCGGACCTTTGGGCGGTGATTGACGATTGGTGCCGGCACAGGCGGCAAGGCGCAACGGCGCAGCCAGATTTCGCCGCCATTTTCCGCATCGCGGGCGCGACCTTGGCTGGCGTCCGGCATCAATCGCGCTGGACCGGGCGCACCTTCGCGCGTCCGATCGGTGATCCGCTCTGCCCCCGGGGTTAATAGCGCCGCTCCGTCGCAAAACCATAGATCAACGCCAGCCGGTCCAGGCACTCCCGCAATCGCCGCGCGAAATAATCGATCCAGCGCTGGGCGCGCAATCCGCGTCGCTGCCCGACCTGCTCGATCGTCATGCCGAGGATCAGGACCTCATGCACCAGCGCCGAGCCGTCGGCCCCGAGTTCGCGCTCGGCACGATTCAGCCGCAGCACCGCCCTGCGCTGGCGTTCGGTGATCGGCTCCCGCGCCCGCCCGCCATCGACATACTGCCGCGCCGGATCGACCGCCTGCGGGCCGCGCTCGGCCTTCTCCCAGTCGTCCTGAAACGCCCGCCCGCCCCTATATTGCGCCTCGTCGATCTGGCGATGCGAATGCAGCTTCCCCAGGGGATCGTTGCGGAGCGAGCGCAGCGTGACGATCTTTTCTCCCGGCTCCAGCGCCAGGGGATCGTCCACTTCAACGGCCGCTACTTCGGCGTTGCGCGGCAGATCCAGGGATCGCCGGTCGTGGACCTTTGCCAGTTTTTGCTGCTTGTTGCGTTTGGCCCGTGCCATGGTGGACTACTTTCCTGAAAGCATGAAATTTGAATCGTTCAAGCGCAGGGGGCGATTCATCCGGCGCGGCCTTCGCATTTCGGCAGGGCCGTCGTCGCATCGCGCAGCAATGCCGCCAGCTGTCGGCGGCGAAGCGAGCCCGACGGCTGCGACCGCATCAGGGCGTGCAGATGCGCGAGGCGGTGGCGGCGCGGCAGTGGCTTCATTCTGGCGATCATGATGGCGGCGGGCGCGTTCATGCCGCCTCCACCAGCCGCAGCAAGACAGCCCCGGCCGCCCGTTCCGCAGGGGTGCCGGGGCCGCGGGTGAGGTGAAAATGCGGCGCGCAGTAGCTGGAACCCTCCCGCCGCGGGTGGCCGCAGAAGGTGATGGCTTCGCCCTCCTCGTCGCCGCCATAGGGATAGCGGCAATCGCCGCGTTCGAGGTCAACAAGCCCGAGATGGCGCGGCACGATTTCGACACAGCGAAGCGGCGCCGTATCCACACGTCGGAAAATCGGCATCGGCCGCAGGAATTCAGGAACGCGGTGCCCGTGCGGCTTGTGCCGCGATGGCGCTTTCGCCTTCGGCGGAAGTTTGGGCCAATGGCCGGGCAGTTCTGTGGGCCGAACCGGACCTGCAAGTCCCATACGCCTGGCGCGGCCGATCGCGGCGTTGCGGGAAGAGGCGGTCCCGAACTTCGCGTTGATCGCGCCGGCGATCTCCGAATAGGGCATGCCTTTGGCGAGATATTCGCGCAGCGCGTCCGTATGCCCTGGCGCCCAGCCGGTCGATTGCATTCCCGTTCCACCCGATGCTTCCGATTCCCCATTTAATTTCTGATATTCCGAAATAAATGTCAAGCTCGATTTCGGATAATCGGAATTGCAATGATTTCTGGAATTCGGAAAAGATGAGGCCATGCTGGATGTCAGAATGATCGAGCGGGGGCTGCGGAAGCCGGGCAAGACCAAGGGCGGTCTGGCGAGGGCGATGGGCGTCCGCCCCGGCGCGGTTTCCGAGATTTCTGGCCGATGCACGGCTGATCAAGGCGTCGGAAATTGCGCCCATTATCGATTACCTCGAGCTGAATTCGGTGCCGATCATGGGCCGCGTCGGCGCCGGCGCGGTGATCGAGCCGGAGCACGAGCAGGTGCCGCCGGAGGGCCTCGGCGAGATCGAACTGCCCTTCCCGATCGCAGAGGAAACCGTCGCCTTCGAGGTTTCAGGCGATTCCATGCTGCCTAAATATGAAAATGGCGATATTATCGTGGTCTTCCGCGAGCAGCGCCATCCGGTCTCCAGCTTCTACGGCGAAGAGGCCGCGGTCCGCCTGAAGACCGGCGAGCGCTATCTGAAAACCATCGAGCGGGGAAAATCCGCCACCCTGGTCAACCTCACGAGCTTCAACGCCAAGCCAATCAACGGGGTGAAGCTGGAATGGATCGGGGAGATCTGTGTCACCCTGCCGAGGGGCCAGATCGAACGGCTGCGGGCCAAGGGGGCCGCGCGGGCGCGCAAGGCGGCCAAATCGCATGGCGGGCGCACGCCGGAGAAATGAGGTTCGGCACCCAACGCCCACGGCCGCCTGATTCTCGCCCGTTCGGACGTCGGCGTTCATGGCGCCGGCCAGTTTTTCTTATTTTCAGAATTTCTCGCTGACCTATTTCTGATTTTCAGAAATACTGCGCTGCTTCGCCGGCCTCGCACCGGGCGAACAGGGCAAGCCGCATGTCATCTCGCGCGTGGCGTCCGGCGAATACAGGAACATCAGCTTCATTCATGAAGTCGCCGGTTCCGCGGTCGACGATATCACCGCCGAGATTCTGGCGGAGGCAGCGTTGCCGGAAATCCCTGTCACAGGCGCCGACCTGCAGGCCAGCCGTTTCGATCATGCCCGCGATCTCCGAAAGCATGAGGCCCGGTGATGCCGCCTGCGAATGGCGCCGTTCGGTCCCGTCTTGTCGATTTGCTCTGCTTGTTGACAGGCCAGATGCCCTGACTGCTGTCCGGCGTTTGTCCCGGCGCTGATCGCCACTGGCATCGCTGCCGCCCGGGGATCGCCGGTCGTGGAACCCCAGGCGAGTTCCGTTCGCCTTTCCCTGCCGGCAACCGGACCGGCGACGCGGTGCAAGCCTCAACCGGCCAGCGACCGGCTCGCGTTCCCTGGAGCGCCTGGCGATTCCGTTCGGGTGACTGCCACGATGGGCGGTGCAGCCTCGGGTTCCAGCGCCCGGGAAGCGATTTCTTCCTCCGCCTTGTGGTGCCACATCTCCGCTTCGGCGAGCAGCCGCCAGCTCTCCAGGGGATGAAACACCGCGCTCTGGCGACACAAGGATTCCATAGCGCGGTAGCGAATGAGGTCTTTCATGTCCGCGCCTCCAGCCGCCTGCCCGAAAATATTTAAGACCGATTTCAAGACGGTGTCATTACGATTTACGAATTCTGAAGAAGAGTTCGTCGGCAACCACGGGAACCCGACTCCACGAACGGAACTTTCTGCATCGCGCCAGCGTTTTAGCTACCAGATCAGTGGGTCTCATTGGAGACTGCCCGGGGGGCGCCCGAGGGTGCCATGTCGAACTTCAAAATCCTCCCCGTTGTTGCTCTTGCCACCGCCCTGGCGGGCGCGGCCTATGCGGCGCCTGGAAGAGGCGGCGGCGGAGGCCACGCCGGTGGCGGCGGAGGCGGAGCGCCGCATGCTTTTGGTGGCGGTGGCGGTGTTCCGCATGCCATGGGCGGCGGAAGCTTCGGCGGCGGCCCGCACCCAGGCGGAGGACCGCATTTCGGCGGTGCGCCTCATTTTGGGGGCGGAGCCCACTTCGGCGGAGCGCCGCACTTCAGTGGCAGGCCCGCGATATCGCGGTTCGCCGCGCGACCCGCCTTTCACGGTCCACAATCGCATGCGGTCCACGGCGGCAACCGATTTGCCGGCCACGGCCCGACGCTGAACGCAAATCGCGGCGTCCGCTTTAGCGGCAATGCGGCAACGGTCAGCCCCAATCGAAGCGCGAATGCCAGGACAAACGCGGTGCGAAATGCGTTGAACGCCCACGCATTCGCCGGCGCATTACATAATCGCGCCGCGCTCCGCAGCCCCACTACCCGCGCGCAGATCGTCGCAACCGCGGCCACGGCGGGATGGCATGACGGCCGCGGCCGGGGCGGATGGTGGAGGCACCGCAACGGCGGTTACGGCTGGGTTGGTCCGCTGTTCTGGCCGTTCGCCTATTACGACATCTATGATTACACGCTGTGGGGCTATGGCTACGACGACCCATTCTGGGATTATGGCTACGGTGACATCTACGCCGGCATCTTCTCACCTTATGGCTATGACGATCTGGCCGGCTATTGGCCGGAAGGCGGTCATCAGGCCGGCAACCGACGACCAGCCGGCGCCCAAACCGCGGCGCCGGACCAATTGGCGCAGATGTGCGGTGAGGATAGCCGCGACATCGCCGGCCTGCCGATCGATCAAATCCAGCAGGCGGTCCAGCCCAATGACGCCCAACGCGGGGCGCTCGACGATCTCGCCAATGCCTCGGTGAAAGCGGCGCAAGACATCAAAGCCGCATGTCCGACCCAGATCGCGTTGACGGCACCGGCGCGGCTCGCAGCGATGCAGACGCGGATCGAGGCGATGATATCGGCGGTCGGGACGGTTCAGCCGCCGCTGCAGAAATTCTACGACCTTCTCAACGACGAGCAGAAGGTCCGGTTGAACGCGCTCGGGCAGGATCAGCACCGGGCCGAAGCCACCAAGGGCAGGAGCGGCTCGCTCGCCGAAAACTGCGGCACCGCGCAAGCGGGCGTGACGGCTTGGCCGACCGCCGAGATCGATGCGAGGGTTCATCCAACCGAGGCCCAGCGCACGAGCCTTGCGGCGCTACAGGACGCCACTGCAAAGGCGGCGGACATGCTCAAGGCCACGTGCCAGACCGGCGATGCCATTACACCGCCGGCGCGGCTTGAAGCCGTCGGCAAGCGACTGGATGTGATGCTGCAGGCGGTCAAGAGCGTGCGCGCGGCGCTGGACGACTTCTATGGCAGTTTAAACGACGAGCAGAAGGCGCAGTTCGAGGCGATCGGGCCGCGCCGCGGCGCGACTTCCAGTTCATCCGACGCGACGCAAACGCATTTTCGCCGCCACCACGCCAGCATCGGCGGAATAATTCGTCATTTCATGTCAATGGCGCGGTGGTGAACGGTCGGGCATCGCGCTGATGCCCGGCTATGATGGCGCGCTCGAACGCGCCCCGGCCGCTGCGGAGTAATGGTCAATAAATCCCGACCTCGAACGGCGTCTCGCCTACAATGTTTTTCAGGCGTTCGGCATAGGCGGCCAGCAGCTCGGTCCTTTGGCTCTGCAGCAGTCGCACCGGTCCATAAACGATCTGCGGTGCCAGCACCTCAAAACCCACGAACTGAAGTATGCCGCGCTGGATCGGTCTCAGAATGGCATGGATGTCGCCATTGAAACCGCCCTTGAGATAGGCCGGCGCAGGCCCGCCTGTCGTCAGCGAAAGCATCGCCCGTTTACCCTTGAAGACGCCATTGGCATAGATCTTGTCCCCGCCATAGGTCCGTCCCATCGCAAACACGCGATCCACCCAACCCTTGAGAATTCCCGGCAGACCGAACCACCACAACGGAAACTGCCAGATCATCAGGTCGCACCACTCGATCTTCTGGATCTCGTCTTCAATGTCCTCGGCAAAACCGTAGGTTTCCGATGCGTACATCTCCTCGATCTGCTGCTTGAAATAATCCGGATCCTTGGCGGACAGGAAGTTGTGCCTTCCCGAGACCGGGTCGAATGGCATGGCATGGAGATCGGAGGTCTTGACCTCGTGGCCGGCGGCAGACAGCGTCTCGACCGCGGTCCGGAACATCGCGCCGTTAAAGCTCTGATGCTCGGGATGCGCGAGGACGATCAGAATCTTCATTGGGCCTGGTCCTCAATCGCGCTGCCTCAAAATGACGCTGAGAATTCTACTTCAGCATGCCCGCAAACGTCTTTGCAAAAGTGTGGATGTCGCCCGGCCATCGCGCCGAAACGTAATTTCGGTCCCGGACCACGAAGGCCGGCGTTTCGTCGTCCATGGAATCGCGCGCCAGCCCCGAGGTCTTGCGGCGATAGTTGGGATCGTCCTTTGGAACATCACGGAAATCTTCCGGGCGCGCCAGCGCGCGCATCACTTCCTGCTGCACCGACATGAAGCCCTTCGGTTGTCCGGCCTGCTCCACATAGGTCCGATAGTAGTTCGGATCCCAGAACCGCGTGATGCGCCCGACCGACCAGGCGCTGTTTTCGAACGCCCAGGTCAATGCGGTGGTCTGGTATCCGCAGAGCACCGAGCGTCCTGTCCGTTTCGAGTGGCTGCGCGCCGCCAGCACCACGCCGTGACAGATTGCCGCCACCGGTTTTTCGGCCTCGAAAAACCGGACGACAATGCTTTGCAGGATCTCGCTTTCCAGATATTGGCGCATGCCCCGCGCACGATGCCCGCCCGGCAACAGCAACGCGTCGTAGATCACGGGATCGACGGTATCCCAACGTTGCGGCGCAATATAGTTCGGTGCAGTGATCATTCCGGCGTAGGCCTTCCGCGCGTCGCGGTTGGCCCGCATCAGAAGTCCGAACAGCGGCAAATTCCGCAACAGCGGAACGGCGCCCCAGGGATCAAGACCCCGCCCCGTCAGCATCATGTCGTCGGCAAGCGCGGAGCCTCCGTCGGGAGTGGCGAAAGTGACGGCGTGTCCGGCGTCCACGAGCACCCGCCAGCTCACCGCAGCTTCGCTCGGATCGAAATCCCTCGCCGGCAACAACACAAGAACGCGCGCCATTGACCCTCCTCGCCCCGCGGGCAGAACAGCAACCGCCGCATTTAATCGGGTATTCCGCTTCGGCGCCAGAACCGGCTATACGGGACGGACAGGAATGATCCGGAGACAATCCATGAACGGAAAACCGCCCGGGCTGCCGCTGTCCGGCATCACTGTGGTCTCCCTTGAGCAGGCGATCGCGGCACCGCTCGCCAGCCGGCATCTGGCCGACTGGGGCGCGCGGGTGATCAAGCTCGAGCGGCCCGGAAAGGGCGATTTCTGCCGAGACTATGATTACGTGATGCAGGGTATGTCGAGCCAGTTCGCCTGGACCAACCGCTCCAAGGAGAGCCTCGCGCTCGATATCAAGAGCAGCGAAGGCAAGCGCGTGCTCGAGGCGCTGCTGCCGCAGGCGGACGTATTCCTGCAGAACCTGGCGCCGGGTGCGGCCAAACGGCTCGGCCTCGATGCCGCGACCCTGGTTGCGCGCTTCCCTCGCCTGATCGCCTGCGACATTTCCGGCTACGGCAGCGGCGGCCCCTATGGCGAGAAAAAAGCCTATGACCTGCTGGTGCAGTGCGAGGCCGGATTTCTCTCGGTTAATGGCACCGAGGAACAGCCCGCCAAATGCGGCATCGCCGTTGCCGACACCGCGACCGGCATGTACGTCGTGAACGGCGTGCTGATGGCACTGTTCAATCGCGAGCGGACCGGCAACGGCATGGCGTTCGAGGTCTCGCTATTCGATTCAATGACGGAATGGATGAGTTATCCCGCCTATTACACCGATGGCGCCGGCAAGCCGCTGGTCCGCACCGGTATGCGTCACGCGACCATTGCGCCCTACGGTCCATTTCGCTGCGGTGACGGGCGAACCGTGTTCTTCGGCATTCAAAACGCGCGGGAATGGACGGCGCTCTGCGCGCAGGTGCTGGAGGATGGGCAGCTTGCAAGCGACCCGCGCTTTTGCACCAACCCGCAGCGCATGCAAAACCGCGACGCGCTGGAAGCATTGATCGAGGGAAAATTCGAAAAATTATCGGCCGATCAAGTGTTGCGGCGGCTCGACGATGCCGCCATCGCCAACGCCATGATGAATACCGTCGAAACCTTCCTCGGGCATCCGCAGCTTCATGCCAGGGATCGCGTGAAAAAGGTGGGATCGCCGAACGGTCCGCTGATGAGCTTCCTGCCCGCGATCACGATTTCCGGCGTCAATCCGGTGATGGGCGATATTCCAGCGGTCGGCGAGCACACCGACGCCATCCTGGCCGAACTCGGCCTGATGGAAAAAACCGGTTGATGACGCCTTCGCGATTAACTCGCAGCTATCTTGCCGTGCCCGCGCATCGCGCCCGGCACGTGCAAAATGCGGCGGCGTCCGCCGCCGACGCGGTATTCCTGGATCTTGAAGACGCGGTGCCCCCTGGCGAAAAAGCCGCAGCATTGGCGGCGGCCGCGGCGACCTTGACCACGCATGACTGGGGACAGAAGACCGTCGCGGTCAGGCTGAACGCGATCGACAGTCCTTCGATTCAAAAGGAGATCGCGTGCCTCGGTGGTATCAAGCGGCTTGACGCTTTCATGATTCCCAAGGCGGAGGCGGTGGCCGACATTGCCAAAATCGGCCGCTGGATTACCGAGGCGGCCGCAACACGCGATCGCCCCGCCGGGATGGAACTGCTGATCGAAACCGCGCGCGGGCTGATCAATGTCGGAGCGCTGGCGGCGGCCGACCCGCTGGTGACCGCGCTGCATCTTGGCGTCGGCGATCTTGCGGCATCGATCGGGGCACGCAGCGCGGAGATCGGCGCATCGCCATCGGGCTACAAGCATGTCGGAAATGCAGCCGACGGATACAGGCAAACCACGCTCGATCTGTTCGCCTACCCGATGATGCGCCTCCTGCTGGCCGCCCGCGCCTTTGGCCTGCGCGCGATCGATGGACCCTGCGGCGCTTTCCGCGATGCGGTCGCGACCGCGGCGACCGCGGCGAAGGCAGCGGCGATGGGGTTCGACGGCAAGCAAGTCATCCATCCCAGCCAGATCGAAGCCACGCGCAACGCCTTCATCCCCACCGACGCGGAGCTGGCTTATGCGGAGCGCGTGATCGCGGCGATGGAAGAGGCGGAACGAAACGGCCAGGCCGCCGTGACGGTCGATGGCAAGATGGTGGACTATGCCAACATCCGCATGATCCGGCGCCTGATGAATTTCAAGGGCCAGGCCTGAGAGGCGGGCATGGCCCGCCTCTCCTTGCATCGTGACCGTCGCTGAATTCTCACACCGTCAGAACCGTCGATCCCGTGGTCTTGCGCGCGGCGAGATCGGCATGCGCCTTGGCGGCATCCTTCAGCGGATAGGTCTGATGCACCTCGATCTTGACCGCGCCGGATTTCACCACATCGAACAGCTCCTTCGCCATAGTGACGAGGTTTTCGCGTTTGGCGGCATAGGTATTGAGCGTCGGGCGGGTGACGTAGAGCGAACCCTTCTGCGCCAGCAGGCCGAGGTTGAGCGGATCGACGGTGCCGGAGGACTGCCCGAACAAGGCGGCGACGCCGAGCGGCGCCAGGCAATCGAGCGATTTCAGGAAGGTGTCCTTGCCGACGGAGTCGTAGACCACCGGCACTTTCTTGCCCCCGGTGATCTCCTCGACGCGCTTCACGAAATCCTCGCGCGTATAGACGATGGTGTGGGCGCAGCCATGAGCCTTGGCGAGCTTTGCCTTCTCATCGGTGCCGACGGTGCCGATCACGGTGGCGCCGAGATGCTTGGCCCACTGGCTGAGGATCAGACCGACGCCGCCGGCCGCCGCATGCAGCAGGATGGTGTCGCCGGCCTTGACGCGATAGGTCTGGCGGATCAGGTATTGCGTCGTCAGGCCCTTCAGCATCATGGCGGCGGCGGTCTTGTCATCGATGCCGTCGGGCAGCTTGAGCAGGCGATCGGCCGGGATCAGCCGGGCTTCGGCATAGGCGCCGATCGGCGCAGCGCCATAGGCGACGCGGTCGCCTGCCTTCAGATCGGTGACGCCGGCGCCGACTTCCTCGACCACGCCGGCAGCCTCGCCGCCGAGACCGCTTGGCAACTGCGCAGGATAAACCCCAGCGCGGTTGTAGATGTCGACAAAGTTCAGCCCCACCGCGGTGTGGCGGATACGCGCTTCCCCGGCCCCGGGCTTGCCAAGCTTGACTTCCTCCCAGACCAGAACTTCGGGACCGCCGGTCTTATGAAAGCGGATGGCGTGCGTCATGGGGTTACTCCTGAGGTGAGATGACAAAGGACGGAAAAGTCGGAAAACGGGCGCCCGGGCGGGCAGCCATGACTAATATGCGCCAAACGGCCGGCAAGGAACAGCCTCCGGGCGACGTGCCTGCTTCTGGACTGCCCGGCTCTTGTCACATACCTATACCAACCAACAAGCACAGCGCGCCTGTCGCCGGGGTTGAAAATTGCCACTGCCGAAACATTTGCTGCCGACATCCGTCGTGGGCAGCTACCCCCAGCCGGACTGGCTTGTCGACCGCGCGATGCTGTCCAAATCCGTGCCGCGCACCCGCATGACCGGGATCTGGCGCATTCCCGAAGCCTGGCTTGAGCAGGCGCAGGATGACGCGACGATCGTCGCGATCCGCGACATGGAGCGCGCCGGCATCGATATCGTAACCGATGGCGAGATCAGGAGGGAAAGCTACTCCAACCGCTTTGCGACGGCGCTGGATGGAATTGACGCTGAAAATCCCGCCTTTATTACCGCGCGGTCGGGCCAGAAGACGCCGGTGCCCCGCGTCGTTGGCAAGATCGTCCGCAAGGACGCTGTCGAAGTGCGGGACATGGAATTTCTGCGCCACAATACCGATCACGCCGCGAAAATCACCCTGCCCGGCCCCTTCACCCTGAGCCAGCAGGCCAAGAACGAGTTTTACAGCGACGAGGAAGAACTGGCGATGGCGTTCGCCGCCGCCGTCAACGCCGAGGCGCTGGAATTGCAGAAGGCCGGCGCCGACGTGATCCAGCTCGATGAACCCTGGGTGCGCAATGATCCCGCGGCCGCCAGGCGCTACGCGGTGAAAGCGATCAATCGCGCGCTGCAAGGCATCACCGTGCCGACGGTGGTTCACATCTGCTTCGGATATGCCGCAGTCGTCCCCGGCGACACCAAGCCTTCCGGCTATTCGTTCCTGGCCGAGCTGGCGGAACTCCAGCGCCGAGCAGATCTCGATCGAGGCCGCCCAGCCCAAGCTCGATCTCGGCGTGCTCGCCGATCTCTCATCCAAGAAGATCATGCTGGGCGTGATCGATCTCGGCGATCCCGTGGTCGAGACCGCGGCCGTGATCGCCGGGCGCATCCGCCACGGTTTGAAATATGTGGCCGCCGACCGGCTGATCCCGGCACCGGACTGCGGCATGAAATACATGCCCCGCCATGTCGCCTTCGGCAAGCTCCGGGCGATGAGCGACGCGGCGGCGATGGTGCGGAAGGAAATCAGCTAGGTCGACTTCACGCGTCGATCGCATCCTTGATCTTCTTCCGCGTCAGCGGCAGATCGCGCAACCGTTTGCCGGTTGCGTTGGCGATCGCATTGGCGATCGACGCCGCCGCCGGTCCCTGCCCGGTTTCGCCGCTGCCGAGGAACGGCTGGCCGGGCCGGTTGATGACGTGCACCATCGACGCTGTCGGGGACCGCATTGAAGCGCAGGATCGGATAGGTCTGCCAGTCGATGCTGGTGATCCTGGTATCGTCGAAGGTGACGGCTCTCGTACAGCGTCCAGCTCATCGACTGCAGGATAGCGCCTTCGATCTGGTTGATCAGCCCGTCCGGATTGACCACCTGCCCGCTGTCGACCGCCGCCACCGCGCGCACCAGGCGCGGGCGTCCGGTCTCCCGGTTCACTTCCACCTCGCTGGCGACGGCGCAATAGGCGGCCAGATTCTTGTAGCGCGCAAAGGCAAAGCCGTAGCCGCGGTTCGGCGGCGCCTTCTGCCCCTTCTGCCAGCCAAAGCCCTGCGCCGCCTTCTCGATGACGTCGCGCCCGCGCGGATCGTCGAGATGCTTCAGCCTGAACTCGACCGGATCGGCGCCGGCGGCGCCGGCGAGCTCATCCATGAAGCTCTCGATCGAAAACACGTTGTGATAGGCGCCGAGCGCCCGCATCGCCGAAATTCGCAACGGCATCGCGGGGATGAAGTGGTGCACCACCTGCGCGTTGGGAAATTTGTAGATCGGGATCGCGTTGCGATCGCCGCCGCCTTCCGGCAGCGGAATGGCTCTCGGCGCCGGCACGGCGAACGGCTGCGCCATGTGCTGGGCCGCCAGCATCGATCCGGCGCCGCCCGGCCGCATCGAATGGGTATTGCTCCAGACCTCGAAATTCCAGTCTGATATGGCGCCGTTGCCATCGAGCGACGCCTTCAGCTTCGTCACCATCGCGGGGCCGAACGGCTCCCAGGCGTGTTCCTGCTCGCGCATCCATTGCACGCGAACGGGCACGTCGGGCAATGCGCGCGCGATCAAGGCGGCGTCGGCCGCGGCATCGTCGGCGCCGTTATGGCCGTAGCAGCCCGAGCCTTCGACATGGATGCACGCGAACGCTGGCCGGCGGCACGCGCAACATTTCGGCGATGCCCTGGCGGTCGGGATAGACGCCCTGGGTGTGGGTCCAGACCGTCATCTTGCCGTCGCCTGAATTGCGCGACGGCGCAGGACGGGCCGATCGAGCCGTGCGCCTGATAGGGCCGGGTATAGGTCGCCTCAATGGTTTTCTGGCCGGTGACCGCCGGATTGCTTTGCTGGAAGATCGTCTTGTCCTGCGACGGCAGGCTGGTGAGGACGCGCGGCAGATCGTCCTGCTTCGGCAGGCTCGCGGTCTCCTTCCATTTCGCCGCGGAAGCCAGCGCGGCCATCGCCTTGATCGCCTGGAATTCCTTTTTGGCGACGACGGCGAGAAAGTTGCCGTCGCGCACGACCTTGACCACCCCCGGCAGCTTTTCGACCGCCGAGGTATCGCACTCCGTCAATTGCGCGCCATAGCTCGGCGGCCGCACGACTCGGGCATGCACCATGCCGGGTAGCCGCATATCCTGGACATAGGCCGCACCTCCCGTGACCTTGGCCGGGATATCGACCCGCGGCACCGGCTGGCCCATCACCTTGAAGGTCGCGGGCTCCTTGAGCTTCGATTTGGCCTGCGCCTGAACATGCAGCATGTCGCCCGCGACCAGATCGCCGTAGCCGAGCCGCCGGCCATCCGGCGCAATCACCGCGGCATTTTCGGTGCGGAAACTTTCAGCCGGCAAGTCGAGACGCCGCGCGGCTTCCGCGACCAGCAGCTCGCGCACCTGCGCGGCGGCATTCCGGATCGCGGTGCCGCTGTCCTGCATGGAATGGCTGCCGGAGGTATAACCCTCATTGGCGGTGCGGCCGGTATCGGCCGTGACCACCTTCAGCGATTCGAAGGGAACGTCGAGTTCTTCGGCGGCGATCTGCTGAAACGCGGTCTTGAAACCCTGACCGAGTTCGGCCTTGCCGGTGAACACGGTGATGCTGCCGTCGGCGTCGATCCGAATCCAGGAATCGAGGAACGGCGTCGTTGCAAGACTGCCCGGAGGCTTCGGCGCCGGCGGCGTGGCCGGCGCGCCCTGATCCTGCGCGAAAGCATCCGCCAAGCGTAGAAGCTGACGATCAGCGCGCCGCTCGCCTGCGAGCACGCGGCGGCGGTCGAGAATGACAGGGCCTGTTCATTGTGCGCTCCTCTGGCCGGTCGAGGCGTCGGCGGTCTGCATCAGATGCGCGGCGCGATGCACCGCGCGCAGGATGCGCATATGGGTGCCGCAGCGGCACAGATGCGGCTCCAGCTCGGCGCGGATCTCCTCGTCGGTCGGCTTTGCATTTTTCTGCAGCAGGCCTGCGCCCGCATCATCATGCCGGCGATGCAGTAGCCGCATTGCGCCGCCTGCTCTTCGATGAAGGCGCGCTGGATCGGCGCCGGCGCCTCGATCGACCCGAGACCCTCCAGCGTCGTCACCTGCTTGCCCTCCAGCAGCAGCAGCGGCGTCACGCAGGACAACACCGCCTTGCCGTCGACGATCACCGTGCACGCCCCGCATTGGCCGAGCCCGCAGCCGAATTTGGCGGCGTTGAGCTCGAGATCGTCGCGCAGCACATAGAGCAGCGGCGTATCCGGATCGGCATCGATCTGGTGATCGCGACCATTGACCTTCAGTGTCATCATGGCTTGTCTCGCTGGCTTGCATCGGCAGGAGCGTTGTGCGGCCCCGGCGAGGTCTGGAGAAACACGGTCTGCGTGCGGCGCGCGTCCTCGACGGTCTTTTCAACGCCGGTCCATGGCCGGCTGGTCGCTGAAGCGCGAGCGCAGATAATTCAAAAGCGCCGACGATCTGGGCGTCGCTCATGCTGGCGGCAAAGCCCGGCATGATCGGGCTGCGCTCGCCCTCGACCGGGCGAATGCCCGACAGTACGATGTTGGCGGCGTTGCGCGCATCGGGGGCGCTGATGGCGGTGGAGAGCGCGAGGTTGACCCCGCCATAGGGCAGCGGCCTGTCCGTCTCGTGGCAGGTCGCGCAGGCCGCGGCGTAGATCGCACGCACCCGCCGCATCGGTCTTGCGAGCCGGCGCCGGAGGCGACTTGACCTGCGCCAGCACCTCCTCGCCCCGGCGCCTGCGATCCGGCGTCGGCGCGCCGAACACGCTGGCCATATAGCTCGCGATGGCGCGGATATCGCTGTCCGGGACCGATCGACAGGTTGCTGACCACGTCCGCCATCGGCCCGCGCGCAACGCCATGATCGGGATGCCAGCCGTCGCGGAGATACGCGAACAACGCCGCGGCATCCCACGGCACCGGCGCGGGAGATTGCGCGTTGATCGCATAAGCGCTGCCAGTTGTCGACATCGCCACCGGCAAAGGGCGCGCTGCGCGCGTTCCGCGCCGAGCGCATTGCGCGGGGTGTGGCACGCGCCGCAATGCGCCAGCCCTTCGACCAGATAGGCGCCGCGATTCCATTCCGCGCTCTGTGCTGGTGTCCGGCTGGTAAGTGCCGTGGCGCAGAAACAGCAGTTTCCAGCCCGCGATCACCACGCGCTGATCGAGCGGAAAGGAAAGCTGGTTGACGCGGGCGGGTGCGTGAACCGGCTGCCTCGTCATCAGAAAGGCATAGAGCGCGCGGTCATCCTCATCGCTGACATTGGTGAAATGATCATAGGGAAAGGTCGGATAGAGGTGCTGGCCGCTGCGATCGACGCCCGAGCGCATGGCGCGGCGGAACGCCGCTTCCGGCCAGCGGCCGATCCCGGTCTCCGCATCCGGCGTGATATTCGAGGAATAGATCGTGCCGAACGGCGTCGGTACCGGAACTCCCCCGGCAAAGTCCCTGCCGCCGCGCGCGGTGTGACAGCTGCTGCAGTTTCCGATCGCGGCAAGCTCGCGGCCGCGTTTGACGAGCGCGGCATCGAACGATTGCGGCTGGGGCTGCTCGATCGCCGCGATCGCCGGCCGCCAGGCGATCGCAAACCCCGCAACCACGCCGACGATCAGGAGCGCGGCAACCGCGCTTCCGATAATTCGTCCCTTTGTCATCCGTCCCAACTTTTATGATAATTGCTAGCACAAATTCGCGGGCTGCAAGGCCGGGATCACCGGCCGGTGACCTCCTGTTCAACGCCTGCTCGTCCTTCCGTTGCAGGCCTCATCCCGGCAGCTTGCCACCCGGCTGCGCCGGCGTGCAAGGTGCGGCATGCCCTGCCCGGCGCAACCGGTCACCGGATCGAGATTACGATAATCCCGGCGATGGTATAGAGATCGTCATCTGGGCATACGGCGATGCCATGTTCGCCCCGATGACGAAACGATCGCGACAAGCCGCGCACGCCACCCCGGCGTTCCGGCGCGATCGGCACGCAACGGATGGGGTCGAGGCGCCGATCCAGCTCGCTCTTGGAGGTCGCATGGAACTGAAGGTCAACGGCAAGACCACCAGGCTCGATGTCGAGCCCGACACGCCTTTACTCTGGGTACTGCGCGACCACTTGATATGACCGGGACCGAAGTACGGCTGCGGCATATCGGAATGCGGCGCCTGCACCGTGCATCTGGACGGCAAGGCAATCGTCGTTCCTGCATAACACCGGTATCGACGGCGAGGACAGGTCACCACCATCGAGGGGCTGGCGGAGACTGCACTGGGGAAGACGGTACAGGCGGCCTGGCTGGAAGTGGATGTACCTCAGTGCGGATACTGCCAATCCGGCCAGATCATGGCAGCCACTTCCCTGCTCGGGCGTCAAATCCGCATCCCGAGCGACGCACAACATCACCGCCGCGATGGATGGGCAACCTGTGCCGCTGCGGCACCTATCCGCGGATACGGCTCGCCGTGAAAACCGCCGCCGCGAATTTGAGGAAACCCAGGCCATGAGCCGGATCGGGACAATTGCGCGTCGCACGTTTCTTGTCGGTTCGGCGGCGATCGCCGGAGGTGTGGCGTTCGGCTACTATGCCTACAGGCGGACACCCGCCAATCCGCTGCTCTCCGAGCTCGGCGCCGGCGAGGCCGCGCTTACACCTTACGTGCGGATCGACCAAAGCGGCGTCACCATCATCACACCGCGGGCCGATCTCGGCCAGGGTGCCTATTCGGTTCAGGCAGCGCTTGTCGCCGAGGAACTTGATATCGACTGGAACGACATCAAGGTCGATCCGGGTCCGCCGGGCACGGCCTATTACAATACCAGGGTATTGGCCGAAGGCTTCCCGATCGCTGCGACCGATGACGGGACGATGGCCCGCGGCATGCGGGTTGTGGGCGACGCCGCCGGCAAGTTTCTGAGCATGCAAGTCACCGGCGGCTCCTCAACGGTGCCCGACGCCTATGAGAAGCTGAGGATCGCGGGTGCGGTTGCCAGAGACGTGCTGCTGTCGGCGGCCTCCAGCCAAACCGGGATCGCAAAAGCCGAGCTGCGAACTGGGAATGGCGCCGTGCTGACGCCCGATGGAAAGTCGCTGAGCTACGCCTCGCTCGCCCGCATTGCGGCGACGATCGAGCCGCCGGCAAGTGTAAGACTTCAAGCCCGAGGCGG